>NZ_QWLB01000038.1 GCF_003574355.1 Meiothermus granaticius NBRC 107808 | reverse complement strand
ACCACGTTCTGCCCTGAGGTCAAAAGGGGCTGAGCCCAGGCCTGGGACTGCGCCGGCAACAGCACCGAGAGGGGGGGTGGGTCGAGCCCACGGGTAACGGGATGGGGCCGTACGGCCAGGGGGAAACGCCCTTCCAGGGTTTTGCGCCGGAAGGCCCGCTGGGCTTCCTCGAGGAAAAAGCGGGGCAGGTCCTGAGGGCTGGGCACATCCCAGAACGCCCCTCCCCCACCATTGGCCAGGGCGCGCAGAAAACTGCGGTCCGCATCGGCCCCCAAGGCCACAGCGCTGGTCTGGATGGCTGGGGTGGCCTTCTGGGCCGCTTGCAGGATGGGGGTGGGGTTGTCCGACAGCAACCCATCGGTGAGCACCAGGATCTGTTTGGACTGGGTGGGGGTGTTGGCCAAAGCCTGCACCGCCTCGGCATAGGCCTCCCCCATGCGGGTTCCACCGCCGGCCGTCGCCGCCATCAACAGGCTCTCGGCCTCCTTGCGGCCTTGCTCGGTCATGGGGCGGGGCTTGAACAACCAGCGCGCGCTCGAGGAAAAGGTCACCACCCCCACATAGTCCTGGGCTCGAGCCGAGCGAATCAGCTCCAAAGCCCCCTCCACCGCCAACCCCAGCTTGTCCGCATCGGCCATGCTCCCGGAGACATCCAGCACCAACACCATCCCCACCCCACCGGGTTCCTCCACTGGCTTGAGGGGAATGGCCTCGGCCAGGTTGGTGCGCTCCCATCCGCCAAAAAAGAGCCCTTTGGGGGTGGCGGTCCAGAGCAGGCTCCCGCCCCCCTGCAGAAAGCTCTGGAGAGCATCAAGCTCCCCCGCGGAGAGATCCCGCGCCCCCAACCCCAGCGCCACCACCTGAGCCCGGATCGGCAGGCTCAGGTGGGCCGGGGTTTCCACCGCAAAGCCCTGCGCGGTGAGCAATCGGGCCAGGGCCGCATCCCCCAACACCCAAACCTGGGTGCGGCCCGCTGGGGAGAGCTCGAGGCGGGCCTCCTGGGTTCCCAGCGGGCTCTCGAGGCGGGCGGTGACTAAGGCGGTATCCTCCAGCGTGAAGCGGTATCCGCTGCTCGAGCGCCCCGGCAGTAGCGAGAGGGTGCGCACAACCCGCCCACTGGGCCCATCCAGCACGAGCTTGGCCGGGGTGGTCGCGGTGGATTCCACCAGGGCTCGCACCTCCACCCGCTCGCCCTTGCTGGGCAGGGCAGGGGGAACCAGGCTGAGCGAGAGGTGCGGGCTGGGGGGCTGGTACAGCCCATACAGGGGCACCGACGGGGGCGAGGGTTGATCTTGGAACAGCCCATCTGAGACCAGCAGAATGCGGTCGGGGTGGAGCGCTTCCGCTTGGCGCAGGGCTGGGGTAAGGCGGGTTCCCTGGCCCAGATCCAGGCGGCGGGCGGTCGCTGTGGATACCGTGTCGGCGAAGGTAGCAAAGGCGATATAGCGGGCGTGGGGCCGCTCGAGCTGGGGGGCGATCTTCCACACAGCCTCCCGATCTGAGGGGCTCTGATCAAGCAGCACCACCGTGCGCAACGGCTTTAAAGGCAGGCTGGGCCCCCAGACCGAGAGCAGGAGCAGCACCAGGGTTAGGCCACGCAGAAGGGGCACCCTTCTAGCCTAGCCCCTACCGGCTGAGCCACGTGAAAAGGCTCCGCCGCCCTGCAAGGTAGCATGGGGTATGGCCCCTTCTGAGGTGACCGATCCAGCCGCGGTGGAGCGGGCTCGAGCCGGGCTACCCCCCTCCTACCTAATCGCCGAGGCCTCCAAGCTGCTCAAGGCCGTCGCCGACCCCACCCGAATGCGCTTGCTATCAGCGCTGCGAGCCGCAGGCGAGCTGTGTGTGGGTGATCTAGCTGCAGCGGTGGCCATGAGCGAATCGGCGGTCTCCCATCAGCTCCGGCTGCTGCGCCGGCTCAAACTGGTCACCCCGCGCAAAGCCAGCCGCCAGGTCTTCTACCGCCTGAGCGATGAACACGTAGCCACCATCCTCGATTTTGCCCTCGAGCACGCCGGGGAATAGCCTCCGCGCCCCCTTGTGTTTGGGAAAACTCCTGCTACACTGAGAGCGATATTTGAATGAGTATTCAGATGTTGAATTGGCGTTATCAAAGGAGTCCTCATGAGCGTCACCCCAACCCCCTCCTCCTCTGAGCTGTGCTATCTGATCGAGGGCATGGACTGCGCCGAGTGTGCCCAGAAGATCGAGGCCTTGGTGGGCCGCACCCCCGGCGCCTTCAATCCGCGTGTGACCTTTAGCACCCAGTTGTTGCGGCTCGACTTAGACGAGTCCCGCACCCATCGCGAGGCCCTCGAGGCGGCCATTCGCCGCCTGGGCTATGAGCCCCGGCTGCGCAGCCCCAACCCATCCCCCACCCCCCAGGCTGCCCTCTTCGGGCTCAAGACCCGCCAGGGCCGATTGGTCCTGGGCAGCGGGGCCCTGCTGGGCCTGGCATTCCTCCTGGGCTGGGTGGAGCCGCACCTGGCCCATTGGGGCTACATTGGGGCCACCCTAGTAGGGATCGAGCCGCTGGCGGTTCGGGCCTGGGGCTCCGCCCGGCTGGGAAACCCCTTCAGCATCAACACCTTGGTCACGGTGGCGGCCCTGGGGGCCGTTCTGATCGGGGCCGCGGCTGAGTCTGCGGTGGTGGTGTTTTTGTTCGCGGTGGGGGAGCTTTTGGAGGGCCTTGCGGCCCAGCGGGCTCGAGCCGGCATCCAGGCCCTGGCCAGCCTCACCCCCAAAACCGCCTGGCGGGTGGAAGGGGGGCAGGTTCGGGAGGTGCCGGCGGAGAGCCTGCGGATCGGTCAGGTGGTGCAGGTGGAACCCGGGGGCCGGGTTCCCGCGGACGGGACCATTCTCAGCGGCCACTCGGCCTTCGATGAATCCGCGGTCACCGGTGAGTCCCTGCCGGTGAGCAAGGGTATTGGCCAAACCGTATACGCCGGGAGCATCAACACCGACGGAGTGATCACCCTGCGGGTAGACCGAAACCCCCAAGACAACACCCTGGCCCGCATCCTGCATCTGGTGGAGGAAGCCCAGGAGTCCAAAGCCCCGACCGCACGCCTGATCGATCGCTTCAGCCGCTTTTACACCCCTGGGGTGCTTCTTGTGGCCCTTCTCGTGGCGGTCGTCCCGCCACTGCTCTTGGGCGCGGCCTGGCATGAGTGGTTGTACAAGGGGCTGGCCTTGCTGTTGATCGGGTGTCCCTGCGCGCTGGTGCTGAGCGTACCCGCCGCCATTACCTCGGCGATCTCGGCAGGGGCCCGGCAGGGCCTGCTGATCAAGGGGGGGGCTGTGCTGGAGACCCTGGCCTCGACCAGGACGGTGGTCTTTGATAAGACCGGCACCCTTACCCTAGGCCAGCCCACCGTGACGGATGTGCTGGGGCTCGAGCTCCCCGCCGCCGAGGTGTTGCGCCTTGCGGCCGCGGTGGAGGGAGGTTCTGCCCACCCTTTAGCCCGGGCGATTCGGGAAAAAGCGGAGGAGGCTCAGGGGCCCATCCCCCCGTCCACCAACGGGCAAGCCATCAAGGGCAAAGCCGCCATCGCTCAGGTTGAAGGGCGTACCCTGGCGGTGGGCTCCCCTCGGTATGCTGCCGAGTTAGCCCCCCTGGAGGCACCCCTCGCGGCCCAGATCGAGGGGCTCGAGCGCCAAGGGAAAACCGTGGTGGTGCTGATGAACCCACCTAAGCCGCTGGGATTGATTGCCCTTCGGGACGAACCCCGCCCCGAGGCAGCCCGCGCCCTGGCCGAGCTCAGCGCCTTGGGCCTGCGAAGCGTGATGCTTACCGGGGATAACGCGCATGCCGCTAAGGGCATCGCGGCCACACTCGAGCTGGAGGCCAGTGCCGAGCTGATGCCAGAGGACAAGCTGAGGCGAATTGCTCAGCTCCAGTCCAGGGGAACGGTGGTCATGGTGGGCGACGGGATCAACGATGCCCCGGCCCTGGCCCAAGCCGACGTGGGCATTGCCATGGGCAGCGGTACCGAGGTGGCCCTCGAGGCCGCCGACGCCGCCCTGCTGCACAATTCCGTGCAAGGGGTGGTCGGCCTGATCCGGCTCTCGCGAAATACCCTGCGGATCATCGTGCAAAACATCGCCCTGGCTTTGGGGCTGAAAGGGCTTTTCCTGGTTACCACCCTGCTTGGCCTTACGGGGCTATGGCCGGCGGTTCTGGCCGACACCGGGGCCACCGCGCTGGTAACGGCCAACTCGCTGCGGCTGCTGCGCTCGAGGGAAGCCTTGGCCCCTCAAAACCCAGTCAAGCATTAGTGCGTGAACAAAAAAAGAACCGGGCCCAGCCCGGTTCTCCTTTGGTGGAGGCGAGGGGAATCGAACCCCTGTCCAAAGACCCCTCCAGCCCACTTCTACGTGCGTAGTCGGTGCTTTAAGGTCGCCCGCAGGTTCCCCACCGACAAGGGCTGCGGACCGAGCCTCGTTAGAATTCGCCCGTGGCTACGAAGCCTCACTTTGGGCTAGCCGACTTTAGGTCGTTCGTCCAGCACGCCATCGGCTGGGCTTCTGGAGAACGTCGCTGGCTTAAGCAGCGAGAGCGTAGCTGTTGTTGCCAGTTATGGCTTTTCCGGTGTTTTACGAGGCCACCGGAACCTCGGCACGCGGTATGGCCTTTGAGCATCCCTGTCGAAGCCGGAACGCCCCCAGACCTCTTATTCTAGCAGCCCAAAGCCCTTTCGTACAGCCTCAGCGCAGGGCCTCGAGCCCCGCCCCCACCGCATCGTGGATGCCTTGCCTTTTTTCGCTCAGGAACCCCCCGGCAAACCCCCTCCGCAGGGCCAGGATCTCGGCCAGGGCCGCCACCGCGATCTCCTCCGGGCTTTCCGCCCCGATATCCAAGCCGATGGGGTTGCGGATCCGGGCCCTTTGCTCCGGGGTGGGTACAAATCCCTCCTGCCGGGCCGCCTCGAGGATCCTCTCCAAGCGGCTGCTCGGCCCCAGCACCCCCACATAGCGGGCTGGAGACCTTAGCGCGTGCTCCAGGGCCTTGCGGTCAATGTCCAGGTGATGGTTCATCACAATCACGTTCTGGCGGGGTGAAAGCACCACCTTCTGGGGGTACTCCTCAGGGGCGGCCTGAATGGTCTGCACCCCTTCAAACCCGGCCAGCAGATCCGGCCGGGCATCCACCACCGTAACCCGGAACCCCAGCACCAGGGCCTGATTGGCCATCGGTTTGGCGTCGTGCCCTGCGCCCAAGAGCACCAGCTCGGGCACCGGGGTGCTGAGGTCAAAAAACACCTCCGCCTCACCGACATACCGGGTGGTCGGCCTCGAGCCCCCGGCCAGCATCCCCCTGGCAGCCCGCACAGTGGCCTGGTGCAGTTCAGACGGGGCGATCTGGCCCTCCACTGAACCATCCGAGCGCACCCAAACCCGCCCCTCCCCGCCCCCAAGGACCGTAGCCAACACCGAGGGCTCGGCCTCTGAGCCGGTTTCCAGCCAGCGGTACAGCAGATCGCCCGGCTGCACGGGCTCCACCCACACCTCTACCGTACCGCCACAGCCCGGCCACCAGGTTTTATCCTCGCTGTAGTCGAAAATGGCGCGGCTGGGCTGGCCTTTGGCCAGAATCCCCATGGCCATCTCGATCATTTCCTGCTCGAGGCACCCCCCCGAGATCATGCAGGCCGAGCCCCCATCCTCACGCACCACCATCTTGGCCCCCTCGCGTCGATAGGCCGACCCAATCACCCGCACCACCGTAGCCAGGGCCACAGCCTTCTCCTCGGCCAGGGCCTGCTTCACCGCATCTAGGAGGATCGTTGTCTCGTTGGCCATAAGTTTCCCACCCTATTCACTGTGATACTATTTTGCTCCTTTTCCCACAGGCAAATACGGTGCAAGTGTCATTTGGGCTGCTATCTAGCCCACAAAAGGTTCTGGGCCGCGCGGCGTAAGCTAGGCAGCGGAGGACCCTATGCCTATGCGCTATCGAAAACTCGGCCAGTGGGGAATCAAGGTTTCGGAGATCTCCATGGGGGCTTGGACCACCTATGGCGACTCGGTCAAGGATCAGGAGCAGGTCCGCAAGATCGTGCGCATTGCCTACGAAGGGGGGGTTAACTTCTTCGACAACGCCGACGCGTACGCTCGAGGGCAGGGCGAGGAGGTCTTGAGCCGAGCCCTGGCCGAATTCCCCCGCCACACCCTGGTGATGAGCACCAAGCTGTTCTGGCCCATGTCCGACGATCCCAACGACCGGGGCCTGAGCCGCAAACACATCCTCGAGAGCATCGGCAAAAGCCTCAAGCGTATGGGCACCGACTACGTAGACCTGTACTTCTGCCATCGCTACGACCCCGAGGTCACGATGGAGGAACTGGTCCCCACCATGTCCAGCCTGATTGACCGGGGCCTGATCCTCTACTGGGGCACCTCGGAGTGGCCGGCCCCACGAATCGTAGAGGCGGTCAGCTTCGCCCGAGCCCACGGCTTTCACCCCCCGGTGGTGGAGCAGCCACAGTACTCGATGCTCTATCACGAGCGGGTCGAGAAGGAAATCCTGCCTGAGACCGAACAGGCTGGGATGGGCTTGGTGGTCTGGAGCCCCTTGGCCCAGGGCATGCTCACCGGGCGCTATGATAAGGGCATCCCCAAGGGCAGTCGCTTTGACCGGCTGCCCCAGTTTGGCAACCGCTACCTGACCGAGGAGAACAGCAAAAAGGTTAAGGCCCTGAAAAAGGTGGCCGATGGCCTGGGCCTGACCCGCACCCAGCTGGCCCTGGCCTGGGTGCTGCGGCAAAAGGGCGTCAGCAGTGCGATCACCGGGGCCACCAAACCCGAACAAATCCGGGAGAGCCTGGGGGCAGCCGGAGTGGACCTGCCGCAGGAAGCGCTCGAGAAGATCGAGGGCATCCTCAATCCGCAAGGCTAAACCCGCACCTCCTTCGGGAGGACTCCAGCAGCAGGTATAAACCCTCAGGCGGAATGTTGGCGCAACCAGCGGGCGGTCAAGGCGGCTGTGGCCCAGGTCAGGGAGGTGGCCGCCAAGATCCAGAGGGTTGGCTCGAGGCCGAGCGGGGCCAGCCCCAGCAACACCCGGCCCTGCGGCAGCACAAAGATCAGGACCATCAGCCCCACCGCACCCCAGATGCTCAAGTCCAGCCAGCGGTTGGGTAGGGGCAGAAGGCGCAGGCTGCGGGAGGGATAGGCGAAGATCAGCTGGGCCAGCGACTCATAGAGAAAAACCCCGCTGCGCACGGTCTCGAGGCCAACCCCCTGTAGGAACAAAAACACCAACAGCGCAGCCCCCAAAAGGGCCTTGACCGCTCCCGTAATCAGGATGAAGGCCAGTGAGGGCCCGTCGAGCAAAGGGGCACTGGGGCTACGGGGTTGTTGGCGCATGACCCCAGGGTTGCGGTCTACCCCCAGCGCCAGGGCCGGAGGGCCATCGGCGAGAATGTTGATCCACAGGAGCTGCACCGCCGTAAGGGGCACGAAGAAGGCTCCCGCCGCGTCGCGCAGCCCCAGCACCACCGCGGCCAGCAGCCCCAGCAACACCAAGAGCACCAAGGCCACGTTGGTGGAGAAGAGAAAGCGGACGAACTTCTGGATGTTTTCGTAGATGCTGCGGCCTTCCTCAACGGCAGCCACGATGGTGGCGAAGTTATCGTCCAGAAGAACCAGATCGGCCACCTCGCGGCTCACGTCCGATCCGCGCTGTCCCATGGCCACCCCCACATCGGAGCGCTTGAGGGCAGGGGCATCATTGACCCCATCCCCGGTCATGGCTACGATCTCGCCCCTGGCTTTGAGGGCCTCTACCAGCCGCAGTTTGTGCTCGGGTCGCATCCGCGCAAAGACATTCACCTCGGCTAGGGCCACCTGCAGAGCTTCGGGGGCGAAGTCTTCCAGATCTTCCCCGGTGAGCACCCGCTCGCCGGGAATACCCACCTGGTGGGCAATGGCCAAGGCCGTGGCGGGATGATCCCCGGTCACCATCAGCACCCGGATGCCGGCGGCCTGAGCCTCCCGGATGGCCCCCGGGACCTCGAGCCGGGGTGGATCCCAGAACAGGGCCAGCCCAGCAAAATGCAAGCCCTCCTCCCGTTCTCCCCGACCCCAGGCCAGCCCCAGCACCCGGTACCCCTCCGCCGCATAGGCGGCGACCTTTTCCTGCCAGGACTCGAGCTCCGCCCGGCTCAGGCTCGAGCGGGCCAGCAGCACCTCGGGTGCACCCTTGAGGTAGCTGGTGGTCTGACCCTCCTGGTCTACAGTGACCCGCATGAACCGGTGCTGGCTATCGAAGGGCCGCTCCGTGCGGCGGGGAAACCAAGCCCGCAGCTCTTCAGGGTCAAGTCCTTTGCTGCGAAGGTAGCTCAGAAGGGCCAGATCCATCGGGTCACCGGCTTGATGGTCGGCGTCGTTGGCCAGGGCGCAGACCCGATAGGCTGCGGGAAGATCGGGGCTATCCAGGGCCTGTACCTCCATGCGGTTTTCGGTCAAGGTGCCGGTCTTATCGGTCGCAATGACCGTCACCGAGCCCAGCGCCTCCACCGCCGCGAGCCTGCGCACCACCGCCTTGCGCCCCGCCATGCGTTCGACCCCCAGCGAAAGGGTCAGGGTCAGCACCGCGGGCAAGCCCTCAGGCACCGCCGCTACCGCCAGGGCCACCGCAAACAACAGCACCTCGTCCAAGCGGTGCCAACCCTCAAACAGCACCCCTCCCAGCGCCATCAGAAAGGCCACCCCCAGAACCACCTGGGCGATCTGGTGGCCGAAACGCCGTAAGCGGCGCTCCAAGGGGGTGAGGTCGGCCTGTACCTCACCCAACATCACCGCCAAGCGGCCCAGGGCGCTGTGTTCACCGGTGCGCACCACCTGAGCAAAAATCCGATTGCGCACCAACAGGGTACCGCTGTAGAGCTCGTCGCCTGGCACTTTTTCAACCGGGAGGCTCTCGCCGGTCAGCACGGACTCGTCCACCGCTGAGCTCCCCTCCAGCAACACCACATCTGCCGGTACCCGGTCGCCAGCCTCGAGCCGCAACAGATCCCCCGGCACCAGCAGATCGCTGGGGATTTGTTGCCATCGCCCGTCCCGCTCCGTCCAGACCAAAGGGGTGGCGAGTTGTTTGAGCTTGCGCAGCGCGGTTTCCGATTTGTTCTCCTGCCAAACCCCCAGCCCCGCATTGAACAGCAGGATGATTCCGATGGCCACGGACTCAAAAGGGACGCCATGTCCTCCTTCGAAGCCCCATAGGGCCAGATCTACCACCAGCGCAACCAGCAAAATGTAGATGAGTGGGCTCTGGAACTGCCGCAACCCCTTGCGCCATAAGGCCTCTGGGGGGGGTTCGGGAAGACGGTTGGGGCCGTGTCGGGCCAGCTTTTGCTCCGCTTCAGCCTGACTCAGGCCCCTGAGCCATGGGGTCATAGGCCTCCTCTGTTCAGAACCCCCTGTACCGGTCGGAGACATCTCCGCATCCCCTTATCCATCCAGGCCCACCGGGGTGGGTGGGCCGCCAAATCGGTCACCCGTTTGGCCTGAGCTCTGGCTTCAATCTGCAACGCCCTTAGGCACCACCAGCACCGGGGTTTCACTGCGGCGGATCACCCCTTCGGTCACCGACCCGAGCAGCAAACGATCCAGCCCGGTACGCCCGTGGGTACCCATTACCACCAGGTGGTGGGTTTTGGCCTCCTCTACGATGCGATCCACCGCCTTGCCCGCAGTGAGCTTGGCCTGCGCTTGCACCCCGGCCTCTTTCGCTGCGGCCATGGCCTGGTCCAAAGCCTCCTGGCCGATCGCCTTGAAGCTGGCCTCGAGCCCATCGTCCACTGGATAGAGCGTGGCTTCCGGGCCCAGGTAGTGATACATCCCCTCGAGGGCGTAGAGCAGGGTTACGCTTGCCCCCAGGACCTTTGCCAGCTCGAGGCCGTGGTGTAAGGCCTTCAGGCTGGGCTGGCTTCCGTCGGTGGGGAGCAGGATTTGCTGAACCGCCCCCGCTTTGTTCCCCTCCCGCACCACCAATACCGGCTTGGGGCTCTTATGCAGAACACGGGTGGCCACGCTCCCCAGCAAAAACCGGTCCAGGCCGCTATAACCGTGAGTCCCCATCACGATCAGGTCGTGGTTTGGGGCAAGCTCGAGGATGACTTCTGCGGCCCGACCTTTGCCCTCTTGAATGTGGCAGGTCACTCCAGCCGCTTGGGCCCACTCTTTAATCTTGGCCAGGGCCTGCCGGCCAGCCAGTTCCAAGTCCCGTTCCAGGTCCACGTAATACCGAACGCTGGCCGGGGTCATCACCACGTTGGTGAGGGGCTCGAGGGCATACAAGGCAGTAACCTCGGCCTTTAGGCGCGAGGCCAGCTCGAGGCCCAGTTGGGCGGCAACCTCACTGCAGCCGCTGCCGTCGGTGGGGATTAGAATCCGGTTGTACATAACGCCTCCTCACAAAAGGACTACTTTCCTGGTGCGGGCAGGTGCGCTTCGTCCGGTTCGTTCTGAGGCTTGCGCACCAGCAGCACCGGTTGCTTGGCCCGGTGGGCCACCTCGTTGGCCACGCTGCCCAGGAAAAACTGGCGCCACCCCGAAAGCCCGTGGGTGCCCAGCACGATCAGGTCTGCTCGTTCCGCCTCAGCCACCCGGCAGATTCGCTCGCTGATGTGATAGCGGTGAGCCTCCTGCAGAATCGGATGGAGCTTGTCGCAGTGGGTGCACTGCTGCTGGGCCTCTTTCAAAATGAACTGGCCTTGCTCCCGAAGGCGCTTCTGCTCCGCCTCGAGCTGGGCCTGCAAGGCTCCGCGGTTGGCATACATCCAGGCCCGACCCGATCCCGCGAGCATCTGGGTGATGTCGGGGACCACGTGCACCAGCGACAACCGGGCCCCAATCTTGCCAGCCAGGGCATCCGCATGACGCAGGGCTTCCTGAGAAAACTCGCTGCCGTCCAGGGCCACCAGAATGCGCTTGAACTCCGGGGCTTTCTCGGGGCCCTCCCCGCGGACCAGCAGCACCGGCAGGGGCGAGAGCCGGGCCACCCGCTCGGCCACGCTCCCCAACAGCACCCGAGGCAGACCGGTACGGCCGTGGGTGCCCAGTATCACCAGATCGCAGCGCTGTTCCAAGGCGGTCTGCAGGATGGCCTGGGCAATATCGCGCTGCTCTTCCAAGCGCTGGACTGTGGGGATGTGGCGGCGCCGGGCCTCTTTGTGCCAATGCTCGAGCAGGGCTTGGCCTACCGTACGGGCCTGGGCCAAGGCTTCGGTGTGGTCGCGCAGTTCCTGAAAGCGGTGGGGCTCGAGCACCTGGAGCAACACCACCTCCGCCTTGAGCCGGGCGGCCAGGGCCAACCCCACCCCTGCCGCGTGCTCGCTGGGGGGAGAGCCATCCAGAGGAAGCAGAATCCGCGTATACATATCCACCTCCAAGCCCATGATTTACTACCTCAAGCAACGTGCCTCCGGGCAACTCGAGGTTCCTGACGCTTTTAGTGTAGACCAAGCCCTGGGGCAACTTGTCCCTGAGCCTAAGGGCCCCCTTGGCCTCTGAAACAGGAATTGGCCCAGATCAAGCCCCTAGCCCATCTTTGGGCTTGAGGCGAATCGGGGTTTGCTGCCCGGGGTTCTTCCCGACCTTGTCGGAGAAAAAGGCTTTGAGATGCTCGAAATCGGCCTCGAGGTCGCCGGTGGGCATGAAGTAGCCCCCAATCCCCACCTCCCTGCGAGGGTAGTCAATATAGGCCAGAGCCAACGGCACCCCAGCCTCCAAGGCCATGTAATAAAACCCCGTCCGCCAGTACTCTGCCCGGCTGCGGGTTCCGTCCACCGCAACCACCACCCACAGACTATCGTAGCGCTCAAACAACCGGGCCACCTGCCGCACGAAATCCCCGCCGCGCTTGCTGCGGTCTACTGGAATACCCCCCAGCCAACGCATCACCGCCCCCAGCACCGGGGGGAATAGCTCCTTCTTGCCCACCCAACGAAAGCGCGTTCCCGAAGCCCAGGCCCACAGCACGGCATACGGGAAATCCCAGTTTGAGGTATGGGGATACCCCACCAGTATGAACTTTCGCCCCGGCGGTGGGGCCATCACCGCCCTCCAGCCCAGAAGCCGCAGAACCCCCAGGGCCAGGGCTTGACGCGGGGTATAGGGGGGTGGGATGGCGTACATCGGCCCTCAGTCTACCCTGCCCTCTTCAGGGTCGAGGGTGGGCCACCCCCTCGGCTTCCCACAACAGGTCGCGCAGAATCCAACCTTTGCCCAGCACATTTAGGCGGCCCGCCAAAATTTCCTCGATCAAGTACCGGCGAACCTCCTCGATAGGGACACCGCTTTGGATCAGCTCACCTAGGTTGCGGGTGCCGTCCAGGCGCGAGACCAGGCTATGCCGGCGGCTTTCGCGATCTGCCTCGGGATGGCGAATGCGCAACCCATACCAGGCATACTTGCGCATCTTGCTCAGATCCCCCTCGCGCAATCCGCGCCAGGCCCGCTCCGCTGCGATGATCAGGGGAACCTTCCAGGCCTTAGCCGCGGCTCGAACGCTTTTACCCCCCACGAAGATGGCGTAAGGCTGAAGCGGCCTTGGGGTTTCCAGCACCCGGCTCGGTGAGTCGAGCAGGGTACGAAAACGCGCCCATTGATCGTTCATGCGGGCCCACTCATCCAGCAGAGGCTTGAACGGCATCAGCGGTGCACTGGGCTCGACCCCTTGGGTAAAGGCATAACGCCCCTGCTTGAGGTGCAGGGGAAATGTGCTGATGGCCTCGAGCCCCTCCCAGTCAAGGATGCTTCCACCCGCAAGCTCCCCCTCTCGGATGCGCAGCTCCAGCGGCAGTTGGACAGCCTGGGCGGTATCCGGAAGGTGTACCCACTCTTCCAAGCGCAACCGGCCCGACCAGCGTTGGGAGTGAATCACCTCGAGCACATCGCTCAAGGAGCGGGTGTCAAAACTTCCTTCCACGTATATCCTCTCCCCGCTTTGAGTACCAGGGTACGCCCCTCGCCCACATAGGAGGCAAATCCCCGCCGCACCGCCTCCACCGCCTCCGGCTTGGCCAGCGCGGCCAGGGTAGGACCCGCCCCCCCAACAAACGCGGCCAGGGCCCCGGCGGCATAGGCCGCCTCGAGCGCCCCCTCCATCCCCGGCATCAGGTGGGCCCGTTGACCCTGGTGCAGCCGGTCCCGCGCCGCCTCACGCAGGGCCTCGAGCCGACCGGAGTAAAGGGCCGCTGGCCAGAGCGCACTGCGGGCCAGGTTGAAGCTGGCATCCGCCAGCGAAACCACCTGGGGCAGCGCGGCCCGGGCCAAGGCCGTGGGCACCTCGTAGGCCGGGATCCCCAGCACAAACAGCACCCCCTGAGGCCAGGGCAGCGGCAGGGCCAGGGGGGGCTCGGCCAGGGCCGCCACAAAGCCTCCATATACCGCCGGCGCCACATTATCGGGGTGGCCTTCCAGGGCCGCGGTGACCCGGAACACCCCGTCTTTGCCCAGCCCACCCCCAGAGAGGGCATCCGCTACAGCGGCCCCGGCCACCAAGGCCGCGGAGCTGCTCCCCATGCCTCGAGCCAGCGGGATGGGGTTGTGGACCTCGAGCGCTACCGGGGGGGCTGGCTTTCCCAGAGCCGCCCAGGCCGCGCGATAGCCCTGGTGGATCAGGTTATCGGGGGTGGCCTCTACCCAGCCCTCCCCTGTATAGCTAAACGCATCCGATAGGGCAGGCCGGGCCGTAACCTCTAAATACAGGTCCAGGGCCACGCCCAGCGCATCAAACCCAGAGCCAAGGTTGGCCAAGGTCGCGGGGACCTGCACCTGCACGACCAAAGAAGAGCTGTGCTCCCCGCCGTTCATGCCCCCCATCATACCGTCTGCCGACTCCGGGTCAGGTGCAAATCAGGTGCTCACCCTGCTGGATCGCTCCGCTTCGGCTGGGCCTACGAATCCGATGCCCAGCGGCGGTAGGCGCTCCAAACCAGCGCACCCATGGCGGAAATCCACAAGACATCGTAGATCACCACCGACCAGTTGGCGCTAGAGCTGACCACCAACACCGTCACAATGCGGCCCAGACTGCCCAGCACCAGCGCCCAGACTACCCCCTGTAGCGCCCGACCGATCCGCCCACCCGCCAGAATCCAGGCCTGCTGCACAAAGGCTAGGGTGAGGTAAAACGCCGCCCCCGCATAGAGCAGCTCCACCGACGAGAGCGGTCGAATCCAGTAGCTGAGCCCGGTTAGCACCCCCCCACCCAACAGCGAGAGCAGCAAGGCCCGGAGGGTAAACCCCTCCGGATAAAGCCCCTGTCGCTCCATACCAAAGGGCAAGAGCGTACCCATGGACAAGAAGAGCAGCACACCTACGATATAGATCGGCTGCCGCAGTGCATCGGTATCCGCTCCGGCCAGCCCCCAGGTATAGAGCAAATCCCCCACCCCCAGAAACAGCAACCCCAAGGCCAGTCCAATCAAAACCCGCCGCAAGAGGGTGGGGGAGCGATGGGCAATGCTCCATAAAGCCCAGGCCCCTAAGAAGTTAAAAAGCCCCTCGGCAAAGCTGCGCAAGAGGTTATGCATGAGCAGCCCGAGCAGCCAGAGCAAGGCGAACAGGATGAACAGGGTGGGAAGCCTCTTAGCGAGCATCGTCAGCCTTTCACCAAACGGTCGAACATCCGAGCGGCGTTGGGCTCGAGGCTGTTCTCGAACCAATGCCGCAGGGCCAAGCTCAGCGCCGCAGGGTCTTCTCCTGGGTGACTCCGGCGCAGCCGATCCAGGGCCGAGGCCGCCCCTCGACCCATATACTCGCGCAGCACAATCCCTGCCGCACCCCATAGGGCTTCTAGCTGCTTGGCCCGCCCCTGGTGTTCGGCTTGAGCCAACGCCTCGCGCAGGTCAGGGGGCTCTTTGAGAGGCATCTGGACCAGGTACAAACGGCCTCGGCTAAACCCCGGAGGAACCTCCGCGCCAAACAGCACCTGCCCACCGATAAAATACCAGGCCTGTCCAGAGGCCCCTTCGGTAAGCCGTGGGAGGGGCGGCTCGAGGCTCCCTGGGGCATCCTCCAAGATCAAAGCCCCCCCAAACCCCTCCTGACCCAAAGAGGCGAACAAATCTCCTGCGATCACGCTGGCGGCAGGGATGCCCGCCGCCCGCAGGCTGCCACGAGTCAGGGCCAAGAGGGGCAGGATGACTTCCGGGGTCAGTCGGTACAAGGAAGGGTCTCCCCGCTCGAGCCCCTCCTGCAAAGCCCGGTAGGCCTCGAGCCCCGCCACGCACCGGCCCTCGGCCTCGCTCCAGGCCTCGAGCAGCTTTCCCTGGCGAAACGCCAGCCACCCCAAGCGGTCATTGAAGTGTACCCGCGCATAGCCTGAAAACCCCGACCCACTCGGGAGCTCCTCTCCTGAAGCGATTAGGAGGCTGCGGAGCATACCCGCGGCCACCGCTTCCCCCTGCGGCCACTGCTGGAGCAGCGAAACCCAGACCGCTGGAGAGAGCAGCTCCAGCAACCCCTCAGCCATGCCCACCCCCCCCAACAGATCCAGCATCGGGGCGGATGCGATCGGTACGGCGCAGGGTCATATCCGGAGCGTGGGCCGAAATGGGGTGTGCCTTTCCCCTGCAGTCTATCATGGGGCCTCATCCGCCTCGGGCTCCTGTGCCCAAAACCCCCGCACCCTCCCCTTGGAGAGCCGCCATACCGCTTCAGGAAGGCCCTCGGCGACCTCATGGGCCAGCATCCCCACCTTGCCGATGAGGTCCCCGCTCAGGCCGTGCAGGTATACCCCTAGCCGGGCCGCATCCCAGGGCTCGAGCCCAGCCGCCAGATAGGCCGCGATGATCCCTGAAAGCACATCCCCCATCCCACCTGAGGCCATCGCGGCGTTTCCCGTGGTGTTGACCGCAAGCACCGGAGCTGAGTCAGGCACCGGGGAAAGCGCCATCACGGTGGGGCCGCCCTTGAGTACCACCGCTGCGCCCGGAAAACGGCGGGCCAAAAGGGCGGCAGACTCGAGGGGCTGCTGGGCTACCTCTGCGGCAGAGCGACCCAACAGGCGCCCGGCCTCGCCGGGATGCGGGGTGATGACCGTGGGAAGCCGAGCTTGAAGATAGGCGTCTATCACCTCGACTTGCAGGGCATCGGCGTCAACGAGGGTGGGCAGGCCCAGCTCGAGGGCAGCCCTCGCAGCAGCCACCCCTTCTGGCCCGGTTCCCATCCCCACCGCCACCGCCTCGGCCTTGGCCCCCTGGAGCCCTTCCCCACTCCAGTCCTGGAGAGGTTTGCGAATGGCCTCCAAGGGGGGCTGTACCGCGCTACCCGCCGGGTAGGCCACGGTTACCAATCCAGCCCCGCTGCGGGCCGCTGCCAGGGCGGTGAGGGTTGGGGCACCGGTATAGATGGCCTGTCCCCCAACCACCAGCACCCGCCCCACCGAGCCCTTATTGGCGTTTCCGGGCCGCCGCGGGAGCAGTCGGCGCATCCCGTCGGGGGTGAGCAACTCCGGCAGGGCCGGGCTGACCAAAGCCGGCTCCGGCATTCCGATAGGGACCAGCACCACTCGCCCACAGGCGGACCGAGCCGGGTAGAACAGGTGCTCGGTCTTGAGCCCGGCTAGGGCCACGGTGAGTTCGGCTTCCAGGTGGGGTTCATAGGGGAGTCCAGAGGGAAGGTCTACCGCCACCGTAGGAAGCCCAGAGGCCCTAATCTGGGCTACCAAACTGGCCCAGAACCCCTCGAGCCGGCCCCTCAGTCCGGTCCCGAACAGGGCATCCACCAGGAGGCTCCCCGGCTCAGGGGCCCAGGCCTCCAGGGGTTGGATCTTCAGCCCGTGGGCCTCGAGGGCCGACCGGGCCAGGCCAGCATCCCCTTCCTGCCCAGCCGCCGCATAAACCTCTACCTCCCGTCCCCACAGCCTCAGCCAACGGGCCGCCACCAACCCATCCCCGCCGTTGTTGCCCTTACCACACAGCACGACGATTTTTGGGCTCGGATAAGCCCTTGCCACAACCTCAGCCACCGCCCGCCCTGCCGCCTCCATCAACAGCAGGCTGGGATACCCCAGGCCCACCGCCCTGGCATCTGCCGCCCGCATGGCTTCCGAGGTATACAGCCGCACCGCCCATCCTCCTGGGGAAGGCTCTGGCCAGAGCCTCCGTTCCAGACCATCTTACCTGCCTCCACGGCTGATACACTAAAGGCTGATGCATGCTTGGAAAGAGGCTCGAGCCCGCCTAAACCAGGCTCAGCGAATTGCCGTTCTGACCGGGGCTGGGGTTTCCAAGCCCTCGGGCATCCCCACCTTTCGAGATGCCGCGGGCTTGTGGCGGGGCTTCAACCCTGAAGAATACGCCTCCCCACAGGCCTATGCTCGAGATCCACAGAAGGTCTGGGGGTGGTATGCCTGGCGCTACCAGCAGGTCTGCCAGGCTCAGCCCAACCCAGCCCATCTCCGGTTGGTGGAGCTGGAGCACCGGGTGGGGGAGGATTTCCTGCTGGTCACCCAGAACGTGGACGGGCTGCACGCCAGGGCCGGTTCGCAGCGCTTGGTCGAGCTGCACGGCAACCTCACCCAGGGTCGCTGCGAGGTCTGCGGGCATCGCTTCGCCCTGCCGGCGCCGGAAGCCTTCACCCCACCGCCCCAATGCCCCAGGTGTGGGGCCAGAGCCCGCCCCGATGTGGTGTGGTTTGGCGAACGCCTGCCCCCTGGGGCCTTCGAGACTGCCGAACAGGCCTTCAGGGGTTGTGAGGTGGCCCTGATCCTCGGCACCAGCGGTGAGGTGGAACCCGCAGCAGGCTTAGGGCGCTTGGCTGCGTACTCTGGAGCCTACATCGTGGAAATCAACCCCGAGCCCACCCCGCTCTCTTCCCTGGCCAGCTCGAGCCTGCGCATGGGGGCGGTGGAAGGACTGGAGGCCTTGATGGGGTGAGGGAAGCCCCGCTAGCTCATGGGGACCCGGCGCAGCAACCGGCCCTCGATGCGGCTCAGGATGTCCTCGAGGCTGCGACCGGTAATGGTGAGGCCATGGTTCTTGAGTCCCACCACCGCCTGAGCAGGATCGGCAGCCTCGCGCACCTTCTGGGCTACGGCATCAGCCAGCTCATAGGTGCCGCAGGGGTAGTTGAACTGGGTTGAGGGCGCCCCCTCCATCCAGGCGTGGACATGGATGATAGCCTGCACCTCAGGGTGTTCCCGGTAGATCATCCAGTGCTCAATGGCATCCACAGAAACCCGGCGCGGCTCCACATTGGGGGGCACCGAGAGCAGCATGGCGTTTTGGGCGATATCGTAGTCCTTGACCATCAGAATATCGCGCCCGACCTCCCGCAGGTTGGCCTTGTTCACCCCGCTGGCCGACATCCAGAAGCGTTTATCGTCCTTGCGGGCCGAAAGGTTCCCATAGGATAGCCCCCCGATTCCGTAGAGCCGCTTGACATGGCGGAAGTCCTCCGGGGGCAGAATTTCCTCGATGGGGAAGGCGGTGGGGAGCAAGTCCCATTCGGCCAGCTTGCGCCCAGCAGCGGTGATGCTCTGGGTGATGGCGTCCCCACCCCACAGCTCGGGCTCGAGGTCGGGGTCAAATTGGTTGGACACCACCAGCACTGAGGAGGCGATGGGCTCAATCCGCTCGAACAGCCGCTCGGCAAACCCTGGGCCTTCGGGCTCGAAATACTGGCCCAGCTCGAGGGTCAGGAAATAGGCCCCAACCCCAGGAACATAAACCACCAGCATGTTGGAGAGGGCCCGTACCAAATAGGGGTACAGCTCAGCGATGAGGTTATCCGGAACCACCGGAAGCGCCAGCAGCGAGATCACCATGGTGGCCTGAGCCCGGCGCCGGTAGGGCTGGGGCTTGGCTGCCGTGATCAGGTTGAGGACCATCCGGGGGGTCTCGGGCTCGGCCTCATAGACGTAGCCCTTGCGCTCAAATACCGCCTTGAGCTCCTGCGCCAACACATCTAAACCTTCGGCTTGACCCGCCAGGGTGAAAACGGGAGAGGTGCCCTGCTTTACCTCTCGAGTGGGTATAGAGGTCGTTCTCATTTCGGCCTATTTTACATGAGGGGTCATCTGGTCAACCCCAACCCCTTTCACGATTCATCCAGGCCCCAATTCGGGCCGTATCATGGAGCCAATGAGCTTGCGCGAGCGCATCTTTGACCTGCACACCCCGGAATCCGTAGATCGGTTCCTCGAAACCTACCCGTTGGCGGCCATCTTCAAAGCCAGCACCAGTGACAGGACCTTCGAGGCCTGGGGGTTTGTCGAGCGCGCCATAGAAAATCGAACCGACCTGGCCCTCGGCCTCATCCGCATCCCCGAGGACCGTCCCGCCAGCAACTGGGTTGAAGAGCGCAGCGGTGTGCGCCATCAAAGCCCCCAGTTCATCCTCTTTCGAAACGGAAAGCCCGTTTTCGACCTGGACAACCGAGAGATCGAACCAGAGCGCCTGAGCCAGCTTCTGGCCGAGTCTCTCCCCGTTCACCTGGGGGCGGCGGTCAAGAACCCCGCGGTGGTGGGGCTGCATGTGTATGCTGATCTGCTGCGGCGTTTCGTGCAGGGAAATCTGAGCGAGGAGCGCTTCCAGTGGGGCTACTTGGACCAGCTCAAAAAGGAAGCCGGTTGGCGCAGCGAAGCCGATTTTGAGCTGCTGAACAGCCTGTTTGAAAACCCCGATGGGCGGGCTTTCCGACCGGCCACCCTGGTAGCGCTGGAGTTCCAGTCCCAGTTGGCCGGACGCGGCAGGCCCCTGCTCGAGCGGGCCAGGGCACTGCTGGCGCGCCTCGAGGCTCAGGCTTGAAGCCCTAAGAGCGCAGCCTGGACTGCATTGCCTCGGGCTCCTATCGGTATGCTGAGGCCAATGTCTTGGGTGATGGGCATCGCACTGGGCCTCTATCTGCTCAACCTGGGGGTGGGATTGGCCGCGCAGCTGCAGTGGGCTCGGTTTGGGGTCTGGCATCACCTGCTTTACTTCGCCGTATTTGCCAGCGCGATCGCTTCCTTGCTCCTGCTGCGGGAGTACGGGTTGCTCCTGACCATCGCTTGCCTGGCCCTATTCCCTCGAGCCCGCCCCCATACCTGGGCGCATCCCGCCCTGGGGATCATCGGGCTGCTGGGATATGCCCTGGCCTTGCTGTAAGGGGGAATGCAATGGAATTTCTAGAGGTGATCCGTAAGCGCAAAACCACCAATGGCCCCTTTCTGGAGACCCCGGTTTCCAAAGAGCATCAGCACCTTCTGATGGAAGCGGCCAGCCGTGCGCCCAGCCACTTCAACTCCCAGCCCTGGCGCTTCGTCTTGATCGAGAACGCGGCCACCCGGCAACGCATCGCCGAGCTGGGGGGGGCCAGCATGGAGCGCCTGATCGCTGAGGGTAAGTTCTTCGAGCGCTACCGCCCCTACTTCCGCTTCAGCGAGGAGGAGATGGAAGAGCGCCGTGACGGGATCCTGATTGATCAGCTTCCCGGCCCACTGCGGCCCTTTACCCGGCAGATCATGAGCCCTAGGGCCCTGGGTCTGCTCCGCACCCTGCGGGTTCCCCAGCTGCTGGGGGAGGACAACCGCAAGTTGGTGGCTGGGTCTCCCCTGCTCTTGGCCGCACTCCTGGACAAGGCTGAGTACCGCCCCGGTGAGCTTTCGGGGTTTTATAGCCTGTTGGGGCTGGGGATGGCCATTGAAAACATCTGGCTGACCACCGTGGAGCTGGGGATGGGCATTCAGTTTGTCAGTACGCCGATGGAGGTTCCTGAAGCCTGGGCCGAGATCAAGCGGCTGCTCGAGGTGCCGGAGACCCTCGAGCTGATGGCGGTCTACCGCCTGGGCTACCTGCCCCCCGAGAAACCCCGGCCTCGGATAGACTGGAAGTCCAGCCACCGCAAGCGCATCGGGCAGTACGTTTTCCGCGAGAGCTGCAAGACCCCTGAAGGGGAGGCATAAAAGCGGTTCAGGCTGTAATCGGTGGGGCCCGATGGCCTCAAACTGAAGCAAACATGATCCCCACCTCCCCTTCACCCAACCCCCGCCTTTTAGGCATCGGCACCGCGGTTCCCCCGTACCGCATCGGGCAGGCAGAGGCCAAAGGGTTGGCCGAGCGGCTCTTCGAGGGACTTCCAGGGCTACACCGGCTGCTTGGGGTATTCGAGCATACCGGGATCGAGACCCGCTACCTCTCCGCCCCGCTCGAGTGGTTTGCGCAGGAGCACAGCTTTGCCGAAAAAAATGCCCTCTGGGCCGATACCGCCCTAACCCTATCCATCCAGGCCAGCCAGGCCGCACTGGCCCAGGCCGAGGTTGCAGCAGAGCAAATTGCAGCGGTGGTGTGGGTCTCCACCACAGGGATCGCCACCCCGAGCCTCGAGGCCTATCTGGTACAACGCCTCGGGATTCCGCTTTCGGCGGTGCGGCTTCCGATCTGGGGGCTGGGCTGCGCTGGGGGGGTGGCGGGGCTTTCGCGCTCGGCTGAGCTGGCCCGGCTATACCCCAATGGCTACGTGCTGTTGGTGGCGGTGGAACTGTGCAGCCTAACGTTCGTCCGGGGGGATCTTTCCAAAAGCAATCTGGTGGCTAGCAGCCTCTTTGCCGATGGGGCTGCGGCGGTGGTGCTGGGGCCTGGGAAAGGCCCTGAGGTACGGGGAGGGTTTAGCCGCCTCTTGCCCCAGAGTTATGGCGTAATGGGCTGGGATGTGACCGAAGGGGGCCTCCAGGTACGCTTTGCCCAAAGCATTCCCGAGTTGGTGCGGGGCGAGCTGGGCCGCTTGATTGGAGAGGGGCTCGAGGGCTACGCTTTAGACCCCGAGACGGTGGGGAGCTGGGCCTTACACCCCGGGGGCGCTAAGGTTTTGGCCGCTTACCGCGAGGCCCTGGGGATAGACGCCCGCAGCCTCGAGGCCTCTGGGTGCGTGCTGAAAACCTTTGGCAACATGTCCAGCCCGACTGCTTTGTTCGTGCTGCAGCGGTTGATGAGTCCCCTCGAGCCCCTCCCCGCCGACACCCCAGGGGTGGTCTTAGCCCTGGGCCCAGGGTTCGCCGTCGAGGGAACAGTGTTGCAGTGGTAAAGGAAGCGATGCTGGCTCTGTGGGTTGCGCTGATAGCGGTGGGAATTCAAAGGGGGACAGAGCTGTGGCTGGCCCGCAAAAACCAGGCTTGGGCCCTTGCTCAAGGGGCCAAAGAGTACGGCCAGCGGCATTATTTCCTGTTTTTCGGGCTACACCTGGGTTGGATGTTGGGGTGGTTCGTGGAGGGCAGCCTACGCCATTCCATATCCCCCCACTGGGAAGGGTGGCTGGGCCTTTTTCTAGCCGCTCAGGGGCTTCGCTACTGGGCCATCGCCAGCCTGGGCCCTTATTGGAACACCCGAATTTTGATCGTGCCTAACGCCCAACGGGTGCGGCGCGGCCCCTACCGCTTCATGGCCCACCCCAACTACCTGGCGGTGGGGCTCGAGCTTCTTGCCCTCCCCCTGATCTTCGATGCCTGGATCACGGCCCTTGTGGCCAGCCTCCTCAACGCCCTTTTGCTCCTAGGGGTGCGTATCCCCGCCGAGGAACAGGCCCTGCGAGAGCTGGGATAAGCGGCCTATCGGCGCTCTGCCACCCTCTGGAGCATCTCCCCGATTAGCTCCGCCCGACTTAGGGTCCGCTGGTCCTTGACGTGGCGTTCGCGCAGGTTCACCGTGTGGGTCTGGGTTTCTTTATCCCCTACCACCAAAACCAGGGGGATCTTCTGGAGCTCGGCGTCTCGAATCTTGGCGTTCATCCGTTCGGGCCGGTCATCCACCTCAACCCGCAGCCGGTGCTGGCGCAGTTCAGCCGCTACCTCCTCGGCGTACTCGAGGTGGCGGTCTGAAATCGGCACAATCACCGCCTGGGTGGGAGAAAGCCATAGGGGGAAATCCCCGGCGGTATGCTCCAGGTAGAAGGCAAAAAAGCGGTCAAAGCTCCCCATGATAGCCCGGTGGATGATGACCGGGGTTTCCTTCTCCCCTCGCTCATTGGTGAACTCCAAGCCAAAGCGCTGTCCGCTGATGAAATCGAGCTGGTTGGTGGCCACCGATTCCTCCTTGCCCAGCACGGTTCTGGCCTGCACATCCAGCTTGGGGCCATAGAAGGTGGCCTCACCAATCCCCTCCACATACTTGGCCCCGGTCTCGTCCAGTGCGGCCCGGATTGCGGCGATGGCCTCTTCCCAGTGCGGGCCAGGCTCCCCGAATTTCTCGGGGTTGTTCTCAAAATCAGGCAAGCTCAGCCTGAACCAGTAATCCTGGATGCCGAAATCTTTATAGACCTCATCAAACAGCTGAATGACCCGTATGAACTCCCCTTTGACCTGCGCTTTCGAGCAGTAGATATGGGCATCGTTTTGGGTGAACCCGCGCCCCCGGGTGAGGCCGGAGAGTGTGCCCGAGAGCTCAAAGCGATACACCGTGCCGAACTCCGCCAGCCGCAGAGGAAGGTCGCGGTAACTGTGGGGTCGGGCTTTGTAGATCATGTGGTGATGAGGGCAGTTCATCGGCTTGAGGTAGTATTCCTCGCCCTCGATCTCGATGGGGGCATACATGTCGTCTTTGTAATAGGGCAGATGGCCAGAGGTGTAATACAGCTTGGCGTGGCCGATATGAGGGGTATACACGTAGTGATAACCGTGGGTTTGCTCCTTATCGTACATGTACTGCTCGAGCTGCCGCCGAACAAAGGCCCCCTTGGGGAGCCACAGCGGGAGGCCTTTGCCCACCTCCTCCGAGATGGTGAAAAGATCCAGTTCCTGCCCCAGCTTGCGGTGATCGCGGCGCTTGGCTTCCTCCTGCTGCCAAAGGTAGTGGTCGAGCTCAGCTTTGCTGCTGAAGGCAATCCCATAGATGCGCTGGAGCATCGGCCTGGAGGAGTCCCCGCGCCAGTAGGCCCCCGCAATGCTGGTGAGTTTGAAGTAGGGGGGGATACGGCCCGTGCTGGGCACATGCGGCCCACGGCAGAGGTCGGTGAAGCCGTTTTGGTCGTCCCCCTGCTGATAAAAGCTGATCTCCTCGCCGGGGGGCAGGTTCTCGATCAGTTCGGTTTTGTAGGGGTCAATCCCCTGGTAACGCTCGAGAGCCTCCCGGCGGGACAGCACAAAGCGGTGCAGGGGCAGGTTTTCACCCACAATCCGATGCATCTTGGCCTCAATCAGTGGTAAATCCTCCTCGCGCAGCGGCTCGGGGGCATCGATGTCGTAATAAAACCCGTTCTCAATGACAGGGCCGATGGCCAGCTTGACCGCCTCGGGGCTGAAGCCCCGCTCCCGATACAGTTCCCGCACCGCCTGGGCCATCACGTGGGCCAGGGTGTGGCGAAAAAGCTGGGCATACTCGGGGTCTTTTTCAGTCAGAATGCGCAGTCTGGCCCCACTGGGGAGGGGTTTCATGAGGTCGTAAAGATCGCCGTCAGCGATAGCACCGATGGCGGCTTTGGCCAGCCCTGGGCCGATCAAACGGGCAGCATCGGCAGCCGTGGCCTGTTCAGGCAGCTCGAGGGATTTTCCATCCGGCAGATAAATGTTCATGGCACGCAACTCCTTTGGACAGTGAAAAAAAATCCGGCCCGCATCCTACGCGAGCCGGGGGAACCTCCTGAGCCTTGCGGCTAGAAGTTCCCCCAGCTTGGAGTAGTCCGCAAACCAAGCATCCTGATCTGGAGTCTACTCAGGTTTTCGAGAGGCGTCAAACTTCGCGGCCCTATACCATTTTTATATTCTCATGTCAACGATTGACGACCATAACTTCCCCAGGTATCGTAACGCCAAGCAGGATAAGGGAGGTCTAACCATGTGCAACCGCGACAAAGGAGAACTCTGGGCCGGGCGTGACAAAGGCGAGCTGTGGGCAGGCCGGGACAAGGGTGAGCTGTGGGCGGGGCGCGATAAAGGAGAGCTCTGGGCCGGGCGCACCAAGGTCGGAGGCAAGTTCTAGCTGGGTTGATCCCCACCCTAAATCAACACCAACCGGACGAGCAGGGCTCGTCCGGTTCCTCTTAACTGTCCACAAGCCCTAGGGCTGGGATCTGGAGGCGTAGATCGCCTCGAGGTCGCGCAGGCGCCGCCCGGCATACAGGGCCCAGCCATAGCAGACCGAGGCCAGCAGCATCGGCCCCACATAGCCAATACGGTCGGCCAGAAAGCCGCCCAACACCGGTGAGAACGAAAGCAATCCGACGATGGTGTTGGAGAGCCCAATGTAGGAGCTGCGGTTGTTGTCTGGGGCCAGGTTGAGCAGGTAGGTGGAGGTGCTGACCCCAATCGCAGCCAGATACGCCCCTTGCAGCACAAAAACCCCCCAGTAATCCCCCGGCGGGAGCAGCAGGGCCAAGACCGGGGTCAGGGTGCCCAAGGCAGCCCCCACCAGCATCAGGGTCTTGGAGCCGTAGCGCCTCGAGACCTGCACCCACAATAGGTTGGCCAGCACCGAGGAAAGGGTAAAGATGGTCAGGTACAACCCGATCTCCCCGCTCTGGTGCAGTTGGCGCACCGCGAACGCGGCATAGAAGGGCTCTACCATCCCTCCAACCGCCAGCAATACCCGAACCCTCAAAAACCGCCGGAAGTAGAAGTCGCGGAAGGGCAGCCGCAGGGAGATGCGGTCGGTTTTACCTTCCTCGGGGGGCTCTTTGATCAGGCCAAAAAAGTACCAGCAGTAGCCGTAGGCTATGGCCCCCAAGGCGAAAATAATGGCGTAGGTATGGGGGAAAGGCAGTGGCAGTCCCAGGATGAAGCGCACCACAAAGCCGGTCAGGAAGCCCAGCACCCCCCCCACCAGATTGCGGGCTGAAAATAACCCGGCCCGCCGTTCCATGGGGACGGTCTTACCAATCGCCTCCCAGAAGGGCAGCGAGGAGATACCGCTAAACAAACCGTTGGCGGCCAGGCCGAGGATGAAGACCGGCAGCAGCAGGTGAGGATGCTGCCCCAGCACGAAGGTGGCCACCACCACCACCCACAAACTCCCCGCCCGCAACCAAGCCACCCGTCGGTACAGTTCGATCTTGCGCGACAGTCGGGCAACATACGGGGCTACGAACACCTGGGGCACCATAGACCCGGCCCCCAGCAAGGCGGGTAGCAGCCCGACTATGGTGTTGGGTGCTCCCAGCTTGGCCGCAAAGGAAGCCAGCACAATGCTGCCGTTAAAAAAGGCATCACCCAACGAGGCCAGCCAGCCGTTGATCATGGCCATGCGGTAGTTGTGGTCCGAGAGGTCGAGTATGCTGCGGTTTGAGGTTGTCGTCTTGGGGCTGGGTTCGGTCATAGGGCTTCTGACTCCGCTCCGTTCTACCCTACACGCTCACAACCCTTGATGTCTTCTCTGATCTCTCCTCGAGCCCCCATGATCGCATTCACGTTTAACTCTCTCCCCATCCGCAATAATCACTCCTAAGAGGTATCCGTGCTGCTCCTTCCCACCCTAGGCCCCTTCCATCTGCTACACCCGCGCTACAACGCGGTCAGCGTGCTCGAGTACGTTCGCCAGCAAGCCCCTCAACAGGTCTGGCTGGCCTCTTATGGCCCCGAAGAGCTGGCCGCTGGAACCTGGCGCGATGAGGGGGAACTCCCCCTGTTTCACCTGTTGCCCTGGGCCCAGGCCGCTCGAGTCCCGGTGGAGGCCCTGGACTCCAGGGCTTACCTCAAAGCCGAGGCCGATCGCTTTCGTCAGGCCCTCTCGCAGTTTCCAAAGGGTCAGGAGATTCTGGCCTCGGCAGCGGGGCTCGAGGAGCGCCTGCAAAGCCTGCTCACTACGCCCCAGTCTCCCCAGACCCTCTGGAGCCCAGCCATCCTGGCTGAGCTTCAGGCCTACCTGACGGACTACCGTGAGCGTTTTGGTGAAGGCCCCGCCACGGGCTTCCGCCAAGAGCGGATGCAAGCCCTGGCCTCTCAGCTCAGGGATCGGCAACCAACCGAGCCTGTGGTGATCTTGGCGGATTTGCTGGATTATGCCCTCTTGCGCGGGCTTCTACCGGAGGCGCAAACCCCCGAGCCGCAAGCGCCGAGCCCGGCCGAACGCCAGCGCAGTGTGCTGGACCGCGCCTGGCGGCTCGAGGCCTCGGATGATTGGGGCGCCCTGCTGGCCCAGCTGGCAGAGGTGGGGAGCCCCGAGGCCCAGTACTGCGCGGCCCAGATCTATCTGGCTGCTGGGCAGCCCGGCGATGCCCTCGAGCTGCTCGAGGAGCTCATCCATAGCGAGTTTAGCTTTCCCGAGTACCTGCCGGGGTATGTCTTGGCCCGCTATGGCCAACTGGCCGATCTGAGCAACCAGCGGGATAAGGCCCTGCGCGCGTATCAGGCGGTATTGGCCTTGGCCTGGGCTCCACGGGAAGCTCAGGAAATCGCCTTGGCGGGGCAGCGCGCGCCCTTCAAGGTGAGTTGAGGCCCGCCCCTGGGCTGAGAGCGGGAGCATCCCCCAGCCCACCAAGCGCTCAATTTCCCCCTTCCCGAGGCCACTGGAAGGGGGAGTTGCCGGGGTTCTCACCTTGGGGACATCCTTTTGGCCTGGCTTGCGGTAGCCTGTGGAGGTGAGGCTGTTCACTTTGCTCAACATCTGGTGGCTGGTGGGGTCTGCCCTCTGCCTGGCCCCTGCGTGGGCTCAGGGGGTCAGTGCCGGCACGCTGCTCGAGCGGGCCAAAGCGGCGCATGGCGGAGCGGCTTTGAGCAACCTGCGCACCTACCAAGAAACCGCCACCCTGACCACCTTCCAGGTGGGCCAGCCAGAACACACCCTGAGCGTGGTCTCCTACGTGGACTTCAAAGCCGAGCGGCTGCGCATCGAATACCGCGATGGCCGCACCCTGATTCAGGTGATCCAATTTTCCCCTCAGGCTGCGCAAAGCTGGAGTGCCCAGCGCGGCACCCAACCCCTTGGAGCAGAGCTGGCCCAGGATCTCCGCAACGGCTTGTATCAAAACTGGTATGGGCTGCGGCTCGGGAGCAAGGGCCGTCAGGAAATGCAGCTGGAAGGGGAACAGACTTTTGCCGACGTCACGGGCCTGACCGTAAGGGTGCGCACTCAAGGCGCCACCACCACCTACCTCTTCGATTCTCAAGGCCGCCTCCGGGCTGAGCGCACCGACAACAGCCAGGGGCGTACCACCGTGGTCTACGGCGACCTGAAATCGGTGGAGGGGGTACTCATCCCCTTCCAAGCCCGCCTCTACGCCAATGGGGCCTTGTTTGCGGAAGCCAAGATCAAGGAGGCTCGAGTCAACCCCCCCCTTGGCCCCGCCACCTGGAAAATGCCCTAAACCCGGAGGAAAGCCAAAAGGAACCCAAGCGCTTTTCTTTCTCACCCGCCGGTTCCCACAATAGGGTCTATGCTCAAACGAAGTGGGTTGTTCTCGCTGGCTCTGGTCTTATCCAGCCTGGCCCTGGCCAGCCCAGCACAAGATCTCTACAACGAGGTCAATCGGGTCTTACAACAGCGCTACGGTGGCTTTTCTCAGGTCAATTTGGAGGCGCTCCAACAGAAATATCAGCCCGACCTGGATAAGGCCTGTGCTCAAGACGCAGCCTGTCCTACCAGCAAGGCCGTTCCCGTGATCCAGAGCCTAATCGCCGAGCTCGGGGACCGCCATACCCGCTACTTTACCCCTTCGGATTTCGCTGAGTTTCAGGCCCGGCTCCGTGGGGGCAGCAGCAATCGCCCCCAGATCGGGGTGCAGCTCCAAACCGTTCCCGACCTCGAGGGGCTGCTCATCACCGAGGTGACCCAGGGCAGCCCCGCCGACCTCGCGGGGCTTCAGCGCTGGGACCGCATCCTGCGCATCAACGGCGAGCCTTTCCCCGCCAACGAGGAGGAGCGGGTGCCCTTCCTGCGCGAGCGGGTAGGCAGCGGAACCCCGGTGCGCCTCGAGGTCCAGCGCGGGACCCAAAAGCTGGAGGTTAGCCTTCAGGGACAACTGATCTCACTGCTCCAACTCCCCTACCTAAAGGTGCGCCCGGACGGGGTGGCGGTGCTGCGCATCCCCAGCTTCACTGGGTACAACCAGATTGGACCGCGCATCCATGAGCTGGTACGCGAGGCCCAGGCCAAAGGGGCCAAGGAGATGGTCGTAGACCTGCGCGGCGACGGGGGCGGTCTCCTCAGCGAGTGTCTGGTAGGGGCAGGGGCCTTTGTGGGCGATACCTTCCGGCAGCTCAAGGGGCCCCAGTACCAGAGCGAGGAGGGCTACCGCAACGGAGCCTATTTCAACGGGGCCTTTCGCAACTACCGGGTCAACCCTGCTCGTTGGGACGGCCCAGTCAGTGTGTTGGTGGATGCAAAAACCGCCTCCTGTGCGGAATACTTCGCCTTCGATTTGCAAGAGCGGCGGGGGGCTTTGGTGATCGGCCAGCCCACTGCCGGGGTGGGCAACACCGCGACCCAGGTGCTGCCCCTGAGCGACGGCTCGGGAATCCAGGTGACCACCGCTCAGGCCCGGCGGGCCGACGGCACCCCTTATCCCGAGCGGGTGACCCCGGATGTCTTGCTCGCAGACGACTTCAAGGCGCTGGCGGAGGGCCGGGATCTGGTCCTGGAGCGAGCGGTTGAGCTCCTAAGCGCTTCCGGGGCACAAAAACCTTGAAGTGCGGGCAAATCGCCGGTTTGCGGTGGCTACACCCCTTCGACTGGAAGGGTCTCGAGCCTCCGCACCGCGGCCCGGATGTGCTCGGGAATGCGGGCGGGACGGCCTTCCTCCAACCACACCACCACCGCGCTGACCCTGGCCGCCAGGTGGCCCTCAGCCCAGATCTCGCTCAGGGTGTGGAAGCTGCTATTCCCCACGCGAGGGACCCGCGTGCGCACCTCGAGGGACTCCCCCAGGTGAACCGGGCGCAGAAAATCCACCTCGGCTCGAGCCAGGATGAAATTACCCCCCGCCTCATCGGCGCCCATCGCGCGAATGTAGTGCATCCGGCCCAGTTCAGCATAGGTCAGGTACACCGCGTTGTTCACATGGCCCAGGGGGTCAAGGTCTCGGAAGCGCACTTCGACGGGGGTATGAATGGGAAACTCGCTCACGGGGCCCAGTCTAACCGACCCCTGTTCGGGAACATTTGCCCCCATGTCCCCACTCGAATAGATTAGGGGCGATGCACCGTGCCTACGCCCCTACCCGCCCGCTGATCGTGCTCCATCAGGGACAAAGCCAGTGGTTTTCGCCCCTGCTGGCCGCTGCCATGAACCACAACCTGCCCCTCTTTGTTCACAGCGCAACCCCCAGCGAACCCCGCAGCAGTCGCTATGGAAGCAACCTCGAGGCCGCCCTGGCTGGGTTGGGAGCCCTCAATCTGGCCGGAGCGGTCTTGGAAGACCCCGGCTTGCAGGTACTGGCCCTCGATAAGGTCGAAAACCTGGAAGCCGAGGCCCAAACCGGGCGGCGGGTAGACCTGGTCCTGCCGGAGAGCACCGGCCCACGGGGGTTTTACCTCGAGCCCCTGGCCTTTTCCAACCTGCTGCGCCGCCATGCCCTAGGCGACCGGGCGGTTTGGGTGGGGCCTGTCCGGGCGGAGCTGGCCCAGGGGTTGCGGGGCCTAAGCAAGGTCTCGGTATTGAGCCGCAGTTACCCCGAGGGAGAGGGGTTTTTAGGCTTGCTGCCCGCGCCTCAGCGCGGGGTGGTGGGGGTGGCGGAGCTCCAGGCTGAGGTGGTGGCCCGGGAGGCCGACACGGTGATCTATGCCGGGGGGCCGCTGCCGCTAACCCTGCTCCAGCCCTACCACACCCTCATCGGGCTGAAATCCGTTCCCGCCGAGGCACTGCGCCTGGTGGGGGAGTATCTGCCGCCCGAGGCCTACTTGCGCTTTCACCTGGCCGCTTTGCTCGAGCCCCTGGGATACTCCTTACCCCCTGAGGCGTTCGGGGTGTAGCTCAGCGCTCCTCCAACACCCCCTGCCGCAGCAACCCCGGAATGATCGGCTCCCCCACCCGCAATAGGGCATAGCTCCCCAGCCTACGGGCGATGATTTTGAGGCGGCGCAAATGGGCCTCGAGCGCGGTTTGGTAGGCCTCCACCTCGGCCCGACCCACCTCGAGCCGCCCACCGGTCTCGATGTCCTGCAGCCAGGCCTCATCCAAAGGCGGGGCCAGCTCCGCGGGGGCCAGAATCTGCACCAACACCACCCGCCGCAGCCGATAGAGCAAGCGAGACCAGTCCAGCTCATCCAGCCCATCGGTCAACAGGAGAACCGTTCCAGAGGGGCGAGGCCGTTCCAGCAGCACTGAAGGGCCCTCCGCCACCGGATGTGCGGGTCCTTTCACC
>NZ_QWLB01000037.1 GCF_003574355.1 Meiothermus granaticius NBRC 107808 | reverse complement strand
CATTGGGATTCGCCGCCGCCGCTACAAAGGTAATCGCCGCCGTCAGCGTGGTCTTCCCGTGGTCTACGTGCCCAATCGTCCCTACGTTTACGTGCGGCTTCGTCCGCTCAAACACACCTTTCGCCATCTTGGTTACGCTCCTTTCAAGGAATGGGCCGGGTATGGGATACCCGACCCTCGAGGGTTATTGTCCTTTGATTAGCTTCTGCGCGACGTTCTGAGGCACCGGCTCGTAGTGGTCGAAGAACATCGAGAACTGGGCCCGGCCCTGGCTCATCGAGCGCATATCGTTGGCATAGCCGAACATCTCGGCCAGCGGGACATGGGCCCGGATGAGGCGGGCGTTTCCGCGCTCCTCCATACCCTGGATCTGTCCCCGGCGGCTGTTGAGGTCGCCGATGATGCTGCCCAGGAAGTCCTCCGGGGTAATCACCTCGACCCGCATGATGGGCTCGAGGATGGCCGCCCCACCCTTCTCAATGGCCTCCTTGATGGCCATAGAACCCGCGATTTTGAAGGCCATTTCCGAGGAGTCCACCTCGTGGTAACTGCCGTCGTAGAGGGTGACCTTCAAGTCCACGATGGGGAAACCGGTAAGGGGCCCGGACTGCATGGCCTCTTCGATCCCCTTCTGCACCGCCGGGATGTATTCCTTAGGGATTACCCCACCCACGATGGCGTTGACAAACTCAAAACCCGCACCGCGACCCAAGGGTTCAGCCTTGATCTTGACGTGGCCGTACTGGCCGCGCCCACCGGACTGACGCACAAACTTGCCCTCTACATCCACCGGGCGGGTGATGGTCTCGCGGTAGGCCACCTGGGGCTTACCCACGTTGGCGTCCACCTTGAACTCCCGCTTGAGGCGGTCCACGATGATCTCGAGGTGCAGCTCGCCCATCCCCGAGATGATGGTCTGGCCGGTCTCGGGATCGGTGGCGATGCGGAAGGTGGGGTCCTCCTCACCCAAACGCGAGAGGGCTACGCCCAGCTTGTCCTGGTCAGCCTTGGTCTTGGGCTCGATGGCCAGGTCAATCACCGGCTCGGGGATCTCGATGCTCTCGAGGGTAATCGGCTCATCGCCATCCCCCACCAGGCTATCCCCGGTGATGGTGTCCTTGAGCCCCACCACCGCACCCAGCTCACCGGCCCGCAGTTCTTCCACCTCTTCGCGGTGGTTGGCGTGCATCTGGAGCAATCGGGCCACCCGCTCCTTCTTACCCTTGGTGGTGTTTTGCACGTAGCTGCCGGACTTAAGGGTGCCGGAGTACACCCGGATAAAGGTCAGGCGGCCCACATAGGGGTCGGCCATGATCTTGAAAGCCAGCGCAGCCAGAGGCCCGTTGGGGTCGGCAGGACGCTCAACCTCCTCCCCGCTTTCCGTCTTGCCCTTGATGGGGGGAATGTCCAAGGGCGAGGGCAGATAGTCCACCACCCCGTCCAGGAGCAACTGGACGCCTTTGTTTTTGAGCGCCGAGCCCAAGAATACCGGGAAGATCTCGATGGCGATGGTGCCCTTGCGGATGGCCCGGATGATCTCTTCCTCGCTGGGTTTTTCCCCCTCGAGGAACTTCATCATGATGCCCTCGTCGTAGTCCGCAGCCGCCTCGACCAGCTTCTCGAAGTATTCCTCGGCCTGGGCCTTGTACTCCTCCGGAACCTCGATAACTTCCTGTTCTTTACCGACGTCATCCTTGAAGATGACCGCCTTCTGCCGCAGGACGTCAATGATGCCCTTGAAGGTGTCCTCACGCCCGATGGGGAGCTGCATCACTACCGGCTTGGCCCCCAGGCGCTCCTTCATGGTATTGACCACCAGCCACAGATCGGCCCCGGTCTTGTCCATCTTGTTGGCAAAGGCAATGCGGGGAACCCGGTACTTGTCGGCTTGGCGCCATACCGTCTCCGACTGGGGCTCCACGCCTTGGCTGGCGTCAAACACCGCCACCGCTCCGTCCAAAACCCGCATGGAGCGCTCCACCTCGATGGTGAAATCCACGTGACCGGGGGTGTCAATGATGTTAATGCGGTGCTCAACCTCGGTCTTGCTGTGCTTCCAGTTGGCCGTGGTCACCGCCGCGGTGATGGTAATTCCCCGCTCCCGCTCTTGATCCATCCAGTCCATCGTGGCCGCACCCTCGTGTACCTCACCGATCTTGTGAATGCGCCCGGTGTAGTAGAGGATGCGCTCGGTCGTGGTGGTCTTACCCGCGTCAATATGCGCGGCGATCCCGATGTTGCGGAAGAGTTTGAGGTCAAAACCTGTCTTTACAGCCATACCTACCACCGGTAGTGAGCGTAGGCTCGGTTGGCTTCGGCCATACGCTCAGCGTCTTCGCGTTTCTTAACCGCTCCGCCCTTGCCCTCGGCAGCCTCGAGCAGCTCAGCGGCAATGCGCGCTTCAGCGGTGCGCTCCCCACGGCTCTCGGCAGCGGTCGCCAGCCAGCGCAGGGCCAGGGTCTGCTGGCGGCGCGGGGTGACCTCAACCGGGACCTGGTAGTTGGCCCCTCCCACCCGGCGGCTGCGCACCTCAACGCGCGGGCGCACATTGTCCAGGGCGGCCTTAAACACCTTGAGGGGTTCCTGGCCGCTCTTCTCCTGGATGATCTTGCAGGCGTCGTAAAAGAGCCTCGAGGCCAGATTTTTCTTGCCCTCACGCATGATGCGGTTGATGAAGGCCGTTACAACCACATCCCCGTAGACCAGATCGGGCTCGAGCGGACGAATTTCAGCTTGTCTTCTTCTCGACATCGCTCACCTACTTCTTCTTGGCAGCGCCCTTAGCGTCGGCCTTGGGCTTCTTAGCCCCATACTTGCTGCGGCTCTTCTTGCGATCCTTGACCCCTTGGGTGTCGTAGTTGCCGCGCACGATGTGGTAGCGCACTCCAGGAAGGTCCTTCACACGCCCACCGCGAATGAGCACCACCGAGTGCTCTTGCAGGTTGTGGCCCTCGCCAGGGATATACGCGGTCACTTCCTGGCCCCCGCCGGTAAGGCGCACCTTGGCAATCTTGCGCAAAGCTGAGTTGGGCTTCTTGGGGGTCACGGTGCGCACCACCGTGCAAACCCCCCGGCGGAAGGGACTGCCCTTGAGGGCTGGGGTCTTGCTCTTCTTGCTGACCGGGTTGCGGCCCTTGCGGAGGAGTTGGTTGATGGTCGGCAGGGTAATCACATCCTTTCTTGAACTGGCTTCCTAAAAGCGAACCCCGCACTGGGGGCGTTCTGCTGATGCAGGCTGCGCTCGGTGCGGGGTTCCCGGCGAGAAGCGAAGGGGCCCTAAGGCTCCCGATTCGCCCCTAGATTCTCAAGAATCGCTGTGCGCGAAGGGTTTGCCGCCCGGCGCAACCGACTGTGGCCCCACGGCCAGGGGCTGGCCTGAGGCAACGCAACCCTGTAACTATACACGGCTTTTAGGGCTTAATCAAGGGGCTGAACCGGGGTCAGGATTGTGCAAGAACCGGTCTTCTTATGGCTCCCCCGTATACGGGTTATACTGAGAGGCTTCGCGGGCCGAGCCTTGGAGGTTGGAGGATGAATCGAGCAGTATTGGTTGGGTTGGCTCTGCTGGCCGCTTGCGCTTCAACTCCGCCCACCGGTCCGGAGGCCGCAAAAGGCACCCTGGCTTTGCAGGGCTGGCCTACGGGGGAAAGCGGGCGGCTCGAGCTGATTGAAAACAGGGGCAACCAGCCGGTAATTGGGCAGGGCAGCGTGGACAGCAGCGGAAAAGTCCGCTATAGCCTGGGGGTTCCCACCGTGCTGCGGGCTTTCACCCCCGGTCCCCTTACCATCACCCCTCCCGATGCCCAGTACCAGAACCTGATGCTCATCAAGCCGGAGTTCGACAACCCTGGGATCCGGGCCGGCGACATTCGGATCGCCAACCGGCTCAACCCCACCCCCCAGCCCGGCGACCGCCAAGCCGAACTCATCTATGTGGACCGTGATGTGCGCCTGAGCGGCAGTGTGGGGAGCGATACCTATAACTTGGTCTTCAAGCGGGGTTGGAACTACCAGATCGTGACCTTCGGAGCCTCCGGCCAGCTCTATACCGCCTCACCAACCCTTCCCAGCGACCTTCAGTGGTTCTACGTCCCGCTCCCTCCAGGCTCAAACTGAGGGGCCTCGAGAAACCCAGTGGGGCTAAGTGACCGGTGGATACCAGCCCTCAAAAAGCAGGAGAATGGGCCCATGAATCTACTCGTGTTGGGAGGAGGGCAGTTTGTAGGACGCCATATCGTCGAGGTGGCTTTAGAGCGGGGCCACCAAGTTTCTACCTTTAGCCGAGGCCAGACCAACCCCGGCCTCTTCCCCCAGGCTGAAAAGCTGTTGGGGGATCGCCGGGCCGGGGATTTGGAGGCCCTACGGGGGCATTCTTGGGATGCGGTGGTGGATGTAAACGGCTACCTTCCCCGCGAGGTGCGGCAAAGCGCTGAACTGCTGGAGGATCGGGTTGAGCACTACCTCTATATCTCTACGGTCTCAGTGTATGCCGATCCCGCCAATACCGCTGAGAACGGCCCGCTCCAGCAGCTAGACCCCCCTGACGTGGAAGAGGTAACCGGTGGTACCTACGGTGGGCTAAAAGCCCTCTGCGAGGGAGTGGTGCAGGAGGTCTACACCGGGCGAGCCACGGTGGTACGCCCCCACCTGGTGGTGGGCCCACACGACCCTACCGGGCGTTTCACCTACTGGCCTTGGCGCGCGGCACAGGGCGGTGAACGGCTCTTTCCAGGAACACCCGAGGCCCCAATTCAGTTCATAGACGCTCGAGACCTCGCGGCTTTCGTCCTACACCTGCTCGAGAGCCGTACCGGGGGGGTCTTTAATGGGGCCAGACCCCCGGTCCGAATGGGGGAACTGGCCGAGGCCCTGGGTGAGGTTACCCATCATGCCTTCGTGCCCACCTGGGTGGACTGGCCCTTCCTGAAGGCCCGCGGGGTGCAGCCTTGGGCGGACCTCCCCGCTTGGCTGCCTCCCGATGAGCCAGACGCGGGGCTCTGCCAGATACCGACCGCCCGATCGGAAGCCGCCGGGTTGAGCTTCCGCAGCCTGCTCGAGACCCTCACGGCCACGCTCGAGTGGGCCCGGTCGCTACCCGAGGTCAGGCTCGCGGGCTTGAGCCCGGAGCGCGAGGCCGAACTTCTGCAGGCCTGGCATCGGTCAAGGGGGTAGGAGCCCCCGGCCAGATCGGCGGCTTACCGGGTTCTACCGGGGGGGGAAGATCGGCAGCTCGAGCACCCGCCCCTGCGGGCTGCGGCTGGCCGCGTAGACCAGGGCCTCCCCGATCTCGTCGGGATTAATCCAGCTCATGGGGTCGGCCTCGGGCATGCTCTTGCGGTTGGCTGGGGTGTCCACCGTCCCCATGGGGTACACCACCGTCACCCGGATCTCGGTCCCCCCCAGCTCCGCATCCAGCGAGCGCAGGTACGTGGCCACAGCGGCCTTGGCAGCAGCATACAAGGCCATTCCAGCCCCAGCCCCCTTCCAGGCAGCTCCAGCGGCAATCCCCGCGATGAAACCGTCCTTCTGCGACAGCAGCTCAGGGATGACCGCACGGGTCATGTAGAACAGGGTGCGCATGTTAAGGTCGAACATCTGGTCGTAGAGGGTGGGATCGCTGTTTTGGATCGGAGCGGCGGCGAACCCCCCCACGGTGTGGATCAACCCATCCAGGCGCCCCATCCGCTCCCGAACCTGGCGCACCAAAGCCTCGGCATCGGGATAGTGGGTGAGGTTGGCCACAAAGCTCATCCCCCCCCACTCGCGGGCCCGCTCACTGGTGGCCCCAGGATGGGCATCCACCAGGGCCAGCCTCGCCCCAGCTTTGGCAAAGGATTTCCCAATGGCTCCGGCGATAGCCCCTGCTCCACCGGTGAGGATATAGACCTTCTCCTGTAGGCTTGACATAGGGCAATTATGCTCCCTAGCGCACTGCCCCCGCCAGGTTCTCCAGGATCATCCGCGTGGCCGGGGACTTGTTCAAGGTATAGAAGTGGATGCCCGGCACCCCTGCCTCGAGCAGTTCGATGGCCTGACGGGTGGCGTGCTCAACCCTAATCTCCACCACCTCTGCAGGAGTGGCAGCCCTTTCCAAGCGCGAAAGCAACGGCCCCGGAATGCTGGCCCCACACAAATCCATGAAGCGGCGGATCTGGCCCAGGTTGGTGATCGGCATCAAGCCCGGCAAAATCGGCACCTCGATCCCAACTTTACGGGCCCGCTCGAGGAAACCAAAGTACAGGGCGTTGTTGAAGAAGAGCTGGGTTACCAAAAAATCCAGGCCACGCTCGACCTTTGCCTTCAGGTGGCGCAGATCGGCCTCGAGGCTCTCGCTCTCGATATGCCCCTCGGGATAGGCTCCCCCGGCCACCGAGAAGGCAGGGCCAAAACGCTCCCGAATAAACGCGACCAGCTCCCAGGCGTAGCGAAACTCCCCTTGGGTCGCCTCAAGCCCCCCTGTCTCTTTGGGCGGGTCTCCCCGAATGGCCATGATGTTTTGGATCCCCACCCCCCGTAGCTGCTCGAGGATGTTGCCCAGCTCCTCGCGGGTATGGCCCATACAGGTCAGGTGGGCCATAGCGGTCAGGCCCACTTCATTTTGGATGCGCCCCACCCACTCCACCGAGCGTGCCCCCGCCCCCCCTGCGCCGTAGGTCATGGAGACAAAGGCGGGCTCTAGCAAGCGCAGTTCCGCAATCGCCTCAAACAGCCGGGCTTCCTCTTTAGGGGTCTTGGGAGGGAAGAACTCAAACGAGAAGACCGGCTGTGGGCCTTTGCGCTCGAGAAGTTCGCCGATCTTCATGGCCCGCAGTATAGCCAAGTTGAAGATCTGCGGCCAGGGTCGTTCCCCCTGCGGGACAGGCTTACCACCCCTCTCATTGCTCCACCTCAAGCCCCTGTGATAGACTCGTAAGGCTTGTGTCACGCCGACCCTGGCTCAGGGTGGCTCACAAAAGAAACCCTTCCCATTTCGGAGGAATCCATGGAATACCGGATCAAGGCCCAGAATCGCGGCAACGAAAAGCCTGCGCAGCTTCGCGATGCAGGCAAGTTGCCTGGCGTGCTGTACAACAAGAAGGAAAACCGAAAGGTGGTGGTTGAGCTCAAGGAGTTCAACAAGGTTTTTATGGGGGCAGGGATTCACCACGTCATCACCCTCGAGCTCGAGGATGGCCAGACCGTGGACACCCTGGTGCGTCAGATCAACCTCGACAAGCGCCGCCGTCGCCCGGATCACGTGGATTTCTACGCCCTCTCCGACGAACCCGTGCTGATGTATGTGCCGGTCAAGATTGTAGGAACCGCCACCGGGGTGCGCATGGGCGGGGTGTTGCAGTTGGTCAACAACGACATTCAGGTCAAGGTCTCTCCCAAGAACATCCCCGACTCGATTGAGGTGGATGTCTCCGCGCTGAACATCGGGGATAGCCTGCACATGTCAGATCTCAAGCTTCCCCAAGGGGTAACCCTGGCGATGAACGCCGGGGATACCGTGGTGGCAATTGTTCCGCCCGAGGACGCCGAGAAGCTCACCGCCGAGGCGGCTTCCCCCACCGAGGTCGAGGTGATCAAAAAGGGCAAGACCGAGGAAGAGAAGGCCTAACGCCCAGCGCTTGAAACCGAAGGCTGAGCCCTCATCAGCTTTCGGTTTTCTGCTGTTCCTGCACCCCCATGTTCTTGATTGTCGCCCAGGGCAACCCTGGCCCTCAGTATGCCCACACCAAACACAATGTGGGCTTTTGGGTGCTGGATCGGCTCTCTTCAGGGTTCCGCCCCAAAGCCAATGCGCTCCTGGCTCCATTTTCGGTAGGGGAGGTGAGCGGCTGGCTCATGAAACCCAGCACCTTCTACAACGCTACCGGCCAGGCAGTGGCCCCCTTCGCCCGCTACCACAAAATTCCGCTAGAGCGGATCTTGGTGATTCACGATGAGCTAGACCTGCCTCCGGGTCGGCTGCGCTTCAAAGGGGGGGGTAGCAACGCTGGAAACTACGGCCTAGAATCCATCTCCACCCATCTGGGCAGCAAGGCCTTTCACCGCTTGCGTATCGGCATCGGCAAACCGCCCAGCCCAGAAGAGGGAGCGGGCTGGGTGCTCTCCGGGTTCCGCCCCGAACTCGCGCCGGTGATGGCGCAGGTGATCGAGGCGGCCGCCGAGGGGGTAAAGGTTTGGGCGGTGGAGGGGTTAGATGCCGCGCAGAAGCGGTTTAATGGCATCGATTTCCGGGATGCCGCCTCTGCCGGTATGTAACGCCTCGAGAGCCCAGACTGGGTTGTTCATCACCGGGAGGTTAGAGATCCCTCTCTATACTCTGCCTTGATGAACCCTCTGCTGGTCCCCTTTCTGGTCTCCACGCTGCTGGCGCTGGCCGCGTATCTGGCCCACCAGGTCATGAACCAACTGCACCGGCGGCTGCTGAACCTCGAGCTAGCCGGGCGCGACTACGGCAGCCTGAGCGAGCTCGAGCGCCAGGCCCTGATCGAGCATGTCAACCTCAAGTTTAGCCAGACCATTGGGGGCACCCTGGCCTCTTTCGTGCTGATGTACGCTTACCCCACCCTTTTCATCGGCGAGCGGATGTTCCGGCGCAACCAGTGGAGCAGCATTGAGGTAATTGGGGGCTCGGCCCTGTTCTACTTTGCGGCGATGCTCCTGGTGGGGCTAACCACCCAGCGTTTCGCCGGGTTCTGAGCATCCTCCCGCTTACCCTCCCTCAGCTCGAGTTCTTCCCGGAATTACACCAGCTTCATCCTCTGTTTGGAGGCCCTGATACACTGCTCGAGCAACCTCACGCACCTTTGCCCGCAACTCGAGCGGCTCTAACACCTGAGCAGCCATCCCCATGCTCAAGGCCCACGCTAGGGCATCTTCTTTCAGTTCGAAGCGAATCCTCACCCGTAGCCATCCCTTTCCAAGAGGCTCTGCTATCTCCATCTGGGCCCAGCGGCCGACCAGGCCAAAGCGTTCCAAAGCCACCACCTCCACTTTGGCCCAGACAAAGTAGTTTGGCAGGTTTGCTCTAAGAGCAACCCTCGAGCCTTCCCAGTAGGCCTTAAGGTTGAACCCCTCAGGTTCAATCGCCATCTCTCCACTCAATCGGGCCTCCTGGATCCTCGAGGCTCGGTAGGTGCGGTAGGCTTCGCCATTCCAGGCCACCAGATACCAGGTCTGCCCTTTAGTGACCAAGCCCAGCGGGTCTACCCGTCGCTCGTAGGACTCGCCGTCACTGCGCTGATAGGTCAGGTATAGCTTGTGTCTCCGCCAAACCGCCTCGAGCAGCACCGGCAGCCAGGGTACCGCCTCCGAAGCACCGCGGGGGTCTACCAGAATCCGCTCGCGCAGCGCCTCGGCCCGTTCGCGCTGGAAGACCGGGATCGTCGCCAGCAATTTGATAAATGCACCTTCCGAAGCCTTAGACAATCCTAGGTCCGCCAATAGCTTAGGGGCTTGGACCAACAATGCCTTAATTTCCTCCGAGCCGAGACCGGTAAGATTGGTGCGATAATCGTCTAGGAGAAACCAGCCACCCCGTGCTCCGCGCTCGGCATAAACTGGAACCCCAGCACCAGTTAGGGCCTCCATGTCGCGGTGGATGGTACGTTGAGAAACCTCGAGTCGCTCGGCAAGAGCCTTGCTGGTGGCTCGCCCTTGGGTCTGTAATATCAGGAGAATGTACAGCAATCGATCAGCCCGCATAATCATCACTGGTTAGCAATATATGACAAAAGATGTCCTATTTGGGTCAGTATCCTGTGGCTTGGAGGTAAACCAATGTCTCTCGAGGGCAAGGTAGCCGTTGTGGCTGGAGCAACCCGAGGCTGCGGTCGGGGAATCGCAATTGAACTTGGGGCAGCCGGTGCGACCGTGTACTGTACTGGGCGAAGCACCCAGGGAAATCCATCTGACTTAGAGCGGCCCGAAACGATTGAGGAAACCGCAGAGTTAGTCACCCGAGCAGGAGGGCAAGGCATCGCAGTACGAACCGACCATACCCAAGAGGCTGAGGTCAAGGCGCTTTTTGGGCGGGTCAAAGAGGAGCAAGATGGGCAACTCGACTTGCTGGTCAACGATATTTGGGGGGGCGATCCGCTGCTCGAGTGGGGTAAACCCTTCTGGGAGCTCGATCCAATGCGGGGCTGGAAGCTCTTGGAGCGCTCGGTATACAGCCATATTCTCACGGCACGCTATGCTGTACCCCTGATGTTGGAGCGCAATTTGGGCTTGATCATCGAGGTCACCGACGGCGACAATCTGAACTACCGCGGCAACTTTTTCTACGACCTGGCGAAGACTACTGTGATTCGCTTAGGCTTCGCCATGAGCGAGGAGTTCAAGTCGAATCGCTATGCCTTCGAAGGTTCTACTCTGGTAAAGTCATCCGCAGGAGCAAAAAACATCACCGCACTGGCCCTCACACCGGGGTTTCTACGCTCGGAGGCGATGCTCGACCATTTCGGCGTCACCGAGGCCAACTGGCGAGATGCTATCGCCAAGGATCCCTACTACGCCGAGTCCGAAACCCCGCGCTACATTGGACGGGCAGTGGTAGCCCTAGCCTCTGACTCCAAAGTCGGGGAGAAGGCCGGAAAAGCCCTGGCGACCTGGCATCTAGCCCGAGAGTATGGCTTCAAGGATGTAGACGGAAGACAACCACACTGGCAGGAGTTTTTTGAGCGGATGCAGGCGAAAAAAAGCTGAGGATTCTCTCCATTAGGGCCAGAAGTTCAGCCTCGAGCCTGGGAAAGCTGGCCACGCATGACCTGGAGCACTTCCGCTGCGGCCCGTTCCCCCGCCTCCAAGGCCCCCTCGACATAGCCGTAGTAATGCACCGCGGTCTCGGTCCCGGCCCAGTGAATGCAGCCCGTGGGCTCACGCAGCTGCTCAAACCCCGCCGACATCACCCCCGGCGGGGCATAGCAGGCATATCCCCCGCCAATAAAGGGCTCGGTGAGCCAGTCGTGGTCGAAATACCCGGTGGGATACAGGGCCTCTTCCCCAAACACCAGGGCCAGGTCCTCCAGCACCGCCCGGCGGCGCAGGGTAGGGGGTTTGTCGCTCCACAGCACCGCATCATCCCCGCCGATAAAGGCCACCAGGGCAGGGTGTCGGCCGTCGGCGCTGGTGGCATCAATGGTGTCGTCAAAGAGCAGGTGGTCAGGGTCTACCGGATTGACCGGCCTTTCCCGCCAGAACGGGCGCTCGTAAAAGGCAAAACACTTGATCACCGCCCCCATCTCGAGCCGCTGCATCAGCCGGGTGCGCCGCCGGGGCAGCACCGGGTCAAAGTCTATGCGGATGGCTTGGTTGGGCGGCACCGCCATCACCACCCGCTTGGCCTGAACGCTGAGCCCCTCCGCGACCAGGGTCGCGCCGTGTTCGGTGTGCAGAATCTCATGCACCTGGCAGTTGGTGTGCACCCGCTGGCCCAAGGTTGCGGCCAGTCGTTCGCACAGGGTTCCCATCCCCTCCTGCACCCGCAAGGACTCATTGCCGCGCTCGAGGCCCAAGATCCCCTCGAACCCCCCTGCCGACTTGAGGCTGTAGAGCAGGTTGAGCACCGAGAAATCCTTGGGCTCGATGGTGTACTCGGTGCGGATGATCTGATCAAACAGGTTGCGGAGGTAGGGGCTGTCGAGGTTCTCGCGCTTCCACTCCTCCACGCTGCGGGCGTCAAGCTCGAGGGCATCTGGAGTCAGGGCCGGTTGTGGCAGATTCACCCGCTCCACCAACACCCCCAGCTTGGCCTTAACCCATTCCCACTCGGCCTGCACCAGCTTGTCCATGGAGGAAAGCGGTTGGGCGGCCAAATCTATGCGGCCAGAATCGTGCTGTTCGAAGGTTGAAAGCCCCAGCTCATGAATCAGGCGGGAAATCCGGGACATCTGGGGGCCCACCCACTGCCCCCCCAGATCAAAGGCGGTGCCATCCTCCAGGGTGCGGGTCAGGAGCCGACCCCCCACCCGCTGAGCGGCCTCGAGCACCAGCACCTCGAGGCCCGCCTCATGCAGGGCTTTGGCCGCACCCAGCCCCGATATGCCCGCACCCACCACCGCCACATCCACGCGGATACTGCCATCCTCGCTAATACCCATCACCCGCTTTCAAAATACCCAGAAAACCCATGGGCTTCTTCCCAAAAGCCCATCTATGCCTAAGGCCTGCTTGGCTGTGGTTGATTGGCGCTCCCGCCCCCTTCGCACCCGATTGCCCCTAGGATACTTCGAAAGCCCTGGAGATTTCAAAGCCTCGAGGGGAGGCCAACTCCATGCAGTATCATCAGCATTGTGAGCTTGTTGCGCATATTGCTCATTGCGGGGGGAACCTCCGGTGAGCACGAGGTCTCGATCTCCTCGGCCAAGGGGGTGCTGGCGGCGATGCCCCACCCCACCGAGCTGGCCCTCCTCGCCAAGGACGGGCGCTGGCTGCTGGGCAAAGAAGCCCAGGAAGCCCTGGACGCCGGAGGGGCTCCGGAGGGCCTCCATCCCTTTCCACCGCCCGTAGACTGGCACTCCTATGACGCCATTTTCCCGCTGATGCATGGCCGACCGGGCGAGGATGGAACCCTACAGGGGTTCCTCGAGGTGTTGGGGGTGCCCTATGTGGGCGCTGGAGTCGCAGCTTCCGCGGTCTGCATGGATAAAGACCTCTGCAAGCGGGTGCTCCAACAGGCGGGAATCCCGGTGGTGCCCTGGCAAACCCTTTACCAAGGCGAGCCTGCCCTCGAGCCCCCCTTCACCCCCCCATACTTCATCAAGCCGGCCAATACCGGCTCCTCGGTGGGGATTTCTAAAGTCAAGGCCGATCAAGATGCCCGCAAGGCCCTGGCCGAAGCCTTTGTCTGGGACCGCAAGGTGCTGATCGAGCAGGGCATCGAGGGGGTGCGTGAACTCGAGGTAGCCCTGCTGGGCAACATCCAGGCCGAGGCCAGCGTGGTGGGGGAAATCACCTACCGGTCAGAGTTCTACGATTACGACACCAAGTACCTGGAGGGCCGGGCCCAGCTTCACATCCCCGCGCCCATTGCCCCCGAGCTGGCCACGACCCTCCAGGCCACCGCCATTCGGGCCTATCGAATCCTGGGGGTGCGGGGGATGGCCCGGGTGGATTTTTTCCTGGCCCCCGACCACACCCTCTACCTCAATGAGTTCAACACCATCCCCGGCTTCACCCCTACCAGCATGTACCCCAAGCTGTGGCAGGCCTCCAATCTCCCCTACCCCAAGCTGCTGGATCGCCTGGTGCGGCTGGCGCTGGAGTAAACCTCGAGCAGGTTAAGGCGGCTTAACCCTGGCCTGGAATCCGGCCCGCCCCCCTTCTGTACAGTGACTCGGTATGTGGAAATGGGCACTTTGGACCTCCTGGGCTTGGGCCATGGCCTGGGCTCAGACGGGCCCTGAGGTCTGGCTTACCGGCAGTGAGGTGCCTCCGGGCTTCATCCAACAGGCCGTAGCCCGGGTGCTGGGCGGGCCAGGGGTGCAGGGCCAGGTTCCCCCCCAAGCACCGCTCCCAGCCCTCGAGCGGCGCAGCCTGGTCGTGGGCCATACCCGACTGAGCCTGACCTCGGTTCCCGCCCCTAAAGCCCAGGCCACCCAACTGCTGCTCTCCAACGACCCCGAAAACCTCTCAGCCAGCCGTGGGCTGTTCCACTACCGCTTTGGCCCGGAGGGTGGGGTGCGGCTGGTGTATCACCACAAGAATGCCGCCCCAGCGCCGCTCGAGCTGCACCTCCGGCTCTCCAACCCCAGCCCTGAAGAATCCTGGGTGTGGGTGAGCGATGCCAGCGCGGGGCCGGTCGCCGATGAGCTCTACGCTGGGCACATGGCCACTAAGCGCTGGCTCGAGCTGTATTGGAACCGCGCCGGCCAACTGCTGCGCCTGCCCCCAGGGGGCCAGTTTGAGCTGACCCAACTGACCCTGCGCCCCGGCCAGGTTGGAAGTGGGCTGCTCGAGGCCCTGGTGGTTCAGGGGCAAAAGGCTGTACTGGACCTGTATGCGGTCGCCCCAGGGGAAGAGGAACCCCCCCTGGAGACCTATAGCAATGGTCCGGTGTACCGTCTAGACAGCCTTGAAATCCGGACCCGCCAGACCTACCGGGCCGGGGGTTCGCTGCAGCTCAGCCTGGGCGAAGGTGCCTTTCAGGCTGGGAACGGCCAGAGGATTCGTGGAAGCTGGGGCCAGCTCCACACCCTAACCCTGACCCTCACCAACCCGACCGCGGCCTGGCATACCGTAACCCTCCAGCTTTCCGCTGACGGTGGGGTGGCTCGAGGGGTGGTATGGCTCGAGGGCCAAGAGGTCGAGTTGCCTCTGCTGCGTCCGGGGGAAGGTTTCATTCTAGGACGTTATCCCTTGCCCCCAGGCAGTCAGCAAACCCTCACCCTCTCAACACTACCCGCCTCGGGTTCCAATTACCCCCTGCGGCTGTTGCTCTACAATCCCGAAGCCAGCGCCGGGCCCTGAGCCCATAGGCAAACCCCCGGCAAAACCGGGGGTACAAGGAGGAGAGGACGACCAAAGATCTCAGGCGTTGACCCGAACCTCGATCTTGCGGGGCTGAGCCGCCTCGGTCTTGGGCAGGTCAATGTAGAGCACACCGTTTTTGAAATTGGCCGAAACCTTGGAAAGGTCGAAGGTGTTGGGAACGGTGAAGCTGCGAACAAAGCTGCCGTAGATGCCCTCGAGGCGGTACTGGCTGGCCCCTTCTGGCTTGACGAAGGGCCGCTCAGCCTTGACCGAGAGGGTGTTGTTCTCGGCGGTCAGCTCCACCTTCTCGGGCTCAATCCCCGGCAGGTAGACCGCGAGATGCAGGCCGCTGTTGTCTTCCATCACATCCACCGGCGGGGCAAAGGTGCGGGCATCCGGCCGCGAAGGGGCAAAACCACGAAGCATCCGCTCTTGAAGCTCCTCAATTTCCTTGAAAGGGTCATACCGAACCATGGTTAACCTCCTACTTTTGATCATAATATCTGAGTGTATTATTGTCAAGTATAGTTAGCCAATAAAGGTATAAATGTTGCAAAGATAGCGAGATCGTTTCGAGGGTAGGATGGGGAACATGAGCCTACAAACCCATGAACATGACGGCATTTACGTGCTAACCCTCTCCGATCCCGAGCGGCGCAACCCCCTTTCGGCCTCAATGGTCGCCCAGTTGCTCCAAGCGCTGGATGCCGCAGAGGACAACCCCTCCATCAAGGCCCTGGTACTGACCGGGGCCGGCAGCGCCTTCAGCGCGGGGGTGGACCTCGAGTTTCTCCGGAGCGTAGCCACCACCACCGCTGAGGCCAACTATGCCCATTCCAAAGCACTGATGCGGCTGTTCCATCGGGTGTACACCTTTCCCAAACCCACTGTAGCCGCGGTTAACGGCCCCGCCGTGGCTGGGGGCGCGGGCCTGGCTACCGCCTGCGACCTGGTGGTGATGGGCGAGGGGGCTACCCTGGGCTATACGGAGGTTAAGATTGGCTTCGTGGCTGCGCTGGTGGGGGTGATCCTGGTGCGAAACGTGGGGGAGAAGCACGCCAAGGAGCTCCTGCTGACCGGAAAGCTGATCTCCGCCCAGGAAGCCCATCGGATGGGGCTGGTCAACAAGGTGGTACCCAGGGAAAGTGTGCTGAGCGAAGCCCTGGCGCTGGCCACTGAGGTGGCGGGCAACGCCCCTTCTTCCCTATCCCTGACCAAAGAACTCCTCCAGGCCCTGCCGGGGATGGGCCTCGAGGACGGCTTCCGTTTGGCCGCGGTAGCCAACGCTTGGGTTCGCCAGACCGGCGATCTGGTCGAGGGCATTACCGCCTTCTTCGAGAAGCGCCCCCCCAAGTTTTAGCCGCCTCCAACCTCTACAATGGGTTAGCTACTACCCATAGTGGCCAGGTTCTCTTCATTACCCCAGATAATGTAAGAGGATGGGTTGTGGGCACCTGTGCATCGGGACTATAGTGACCTCTGGTTCTCACTGCCAAACTCTTGCATACAACTACTATAAGTAGTAGCATCTCGACCAGGATCCCCAATATATAGAGCCATTGATCTGGCTCAGGGAGGGACTGCTGGTCTGGAGGAAATAGATGAAAAGCTTCATTCCTGCACAGTTTGATGAACATGCGCAAAGCATCGCCAAGCGGCAGTATATGCAGCCGGGCGACGGCGACGTGTTTGGAATGTTTCGCCGGGTAGCCGACTGGGTAGCCGGGCCTGAGAAGTCCAACCAGGACAAGCAATACTGGGGTCAACGCTTTTTTGAGCTGATGGCCTCCAAGCGCTTCTGTCCGGGGGGGCGGGTGCTGGCCGGGGCGGGAACCCAGCACGGCAACGTCTTGAACTGTTTTGTGCAGGGGGCTACAGCCCACGATCCGAGCAGCTTCGAAGGGGTGCTCGAGGTGGCCAAGAAGCTGGCCCTGGTGACCAAGGTGGGGGGTGGGAACGGGGTGAACCTCGACCCCTATGTCTCGCGCAAACACGCCGGGCCACGGGGTACCGTGCGGGGCTTCGCCTATCTCAGCGCCGATCACGCCGATGTGGAAGACTTCATCAAGGGTTTAATGCGTCCACCCATTAATCCCGATGGCGAGAAGGAACCCATCACCATCCGCAACTGGACCCGGGTGGTCTACGGGCTTTTAAAGCCGGAACTGGCAGCCCTGGCCCGCCGCCACGGGGTCATGACCGTGCGTTCTCTGCCCGAGGGCGCCCTTACCGTTCCGGACGATATGGCCGGGATCATCGAGAGCGCTAAAGGGGCCCTCGAGCAAGCCGTCCGGGAGGCTGAGCCGCATGTGGACTTCAGCCAGCTCCGACCCGAAGGCGCCCCCATCAAGGGCTCGGGGGGCACCTCGAGTGGGCCGGTGAGCTTCCTGGCGGAGATCTTCGACAATTTTCTCGAGTGGGCCAACCTGGGCGCCGAAAAGGCCGGACCGGTGGCTACCCTGCGCTACGTTTATGCTCCGGTGCTGCGGGTGGTGCGCCAGGGCGGAACCCGCCGGGGAGCCGGGATGGCCACCATCGCCATTGACCACCCCGACCTCCTGGATTTCCTCACCGCCAAGGACCTAGACCGCGAGGCTGCCGAGGGGGACATCTCCACCTTCAACATCTCGATCCTGGCGACCGAGGCCTTCTGGAATACCCTTCAGGCCGATGGTCTATGGGCCGTGGAACCCGCCGAAGTACCGGGCAAATACTACCCCTACCCCCTGCAGGACGAGTACAGTGGCACCCTGCCGGACCTCCCCGAGCGGGAGGCCGATGGGGCCCGGGCCATCCCGGTCTATGGGGGGAAGGTTCCGGCCAAATGGCTATGGCACGAGGTTGCCTGGCATGCCTGGGCTACCGGCGAGCCCGGCCTGATCTTCGTGGATCGAATCAACGCGCTTTCCGCCCTGAAGGACCTGGGGCCCCGCTACCAGATCCGGAGCACCAACCCCTGTGGGGAGATCCCCCTTACCGTGGGGGAGCCCTGCGATTTAGGGGCCATCAACCTCGCAGCCTATGTGGAGAACGGCAGCTTCAACTTTACCGAGTTCCGCCAGGATGTGCACACCTGCATCCGCTTTCTGGATAACGTGCTAGACGTAAATGTGTTTGCCCTCGAGGACAACCGCATCGCCAGCCAGACCCTGCGGCGCCTGGGGCTGGGGGTGATGGGGCTGGCCGACGCCCTCATCAAGCTGGGGCTGCCCTACTCCTCCGAAGCCGGACGCAAGGTGGTCAGCGAGATCATGAACGCCATGCGCGAGGAAGCGGTGGCTGAATCGGAACGGCTGGGCCAGGAGCGCGGGGTTTTCGAGGTGTACCGTCAGAACCAGGCCGCGATGGAAAAACTGGGCATTGCCCCACGCCGCAACGTGGCGGTTCTGACCGTAGCCCCTACCGGCACCACCAGCATGCTGATGGGCGTGAGCAGCGGCATTGAGCCGATGTTCTCCCCCTTTATGTGGCGGCGCATCGGCGGGCAGTACAAAGCGCTTCTCCACCCCTTGTTTGTTGAGCTGATGGAGGGCTTCCCACCCTCGGAGCCGTTTGAAAAGGACGGCAAGTGGGACTGGGAAAAGCTCATTGAGGCCATTCAAGCCCACCACGGCAGCGTGAAGGGGATCGAGGGGATCCCCACAGCCATCGCCAACGTCTTTGAGGGGGCCCACGACGTTCCCCCCCTAGACCACGTGCGGATGCAGGGCACGGTTCAGGTCGCGTTCGATGCCGCAGGGTATGCCGCCAACTCGCTTTCCAAGACCATTAACCTGCCCAATCACGCCTCGGTAGAAGACGTGGAAGCTGCCTACAGTGAGGCCTACCGCACCGGCTGTAAGGGCATCACGGTGTATCGCGATGGCTCGAGGGATTTCCAGGTGCTCTCGGTGAGCAAGGAAGAGAAAAAAGCCGAGAACCAGGAAGAAACCGTCGCGGTGCAGCCCGCCTTGCTGGAGGTCCCGCCCAGCCCTGGGGAGCCTGCGGGCCCTACCGCCCGACCCGTCTTCGAGCGCACCGGGCGCCTGGTGGGGTACACCGATATGGTCAAGCTGACCAATTCCGACGGCACCCGTCGCGGCTTTTTGGTAACGGTGAACATGCAGGGGGACCATCCGGTCGAGGTGATCCTGACCTCGGGCAAGGCCGGCGACGAGGCCAATGCCGACTCCGAGGCGCTGGGCCGGGTGATCTCGATTGCCCTGCAGTATGGCGTACCCGTGGAGGCCATGGTCAAGACCCTGCGCGGGATCAACGGCGGGCTCTATGGCAGCTATCAGGGCCGTTTCGTAACCAGCAAGGCCGACCTCATCGCCGTGGCCTTGGAGACCACCAGCAAGGTCGAGGGGCACGGGGGCAAAAACCCCGGGGCCGCAGCAGCCATGGATCCCCTGGAAGCGGCCCCTTTGGTTCAGCAAGCCGCACTAGCGGCCAGCCGGTCCCGCGAACCCAAGGGGGCTCCAAGCACCTCCTCTGGGCTGGCCCGGTGCCCGGAATGCAATGATCTGAGCCTGGTTCGGGAAGAGGGCTGCGTGAAGTGTTATAGCTGCGGATACAGCAAGTGCGGATGAAGAAGCCCCTCGAGCCCTCCAGACCCCCTGGAAACAGGGGGTTTAGCTTGGGCCGAACAAGAAGCGCATCATCTGGGGAAACCGCCGAGCCCAGTGGGCCTCGTTGTGAACCCCTTCCTTGTCCTCCACGTACAGGTAATCCCGGCCCTTGGTCCAGCCCTTGGCGAGCAAGAGCCGGTTCATCCGCCGCACCCCCTCGAGGTAGCGGCGCGAACTCACATGGGAGAGGGTGATCTCGCGGTAGCCAACGTCCATGTAGAGCCGACCCGCCGCTTGGGCTGCCCCCTCCACATAGCCATAAATGGCCCCCTCAGCAAACCAAAACGAAGGGCTCACCACCCCCGCTCGCCCGAAGACCTCGGGGAAGCGGTAATAGGCATACAGACTGATCAACCCCCCCATCGAGGACCCCATCACCCCGGTGGCCTCCCGGCTGGGCAGGGTGCGAAACTCCGCGTCAATCAGCGGCTTAACCGTAGCGGTAAGAAACTCGAGGTAGCGCTGCCCTTTGCCCCCCCCATGCCGGGGATCTCGAAAGGGGCTGTACTCGTTAAGGCGTTCCGTCCCGGCATTGGGGATCCCCACCACGATGGCCTCGAGGCCCTCCTCCGCCAGCCCCTCCATGCTCCGGTCCACATGCCACTCCCCCACATAGCTGGTGGCATCGTCAAAGAGGTTCTGCCCATCGTGCATGTACAGCACCGGGTAACGCTTTTGGCCAGCCGAGTACGAAGGGGGAAGATAGACCAAAAGGTCGCGCCGGTTGCCCAGTTGGGGGCTGTACAAGCCCTTCAGCACCCGAACATCCCCCACCACGGTGTGCCCCGGCCCCTTGGGGTGCGCCTGCCAGCGCAGCATATTCATCGGTTGTATACCCATCGTGCCGGTATGCGACATGGGGCTATTGTACGCATATCGCGGCCCCCAATTCGTCCATATCCCCCCAATCTGGGAGTTTGTCACGCAGCCTGCCATCCCCCCAGCGGTATTCCCCCAGCATAGAGCTGTGCGAACCCTGGGTCTTTTACCGCTTTTAGCCCTAGCCTGGGCCTCGAGCTGCAACCCGGTTTTCTACCCCACCGACCCCACCCTTCAGCGCCGGTATCACGTGCTGGGGGGCTCTGAAACCTACCTGCAGACCTTTGTTCCCAAAGGGGACACCATCACCGAGATCCGGCGATACCCCGATCGCACCGAGCAAACCCAGTGGAGCTGCAGCGCAGAGGGGCTCCGCACCCTTCCCGAGGGGGATCAGCCCATCCCCGGCGGGACCGTCCAACTGACCAAGCTCAGCGGGGTGATTATCCCCAGCGATGAGGTTTGGAAGGTGGGAGGTGGCTGGAAGTACCGCTATGAGCTCAAGGGTAAGATTTCGGTTTTCGAGCTGAGCGGCTTTTTAGAGGTCACCAACCGCATCTTGGCCAGGGAAACGGTCGAGGTTCCGGCCGGAAGGTTCGAAGCCCTGCGCCTCGAGGCCAGTTTTCAGGGGCAGTTTGGCCTTCCCTTCAGCGGCAAGGCCACCTATTGGTTTGCTCCGGGGGTGGGGGTGGTCAAACAACTCAGCGAAGGGGGGCTCGGGGGGAAGAGCCTCGAGCTGCTCGAATTCAAGAGATCATCGGAATCCCTGGCCCCTCCCCAGAAGCCCTATGGCGGGGCCCATCACAAGGGCTATACTTCTGGCTAAACATGCGAGTGGCCCTGTTCGTGACCTGCCTGACCGACCAATTTTTCGCCGAAGCTGGGGTGGCCGCTGTTCGGTTGTTGCGCAGCCTGGGGTGTGAGGTGGAGTTTCCAGAGGGCCAGACCTGCTGCGGCCAGCCCGCCTACAACGCAGGGTATTGGAACGAGGCCCGACAGATGGCAACCCACACCCTCGAGGTCTTCAACGAGGCCGAGTATGTGGTGCTGCCCTCGGGTTCCTGCACCACCATGGTGCGGGCCTTCTACCCTGAGCTCTACCGAGATACCCCCCAGCGCTTCACCCAAGCGGAGGCCTTGAGCCATAAAACCTTCGAGCTGGCCGAATTCATCGTCAAGGTCTTGGGGGTGACCCAGCTCGGCGAGGGGTTGCGCGGCCAACACATCGCTTACCACCACGGCTGTCACGCCCTGCGCGAGCTAGGGATCAAAAACGAACCCCTGACCCTGCTCAAAAATGCCGGGGCCGAGGTCGTGAACTGGGAAGCAGCCCAGGAGTGCTGCGGCTTCGGAGGGCTGTTCTCGGTCAAACTCCCCGAGGTCGCCCTCAGCATGGCCGATCGCAAGCTGCAGACCCTCCCCAAAGTGGATTACCTGACCAGCGCCGACGGGGGCTGCATGCTGCACCTCGCGGGGCGCATCGAAAACCGCAAGCTGAAGCTCCCGGTCAAGCCGCTGGCCAGCGTGCTGTGGGAAGCCCATGCGCATCAGGCTGAGGGGTGACCATGCAGCTCAAGGCCAACCAATACCCTCGAGAATCCGCCCGGGTGCTGCGCGAAGAACCCCAGGTGCGAGACTCGGTCACCGCCGCCACGCTCAACTTCGACGCCAAGCGCCGCCAGATGTACGGCGAGATCGAAGCGGAAACCTGGCGGGGCTGGGCCGAGGCCGTGAAGAATCATGTGCTCACCCACTTGGACACCTACCTCCCCCAGGCCGAGGCCGCGCTCCAAAGCAATGGGGTGCAGGTTCACTGGGCCGAAAACGCCGAAGCGGCCCAGCGCATCGTGGCCGAGATTGCCCGGGCCAATGGGGTCAAGAAGGTGGTCAAGGCCAAGACCATGGTCTCGGAGGAGCTGGGGATCAACCCCCTGCTCGAGAGCCTGGGCCTTGAGGTTCTCGAGACCGATTTAGGGGAATACATCATCCAGCTCCTGGGTCAGCCCCCCAGCCATATTGTGGGCCCGGCCATCCACCTGAACCTCGAGCAAATCCGCGAGCTGTTCCACCGGAAGTTTGGCACCCCCCTCGAGGCCCCTCCCGAGGACCTGGCGGGGGTGGCCCGGAAGCTGCTGCGCGAAGGTTTCTTACAGGCCGAGATGGGCATTAGCGGCGGGAACTTCCTGGTGGCCGAGACCGGAACCCTAGCCCTGATCGAAAACGAAGGGAACATCCGCCTCTCGACCTCAGCCCCACGTATTCATGTGGCCCTGGTCGGCATCGAAAAACTGCTGCCGCGCTTCTCCGACCTCTCGGTGTTTTTATCCCTGACGGCTCGAGCCGCCACAGGGCAGCGCTTGGGCACCTTCGTGTCCCTCATTCAAGGCCCGAGGCGGCCCCACGAGCCCGACGGCCCCGAAGCCGTCCATGTGGTTTTGGTAGACAATGGCCGCAGCAGCGTCCTGGCCGATACCGAGGCCTGGGAAACCCTGCGCTGTGTTCGCTGTGCGGCCTGCCTCAACGCCTGCCCGGTCTACCGCCAAACCGGAGGCCACGCCTATGGCTACGTCTACAGTGGGCCCATCGGGGCCATTCTCGCACCGGGGCTGGTGGGGCTGGAAAATACCAAGCCCCTGCCCTACGCCTCCTCGCTGTGCGGGGCCTGCTTCCAGGCCTGCCCGGTGCGCATCCCCATCCCCAAGCTGCTCCTGACCTGGCGCAACCGTGCGGTAGAACAGGGGCTTCAGCCCAAAGCTGAAGGCGCAGCCATCCGGGCCTACGCTGCCGCCATGACCCGGCCCTGGGCCTACACCCTGGGTTCAAAAGCCCTGCGAATGCTGCCCAAGGAAGCCCTCGACAACACCGTTTTGCCGGTTGTAAAAGCCTGGACAGAAGGCCGAGCAGGTCTTAAACCAAGCCCCAAAAGCTTCCGCGAGCTGTGGAAGGAAGGGATTTAGACCCGCCCCCCTTCTTAGGCTTCTCAAGGGCTGGACCGTATGCTTGGGCTGTGCAGATCTGGCAAGCCCTCTTTCTCGGTACTGCCCTGGCCCTCACCCTTCCCCCCACCCCGCTCGGTTTTCTGGCCCCCCTGCCGCTGATCGGGCTGCTCTGGCGGGGTGGGTTTGGCTACGGGCTGTGGGCTGGGTTGGCCTTTTGGGCCGTGCATCTGGTCTGGCTGCCCCAAAGCTTTGTGGTGCTGTTCCATACCCCTTGGGGAGCGGTGCCTTACGTGCCTTTGGTGGTGATCAAAGCCCTGTCGTGGGGGGTGGTGTTCGGGCTGAGTGCGGGCCGTCCGCTGCTGCGGGTGGGGCTGTGGGTGATTTTGGAATACCTCACCTCACTGGGGGAAATTGCCTTCCCTTGGGGGTTCCTGGGGTATGCCCTGGTCGAGGCCCCTGGGCGAATACTGGCCCGTGTGGGGGGGGTCTACCTGCTTTCGCTGGTGGTTCTGCTGATCGCCTATTTCCTCGGGCGATTCGGGCGGGCCTGGTGGGCCAGTCCGGCGGTCTTTTCCCCGGCCAGCACCGGCTTACTCCTGAGCCTGCTGGCCTGGGTGGGGCTTTGGTTTCTCCCGCTTCCTGCGGCTCGAGGCGACCAAACCGCGCTCCTGGTGCAGGGCAACATCAACCCTTTGCAGAAGCTGGAGGGGGTTTCGGCGGAAAACACCTATCTCGAGCTCACCCGCCAGGGCTTGGCTGCGCACCCTGAAGCCCGGGTGGTGCTGTGGCCAGAAACCGCAGTTGCACAGTTTCCCCCTGGTCTAAGCGCGCTGCTGGGCCCCCGGGAGCTCATCAGCGGGCTCGAGACTGGCCTAACCAACCGGGCGGTCCGTGTGGTGAACGGGCAGATCCAGGAAACCTACGACAAGAACCGCCTGGTTCCCTTTGGCGAGCGCTTCCCTTGGCGTCAAGAGCTCGGCCCTGCGTACCATTTTTTCTTTCGAGCCTTCGGGTTTGATGGTGACCTGGCCGACCGAGTAGAGGGTTCAGGCTATACCCCCTTGGGGCGGTATGGGGCGTACATCTGCTACGAGTCGGTATTCCCTTCGGTCTCCCGGAACCTGGTTCAGCGGGGAGCTCAGGTGCTCGAGCTGGGCTCAAATGACGCCTGGTATGGCCCCAGCTTCGGGGGGATGCAGCACTTCCAGATGGGCCGCCTCCGGGCGGTCGAGACGGGGCGCTGGCTGCTGCGGGCAGGCAACGATGGGGTCACCGCTATCGTAGATCCCTATGGGCGGGTGACCGCTCAGATTCCCCAGCACCAGGCCGGGTTTTTGGTTGGAACCTTTGCCTCTCTACAGGGCCAAACCCTCTATGTCCGGCTGGGGGACTGGGCGGTGGGGTTAGCCGGAATTCTGGGGCTCTTTGGCTTGCTAAGCCAGCGGAAAAGCCGTATAGTCTAGTCTTGCCGGTTCTGTTGTGGAACCTGCGCTAAGCCGGGATGGCGGAATTGGTAGACGCACTCGACTCAAAATCGAGCGGTTCGCAGCCATGGGGGTTCGAGTCCCCCTCTCGGCACCAAAGGAGTCGGAGGCTCGAGGCATGCTTTTTTACATCCTGATCGTTTTGTTCGTGATCGCAGCGGGGCTGCTGGTATACCTGGTGCTCTCGCAAGAACCCAAACAGGGGGCGGGCGACCTAATGGGGGCCAATACCGACCTCTTCAGCGCGCGCGGCGTGACCGGGGGCCTATACCGTATCACCGTAATCCTGGGGGTCGTCTTTGCCCTTATCGCCTTTATCCTGGGGCACATCCCCCGCTAGATTGGGCGTAAGCCCATAGATCAGCCCCCCAATCCACCAAAAGATGGATTGGGGGGGCAGCTTGTAATTTGGCTTCCATTCTTGACAGCCGACAACGGGCTAGATAGGGTTGTGCCAAACCCAAATCCCTGCCTTTGGCGCATAAACCTGTGCGCCTTGCGGCGGAAAGTAGGAATGGATGGATAAGGAGGCAAACTGGATGAAACACCCTTGGTTAGTTCTAGCCGCCCTCACCGCCCTCGGCGCAGGGTTGGGACAAGCTCAGGTACAGGTATATCCACAAAAGTGGACGGTAGCCAAGCCAGGTGAGGCCAAGCGCGGGGGGGTCTTGCGTACCTCGGTGATCTCGGATTTCCGTACCTTCAATCCCTTCATCACCGCCGAAGCCGGGAACGTGCCCGACACCATCTCTGGGCTCCATGGGCTGGTACAGCGGGACCCCTCCAACGGCGAGTGGATTCCCGATATGGCCACCAGTTGGACCATCTCCCCCAACAAGCTCGAGATCACCTTCAAGATTCGCCGGGGCATGAAGTGGTCGGATGGCCAGGCCATCACCGCCGACGACTGGGTGACCACCTTCAAAATCCATACCGATGAGAAGGTCGGCTCCAACTCCTACGACAGCTTTTTCATTGATGGCAAGCCGGTCAAGGTCAGCAAGGTAGACGATTACACCCTCAAGATCACCTATCCCAAAACCGATGCCGAGGCCTTTGCGGTCGCCAGCTATACCCCTTGGCCAGACCACATCTTCGGGCCGGTGTATCAGAAAGAAGGAGCCGAAGGCATCAAAAAGATGTGGGGGCTCAACGCCAAGGTCAGCGATATCGTCTCGCCTGGCCCCTGGGTGATCGGCTCCTACACCCCTGGTGAGCGGTTGGTGCTCAAGCGCAACCCCTACTTTGGCGAGTGGAACAAAGACGAGGCCGGAAATCCGCTGCCCTATCTCGATGGGCAGGAAATCCTGATCGTCAAGGATACCAACGCCCAGCTGGCCGCTTTCCTCTCCGGCCAAATTGACCTGTATAGCCCCAGCACTGTAGATCAGATCTCCCAGGTGCGCAAGGCCGTCCAGGACAACAAGCTAGATGCCACCATCAAGGTCAACATCAGCCCTAACGCCACCAGCCAGTTTATCGTCTTTGACTGGAACAAAAAGTCTGACCCCTTCAAGCAGGAGCTCTTCCGCTCCGCCAAGTTCCGCCAGGCCATGAGCCATCTGGTCAACCGCCAGGCGGTGATCGACGTGGTTTACGGTGGGTTTGGTACCCCTACCTACACCTCGATCTATCCGGTGCTCAAGGACTGGGTCAATCCTGCCGCTCCTAAATACGATTTCGATCCCAAAAAAGCCACCCAACTCCTCACCGAGCTGGGCTTCACCAAGAAGGATAACGAAGGTTATCTGGTCAATGCCCAGGGCAAGCGCCTCGAGTTCAACCTGGCTACCAACGCTGGAAACAACCAGCGCGAGCAGATGGCTCGGCTCTTTGCCGATGAGGCCAAAAAGGTCGGGGTCAAGGTCAACTTCAACCCCATTGATTTCAACACCTTGGTTGGTCAGCTTCAGTCCAAGGGCGATGACCGTCCCTGGGATGCGATCTTAATTGGGCTCTCGGGCGGTGGATTGGACTGGCCCTTCGGCTCCAACGTGGTTCCTTGCACCGGCAGCCTGCACATGTACAACACCTCGGGTAAGTGCATTGATCCCCGCGAAACCCAGCTCAGCGCACTGTACAGCCGGGGCCGCACCGAGCTCGATCTGGCCAAGCGCAAAGAGATCGGCAACCAGATGCAGGTCATCGAGGCCCAGCTGCAACCCATCGTCTACATCGCTGGCCCCAACTACCACCCGGCCTGGAACAACCGTGTGGGGGGACAGTTCCCCGACAAGCTGATCAACGCCTTGTACGGCTCCCGCACTACCGAGCTGACCTACATTGCCAAGTAGATGAACCAAAGGCCCTCCCTGGGGTTCTCCTGGGGAGGGCCTCCCCCCTTATCAAGCCAGAGCTTTGAGCCTCACAAACCCGAAAAACCCTTTGAGCCCCACAATGAAACCCACCTAGGCAATCCATATGGGAACATATATCCTCCGCCGGATCATCCAGCTCATCCCCACCTTCGTCGGGGCCACGCTGTTGGCTTTCATTATCATTCAGCTCTCTCCGGGCGATTTTTTCACCGAAAAGCTCCTAGATCCTAAGGTACGCCCTGAGACGGTACAGCGGCTGCGCGAGCAGTTTGGCCTTAATCAGCCCATCTACGTGCAGTACCTGCTGTGGATGAAGGGGCTTTTGCAGTGGCCGCCACAACTCGGCTACTCTTTTGCCTACCAGCAAGACGTCTGGCAGATCGCCTTGCCCAGGGTGCTGAACTCCATGATCTTGGTGGTGGCCAGTACGTTTTTGTTGTACCTGGTGGCCATCCCCATCGGCATCTTCAGTGCTGTCCGGCAGTATTCGCTGGCCGACCGGGTGGTGAGCTTCATCTCCTATATTTTTCTCTCCATTCCCAGTTTCTTCTTTGCCTTGATCATGATCTTCTTGATATTGCAGCTCAACTATGCGGCTCGAGATGCCTTCCACCTGTCCAATAATGCCCAGATACTGCCGGTGGGTGGAATGACCAGCAGCGGCAGCGAGGCCTGGCCTGGATGGAAGCGGTTTCTAGACGTGCTCTGGCACGCCTTAATCCCAGTGCTTGTGGTTACCGCCCGGGACATCGCCGGGTTTACCCGCTTCATGCGGGGGCAGATGCTCGACGTACTGGGCCAAGACTACATGCGCACCGCCCGGGCCAAAGGCCTTTCGGAGCGGGTCTCAATCTACAAACACGCCCTGCGCAATGCGGTGATTCCCTTTGTGGCCGGGATTGGTAGCATCCTACCCGGCCTGGTCAGCGGGGTGGGGTTTGTCGAGGTGGTCATGAACTGGCCCGGGGTCACCCCCTTCTATCTAGACGCGCTCAACTCCAAGGATCTCTACGTGCTCACCGGTTTCCTGGTGATTGGGCTGGTGCTCCTGATGATTGGCAATCTGATCTCTGACCTGCTCTTGGCCTGGGTAGACCCCCGGATTCGCTACTATTAGGAGTTCCATGGCCCAGGCAACCCCTCGCACCCTTTCCGCTTCCCGCACCCGCAGTCAGGTGATCTGGGCTCAGTTCCGCAAGCATCGGCTGGCGGTGTGGGGAGCCCGGATCCTACTGGTGCTGTACACCATGGCTCTGTTCGCCGGATTCTTCAGCACCTATGACGCCAACTATTACGAGACGTATCCCCCCAGCAACAATCACCCACCCAGCAAAATCCATTTCCGCGACCCCGATACAGGGGCTTGGAGCCGTCCCTTTGTCTACGCCACCAAGCGCACCTTGGACGAGCTAACCCTACAACCCAGGTACATTGAGGACAAAAGCCAGGGCAAGTTTTATATTCACTTCTTTGTTCGCACCCCCGACCAGCCCTACACCATCCTGCGGCTATTCAGAGGTGACCTGCGCCTGCTGGGGGTGGATAAGCCGGGGCGGCTCTTCTTGATGGGTACGGACAACTTCGGGCGCGACCTTTGGAGCCGCATCGTCTACGGTAGCCAGGTCTCGCTCACCATCGGTATCCTGGCCTCGATCGTCTCGTTCATCCTGGGGTTAGCCCTGGGCGGGGTAGCGGGGTTTTACAGCGGGCGGCCCGCCACCATGAGCCTTCCGCTGACCCATCTGTTTCAACCTGGGGTAGGGGCTCGAGCCTGGCTGGGGGCGGCTGTGTCTACCCTTTTGTGGCTTGCCATCATCGCAGGGATCATCGCAATCACCGTGCAATTTCTGCAGGTAACCCACGGCTTTAGCTTGCTCAGCCTCATCGTAGTGGCCCTGGCGGCCTGGGCGGTATGGGGGATTGCTCGAGGCCTGCTGTGGAAACCGATTCGCATAGACCCAGACGATGTGATCATGCGCTCAGTGGAAATCCAGTCGGCGATTCCCGATCTGTTCCTGCTGATTACCCTCCGAGCCATTTTCCCACCCTCCATTGATGCCCTATTCAGCTTCTACTTGATCACCGTGCTGCTGGGGTTTATCGGCTGGGGAGGCCTGGCCCGAATTGTGCGTGGAACAGTGCTCTCAACCCGTGAGCAGGACTACGTAACAGCCGCACAAGCATTGGGGGCCAGCGATCGTCGAATCATCGCCCACCACATCCTCCCCGCCACAGCCACCTATGTGATCATCTCGCTGTCCCTGGCAGTTCCCGGAGCCATTCTGGGGGAGAGTGGGCTCTCCTTCCTAGGGCTGGGGATCCGAGACCCCTATGTGAGTTGGGGACTGCTACTGCAATCAGCCCAGGAGGGCGGTTTTGCCAGCTTCACCGACCGCCCCTGGGTGCTGATCCCGGGGTTTTTCATCGTCCTGGCCATCGTGGCTTGGAATTTTCTAGGGGATGGACTGCGGGACGCGTTTGATCCCCGCAAGCGCCAGTAGGCCCTGATGGCTGACGCAGTAGCCATAAGGCGGTAGAATGCCGTAATCTGTTGGGAGCTTTTGAGGAGCACGAATGGACGATAAACGACTGGTCGAGGTTTCAGACCTCAAGGTTCACTTCTTCACCGATGACGGTGTGGTGAAGGCCGTAGATGGCGTATCCTTCCACATTGACAAGGGGGAAACCCTAGCGGTGGTGGGTGAGTCGGGCTCGGGTAAAAGCGTGACCAGCCTGGCTATGATGCGCCTGATCCCCAATCCGCCGGGCAAAATTGTTGGCGGCAGCATGCTCTTCCGCGGCAAGGACGGCAAGGTCAAGGACTTGGTTAAGGAAGACGAAGCCTCGATGCGTAAGATTCGGGGCAACGATATCGCCATGATCTTCCAGGAACCCATGACCTCCTTGAACCCGGTGTATACCATCGGAGACCAAATCTCTGAGGCCATCGTGCTGCACCAGGGCAAAAGCAAAAAGGAAGCCCTGGAGCAAAGTGCTGAGATGCTCGATCTGGTGGGTATTCCCGAGCCCAAAAAGCGCCTTTCCAACTACCCCCATCAGATGTCGGGGGGGATGCGGCAGCGGGTTATGATCGCCATGGCCCTCTCCTGTAACCCCTCTCTTCTCATTGCGGATGAGCCCACCACCGCACTGGATGTGACCATCCAAGCCCAGATCCTCGAGCTGATGGAGAAGCTGCAAAAAGAGATTGGGATGAGCATCCTGTTCATCACCCACAACCTGGGTGTGGTGGCCGAAATGGCCGACCGGGTGGTGGTGATGTATGCAGGCCGGGCGGTAGAAGAAGCCGACGTAACCCCCATATTCAAAAGCCCCTTACACCCCTACACCATGGGCCTGCTCAACTCGGTGCCGCGCTTAGACCTGGCTGCCGAAGGCAAAATACGCTTAGAGGCCATTCCTGGTAATGTGCCCAACCCTCTTTGGCTGCCCAGCGGCTGCGCCTTTCACCCCCGCTGCAAGTACATGCAGGAAGGCCGCTGCACTACGGATGTGCCTGTTTTAGAAGACGCCGGCAATGGCCATATGGTTCGCTGTGTGCGCTGGTCCGAGATCCAAACCGGTGAGGGGGTGAAGGTATGAGCGTTGTAACCCCCCAAGCCACCACCACCACGAGCTTGGTGGAGATCAAAAACCTTAAAAAGTGGTTTCCCATTCGGGGTGGGATCCTCTCTCGTGTAGTGGCCAATGTCAAGGCTGTCAACGACGTCAGTTTTGATGTCAAGAAGGGCGAGGTGCTCGGCCTAGTAGGTGAAAGCGGTTCAGGGAAAACCACGGTAGGCCGTACCGTCCTGCGCCTCATCGAGCCCACCGGCGGCAACATCATCTTTGACGGTAAGGACATCACCCACCTGCCCAAAGGAGAACTGCGCTCCTATCGGCGCAAGATGCAGATCATCTTCCAAGACCCTTTCGCCTCGCTCAATCCACGCATGACCGTGGGAGATATCGTGGCCGAGCCGTTGGTGATTCATCACCTCGCCAACAGCGCCCAAGCCAGAAACGAGCGGGTGGCTGAACTATTGCAGACGGTGGGGCTCAACCCCGATCACGTGCGCCGTTATCCCCATGAGTTCTCAGGCGGGCAACGCCAGCGCATTGGAATCGCCCGGGCTTTAGCCGTAAACCCCGATTTCATCGTGGCTGACGAACCAGTCTCCGCTCTAGACGTTTCAATCCAGGCCCAGGTGGTCAATCTATTGCAGGACCTCAAGGATCGCCTTGGTCTAACAGTGTTGTTTATCGCTCACGATTTGGCGGTAGTAGAGTACATCTCTGATCGCATCGCGGTGATGTATCTGGGTAAGGTAATGGAGCTCTCGAGCTCCCGCGAGCTCTATCGCAATCCCAAGCATCCCTACACCGAAGCCCTGCTCTCCGCCATCCCTACCCCTGATCCCACCGTGCGCCGGGATCGGATCGTCCTTCAAGGGGATATTCCCAGTCCAATCAACCCCCCCTCGGGCTGCGTGTTCCGCACCCGCTGTCGCTACGCCATAAAGGAATGCTCTCAAACGGTGCCCGAGATGCGGGAGGTCAGTCCAGGACACTTCAAAGCCTGTATTCGTGATGACATCCTGTAGTCAATAGGGCAACCCCCCAGGCAGCTTTACCTGGGGGGTTTTGGTTATGGAGCGGGAGACGGGACTCGAACCCGCGACCCCAACCTTGGCAAGGTTGTGCTCTACCAACTGAGCTACTCCCGCAAATAATAAAACCCTTGCACTGACCTACTCTCCCAGGACCCTT
>NZ_QWLB01000036.1 GCF_003574355.1 Meiothermus granaticius NBRC 107808 | reverse complement strand
GGGCTAGACGGCCTCAGCGCTCCACCTGGCGGTCGCTGAAGCGAGCCTGGCTGCATTCCTGGGCTTTCCACGACTTCGGGCAGAAGCTCAGCTACAAAGCCCAACGTCAGGGGGTCAGGGTGGTGTTGGTTGACCCCAGGAACTCCAGCCGGGAATGTCCAAACTGTGGGCATACTGAGCGGGCCAATCGGCCCAACCAAAGCACTTTTAGCTGTGTGGTTTGCGGCTTCGCTGGACACGCCGACCACATCGCGGCCCTGAACCTCCGGGGAAGGGGCCGGGCAGTCGTCAACCTGCCGAACGTGGGGGAAGCGAATCGTGCTCTGCATGGTTCTGTCCCTGCAAGCCCTGACCAGAACCCGTTAGGGGTTGGTCGGGGTAGTTGACACTTGCTGGTTTGCTGGCTTTAGCCGGACTGGGCTTTACGGGGGCAATCCTCTGGCGCGGACTGAGCATTGCCCAAAATCTCGATGATCTGGCAAAGGTAGCAGGCCTGGTACTCTCCCCATTGTTTGGGGTGGTGGGCACCGTGCTGGGTTTTTACTTCGGCTCGCGCGAAAAAGAGTAATGCAACACCAATCCGGGGGGTGGCCAAGGCCACCCCTCTGCTTTTCTAGCAAGGAGGAAACATGGAAACCATCAACATCTTGACCGCCCCCCTCACCAGCGACGAAATCGAGTGGAAGATCATCTCGTCCAAAAATGGGAGCACCACCCTGGCCCCCTACATTGACGCAAGGGCCGTGATGACCCGGCTGGACCGGGCCTTCGGGCCTTTCGGCTGGCAGGTGCGCTACGCCCCGGCACAGGTGGGCAACGAGCACGGGGTCATCGCAGGCATCACCGTCAAGCACCCCGAGACCGGAGAGTGGGTGGAAAAGCAGGACGGCTCGGGCGCTTCCGACATGGAGCCCTTCAAGGGTGGCATCTCGGGGGCCCTGAAGCGGGTCGCCACCGTCTGGGGGATCGGGCGGGAACTCTACACCTACCCTCGGGTGATCGTGGAGGGCGAGCATAGGTACATCCCCTGGAAGGTGCTCGAGCGGCTCAGGGGGTTGCCCAAGGCTGTTAGCGAGGGTAAACCGCTGCCCGAGGTCATCCGGCTTAATCCCGATGGGGAGAGTGTGCGGAAAGGGGGTTCCATCTCTCCTGAAGCAGTCTGTAAAGGTGCTTGAGATGTTCAACTCTTGGCGTGAACTTGGCACTGGCAAGCCCTGCAATGAGTCTCTCGAATTCCGCTTTACTTGGTCTGGAAACCTTGATCTACTCGGACAAGACGTTTGTGCCTGATAGCACCTTGGCCCCGAGGGATTGGGCACCCCGGAGTACAGCCTTTCCGTGCTGGTCACTACCGCCGCTTTTCGACCCTGCCAAACTGTAGGGTGGTCAGGTATCAGAGTGCTGACCAATGTCCGAGACGGAAGACGGAAGTCAGTCCGCCAAGCTATTGGCTCGCGACCCTAGTGTTCAAGTAGCGCTCTACGCCCGCAGCTTCCCCTTGTCCCCAGGTTGCACACACGGGGCAATTGCCATGGCTCGGGATGTCGGCTCGGGTGACTTTGCCCTCATGGCCGCGGTACGTAAGCTTGGGGGCTGCGCGCCTTAACCCTGTGACCTCGACCAGGAACTCAGTAGCTGCGAGGCTGGCAATGACACTGTTGATGGTGACAACGGACGGTCCCGAGTCCTCGGGGTGACCTACATCCAGGCCATATAGCCTTTTATGCTGCTCGAGCTCGGATTCGCTCATCAAGAACCGCCGAACCTCCTCTTGATCCACCTCCGCCGCGCATCTCAGGCACCAGGCACCGTCGGAGAAAAAGACCCTTCCACCGTAGGTCATCGGGGTGGAGTCGGGGTCGATCTCGCTAGCGAGGTCGAAGAAGGGCTTGGCGTACGCGGCACAGATCTGGGCGAGAACCAGCCTGGGGCCGTCGAGGTCAACACAGCCGAACACGTAGTCAGTGCTTCGTACAGCGGCGAAACCCTCCGGGCTGACGACGGACTTGGGAACGGCGTCTATATGGGCATCGGGCGCAATTTGCAGGATCAATCGCTTGAGCAACTCGACCTTTTGGGGTGAGCTATCGAGGTCGCTCGGGTAGGCGCCAACCAAACGGTTGAGGTTGGTGTGGCTGAGGCGATCGGGGTCGAGGAGGGTGAATTCGCGCACGCCCAGGTAGGCGAGCTGCTGTGCCAGGGCCGAGCCGAGCCCACCCGCCCCTGCGATCACCACCTTGACCTCGCCGAGCTTGCGTTGCCCCTCCCTGCCAAAGAGTCGCTCCTGACGTTCGTAACGCTCAGTCATAATCGAAACTCCCAGCGCTTAGCAAGCGCAAGGTCTCGCCTGTGGGTCTCAGCTCGCGCCCGTCATCCAGAACCAAGCTGTGCAGACCCCTAGGGCTCATCACCTGGTCTCCGGCCTGCCAGACCAGGGCGTCAAAGCTGTCGGAGGTCACCACGACGGCCACATAAGGTCGCTGCCGCAGCCGCCACATGATGTGCGGCACCCACTCCTGGAAGCCGCACATGTCGCTTGGGGAGAAGGAGGCCATTACTCGCCGCTTTCTCCGCCAACCCGCTTGTAAGGGGTGGGAATGGAACTCTACGAGTGCCGTATTACTGTCCCAGGCCTGCTTGATGACCCGGGCCAGGGATTCCTGATCCAGCTCGATGTGGTAGCCACTCTGGAAGCGGTAACTGCGGGGCTGAAGCAGCTCCAGGGCCTCGAGGTGCAGGCTGTGCTCCATGCAGGCGAAGCCGAAGGCCGCCTGCTCATCCTCGCCCTGAAGGAGGTGAGCCAGCAGCGAAGTGTAGGCAGTGGCTTTGAGATGCAGGGAGAGGGGGCTCATGCCCCCTCCCTAAAACGCTCAGCGAAGCTGTCGATGAAGCGCGCTAGGTTGTTGCCCTTCTCTACGTTGGCGTGAGGGTTCCAATTTTCTACGTACCACGAGAAAACGCCCCACTGCCCTGGAAAGGGCACCGGCTCGCTGACAGGGGTGTAGTTGCCCACAGGTTGGCCGCTGAGCAGCTGCATTGGCCCCTCGACGTAGAGGCCGTATGGATAGTTGGCTGGGTAGGCCGCAGGGTGGATCTTGACCGCAACGTGGGCCTTGTCCCTGCCCCAGATCTCCTTCGGCAGGGGGTAGTCCGGCACCATCACCCACTCCATGCTGTTGGTGTCAACCCTGTAAACGGCGTTGGGGTACTTTCGCCGGATCAGCTCCAGTTCGGCCACCATGCGGGGGCTTTGGGGTTGAGCCATGGCTCAACCCCGCCTAAACCGGATCTTCTTCGAGAATCCCAGGCCTGGCTTGAGCTCGACTACTTCATCCTCAGCGAGTTGCCGCTCGTTGTTGTCTGCGTCAATCACCAACACGGGATCGGCGGTAAGCCCGCCCAGTTGGCGAATTTCCGCCGTGGTAATGGTTGGCTTATCCCAGTCGTACAGCTTACCCTCGATGTCAACTTTGAACTTGGGGCCTTGGCCCTGGTCGGGGTGGTGCTTGTTTTGAACCATAATGACCTCCTCAGAAGCAAGATTGACTCTGAAGGGATCCCCCAGGTAAGCTAAGGTGTCAAATGCTTGGCGCCGAGGGCCCTTCGCCTTTGGCCAACATGAAACGGGGAGTGTCGGCTCCTCGTTTCCAACTTCTTGGAGAAGCCTTACTGACTTCTCCAATAAAAGTCTATCACAAATTCCAATAAGTTGCAAGTAAACATGTAACGATTTCCAATGATTTATGCGTTAGAAAGTGTATTTTTCTAATGATTTATTTTTAAAGATTTCGTAACATAACATCGGAAGGAGGAAAAAGTGAAGCTAGGCGATAAACTCGAGGCTTTGAGAAAGAGCTCTGCTATGACCCAAGAGCAAGCCGCCAGCTTGCTCAACATTCCGCGGGAGCTGCTTTCGATGTGGGAGAGTGGCAAGCGCATCCCCAGTTCCGTCCAATGCGCCTCACTGGCACGGCTGTACGGGGTCAGCCAAGGCTATCTGTTGGGAATTGAAGACCTCAAGGATGAGGAGGATTTAGGAGTACTGTATCGGGGAAAGCCGGAGGCACAGAGCGGCATACGGCAGTGGCTTGAGTTCCTCGACCGCTGGGCGGCCTTCCGGGAGAGAATCCTGGGTACTGATTGTCAAAGTGGCCCTAGAAAGCCGCCTAAGGCGATAGACGAGGGGTACACTGTGGATATCCGCCGAGCCTCCAAGCTGGCTCTAGGGGTTCGTGCCTACTACAACCTCGGGGAAGACGCGCTGCCGGATCTGTGGGCATTCATGGATGAGCAGGGCATCTTAGTCTACAAAGCCCCGCTAGGTGGTCTGGATGACGGTGGCATCTCTGGAGCCTTTCTGAATCATCCCCGGCTCGGGTGGTGCATCCTGGTCAACACCAGCGTGACCCCGGGCAGGCAGGTGTTCACCCTGGCCCACGAGTTGGCTCACGCCATCTACCATTATGGCCAGCGCCGCCTTATAAGTCGTGCTGAAACCCAAGATCCTGAGGAACGGAGCAGGGAACGTTTCGCTAATGCCTGGGCAGCCCATTTCTTAGTTCCTGGTAGCGCCCTGCGTCAGCAGCTAAAGCGGGTGTGCGAGGATCCATCTGGAATCACCGAGTACGAAACCTTCCAACTCGCTCTATTCTTCCGAGTCAGCTACAGTACCCTGGTGTATAGGTTGTTGGGTGAGGGCCATATCGATGATCGCCATAAGGATCGCTTGCTCGTGCCAAGCGTAGAGGATATCGCCGCCCGTCTAGGGCTTCCGCCCGATGATTACATCATCCCTGGGAAGCCCCAAGTCTGGGATCTAGAGCGTTACCCGGTTTCCGTCTTGCAACTAGTTAGGGACGCCATTGAAGATGGTAAGTACTCGGTGAATCAGGCAGCAAGGCTGTTGGAGGTGGATTCCAACACCATCCAAGACGAGCTTCTAGGGCCCCTGAGCCCTGACCAGGAGCGCCGCAACTGGATCGAGTTTGACGAACTCCCACCTTTGAGGTGATCCTTGGCTGCCGCCCCACCGCAGTCTTCACACCGGCCGCTCCAAAAAACCGTTATTGTCGATAACTCTGTTTTATCGAATTTTGTGGATGCCGGGTTATCCGACTTGCTTTACCAGTTGGCAGGGGGGCCAATCTATATCGCACCCTCGGTTCTCGACCCGATGGAGCTTCCCCCATACTCCGGCCAGCCGAGGGCCGAGTTCGCCAAAGGTCTTTTCAAAGCGGGATTCAAAAAGGCCGATTCAAGAATGACCCGGAGGTATTTCAATCGAATGGATTTTGTCAAACAGCACGGGGTTTTATGGCAGCCAGCCCAACTCAATCTAGTGACGTTCCGGAAGCGACTAGAGATTGAACAGATGGCGGCACAGCCAAGTCCTCAGGATGCTGAGAGCCTGGCATTTGCTAAGTTGAACGATTGGGTATTGCTTACGGATGATAGCCCTCTGGCCACATTGGCAGAGGAAATGGGCGTTACAGTCTTTCGAACGTGTAGCCTGCTCGTGCTGGCCGTGAAGAATGGCTTAATCGAGTGTTTTGCTGCTGCCAACTCGTTCAACCAGGTCATGGTTGATGAGATGGGTTTTTACGTCCACCGAAACCAACGTAAAGAGCGCCTTTATTTTCGATGTGATCCACCACGTTGTGAATGGGTTTGGCTTGATCCACTATGACTGGAAGCAAGGAGCTAACGCTAGGGTTGAATGAGGAGTTTCAAGAGGCTAGGAAGGCTAATCTCTCCCTTAACTCAAAACTTGCACCTCCCCAATACCCCGCATAAACACCCACCTCTCCCCGAAGGCGGGGGCCAAAGACCCAAACGCTGAAGCTCCTCCAGGAGAACCCGCAGGACCATCTCCGGCAGGAGAAAGCGCACCACCTCCCGCCCAGCCTCCCGCCAGGCGAGCCCTTCTTTCCCCGGGATCAGCTTCACCCAGTGGGCCAGCAGGTAGGCCAGGAGGGAGAGTACCAAAAACCGGTGCACCCCCAAAGCCGTCCGCTGCCCAAAGCGGGCCACCACGTACCGCCAGGTCCACCCTCCCCCGGGCAAGGGGTAGCGGTACCGGGTCGCCCAGACCGGAAAGGGAAGCCCCCGCAGGTAGACCTGCGCCCCCCGGCCCTTGAGCTCCTGGAGGGAAAGCCCCTCCCTGGTTCTGCGGTTCCGCCGCATCCCCACCACTGCCTCCAGCTCCAGCCTCCTGACCCGGCCAGGAAGGGGAGGGTACCAAAGGCAGCATCGGCTGCCACCCGGAGGCGGAAGGCCCGCCTCATCCAAGGGGGCAGGGAGGCCAGGAGGCGCAGGGCCTGGAGGGAGAGGGTCTTCTCCCCCTTCCCCCGCCACACCCGGTAGGCCCAGGGAAGACGGAGATCCCCCAGGACGAGGTAGAGCACTACCAGGTGCAGACCCCACTTTCCGTGGAAGAAGGAGAGGGGCAAGGCGCTGAATAGTCCTCGCTTCTCCAGGGTGACCAGATCCAGAACCACCAGCAGCCTGGGCTTGGGCCCCCGCCTTGGTCTAGCCCGATCCAGGGCTTTCTGGGCCTCTTTGCGGGCCAGGCGGATGAGGGCACGGGTGGGCCAGGGGTACTGGTTCAGGAAGCGGGAGAGGGCGGAGGGGGATTTGGTCTTGCTGTGCTGGGGCCTGGCTTTGCCGTGACCGGTGAGAAGGAGGAACAGCAGGGCCTTGTAGGACTCCCGGAGGTGGGGGGTTGGCAGGAGGGCCAGGAGGGTGCAGAAGTAAGGATTGGGCCGCTTGTGGCATAGCACCCTTCATCCGAAGGGAACCCGGCGGCCCTTTTCAAGTGGTTCCCGGGCATAGGTATGCGCGGGATGGATAAGTGCAAGTTTTGAGTTATCGCAGAATTTGCGGAAACGCAAACACCACCCCAAACACCAGCACCAGGAGCAGGAGAAAGGGCACTGCGCCCTTGAAAATGGTCTCGAGGGGCACGTCTGCTTCCTTAGGCAGGGCTGCCTTGAGGGCGTAGACCGATAGGCCCACCGGGGGCGTGATCAAACCCATCTCGGCCGCCAGAATCACCAGGATGCCAAACCAGATGAGATCCACACCCAGGGCTGTAAGCACCGGGTACACCACCGGAATCACGATGGTGAGGGTGGAGACCGTATCCAGCACAAAACCCAGCAAAAAGACAATCCCACAGATAAGCAGGACTATCAGCCAGGGCTCCTGGTTTATCGCTGCGAACCATTTTTGGATGTTGCCAGGCAGACCAACCAGAGCAATGGCCTTGGAATAAAAGCTTGCAGCCAGGAATATGATCCCAATGGAGGCAGTGGTCACCACGCTGCTGACCAGTGCTTCCAGCAGCCTGCCAGGCCCAAGTCTGCCACTGATCAGACCGGTCAGGACGGCCAGGGTAGCGCCAACCGCAGCCGCCTCTACCACGGTGAACAGCCCACTGTAGATCCCACCCAGCACCATCACGATCGAAATCATTAGACCCAGAATCCCCATCGAGCGCTCTGGACGCGTTGGGGTCAGCGTAGCTTCTGAAAATGGCAGCGTGGCAGCGAACAGCCGCTTTCCCTGGGCCAGAATGTAGGTGGAATAAGCCATCACCACCAGCAGCCCCGGCACCAGTCCGGCAATGAAAAGCTTGCCGATGGGCTGATCGGTCAGCAGCCCATAGACGATCATCAGGATGCTCGGGGGAATCAGCATGCCCAGGATGGAACTCCCCGCAATGAGACCGGTGGCGGTCTCTGGCAGGATGCCGCTCCGAATCATTACCGGCGCCGCCACCCGGCCAAACAAGGAGGCCGATACCACCGAAACGCCGGTGGCTGCTGCGAAGACGGCGTTCCCGAAAACCACCGATAGCGGAATGCCTGAACGAATCCGACCGAGCCTGCGTACCAGGACATGAAAGAGATCGTCGACAAAGCCCGAGCGGGCAAAGACTTCACCCATCAACACGAAAAGGGGGATTACCGAAAGGAAGTAGTTTCTGAGGCTCTGGTCAATAGTGAAGGCCAACAAACGGTTGGCCTGCACGTAATCCCCCGACGTGAAAAAGACTAAAAGCCATCCCAACAGAAACAGCACCACCGCCACGGGAAGGCCCAGGCCAATCAGCAGCAGCAGTAAAAGAATCGTGAAGCCAACGATCATGGCAGAGCCTCGGTTCCCCTTCTCCTGGCCATTGCCACCCAGCGCAAAGCGGCCAGGCTGGCCAGCAACAGGGTTCCCAGAAAGGTAAGCAGCCTGAACGGCCACTCTGGAAAGCTAAAGTAGCCGGGCAGCCCTACCCGCTGCCCTGCCATGAACGAGGCATTCAGGCTCTGGAAGGTCAGCGCGGTGAGCAGCACAAAGACCGCCAGGGTAACGGTCAGGTGGGCAAGCTCAAGGCCCTTTTTCCAACGCCGGCCAAGTGAATAACGATAGATCAGATCGGAGCGTATAAACGCCCCCTGGCGGAATGCGCTGGCCAGCCCCAGGAAAACCACCAGATAGAGCGTCTGGCTCAGGAATTCGGCTACCCCGCGAATGGGCTGGCCCAGCAGGTTGCGGGCCAGGATATCGGCCATCACCAGCAGGAGAATGGCCACCAGGATGGCAACCGCCAGGGCAAGCAGTAACTTTTCCAGGTAGACCTGTAATTTAATCAGCATCTTTGAGACGTACCAGCAGGCCCGTGTCGTGGACCCTATGCCTCGAACCCAAAGGCTCGGTGACCAGACCTAGCGATCCCACTGTCGAACCAGGGGCGCCTTGCGATTGCGCAGCTCAGTCATGTAGTTCGAGAGTACCTGGGTGCCCGGGGCTCCCTGGAGGTTCAGCTCGTTCGCCCACCGCTCGGCAATGTTGGGCATGGTAAAAGCCCAGCGACGTTTGAAGTCATCCCCCACCCGGATCAGGGTGGCTCCTCGCCGCTCCATCTCCGCCAGGGCTCCGCTGGCCCGCTCCCTCGAGATGCGGGCGTACTCGGCGGCATATTTCTCAGCGCCAGCCAGGAGGGCCCGCTTTAGGGGCTCCGGCTGGGCTTCAAACCAGCGGTTGTTGGCCCCCAAAAGCCCGGCAAACTGCGCTCCAAAATCCACCAGCACCACGTTTTTGGCTACCTCATGAAGCCGCGCGGGCAGGGCTCCGGTGGGGAAAACAATCACGCCTTGACAGGCGCCAGTGCTCAAATCCTGGTAATAGGTGGCCAGGTTGCCGGCTACGCCCACTGCCCCGGTACCCTCGAGCCAGGTTACGGCAGGCCCGGGGGCGCAGATCCTTTTGCCCCTCAGATCGGCAAACTGACGCACCGGAAAGGTGGTCATGAGCTGGTAGCTGTCCAGGGTGAAGCCCCCGCCCAACGGCACAACGCCGTTGCGAACCAGCGCCTCGCGGAAAGCAGGGGTTTTGTTCTGCACCGCCGCCACGGCCTCCGCTATCAGGGAGGGATCGCCGGAGCCAAAGGGGGTGTAGTAGGTGAGGCCGTAGATGGGGAGGCGATTGAGGTTAAACAGGGTAGGCACCACCCCCACCTGGGCCAGCCCGCCCCCCAGTGCGTCTAGCTCGCCGCCCACCGGGGCCAGAGCGCCCCCAAAAAATTCCCGCCATTCGACGCGGATACCGCTGCCCGCCAGACGGGCCTCGACCTCCTGGCGGAAGGTGGTTCGGAGCAACTCCACCCACAAAAAAGCAGGGCTGTGACCGGAGACCAAGCCGATGGTGACCGTCTGGGCCAGGCTGAAATTAGACAATCCCAGGGCCAACAACAGCACAACCAGGTACTTCTTCATGCGTCAATCCTCCTCTACCAGCGCGACCGCTCGAGTCCACCCCGCACTACCGCCCTTGATCTTGAAGGGCAGCGCCATCACCACAAAACCGTGGGGTTTGGGAATCTGATCCAGATTAGCCAGCTTCTCAATCTGCAGGTATGGCTTTTCCAGGCCCAGCAGGTGGCTCTCCCAGAAGCGGGCCTTCCCTTCCAGTGCATCCTTCATGAGCACATCAAAAGCTTTGTCCAGACCCCAGGCATCAATGCCAATCATGCGCACCCCCCTGTCCACCAAGAACTCGGTAGCGTCACGGGTCAGGCCAGCGTGCAGGAGCTCGTAGCCTTTTTCGCCGAAGCGCTTGTAGGTGTCCGTGCGTATCAGGGCAATATCTCCCGGCTGCACTTCATACGACATGGCCTCCAATGCAGCCTTGAGGTCAGCCGCCGTAATACCGTCAGCCTTGCTCTTATGGGTCATATCAAACAGAACCCCAGGGCCCATGCACCAGCTCAGGGGAACCACATCAATGGTAGGGGCTTGCTCACCCGAGGCCATCCGCGGGCCGTAGTGGTACGGTGCGTCCACATGGGTGCCGGAGTGGCTGGAGAGAGACACCGCCTCCACCGCCCAGGCCAGCCGGTTGGGGAACATGCGCTCGGCCATCTCTTGCGAGTAGCCCAGCTCTAAGAGCATCTCCCACCCCTTGCCATGATCCACATAGGTAATCTGGTGGCGGTTGAGCTCGAAGGGGGCGGTCTCGTTGGAGAGGGTGCTGCTGAGGTCAATGACCCGCAGCCGCCTGCCAAACAGGGACACGTGGTCTCTAACCTCGCTCATCGGGGCTCCTTGGATGCAGCATCTGGGCTGGCTTCGGCCAGGGCTTCCCGCACAATCTGCTTCAAGATGGAAGCAGGCAGCAGCGATTTGAGCACCAGGCCGGCCTCCTTTACGCGCTGGGTAATCTTGTCCAGGGTTTCCTCTGAAACGTTTTGCAAGCCAGGCTCCAGCCGCTCCAGCAGCATTCGGATGGAGTTTTTACCGCTACCCCGGCCATACTGCACCTGATACGGCTCGCGGCCAACCATGGTAGGTGGATAAGGGAAGATAGCGTTTCCTCCCAGGGCGGTCTTTTCGAGCTCCTGCAGAATGTGAACCACAATGCCTGACTCGACATCAAAAAGTCGGCGGCCCACCACGGGTTTGTTCTGCGCCAGGGCTACTTTGGAGGCCTCGGCAAAGGCCGCCGAGACGCTGGCAAGCTGGCTAAGGTCAATACCGGTGGGCACCGCCATCAGGTACTCCAGGGCCAGGGCCAGCTCCTCAGTGGCCACGTTACCAGCCCGCTCACCCAGCCCGTTGATGGAGGTGTGCACCATATCGGCCCCGGCAGTGATCGCCATCAGGCTGCCCGCAAGCGCCAGGCCAAAGTCGTTGTGGATGTGAAAGCCTACGGGTTTACCGGTCCAGCTACGCAGGTTGGAGACCAGCTGGAAGGTGGCCAGTGGATGGCCCATGCCAAAGGTATCCGAGATGGTCACCCGGTCTACATGGGGGGCGATGGCCTGGAAGAAGTCCCGCAGGTACCAGTCCTCGACCCTGAAGGCGTCCCACCCCATGAACTCGATGTACATCCCCTTTTCTTTGCCGGCCCTGGCAAACTGGGTAATCTGCTGGATCAGGATCTCGGGGGTGATGCGGTAAACGTGCTTGAGGAGGTAGGGGTTGATCCCAAACTCCAGCAGCATGCCATCGCAGCCCAGTTCGATAGCGGCAGAAACATCCTCTTCCTTGATTCGGATCAGGGGCACAATCCGGGCCCTTGGCCGCAGCTCCATCAGGGTCTTGATAACCTCCCGATCCTCCGGTGTGGCCGGAAGCCCTGGCTCGATGGAGTGCACCCCCAGCCGATCCAGCATCAGGGCCAGATGCACCTTCTCCCTGGGGGTAAAAGCCACGCCGGGGGTCTGTTCTCCATCGCGGAGGGTAACGTCGTGGATGAGTACCCGCTCCGGCAAGGAAAACTGCTTCCGCACCTCCGGGCTAAAGTTGTGCGGCGAGGCCCACTTTTTGCCTGTTTCAAAATAGGGTTGTTTCGGGGTGAAGCCGAAGGCTTCCTCGAGGGTTTGTTTTTCCATTTGCGATAGGTAATCTAAACCGAAACCGCTTCAGGTGTCAAACGCCATGTAAACCACCCTAATAGCGGCAGGACGTAGCGCGAGCGGCAGTGACTTCGACTTCGCCCTGGTGCGCTGCTACTGAGCCCATTCCTTCGGTCTCGAGTGCCTCAAACTTAGCCTCTCCTCCCCTCTTCAATCGCGCAACAACAACCGGTAGTAAAGGGCCACCAAACCCAGGCTGAGCAGCAGCAAAACAAAGGCCATAGCGCTAGCGGCGGAAAGGTCGAGACCCAGAAAGGCCTTACGGTAGATGAAGTAGCTCACTAGCTCGGTAGCATTGCCTGGGCCACCCCGGGTTAGCACATAAACCAGGTCGTAAGTACGAAGTTCGGCCACAGTCTGCAAAATCAATAGGATGAGCAACACTGGGCGCAGCAAGGGCAGGGTGATGTAACGAAAGCGCTGAAAAGGAGTGGCTCCATCCACGAAGGCGGCCTCGAGGGGCTCCTTGGGAAGGCTACGCAGGCCAGCCAGAAGGATCAGGGCCACCAGCGAAACCTGCTGCCAGACATCGATCAGGGCCAGCGTCAACAGGGCCAGTCGGGCATCGCCCAGGAAGTCCAGCCCCATCAAGCTTCCCAGCGGGCCCAGCTCCGGATGAAGCAGCATCTTCCAGATCAACCCCACCCCTACCGGAGCGATCAGCATGGGTAGGCTGACTGCGAAGTAATGGAGCCCTCGAAAAGGTACCGGCTGCTGCAGGAGCACCGCCAGCAGCAGCCCCAGCCCCAGCGAGAGTCCCACCGTGAGGGCAACGTAAACAGCACTCACCGTGAGGGCATGGACAAAGTAGGCATCCTGGAGAAGCTCAAAGTAGTTTTGGAAGCCTATCCAGTCCCAGCGCGGACGCAAAAAGGTATAGCGGGTTAGGGATATTCCCAGGGTGTAGAAGAGCGGCACACCGACCACCCCGGCCAGCACCAGCAGGCCGGGTAGCCCAAATAGCAGCCCTTCGAATCGCCTCAACCTTCCCCCCTAACGCAGACCGGCTTTGCGCAGCAGGGCCTCGAGTCCTCTGGCTGCGTCTTGCAAGGCCGCCGCTGTGCCCTTCTGACCCCCAGCGGCCAGGCTAATCTCACGGCCCACCACATCCTCCATTTCGGCGGTGTAGGCGAAAATGGGCACCTTCTGAGCACCAGCGATAATCGCCTGTGCCTCCTTGTAATAGGGATATTTCCGCAACACCTCGGCGTTCTGAAAAACATCCTTTCGGGTAGGCGCGTTACCGGCCAGTGCACGCTTGAGCACAATCTCGGGCGACTCTACCCAGGCGATGAACTGCCAGGCAGCGTCTTTCTGCGCCGAGTTTTTGGGGATGGCCCAGCCCCAACCCCCATTGACGCCCTTACCCCCCGGCATGGGGGCCAGCGCCACCTTACCAGCCACCTTTGGGCATTGCTGCGCGTTATCGAGCTGCGGCAGCATCCACCAGTAGGTGACCATGCTAAAGGCCTGACCCTGGCACATCACCCGGAAGGTGTCATCGAGGTTGAAGTTAAGGGCTCCCCTGGGGGCGAAGTTACGAATCATCTGGGTGTAGGTCTGCAGGGCCTTCTGGCCGGCCGCGCTATTGAGGATGACGCGGTTTTGGTCATCCAGGTAGCGCCCGCCCGCTGCGAAGAGATAGTTCGAAAACTCCATGAAGTTAGGATCCCCTCGCTGGCCCTGCATCGCTGCACCTGAAACCCCCGCATTCTTTTGCATAAAACCAGCCACTTGGAGGTAGGCCTCGAGGGTTTTGGGTAGTGCTAAAGGAGCTTTGAATTGGGCTCTAAACCTGTCTTGCAAGTCTTTGCGGGCCAGCAGGTCTTTACGATAGATCAGACCCATGGCGTAGTTGTACATGGGAATCATGTACAGCGTTTTCTGGTAATAGCCCACCAGATCGAGCATCGAGGGGTAGTATGCCGAGAGGTCGAAATTGCTCTTTCGCACGTAGGGCTCGAGCGGCTCCAGCCAGCCAGCCGCAGGAAATTCCCCTGCCCACAGGAAATCAACCTCAAGGAAATCGTAGCTGCTTTGCGGGGCCAGAAGCTGGGAGACCAGCTTGTCGTGCATGGCCCCGTACTGCACCTTCTCGAAGACCACCTTGATACCGGTCTTTTGCTCAAAATCGGGCAGGAGCTTCTCGATAATCTGGGTCTCGGGGACATCTTCCATCAAAGCCTGCAGGGTTACCCCCTGCGCCGAGGCCAGGCCCAGCAGCACGCCAAAAACCGCCAACCACTTCATCTTGACCTCCTTCACTTCACCGCTCCCATGGTTAAACCTTCCACCAGATAACGGTCTATGACCCGTGCCAGCAGGGCCACCGGGAGTACTGCCAGCACCACCCCGGCAGCCACCTGGGCAAACAGCACCCCGCGCTGGGTGATAAAGGTGGAGAGCACCACCGGAACGGTTTGAGACTCTCTTCCGCTTAGCAGAAGGGCAAACAGAAACTCGTTCCAGGAAAGTAAAAAGCCCATCACCCCAGCAGCAAACAAACCCGGTATCGAGAGAGGCAGTACGATGCGGGCGAAGATGTAAAGAGAGCCGGCCCCATCCACCCGCGCCGCCTCCTCCAGCTCACGCGGAAATGTACGGAAAAAGCCCATCAGGAGCCAGGTCATAAAGGGTAGCGCAAAGGCCAGGTAAGCAATGACCAGCCCCCACAGGCTGCCGCTCCAACCCAAAGCTCGAAAGATTGCAAAAAGTGGCAGAGCCAGCACGATGGGAGGAAGCATCTGAGTGGCCAGCACCCCGAAGCGCAAGGTATGCCCCCCCAGCTGGTAGCGGGCCAGGGCGTAACCCAGAAGTGCGGCCAGGGGCAGCCCCAGAGCTACTACCCAAGCACCCACCCATAAGCTATTACGCAGACCAAGGCCAAACGGTCCTTGAATCAGCCGAACAAAGTTATCCAGAGTGAGGCCGCCAAGGCTAAATGGCTGCCCTTCTGGGGAAAGCGCACGCAGAAGCAACCAGCCTAGCGGCAAAAGAAAAGTTAGGCTGAACAGCCACAAACCTAGATGTGCAAGCTGGGCCAGCAGGCGGTTAGAAGATCCAGGCCCCACCATTGACCTCCAGGGCTTCGCCGGTGATGAAGTCGGCATCGGGGCCGGCCAGAAAGGCAATAGCAGCCGCCACATCCTCAGGCCGCTGCAGCCGGCCCAGGGGTGTCTGGCGCACATAGTCTTCCAGTACCGCCTCGGCACTCATGCCCCGCAGGCGGGCCTCCCAGGCCACCTCCCGCTCCTGCATGCTGGTCTGCACAAAACCGGGGTTGACCGCATTGACCGTCAAGCGCAGCGGCGCGAGTTCCTTGGCCGCAGCCTGCACCAAACCCAGGACGGCAAACTTGCTGGCGGAGTAATGCGCCAGCAGCGGCGCTGCCTGCCGAGCCGCCATCGAGGCCGTAGCAATCAGCTTTCCACGCAGTTCCCGCCCTGCCATCAGGGGCTGCTGGGCCATCCTACGAGCGAAGGTCTGCAAGGTCAGAAAGGTGCCTTTGGTATTAACGGTGAAATTGAAATCCCACTCCTCCTCACTCAGCTCCAAAAAGGGGTTCATGGTGGAGACCCCGGCATTGGCCACCAGCACATCGAGCCGCCCATCGCTGGCAAAAACATGGGCGGCGGCATCCTCTAGGGCCTTTCGGTTGGTCACATCCAAGGCCAGGTGGGGCATCCCCAAAACCCTGCCCACCTCTTCCGCTCGCAGCGGGTCCAGATCACTGACCCAGACGCGGAATCCATCCTGTACCAGCCGGGCCGCAATAGCCTGGCCAATCCCACTTCCTGAACCGGTCACAAGGGCGTTAGGCATTGATTCCTCCGAGCTTTGCAAACCAGCGCTGTAAACTTGGATAGGCCTCACGGTAAAGCCCATAGGCGGTGTGGTAGACCTCTCTCCACTCCTCCTGGGGTGAAGTGCTGCCGGCAACCTCGAGCGGCAGGGCTTCTAGATTCCATTGACCCAGGGCCATGCCAGCCAAAAAGCCCACCCCATAGGCGCTACCTTGTGCGCTCTGGGCCAGATAATGCACCTCCTGCCCTAAGACACTGGCCAGGATGCTGCGCCACAACGGGCTCCTTGCACCCCCATCCATAACCAGGTAGCGGCGTACCCGATGGCCGTAAGACTCCAACACTTCTACGTGGTGCCGGAAAGCGTACGCTACAGCCTCCAGCAAAGCACGGTACAGGTGGGACGGGGTGTGCTGGAGGGTCAACCCCAGGACACTACCACGCGCCAGCGGGTCGCTGAAAGGCGTTTTCTCCCCAAGAAAATATGGTAATACCACCAGCCCTTCGGCCCCCGCCGGTACCCGGGCCGCCTCGGCGTCAAGTGTGGCAAAGCTTGCACCCGGACGGAAGTTGCGACGGAACCACTCTAAGAGGGTGCCTGAGCTTGCCATACAACCGTTCAGTACGAAAAGGCCCGGAAGGTCATGGTAGTCAATGTAGAGTTCACGCAACGGAGTAAAGGTCGGGCTTACGTATAAGAAATCGCCCGCGCTGCCCAGCTTGATGACCGCCTCCCCCTCCTGCTGCAGTCCAGCCGCCAGCGCCGCTGCAATATGATCGGCACTTCCGGCAATGATAGGCAGACCTTCGGGCAGTCCGGTTCGCGCTGCCACCTCAGCCTTGAGGTGGCCCACCACCTCCTGCGGAAAACGCACCGGGGCCAGCACCCTGGGTGGCAGCTCCAGGTAGTCCAGAACTTCCTCGAGCCACACCTGCTGGTGTGGGTTCCATAGCCCGGATTCAAGCGCCCAGTTGGCCTCAGTGTAGCGAGCGCCGCAAAGCCGGTAGACGATGTGCTCATACGAGCCACTCAACCAATCCAGATGGGCCCATACCTCCGGTTCGTTACGTTTGAGCCACAGCAGCTTAGGAGCCACCACCTGTTGGTTCCAGGTAGCCCCGGTACGGGCAAAAAGAGCCTCATCACCAAAAACCTCCCGTAAATGGGCAATCTCCCCAACTGCTCTGGCGTCGTTTTGCTGGATAGAGGGTCTGAGCACCTGGCCCTCCGGCCCATGCAACACCAGTGCCGGCACCATTCCAGACACCCCCAGCGCATGAATAGGAGCTGAAACTGCCGCCTCTCGCAAGCGCTGCAATACCTTAAGGGTACCTGCCCACCAGTCTTCAGGGTCCTCCTCAGCCCAGCCGGCGGCCGGATGCCGAAGACTGTGGGGATGTTCAGCCTGGGCCCTGACCCGCGCAGCCTCGTCCAGTAGCACACCCTTGACCGAGCTGGTGCCGATGTCCAGACCGATAACCATTAAGAACCCCTGGCCCTTCGGACAATGGCCATGAACTGTTGAACCCGCTCAGGGTCTACCTCGTTCCAGGTATGGCCCTCGCGCTTCAGGGCTGTACCCACGATGGCGCCGTCGGCCACCTCGAGGACATCCGCCACGGTCTCATGCCGCACACCGGTATTGGCCAGTACCGGTATCGTCGGCAAGGCTGCCTTGACCTCCCGGAGATGCTCGAGGCGGGCGCCTTCCCCGGTCATTGGCCCGGAAACCAGAACAGCATCAGCCAGGCTGGAAAAGACTGCGCTGCGGGCCCGCTCTACCAGGCTACGGCTGTCCAGTGGCGAGGCAAACTCTGCACTCACGTTGTAGAGCAAAAACAGGTCATCCCGGCCCAAGAGTCGCCGGTAACGCAGGGCCTCTGCCGCTCTCCCAGCCCAGAGCCCCATGTCCGAACCATACAAACCGGTGAACACCTCGCGCACGAAACCCGCTCCGGTCGCAGCAGCCAGGGCCATGCTGGCCATAGGATCCCAAAGCACATTGACCCCAAATGGCACTCGGATTTCTTCCCGCAAGCGACCAACCACATAGGCCATGGCAGCTACCGAGGCCGGATTGACCGAAAGCTCGTAGGGTCGGTCGTTTTCGTTGCCAAACATTACGGCACTGACCCCAGCTTCCTGCAAAATCTGGAGGTCGCGCCGTGCCCTTTCCACAATGGCCTCCATGCTGCCCTGGTAAAGCGGGGTGCCAGGGAGTGCTTCCAGATGCACCATGGCAATAATGGGTTTGTGACCGAAAAGCTCCTTGAACTTATGCATGGACGACCTCCACAGGAATCACCTGGGCTAGCGCAGGGTGGTCAAGATTGGTAACAATCCGGTATAGGGCGCTAAGGGGGGTCACTCGAGCCACTGCTCGATGCCCAAACTTACTGGCATCGGCCAGCAGGAGGGTTCGTCTGGCCACAGCAAGCGCTTTCTGCTTAACGAAGGCTTCTTCCAGGGTATGGTTGGTGACCTCGGAGAGATCAAAGGCGTCGGCCCCTAAAAAAAACAGGTCGGCCTTTATCTGGGCCAGGCCATCCAAAGCCCACTGACTGGTCAGGCTATAAAAACCATTTCGAACGAGTCCTCCGGGTATCCATACCTCGGTATGGCCCTGGGCAAGGGCCTGAGCCACACCCAGATCCAGAGCAAATACCCGTAACCGCATGCCGGAAAGTAGCCGGGCCAGCGCGAGTGTGGTGGTGCCAGAGTCCATGATGATGGTCATCCCCTCTTCCACATATGAGAGCGCTCTCCGGGCAATAGCCTCTTTTATTGCTTGATTCTGTCCAATCTTGATTGAATATGGCGGCTCTTGCTCTGGAAGAATGGCCCCCCCGTGCTCCCGCTGTAGCTCTCCACGTTCCGAAAGCACCTTGAGATCGCGTCGAATAGTGGCCTCGGAGGCACCGAGTTCGCGTGCTAGATCTCTGGTGCGCAACGCCCCATTCTGCTTCAACAGGGCCAAAAGAGCTTGTTGACGCTCGGAAGCAAGCATATTGATGATTGATTATGATTGTATCTGATTGTTTTTGTCAACAACCTGGATCATTGCTCGGTTGAACAACATGGTAAGTATGGGCTTGAGGAAAAGGAGCTGGCTGATTCGCCCCTCCCTCATCGCGGAGTAGTGAGGCTTGAGTAGCAGGTTGAACTCAGAGGATGGAGTTAAGTCGAAGTCTGGCTCCCACAAAGCGCGAAACCACTACTGTACCGCGAATGCGGTTGGTCGTGGGAGGTAGAATCCCGCACCCGAGGGTTGAACAAGCTCTCGGGCCGTGACTTTGACATCGCCTACATGTCCATGATGATCGAGCATCACAAAGGGGCGGTGGAGATGGCCCAGGCCGCCCTCAAGGCCTCCAAGGATGGGCGTATTCGCAAGGCCGCCCGCAAGATCGTGACCGTGCAGAACCGCGAGATCGCCCAGCTCACCGGCTGGTTGCGTGCTTGGTATGCGGTGCCCCCCAGCCAGCGCTACATGGCCATGATGCGCGCGGACATGAAGCCCATGATGGACACCGCCATGCAGGGCATGACCCCCATGGCGGGGATGGCGATGCAGGTTGATCGGAGTTTCCTCGAGGGGATGATCCCCCACCATCAAGAGGCTGTAGACATGTCCGAGGTCTGCCTGCAAAAGGCCACTAAAGCAGAACTCAAGCGCTTCTGCCGCGGGGTGATTGGGCTGCAGAAGGCTGAGATGGCCCAGTACCAGGCCTGGCTCAAGACCATTAAGTGAAACTTCCGCAGGAAGCACGATGATTTTTTCGCCGCACAGGAGTTTCATGACGAAGCTGCCCTGCCCGGAGGCCCCAACGTGGGGGCCAGGGTAGACGGTCCCCATGACTGGGACCACCTGCCCGACCCGGCGGACTGGGCCAACTGCGGCCACGCCCTGATCTACGTACCGGATGCCACCAGGGAGGACGTGCTGAAGGGGGTGCGGTTCTCAAGCCTCGTTTCTATGGCCGGGCCCGGCAGCTCTGGAGAGGCCGGAGAGCGAATCAACAAACGTCGAGCCGTGGTAATGGCTACCCGCTTAGCGAGACAAGCGGGGTTTGAATCCATAGATGCCTCAGAGTTTTTCTCCCGCACCGACCGCCTTGCCATTGCGACAAGATTTTGCTCAATCTGGGTCACACCTACTGGTCAAATGTGAGGGCCTATAGCCACCTGCGCTATGAGGCAGGTGGCTGGTCAAGCCCTGACCCCATGCACGTGATCTTGCACGAAATCGGTCATGGGATCCATTTGAGAGCACACCCTGGGATCAATGCTTGGCCGTTGGGTTTTCCTGATGAGCTTAAGCGCCCAAGCCAGGGGTGGGGTACTTGAGTGGGTTGCTGAGAGGTGTACGTGATGCGTCGCTTGGGGATGGAGCTGAGCGAGAAGATGATACAGTGGTATTTGCATATTGGGAGGGCCAGAGCCATGATCAGGGGTTCAAACTGTCCGCTGTGCAAACACTTCCAGGGAGGCCGAGGCAAACCCTGGGTGTGTGCGGCATTCCCTCAGGGCATTCCCGAGCCCATCGCCCTGGGCAAAGACCCCCATACCCAGCCCTTCGACGGAGACCATGGTCTACGCTTTGAACCCAGTGCCAGAGCGCTCGAGCTTGAAGGTGACCTCGAGGCTAGCCTACAACCCACCTATGAGCGTCGCTTCGCTGCTCGAGGCCCCTGGTTCAGCCTCTACACCGCAGACAGTTGGCGGGAATGGTTTTGCGAAGCTCACGCCGCCTACTGGTTTCATGCTGTGTAATTGCAGAAGTTCGACCCCGAGCTGTATGCGCTGGTACGTCGGGTGCGAAGGAGCCTGAAGATTTATGGTGATCCGTAAAGAAGTCAACGTTGCCCGCCTCCGCGAGCTTCACGACGAGTTGGAGCGGTTGACATTTGGCGGAACCCAGCCGCTTTCTGTATCCGATACGGAACGGCTGTATTGCGAGGCTCTGGCCGCAGCCGGGGGCGACACCCGCCGCCTGGCATTCTTGCTGGGCTCGGCTAACCCGTCCTGGCATCGCCCAAAGCCTTAGCCCTCACAACCAAACCAGCCCCGGACAATCCGGGGCTTTTTCATGCCAGGTTGGCGGCGATGCCGCTGCACCCCGTGCATGCCCTTCGCCCAGACGACCTCATACGGCGAGCGCAACAGCGCATAGCCTGGCGGAAAACTGTGGTCGGCTTGTTATGTCTGAAAACCTAACACTCCGGCTCCGCTAGGACACGGGCCAGCCCTGATCTGAACCCAGAGGATCTCAGCAAACAGGCTATACTGCTTGGTCTGGAGGGCAGCCTTGAGTTTACCTCGCCTGGTGATAACCGCCCCCCACTCCGGGGCGGGCAAGACCACCCTCAGCCTGGTGCTGGCCGCGGCCTTCCGGGAGCGGGGCCGGGCGGTGCAGCCCTATAAGGTGGGCCCGGACTACCTCGACCCCACCCATCTGACCCGGATTACCGGAAGAGCGGCGCGCAACCTGGACGGCTACTTCCTGGAGGACCCCGAACTCCTGGAGGTCTTCCGCCGGGGGGCCAGCGGGGCCGACCTGGCCCTGGTGGAAGGGGTGATGGGCCTTTTCGACGGCAAGGACGCGCTGGGGCAGGTGGGCTCCACCGCCCAGGTGGCCAAGCTCCTCCGGGCCCCGGTGGTGCTCTGCCTGGATGCTTCGGCTATGGCCGGTTCCATTGCCGCCCTGGTGCGCGGCTTCCGCGATCATGACCCTGGGGTCTGGCTGGGAGGGGTGGTGGCCAACCGGGTGGGGTCGGCGCGGCACGCCGCCCTGCTGGAAGAAGCCTTGGCTCCCTTGGGAGTGCCCCTTCTGGGCTACCTGCCCCTCGAGCCAGGCCTAAGCCTCCCCGAACGGCACCTGGGGCTTTACCTGGCCCAGGAGGCCAGTCTGGAAAAAGCCGCGCTCCTGCGGGCCGCCCAGAACCTGCACCTGGAGCGGCTGCTGGCCCTGGCCCAGAGTGCCCCGCCCCTGCCCACCCTACCCCACCGCCTGCCTGCGCCTACTGAGCCCCAGAGGGTACGGCTGGGGGTGGCGCAGGACGCTGCGTTTAGCTTCTACTACCCCGAAAATCTGGAGCTTTTAGCGGGCTACGGGGCCGAGCTAGTGCCCTTCAGCCCCCTAAGCGACCCCACCTTACCACCGGGCCTGGGCGGGCTGTACCTGGGCGGGGGTTACCCCGAGCTGTTCGCAAAGGAGCTCTCGAAAAACCACGGGATGCAGGAGGCCCTGCGCCGCTTCCAGGGGTCCATCTACGCCGAGTGCGGGGGGCTGATGTACCTGAGCGAGGCCCTTCTAACTGAGGAAGGCCGCTTCGAGATGGTGGGCCGGGTGCCGGGCGCCTCACGCATGCTGGGCCGGCTTGCTTTAGGCTACCGCGAGGTAGAGGCTCTGACCGACTCACCCCTGGCCAAACGGGGCTGGCGGGCCAAGGGACATGAGTTTCACTACAGCGCCCGGGAGGCGCTGCCCCCGGCGGCCTGGCGCTTGGTGGAGGGGGAGGGCCTCGAGGGCTACGCTGCGGGTCGGGTGCTGGCCAGCTACGTGCACCTCTACTTCCCCAGTCAGCCCCGGCTGGCCCAGCGCTTCGTCCAGGAGGCCCTGGCGTGAGCATACTGCTGGCCCTGCTGCTCGACTGGAACCTGGGCGAGCCCCCAGCCCGGCTGCACCCGGTGGTCTGGATGGGCCGCTACCTGGGCTGGGCCGGGCGCGGTCTGGCAGAGCTATCCCCTGCGCGGGCTTTCTGGGCAGGGGTGCTGGCCTGGGGGCTGGGGGCTTTGCTCTTCACCGGGGTTTATGCCCTCCTGGCCCACCGCCCGGGCTGATGACCTCCTGAACTCGCTCCCGGCCCGCCTGACCGCCCTCCTGATCTGGGGGGTTGCGCCGGTTTTTATGCTGGGGCAGCTATGGGCAGAGGCCCACAAAACCCCCTCACCCAACTCGGGCTGGCCTTGGCTGAAAGCGTGAGGGCAACATTCACCTTACCGATACCAGTCTCCAGATGGACCAAGGGCTCTCCCAGAGTGAGGAAGCTCGAGGAGCATGAGGGAAAGGAAGAATCAGCCCAGCACGACCTAGGCCGCCTGTATCCGGCCCTCGGCCCGCAGAGCCTCGGCCACGAAGGCTACCATCACCCCCAACACAAGCCCGAGAGATACCGCCAGGACGAAGACAAGACCCCGCTTGGAAGCCACTTTCTCATAGACGGGGTAGGCGGGGGCGATGACCTGGGCCAGGGAGTTGTGGGAACTCGCCAGCTCAATTTGCAGATCGGTCTTCTTTTGGGAGAGGGCCAGGTAGGCATTTTTGTCCAGCTCCAACGCCTGGCTTAAGCGATCCTGCTCTACCTGGGCCTTGGCTACCCGCTCTCGGAGAAGGGCGATGCGAGTCTCCACCTGAGCAATGCGGGCCTGAAGGGCAGCCCTCCGAGAGAGGAGCTTCGCCTCCTCCACCTGAGCGTCAAAGAGGGCCGAACGCAGACGCTGATACTCGGGGTTGGGGTTGTCGAAGGTCAGATTCTCAGTATTGAGATTTACGATCTGGTCGTACCGGGACCGGAAGGCCTCGTAAGCCGCCTTCCTGGTACCGTAATCCAAGAGCACTGTCTCCTTCTCTCGTTCCTGGGCAGCGATCTGGGCATGGAGAACCTCGAGTCTAGAGGCCTCACGTTCTCGTTCATCACCCAGAGCCGTGACTTCAGCCTGAAGCCCCTGCAAATCCATCTGAAGGGCGACCGCCTGGGAAAGGAGGGGCTGGTAAGAGGGGTTGATCTCCTCGGTGCGCAAGCGGAGACCCAGCAGAGCACTCAGATCTCCCTTAGCTACAGCGGTGGCCATTACCGGATCCGAAACCACTACCCGCAGGACCTGAAGCAACTTTGGCTCTTGGGCCAAGACAGTATCCACCTTCATGCAAGCGGGCCTGACGCACCTGGACTTCCGTGGAGATCTGAGCCAGTCGAAGGGCGATCTCAGAAAAGCGTTGGGTTAACCGATCCTGCTCACCCTGCCACTCAGCTAGCCGTTCGTTCTTCCGGTAAGCCTCTAGCCGCTTGGCCGCCTGAACGTAACTCTGTTGCGCCCGATCTACTTCCTGCTTGAGGTTTAGCTGGGCATTCCTAAGCTTTCTACCGATCATAGCCAGCTGCTCAGGGTTGGTAGCCGCCGGTACAAAAGCAGCTTGTTGGCTTTCTTTGGCTTGTAGCACCCTCACCCGTCCCGCTACCCCAGCTAGATCCTGCTCCAGGCCGGAGAGCGCCTGGTCCAGGCTCACCCACTCCCCCGTCTTTGCATCCAGTTCCGCCTTGTCCTGGGCCAAGGTGGAGGCCCGTTGGAAAGCCTCCCAGCGGGCCTGAATCTCCCGGTAGGCCCGCTCGGCGGGAGCAATCTGCTCCTCTAGGGCCTCGAGGTTAGCCCCTAAGCGCGCGAGGGGAATGCGATTCACTCGCCGAGTCACCGCCTCCGCCCATAGGTTGGCCGCCCGAGCTGCTACCTCCGGGGTAAGAGCCTCCACGGTAAGGGAAGCCACCACGGGCGGCACCTGCCCCTGGGGTACCGCCTGCTGGCGGGAAGACTCGTTCTTGATCTTGAAGCTTTTCACCATACGCTCCAACCCCGGAGTATGCCCCTGATTTTGCCAGACAGTGGGCAGCTTGCTTTCCTTCTTCAAGGTCTCCCACACTTCTTTGGTCACCTCTTCAGAAAACGCAATGGCCTTTAGACCCTCAAAGGTGACTACATTTTGCCCCTGGAGCTGAATGCGCTGTTCCAGCTGGGCCTGCACCTGCACTGGAGAGACGTTCAGCGTAGCCATAGAGGCATACCGGGGCTCGGTGAAGAAGAAACCATATATGAGGGCAGCCAAACCCAAAACCAGGGGAAAGGCTAGGATCAGATTGCGGTGCCGCCTAAGAGTAGTAACAATCTCACGAAGAGAAAGCTCATCTTGAGGAGCTTGCATCATACTGAAGCTATTTTATCCAATTCTCCATAGGTCAGATCCGTTCCAAGATGCAAAGATCCAACCAGAGGGATCTTTTTCGGATATAGTCTCCCCCCGCTAACCCACAAAGTCACACGACTCAATCACAATCTCAGGCCATACTCGTAGCCCCAGGGGAAGGTCCGCAAGCGCACAAACCCCATGCGCTCATAAAAGGCCACCGCGCCCACGTTGCGCCCGCCCACCCCCAGGTGTACGCCTGGAACGCCCAGCCCGCGCAGGCGGTTCAGGAACCCCTCCATCAGCTTGCGGCCCTGGCCCTGGCCCTGGGCCCTGGGCAGCAGGTCGATGTGAAGGTGGGCCGGGTATTCGGGGGCAAGGCTCGAGGGAATGTAGCCCTTGTGAATCAGTCGAATCATGGCGGCATCTTTGGAGGCATCCCCTTCGGGCGGCAGGGGATATTTGCGCCGCAGTGGCGGCAGCCATTCAGTCTCCATCCAGGCGGCAAACCCGTTTGAATCGCGGCAGCCCAGCACATAGCCACACACCCCTTCCTCGTCGGTGAGCACAAAGGTCAGGTCGGGCTCGTGTACCGCATAGGGCGCGGCGTAAAAATGACCCAGCAGGTCGGGGTCATGGTATAGCCCGCTGGCATCGGCCCCACTGTCGCCGGTGAGCAGGCAGACGCGATAAAGGTGGGGCAGGTCGGCAGGCATATAGGTACGGATGGTAAAAGCCATGCACCCATCCTACCCAGCCCCAAAAGAGAATCAGGCCAGGGGGCCGCCGATCCGCCTGAAAACCGGATGTGCAGTTCCTCCAACGGCATCATATGCTTGGGCATAGCTACGAACGGCGTGAGCAGCGGGAGATTCAGCGCCTGTTTGATCTCGAGAAATTGCCGAGGCTAATGTCTTTAGAACTGGCGCTCCTCCAAGCATCTTTCCTGAAACTGTCCATGCGGTTGAGCAACGCTCCGAGACCACCCCTTCTTGACTGAATTTCCCGCTCGAGGCCCTGCCCAAGAAGGCTTGGGGAGGCTCAAGCCCAGCGTAAAAGCCCACACGGAGGCGAAGCGAAAGTAGTGCTCGAGCCCCTTCAACCATTTACCAGCCGATCGTATTCATCATGCGGCCCAACCCAAAACCACAAGTAGCCTTCGAAAACCTCAACTGCTAGGGCGCGAAGGCTGTAGGAAATTCGGGCCGACCAAAAACGCCCCACCTTCTTGAAGTGGAGCGACGGGTGCGATGGGTTAATCTTGAGAAGTTCGTATGCTTTATCAGCCAGTTCTTGTTGCTCAGGAGACAACTTGGCATAGCAGTCCCAGAAGCGTGGGCTGGTGTAATGATTCACAGCTTCTTGAACTTCCCTTGCTGGAACTGGGCAATGGCTTCGTCGGCAAACTTGTCCAGTTTCCCTGCCTTGGCATCGGCCTCGATTTGTTTGTCCCAAAGCTCAGCTTTGAACTCGGCAAACCAGCGCTCAAACTGGGTAAGTTCGTCCCTACTGAGCAACTGAATTTCCCGCTCGAGCATCTCCAGACGGCTCATATTTCTGAGTGTAGCACGGCTCTAGGCAGAGCTGGACCAGATAACGAGTTATTGAAACGCATGTGAAATTGAGCAGAAAATCTTTTGGCTGCTTGTACGCAGGAACAATTCCCCGAGCCAGAAGCCAACAAGCGGTAACCTTTCAAACCCGGTCGCGCAGCCGCTCGAGCCCATCCAGCACAATCTCGAGTCCAATCCCAAACTCCTCAGCGTAATCGTAACCCGGCTTGAGCACATGCTCGGTCGCCATCTCGACCAGGTAAGGATATTCCCCTGCAGCCATCTCGGCCATGATGCTATCGGCGGCGGAGCCAGCCTCTTCAAAGGTGTTGAAGGGTAGGTTGAGCTGTTGCAAGACAAAGCCGTACACATAGCTATCCAGGAGCGAGTAGGCGTGGGCGGCTGCCGCAACCGAGAAGCCACTCGTGCGAAAGCACTCGATCACCGCGTTGTGATGGTGCAGCGTAGCTGGGCCAGGCTGAGTGCGTGACTCCATCAGCCCCAGGGCCCAGCGGTGGCGTACCAGGGTATCCCGTGCCGAGACCGCTCGAGCCCGAATCCTGCTCTTCCAGTCACCCCCAGGGGGTAGCTCAATCTCGGCGAATACCCGGTCAATCATGCCGTCCAGAAGCCGGTCCTTGTTGGCGAAGTGGTAATAAAGCGACATGGCCTCCACCCCCAGCTCCTGGGCCAGTCGGCGCATGGTGAGGGCGTGGATGCCTTCCTGGTCAGCGATTTCAACCGCTTTCTGCAGCACCCCCTCCCGGCTCAGCCGGGCCCTGGGCTCTGGGGATGGGTTGGGTGCTGGGTGGCGGGGTCTGGGCATGGCCTGCCTCTCTTGACAATCTTACGCTGTAAGGCTACCCTGAGTCCATAACCTTACAATGTAAGGTCAAGGAACCCCAATCATGATAAAAACTCCCCAGGATGCTTCGACTCACCCCGCCCCCTCCGCAAACCGCAGCACCATGAAGGCGGTGGTACGCGAGGAGTACGGCCCGCCCGAGGTGCTCCACATGGTCGAACTGCCAAAGCCCACCCCGAAGGACAATGAGGTGCTGGTCAAGATTTATGCCACCACCGTCACCTCGGGGGACTGCCGCATGCGCGGCCTGAATGTGCCCGCCGGGTTCAGGCTGATCACACGCCTGGCCATGGGCCTGGTGCGGCCTCGGCAAACGGTGCTAGGAAGCGAGTTCGCCGGAGTGGTGGAAGCCACCGGGTCAAAGGTAACGGGCTTTAGGGTGGGCGACCGCGTGTTCGGGATGAGCGGATTCAGCCTGGGGGCCTACGCCCAGTACAAGTGCGCCACCGAAAATGGCCCGCTGGCTCACATCCCACCCAACCTGAGCTTCGAGGAGGCCGCGGCTTTGCCCTTCGGCGGAATCACCGCCCTGGACTTCTTTCGGCGCGGCGGACTCAAGGCTGGCGATAAGCTGCTGGTCAACGGAGCCTCCGGAGCGGTAGGGGTGGCGGCGGTGCAACTGGCCCGCTACTTCGGGGCCAATGTCACCGCTGTGTGCAGTGGGGCCAACGCGGACATGATGCGGGCATTGGGTGCGCAGCAGGTGATCGACTACACCCGCCAAGACTTCACCGCCAGCGGCGAACAGTACGACGTGATTATGGACATGGTCGGGACGGCTGGGTTTGCCCGCAGCAAAAACTCGTTGCGCAAGGGCGGGCGTCTGCTCTTGGTGATTGCCACCCTGGGCCAAATGGTCTCGGCTGCGTGGGAGTCGGCGGGGGGCAAAAAGGTGATTGCTGGCCCCAGTTCCGAACGTGCCGAGGACGTAAGACTGCTGGCCAAGCTAGCCCAGGAAGGTCACCTGAAACCGGTGATAGACCGCCAATACCCATTGGAGCAAATGACTGCTGCACACCGCTATGTGGAAACTGGGCGCAAGCGTGGAAGCGTGATCATTAAAGTGGATCATGAAGTGTAATTTCCGCATTTCACGAAATTCATCCAAATCACTCAATAAGGGAGTGTAAGCATGAACTCATCGCAAAGAACGTTGGAAGACATCAAGGTCAATGTGAAACTGAAGTTTGCAGCGCTGTGGGCAAGTTTTATGTTTCTGTACACCTATGTGGATTATTTCCACCTATATATGCCGGGTAAAATAGAAGAAATTCTGGCAGGAAAAGTATTTACCTTTGACATTTCATATGTCTTTCTGCTGGTGGCAATGATTTTTGTGGCAATTCCAGTTCTTATGATTTTCCTTTCTGTTGCCCTACCCGCTAAAGTAAATCGTCGGACAAACATTATTGTGGCTACGGCATATATTCCCTATATGTTGTTTAACTTGGCCGGAGAGGCCTGGGTGCACATGTATTTTGCTGCCGCTGTAGAAGTGGTTCTTCTTTTGCTAATTATTCGTTACGCATGGGAGTGGCCTAAACAGGAAGCATGAACTGATCCCATGTTCTTATACCAACTCTGCGCGTGAGCGGCGCTAAACGCGCCCCTCACTTGCCGCGCCAGGGGGCGCGTCCGAGGGTCTCTTATATCGCTTTTGGGCCACTTCTGAGCAGATTTGGTATTAGAGCGATTCCCACGAATACCCTGGCTTTGCCGGAACCCTTACGCCTCACCCGATGAGGCGTAAGGGTGGGAACCGCGAAAGGAAAGCCAAAAGAAAGGAGATCGCAGTGGAAGCCACCCGCATCCAGATTGCCGCCCTGTGGACGGTGGTGATGTTCAACATCGCTTTTGCCGACATCATCGGCTTCATCCACCCCGGCACCCTCCAGCAGATCATGGAGGGCTCTCTGGAGTTCCCGGTCACGCCGGGGTTATTGTTGCTGTTCTCGGTACTGACCCAGGTGCCCATCGCTATGATTTTTTTGTCGCTGCTGCTACCCCGCCAAGCCAACCGCTGGGCCAACACCCTGGCGGCGGTGCTGACCACGCTGTATGTGGTTGGCGGCGGCAGCGCAACCCCCTCCTACTTCTTCTTCGCTACAGTCGAGGTGCTCTGCATGGCCGCAATTGTGGGGTATGTCTGGCGGGGCAAGCAGGGTGTGGTTTGATGGGCTAAGGCAACAACCGCTACAGGAATCTTCTATGCCAACCCACACCGAACTCTTTCAGAAGTATCTGCATCACTACGCCCAAAAAGACCTCGAGGCCATCGCGGCCATGCTGGCCGAGGAGGTTCACCTGCGCGACTGGAACATCTCGGTTCGGGGCAAAGCCGAAGCCCTGCGCGAAACCGCCAGGAACTTTGCCGAAGCCGACAGCCTCGAAATTCGGGTACTCGAGCTCTACGAAAGCGCCAATGCAGTAGCCGCAGAGGTGCACATCATCGTGAACGACACGATTGAGCTATATGGGGTGGATGTGGTGGCGTTTGATGCGCAGGGTCAGATTACTGCCATTCGCTCCTACAAGGGTCGGGGCGATTAGGGCGCTTCCTGGCTCAAGTCCTCGCTGCTCACCAGGAAACACTCGACCTTGCTCGAGGCCCTCAACAAGTACATCGAGGTAGTGGGGTGCGGGCTCGAGGTGCTACGCTACCAAGGCCCTTACGCCGACATGCGCATGGCTGTACAGCGAGTAGCCGCCGCAGTCGGGCTTCCGCTTTTGAGTAAGCTGCGGTAAAAGCCTGCCTCCTAAGCACTCCGGGAGCAACTGCGCAGAGTCCGTACAGGCCATGCCCAATGCGCCACACGCGCATACTCATGGACCAAAGCCAAATATGTCATTTTTAGTTGACATTGAGTAATATTTATATTACCTTATGTCTGTCTAACCAGTCATAATGTCTGGTATAATAGACAAGGGGTGCGCGTGTCATATCAGGAAATCAAGAGCATCGTGGCGTTGGTCAGCACCCTGCTGATCAACGGCCTGTACGGCTGGTATGTGTTTTGGCGCTACCAGCAAGAAGCCCCCGGTGTCGCCGAACTGTTCCGCTTCTGGGCGGTGGCGATGCTGATCTTTATGGGGGTGGCGCTGGTGGCGCAGATTCTGATCACCGTGGTGTTCAGGGCCGCCTACCGACGCATTACCGGGGAGACCGAGCCGTCCTTCGCCGACGAACTCGACCGCACCATCGGGCTACGGGCCACCCGCAACGCCTACTATGCCTTCGCGCTGGGGCTGGTGGTAGCGCTCTTGACCCAGGTACTGAGCCTGCCGCCAGTGGCGCTGTTCGCAACCATGTTCCTGGCCGGGATAGCCTCGGAGGTCGCGCAGGCCCTGACCCAGCTCTACTACTACCGGCGAGGGGTTTGATGGAGAAGACGGGCAAGCTGCGCATCGGCAACCAGGTCCGCAAGCTGCGCTTCCTGAACGGCGAGATGACGCAACAGCAACTGGCGGACAAGGTGGGCGTCACCCGCCAGGCCATCGTCGCCATCGAGGCCGAGAAGTACTCACCCTCCCTCGAGCTGGCCTTCCGCATCGCGCGGGCTTTCAACACCACCGTAGAGGAGGTCTTCATCCTCGACGAGACCAGCCTCTAAGGCCGCCCCGTTAGCCCTTAGCAAAACCCCGTTCGGGGTTGGGCAGTTGCCCTATTGACCCAAAACCCGCCCACGCCGCTCAGAAGGAGCCCGGAGCCCCTCGAGCCTGGAGGTACACCTATGTCAAAAATTCCGCCCAAGAAGAGTCTCGAGTGGATGATCCCCACCGCCCTGCTGGTGTTAAGTTTGGTGCCCACGGTGGCCGGGGCGGTTCGAGTGATCCAGCTAGGAACGGGTGTCGAGATCACGCCCGACAACGCCCGGTTTTTCGACGCCCCCGTCCCGGTTCTGCTGCACATCGCCGGGGCAACGGTCTACTCGCTCTTGGGGGCCTTCCAGTTCGCGCCGAGCTTCCGCCGCTTCAGGCCGGGGTTGCACCGGGCGGCAGGCCGTCTGCTGATTCCCAGCGGCCTGGTGGCGGCCCCCTCGGGTCTGTGGATGGCCCACTTCTACCCCTGGCCCGAGTTGGACGGCGAGATCCTCTACGGCCTGCGGCTCCTGTTCGGCACGGCCATGACCCTCTCCCTGGTGATGGGGGCCCTCGCCATATACCAGCGCAATTTTGTCCGGCACGGCGCGTGGATGATGCGGGCCTACGCCATCGGGCTGGGAGCGGGCACGCAGGTCTTCACCCACATACCCCTCGCGCTGTTTCCAGAGGCCCTCAACGAGGGCACCCGGGCCCTGGCGATGGGAGCGGGTTGGGTAATTAACCTGGTCGTTGCCGAATGGGTCATCCGCCGCAGATTGCAGGCCAAGCCAAAAAGAGCAATCGCATAAACCCGAACCAAACCGCTGCAAACCCTCGGTTCTATGAATCGAGGTAGATTTCCTTACGCCAGCAGACATGTGGAAAATGCTATGACATGCTAGTATATCCGCACGCACGACAGGCCACAGGAGCCACGTGAAATTCCTTTTCACCTGCCAGCCGGCATTCGGACACTTCCATCCCCTGGTTCCCCTTGCCCGGGCCTTGCGCGATGCCGGGCACCAGGTGGCGTTTGCCTGCTCAGCCTCGTTCTGCCCCACGGTGCAGGCTGCGGGTTTTCTGGCCTTCCCCTGCGGGCTCGACTGGCTCGAGTCCAGCGCTGCGGACACCTTTCCCGCGCTGCGCGAGATGTCTTTGGAAGATCAGCGCTCCCGTTTCGTTAGCGACATTTTTGGCGGTGCGACCGCGACCGCTATAGTGCCGGATGTTGTCGCGGTCGCCGCCACTTGGCAGCCGGATGTGATTGTCCGCGACTACTGGGAGTTTGGTGGATTTGTGGCCGCTGAGCACCTTGACCTTCCCCACGCCACCGTGGGCCTCGGCACGTTCATCCCGCAAGAACCCCTCGCTGCGATGCTCGCGGGGCCGCTCTCACGCCTGTGCCGGGCCTACGCGGTTCCGTTCGCGCCGCCCCTCGGCCATCTCTACAAGTATCTCTACCTTCACCTCGCCCCGCCGTCGTATCTCCCCGCCCAGGAAACCGTCCCGGTCGCCCACGCCCTGCGCCCGCTCGTCTTTGACCGGGCAGGTGGGGAGCAGTTGCCGGGCTGGCTCGAGCAGTTATCGGCCCATCCACGGGTCTATGTGACGCTGGGCACGGTGTATAACAAAACTGCGGGCGTGTTCGAGACGATCCTCGAGGGGCTACGGGACGAACCGCTCAACCTGATCCTCACCGTCGGGCGCGACCGCGATCCGGGTCGGTTCGGGCCACAACCGGCCAACGTGCACATCGAGCACTACATCCCCCAGACCCTGCTGCTCCCCTCCTGCGATGTGGTGATTTCGCACGGGGGCTACAACACGGTCATGGCCGCCATCAGCTGCGGCCTACCCCAGATCCTGCTGCCCATTTCTGCCGACCAGCCGACCCACGCCAGCATCTGCCAACGGCTCGGCATCGCCGTCGTCCTTGATCCCAACCAAATGCAAGCCGCCGATATCCGACAAGCCGTTCGCACGGTCCTGGCCGACCCGACCTACCGAGACAACACCCACCGCCTCCAGCAGGAGATGCAGGCGCTCCCCACGGTTGACTACGCGGTTGACCTCCTGGAACGACTGGCGCGTGACCGGCAGCCGATCTTCGCATAAGCGCTGATCTAAAAGTTTTACAAGGAGTCCATGCTCGTCAACTACCCCGACCAAACCCTAACAGGTTCTGGTCAGGGCTTGCAGGGACAGAACCATGCAGAGCACGATTCGCTTCCCCCACGTTCGGCCAGTTGACAATGGCCCGGCCCCTTCCCCGGAGGTTCAGGGCCGCGATGTGGTCGGCGTGTCCAGCGAAGCCGCAAACCACACAGCTAAAAGTGCTTTGGTTGGGCCGATTGGCCCGCTCAGTATGCCCACAGTTTGGACATTCCCGGCTGGAGTTCCTGGGGTCAACCAACACCACCCTGACCCCCTGACGTTGGGCTTTGTAGCTGAGCTTCTGCCCGAAGTCGTGGAAAGCCCAGGAATGCAGCCAGGCTCGCTTCAGCGACCGCCAGGTGGAGCGCTGAGGCCGTCTAGCCC
>NZ_QWLB01000035.1 GCF_003574355.1 Meiothermus granaticius NBRC 107808 | reverse complement strand
GGCCTGGGCTGCGGTCGTGGCGGGGGCGGGCACGCTTGGATTGGCCCTGGGGTTCTATGCCCAGCCGGTTCACCTGGTGCAGCTTTCTCCAGTGAATGGGTTGATGGAGTTTCTCGTGGCTCTGGCAGCCGCCGGCGCGATTGGTTTGGCGGCTTGGCGGCGGGCCCGGTGGCGCTGGCCCTTGCTGGGGGTAGCCGCCTTGGTGGGGGTGAGCCTATTTGTGTGGCTGGATTCCTCCGCCGGCCATACCTACCTGCCCAACAGTGCGGGCTACTATAAACTGCTGAGGCCAACCGCACCGGGTGCGGATAAGGCCCTGGTGGAGGCCTATAATGCGGGGCTCGAGGCCCGCAACGCAATCGCTAAGGAAAACGGCCTGCCTCTGGCACAGCCCATCACCGCCCTCACCGATCTCAAAGGGGGCATTCCCGCGGAGGCCGCGGCCCAGGGGTACCGAATCCTGTTCCCTGCCCAGCTGCAATATGGAGCCTTTGCGGTGTTTGTCCTGGGAGGGCTGGTGCTGGGGGCGGGGCTGCTCCAGTTGCGCAATCCGAGCTTGCAAGAAGCCGGGGATTTACGGGCGGGAGTTGTCTTGGCCGTGGTGTTCTCCCTGCTGTTGCCGGCTTTTGACGCCACCGAATTCAACCTGGCCAAGCTGGTCAAGGGGTGGCCTTTTTTGGTGCAGTTTGGGGAGAAATCCTGGCCGCCTTTGCTGGCAGACCCCAGCACCAACCGTTTTCCCCTGCAGGAGGTGCTCTCCTTCATGGCCATCACGGTGGAGATCGCCCTGGTGGGGACCTTCCTGGCCGCGATTTTCGCCCTACCCACGTCGTTTCTGGCCGCTCGCAACCTCACCGGGGGGAGCCCGCTCATGCGGGGGATCTTCTACTTTATGCGGGCGTTTTACAACGTAGACCGGGGGATTGATACCCTAATTCTGGCTCTGGTTTTGGTGGCTGCGGTGGGGCTGGGGCCTTTTGCGGGGGTGCTGGCGATGGCGATTCACTCCATCGCCGATCTGGGCAAGCTCTACAGTGAGGCCATCGAAAACGTGGACAAAGGGCCGATCGAGGCGCTCGAGTCCACCGGAACGGCTGGGGTTAACGTGTTGCGTTGGGCCATCCTGCCCCAGGTCTTGCCGCTGCTGGTTTCCTACACGATCTACCGCTTTGAGATCAACTTTCGGGTCTCGATCATCCTGGGGTTTGTGGGTGCGGGGGGGATTGGGTTTTTCATCCAGGGGGCGATGGCCGCGGGGCAGTACAACCAGATGATCATCGGGGTAATTGCCATCGTGATCGTGGTCAATCTGATTGATTTTGCCTCTTCCTGGCTGCGCAGCCGCTTGGTTTGAACCCTCGAGTTGAAGTGGCTGGCTCAGCCTAGGTTCAAGCAATGTACAGCGCAAGCTCAAGCCAAGGCTCCATCCTTATGGTCGGAGGTAGCCCATGAAAGACCAGAAAAATCTGATGGAGAAGGCCAAGCAGGCCGCACAGGACATTGCCGATCGGACCAAGGATGCGGCCCAGGCCGCGCGGGCCAAAGTGGATGAGGCTGCGGATAAGGCTCGAGCCGCCATGCATGACCATAAAGCCGAGACCACCCACAACCCGCTGGAAAAGGCTGTAGAAAAGGTCAAGGCCGCAGTGGATCGGGGCAAGGCTGCTGCCCACAATGTCGAGAGTGAGGCCGCAGCCAAGCGGGCACAGAAGTAATGTCAGATTTGGTTGGTTCGTCACCGGACGGTGACGAACCAACCCGACTGACGGGAGTGCTCTAGAATTCAAAAAGACAGCCTCTTAGGCTTTTGCTTATGCCAACTGTCTTTTTGAATCCGGTATAAGGGGGATCGCTGACCGTTCGCCCTGGCCTGGCGCCAGGGCTTTTCAGCGCTGATTCAAGTCCAGGGGGCCAAAGGCATGCGGCAATAGCCCCCCTACGCTCAAGGTGAGCCCCTGCCCTTGATGGTTCAAGCAGTGTACAGGGGTTTCCGGCCGGGCGAACTCCGAGAGAATTTGGCGGCAACCGCCACAGGGGGTGCCGGGACGGGCCGCCGCCACCATCACCCAGACCTCGGTGATCTCGCGTTCCCCTGCTGCTACCATGGCCAGGACCGCTCCTTGCTCGGCACAGCGCGAAAGGGGGTAAGCGGCGTTTTCCATATTGGTTCCGCCGTAGAGCTTGCCGCTTTTTGCCCGCACCACCGCGGCTACCGCATAGCCTGAGTAGGGCGAGTAGGAGCGCTCGAGCAGGGTTTGGAGTTGCGCCAGCACTTCGGGTGGGGTAGACACAGCCCCAGCATAACCCAGAAACGGGCTTCTGAGCGCAATCAGGCCTCTTCCGAAGTGACCGACTCGCTTTGATCCTCTGGGCTGGGAGGAGAAGGTTTTAGCCGTTCAGCCCGTACCTTTTCGATCCCACGGGGATCGGCAGCCTCTACGGTAAACCGATACCCGGCCTGCTCGAGCGCTTCCCCTACCTCGGGGATATGGCCAAACTGGGCCATCAAGAACCCCGATAAGGTCTCGTACTCCCCTTCGGCCAGCTCGATGCCCAAGGTTTCGGAAACCTCCTCTAAAGGGGTGGCTGCGTCTAGCACAAACACCCCACCCGGCAGCTCGCGGATGGGGGCTTCCTCCTCCTCGTCGGACTCGTCGTAAATTTCACCGATGATTTCCTCAATGATGTCCTCGAGCGTGACCAGTCCCGCGGTGCCCTTGAACTCGTCCACCACGATGGCCATGTGGGTTTTGCGGCGGCGCATCTCGCGCAGGAGCTCCCGCGCCCCCATGGTCTCGGGGACGAAATAGGCCGGATGGCTGATGCTGGCCACTTTGAGGGTGTCTAGAGCGCTGCTGCTGTACTCGAGCAGGTCCCGGGCATACGCAATGCCGATGATGCGGTCTACCGTTTCCTGATAGACCGGTATCCGGGAGTAGCGGTGTTCTTGCACCAGCTTCCAAAACTCTCGCAGGGTGGCCTCGGTGTCTATGGCTACAATCTCCACCCGGGGGACCATGATGGCCCGTACTGGGGTTTCCTCGAGGTCCAGGATCTGGCTGATGATCTCGCCCTCGCTCTCGTCCAGCACCCCTTCCTTGGAGGAGGCCTCAACGATCAGCTTGAGCTCCTCGGCACTGCCCACCATGGAGTGCGAGGGGGCCTCCTTTAGGCGCATGAGCTTTAGGAAGAAGTTACCGCTGCGACTAAATAGCCACACCAACGGAGCCGTCACCCGCTGAAAAACATTGAGTGGAAGGATGGTGAAACCCGCCACCTGCTCGGTACGTTGGAGGGCGATGCCCTTGGGAATCAGCTCCCCAAACAGCACCGTCACAAACGTAATGATGATGACCGAGATGGCAAAACTGATGGTGGAAAGCAGGCTGCTTTCGGAAGCCACCGAGGCCTGGGTCTGGCCAAAGAGGACCGCAATTCCCGTCACAATCAGCCGGGTAACGTAAGGTTCGCCAAACGCACCCAGAATCAGATTGGTGGCGGTGATACCCAGCTGGGTGGTGGCAATGTAGATGTCGAGCCGGGCCATGGCTTGTTTGAGCAGGCCGCCCTGCCAGGAGCCACTTTCGGCCAGTTGCTCGACCCGGCTGCGCCGAATCGCCACCAGAGAGAATTCGGCGGCGACAAAAAAAGCATTGATCAGGATGAGCAGGACGATGATGCCAAAACTGCCAGGGATACTTTCCATATTTCCCAAAAGGCTCGGCTTTGGCCCTAACGGGGGAATTCCGCTATGCGGTACGCTGGGCCTAAAGCCGAGGTCAGGTTGCCGAACCCAGCACGGCTTCCCAGACACAACACCCCCCCAGCCCCGGTCTTGCCCAGGGCGCCGACGCAGCTAGGTTGGGGGGGGAGATCCATAACGATGGCCTGAGTGTATCACAGCCCCAAGGCCCGTAGCAGCGGGGGGACAAACAATAGCAGCCCGATCAGCACGGCGATGACGCTCACCACCAGCACCCCAGCCGCCGCAACATCCTTGGCGGCTTTGGCCAGCGGGTGAAAATTAGGAGAGGCCAAGTCCACTACGGCCTCGAGGGCGGTGTTGCCAAGCTCCAACCCCAGCACCAGCGCTACCAGCAGCAGCACCGGCACCAGATCCACCCTGAGCCATACCGCTAGCCCCAGGGCCAACAGGCCGATGTAGACCTCGAGGCGAAAGTTGCGCTGATTGCGCCAGGCCAGCCGCAGCCCAGCCAGGGCATAGCCGAAGGAAGCCCGAACCCCCCTCAGAGGGAGAGGATCCGTTCCTGGACGCGGTGGAACCCTTGCCATTCTCGTTCGCTGGTGTGATCGTGGCCCAGCAGGTGCCACAGGGAATGCGCTGCCAGGATTCTAACCTCTGTTTCCAGGCTGTGGCCCTGAGCCTGGGCCTGGCGCTGGGCCGTCTCTAGGCTGATCACGACATCTCCTAAGTGTGGCGGCAGGAAGGGGTCTCCGGGCTCGAAGGTCGGAAACGAGAGCACGTCGGTGGGGGCATCCTCGCCCCAATGCTGGTGCTTCAACCGGCGGATTTCCCTATCGGAAACGAAGATCACCGTAAGGGCATGGTCGCTGTAGCCCAGCTCGAGCAGGAGTGCGGCCAGGGCTTGACGCAACCGTGGGCGCAGCCCCGGAGGCACCTTGGTCTTGGCCACAAAGTGGATTGGGGGCATGAGGGATAAGTCAGGAAGGGGTACTCAGGGCCTCAATTCCCGCCTGGGCAATCTGGGCATCTTGAAACGAGCGCACCCCCGAAACCCCGATGGCCCCAACGATCTTCCCCTCCAGGAGGATGGGCAGCCCCCCCTCGAGCGGGGCCACGCCTAGCATGCCCAAGGTTCGTAGACCGGCCCCTCCGCCTGCGACCTGCTCCTCAAACTCCTTGCTGGGCCGGCGAAAGTTGTTGGCGGTGCGGGCCTTGGCCTGAGCGATCTCGATCGAGCCAATTTGCGCGTCGTTCATGCGGTGTAACAGGACCAGGTTCCCGCCGCAGTCCACAATTGCGATCACCACCGGCCAGCCGTTCCTGAGGGCTTCGGCCTCGGCAGCCGCCGCAGCCCTCTGGGCTTGCTCGAGGGTAAGGGGTATGCCGTACGGTATGCTCATGATCTGTCCTCGTTTCGCGTGCTGGGGTTGAACCTTATCGCTCAGCCACCTCGGCGTGATGCTCGGCCAGCTCGTAGGCCTTGATGATGCGGGCGACCAGCGGATGGCGAACCACGTCCGACTCGCGGAAGTACTGCTGGGCGATGCCCTGAATGCCCTTGAGGGTGCGCATGGCCTCGACCAGTCCGCTCTTTTGGGCTTTGGGCAGGTCAATCTGGGTCACGTCACCGGTGATCACCACCCGGGAGTTGAAGCCCATGCGGGTTAGAAACATCTTCATCTGCTCAGGGGTGGTGTTTTGGGCCTCGTCCAGGATGATAAAGGCGTCGTTGAGGGTTCGTCCGCGCATGAAGGCCAGCGGGGCCACCTCGATCACCCCGGATTGGATGTACTGGTCGAAGCGCTCCGCGTCAATCATGTCGAAGATGGCGTCGTACAGCGGGCGCAGGTAGGGGTCAATCTTGGCCTGAAGATCGCCGGGCAAGAAACCCAGCCGCTCCCCGGCCTCCACCGCAGGGCGGGTCAGGATGATGCGCTTGACCTTTTTGGCCTTGAGATAGGCCACCGCCATGGCCACCGCCAGGTAGGTTTTTCCGGTGCCGGCGGGGCCGATGCCGAAGGTGATGTCGTGGGAGGCGATGGCCTCAACATACTGGCGCTGCCCTGGGGTCTTGGGCTTGAGGCGGCCCGGCAGCGTGACCTCCCCCAGGGCCGGGGTACTGGCTTCAACCGGTAGGGACTGGCCATTCTCCGCCACCAGGATGACCTGCTCCAGGGTTCCCCCATCAATTTCTGCTCCCTGGCGGACCAGGGTGATCAGGTCCCGCAGAACCCGCTCGGCCAGGCGCACCTCCTCGGGGGTACCGCTGACCTGGATCTCCTGGCCCCGCACCAAAAGCTGAGCGGAGAGCAGCTTGCGCAGGGTTTTGAGGTGCTTATCGCTGTGCCCCAGCACGGCGATGGTTTCTTGTGGCGAACGCAGGGGGACTATAGCTTTGGTTTCCGTGTTCTCCTCCAATATTTACCTCGAGGTTCGTTGAGCACCTGAGCCCAGACCATCCCGTTCAGGATAGCACGGGGGTCGGTGGAAAAGATGGGCTTTGATTCGCTGGGAACAGGAGCCGGTGGGGCTGTGGGCCGGGGCTGTGCGGGAGGCTGGGGCTGGGTTTTGCGCGCCAGCCGCTCGCGCTCGAGCTCCTCGAGGGCTTTTCCCGCCTTCTTGGGCTTGGGTTTGGCCGGCTCGCTCACCAGCGGGCGTGGGGCCGCGGGGGGTGGGGCAACGGGAGGCTGAGGTGTAGCCGGGGAGGCCGCCGGTTTGGCTGCTGGGTTCCCCCTTTGCGGCGTGGGGGGCTGGGGCTGCCCTTTCGCGGGGGGGGTCTTCTGGCCGGGCAGCGGGATCTGGTCGGGCTCGAAATCTTGTGGTAGGTCTTGGGAGCGCCGCAGGAAACCCTGCAGAGCGGGCAGGATGACGAAAAAGATCAAGAACAACAGGCCCAGGAGATCGCCCAAGCTCACGGCTTACCTCGACTGGGATCCACCCTCGGTGGGGCTGCTGGATTTGGAGATGCTCTCGCGCATGTCGGTGTCGGCCTCGATGTTCTTGAGCTGGTAGTAATCCATCACCCCGAGCCGCCCATTGCGCAGCGCCTCGGCCATCCCCAGGGGCACTGCGGATTGAGCCTCGACCAGTTTGGCCCGCATGGCCTCAACCGCAGCTTTGTTCTCTTGCTCGACCGCTACGGCCATGGCCCGGCGCTCCTCGGCCTTGGCCTGAGCAATTTTCTTGTCGGCCTCGGCCTGGTCGGTGCGCAGTTGGGCCCCGATATTCTTGCCCACATCCACTTCGGCAATATCCACAGAGAGGATCTCAAAAGCCGTGCCCGCGTCCAGGCCCTTGGCCAACACGGTTTTGGAGATGCGGTCGGGCTGCTCCAAGACCTGCTTGTGGTCCAAGCTCTGCCCGATGCTGGCCACAATTCCCTCGCCTACCCGGGCGATGATGGTCTCCTCGCCCGCACCGCCGACCAGCCGGTCAATATTGGCCCGTACGGTAATTCGGGCGGTGGCCAGGAGCTGAATCCCGTCCTGAGCCATTCCGGCGACCATCGGAGAGGTGATGACCTTGGGGTTGACCGAGAGCCGCACCGCCTCGAGCACGTCCCGGCCCGCCAGGTCAATGGCCGCGGCCCGGTCAAAGGTGAGCTTGATCCCGGCTTTGTCCGCCGCGATTAGGGCGTCTACCACCCGGTCCACATTCCCCCCGGCCAGGTACTGGGCCTCTAGGCGCGCGGTTTCCACCGGAATTCCCGCTTTGAAGGCCTTGATCATGGGGTAGATGATGCGCCCAGGCGGAATTCGCCGAAAACGCATCCCGATGAGGGAGAACAAAGAGACCCGCACCCCCGAGAAGAAGGCGGTGATCCACAGGGGGACCGGCACCAGATAGAAAAACAGGAAGATCAGGATGAGGATGAGGCCGGCCAGCAACAGCGAGAATATGTCCATGCGGTTCCTCCTAAGGTATGGCTGAGGGCTGAGCGTCCAACCCTCCAGGCTTAAGGCTGCACCCGCTGCACCACCACTCGAGGCCCTTCGACTTGGATGACCCGGATGGGCTCGCCTCGAGCGATGAAGTCACCTGCGGTCACCACATCCACCCGCCGCTCCCCAAACTGGGCGGTGCCTGCGGGGCGCAGGTCGGTGAGGGCTACCCCCAGGGCCCCCCGGAGGCTTTCCAGCTCGCTGCGAGGGGGGGCGGTTTCACCGATAGCGCTCTCCAGAACGAGCGCCTTGGCCACCCGGGTACGGGGAACAAAGCGGAAGATCAGGAAGATGCCCAGGGCCAACCCGATGATGGCATAGGAGCCCACCTGGAGGCTTTCCCCCCCGAAGGTGAAGTAAACCGAGGCGGCGATCAGGATTAGGCCGATGATTCCCGGAATTCCGAACCCCGGCGCCACGAAGATCTCGAAGGCGATCAACAAGAGCCCGGCCAGGAGCAGCAGGATGCTGAGGGTGCTGGAGAGCCCCGCCAGATAACCCCCTAGAAAATAGAGCACCAGGGCGCTGATCCCGATGGTGGCGGGGATAAAGGTGCCTGGGGTGAAGAACTCCAGCACCAGCCCCAGCACCCCCACCGCCAACAGGATTGCGGCAATGGTGGGATTGGTCAAGAAGCGGGCCAGCCGCACCTGTGGCCCTGGCTCAATCTCCCGGGTGGTCAGGTTGAAACCGGCTTTCTCGAGGGCTGCCCGCAGCGAGGCCACCTCGGCATCCGCCACTTTGAGCTCCACGGCTTTTTTAGCCGAGAGGGTTAGGGGCTCGCCCTGGGCCTTGAGCCCCTTGATCTCGATCTCGGGGTCTACCATGGCCTCGACGATATTGACAGGCCGGTTTCTGGCCTCGGCGACCGAGCGAAATTTGCCCCGCAGGGCTGAGATCACCTTGCGATCGGCGGCGGTTATGCTGTTGGTCACCGGGGTGATGGTTACGGGCAAAGCGGCCCCGATCTCCGAGCCCGGGAGCATCATCACCTGCTGGGCCGAGAGCGAGATCAAGGCCCCTGCGCTGAAGGCATTTTGCACCACCGCTAGGGTGGGTAGAGGGGAGGCCAGGATACGATCGGAGATCCGGATGGCGGCGTCTACCCGCCCTCCGGGGGTATCCACCCGGAACACCACCCCGCTGGCCCCCTCGCGCTCGGCTTGGGAGAGCGATTGGTCCACGAATACCGCCAAAGGGCCATCAATTTCCCCTTCAATGGGGATGATGTAGGTTTGAGCGGCGGCTAGGGAGCCCAGCAGCAGCAGGGTGGCAACGAGGGTTCTCACTGCAATTGATTTTATCAAGCCGGTATCCCAGGGAGTGTAACAGTGGGCAGTTGAGTTCGGGCTGCCCGGTCAGGGACCGGCTGTTCTGGGGGGGCAAGGTGAGTTGAGCGCGCTAGGAGCTCGACTGGTGCCAGCGCTGCAAGGAGCGTACCCCCAGGTCGGTGCCCTGGGCCCGCCGGATGGCCTCGAGGCTCCACCTAGCCCCCTCCGCGGTGGTGATGAAGGGCTTGCCGGTCTCCACCGCCCGGCGCAGCTCGGGGTGGGGGGTCAGGGTAATCAGCAGGTCGTAGTCGCCTTCGGAGGCTTCAAAACCGGCGGCTTCCCAGTCGGCTTTCAGGCTGTCAGAGCCAATGAAGCGCACCTTGCCCGCTAGCGGCAAGCGCTGGCCCACCCCCAGCTCGGCCCGGTAGTAGGCCAGGTAGGGGTCGGCGTCGATGCCCATGCTCTCGCCGGTGGAGCGCATCTCCGGCCCCAGCACCGGAATTACCCCGGGGAACTTGAGCCAGGGGATGAGCACCTCCTTGACCGAGTAGAAGGCCGGGGTGGGGTCCTGGGTGAAGCCCAGCTCGTCCAGGGTTTTGCCCACCGCAATCAGCGCAGCGTACTTGGCGAGCGGGCGGCCGATGGCCTTGGAGACAAAAGGCACCGTGCGGGAAGCGCGGGGGTTGGCCTCGAGGATGTAAACCATGCCGTCCTTGAGCGCGTACTGCACGTTGATCAGGCCCTTGACCCCCACTGCCAGGGCCAGCCTGCGGGTATAGTCCTTGACGGTGGCCAGTTGCTCGGGCGAGAGCGAGAGGGGGGGCAGGATGGTGGCCGAGTCACCGGAGTGAACCCCGGCCCGCTCGATGTGCTCCATGATGCCCGCCACCACCACCTGCTGTCCGTCGCAGAGGGCGTCCACGTCGAGCTCGAGGGCGTTCTCCAGGTACTGATCCAGGAGAATCGAGGGGCGCTCGGCCAGGGCAGCGTAGATGCCGTTCAGATACCCGCGCAGCTCCTCAGCGTTGTGCACGACTTGCATGGCCCGCCCCCCCAGCACGTAGCTGGGCCGGGCCATCAGGGGGTAGCCGAGGTTCTCGGCCAGTTGCAGGGCTTCCTCGGGGGTGCGGGCGACGGCCCCTTTGGGCTGGGGAATGCCCAGTTCGGCACAGAGCCGGTTGAACTCGGCGCGGTCTTCGGCCCTGTGGATGGCCTCCCAGGGGGTGCCCAGGAGGGTTACCCCGGCCTCGGCGAGCCTTTTGGCCAGCTTCAGGGGGGTCTGGCCGCCCAGGGTGGCAATCGCGCCCAGGGGCTTTTCGTGGTCGGTCAGGTTGAGCACGTCTTCCAGCGTCAGGGGTTCGAAGTAGAGCCGGTCGGCGGTGTCGTAGTCGGTGCTTACGGTCTCGGGGTTGGAGTTGACCATGATGGTCTCGTAGCCCTGTGCTCCAGCCTCGCCGGGCCGCTCAGGCGGTATCACGGCTTCGCGCAGGGCCCAGACCGCGTGCACCGTGGCGTAGTCGAACTCCACTCCCTGCCCGATGCGGATGGGGCCGCTGCCCAGGATCACCACCTTGGGCTTATCGGTCTGGCTGACCTCATCCTCGAGCTCGTAGGCGCTGTAGTGATAAGGGGTATAGGCCTCGAACTCAGCCGCACAGGTGTCCACGGTTTTATACACCGGCTTGGATCCAGCCAGCAGCCGCTGCTGGCGAACGGCCCCTTCGGCGGCCCCCACCAGCGTTCCGATCTGTGCGTCGGAGAGCCCTAAACCCTTGGCATAGCGCCAGTCCTCAGCGTCCTCCAGGTTCCACTTGCCTAGCTCGAGCTGCTGCTCGGCCTCGATCACCTCCCGCATCTGGTTGAGAAACCAGCGCTCGATCCGGGTCGCCTCGTAGAGCTCCTCTACCGAGGCCTTGCGGCGCAGCAGCTCTAAAACTGCATAAATTCTCGTAGGGCTGGGGTAGAGCCGGGCCTGCAGCTCCTCGGTGGTGTGGGTGGAGAACTCCGCCCGCACGTCGGCCTCGAGGCTGCGCAGGGCTTTCCCAAGGGCCTCCTTGAAGCTTCGGCCGATGGCCATGACCTCGCCCACGCTCTTCATCTGGGTGCCGAGTTGGTCGTTGAACCCCCCAGGGTTGGTGTTGGGTAGGGTGTTGAACTTTTCGAAAGCAAAGCGGGGAATCTTGACCACCACGTAATCAATGGTGGGCTCGAAGGAGGCCGGGGTCTTCTGGGTGATGTCGTTGGGGATCTCGTCCAGGGTGTAGCCCACCGCCAGCAGGGCGGCAATCTTGGCGATGGGGAAACCGGTGGCTTTAGAGGCCAGGGCCGAGGAGCGCGAGACCCGGGGGTTCATCTCGATCACGATCATCCGCCCGGTCTTGGGGTCTATGGCGAACTGGATGTTGGAACCGCCGGTCTCCACCCCGATCTCGCGAATGATGGCCTGGGCCGCATCGCGCATCTTCTGGTATTCCACGTCGGAGAGGGTCTGGGCCGGGGCCACGGTGATGGAGTCGCCGGTGTGGACCCCCATGGGGTCAACGTTCTCGATGGAGGTGATGATCACCACGGTGTCGTTTTTGTCGCGCATGACCTCGAGCTCGTACTCCTTCCAGCCCACGATGGACTCCTCCACGAGCGCGGAGTGGGTGGGGGAGAGCGAGAGCCCGCGGGTGAGGGTCTCGATGAACTCGGCCTCATCCCGAGCGATACCGCCGCCGGTGCCGCCCAGGGTAAAGCTGGGGCGGATTACCGCAGGATAACCAATCACCCTGCGGGTGAATTCCAGGCCCTCCTCGAGGCTGTGCACCATTTTTCCGCGGGGGACTTCCACCCCGATCTTGAGCATGGCCTGCTGGAAGGCTTCGCGATCCTCGCCCTTGTGAATTGCAGCGGCGTTGGCCCCAATCAGCTCCACCCCGTATTTGTCCAGAATCCCCTGCTCGAAAAGGGCCATCGAGAGGTTGAGCGCGGTCTGTCCCCCCAGGGTCGGGAGCAGGGCGTCCGGGCGCTCCTGGGCGATGATTTTCTCCAGGAACTCCACCGTGAGGGGCTCGAGGTAGGTTCCCTCGGCCAGCTCCGGATCGGTCATGATGGTCGCCGGGTTGGAGTTGACCAACACCACCTCGTAGCCCACGCCCCGCAGGGCCTTGACGGCCTGGGTGCCGGAGTAGTCGAATTCGGCGGCCTGGCCAATGGTGATGGGGCCTGAGCCGATGATCAGAATCTTTTTGAGGTCGGTTCGCTTCGGCATTCCAAGCGGCTAGGATAGCACGCGCGAAGGTAGAAAACCAGGGCTAATTGCATTTATATGCATTGTGCCTCCATTCCCAGGGCCCGGCCATAAATCCCTGAGCTGGGGTAGACTTTCAAGTATGCGTCTTCTTGCCATCTTTGCTCATCCGGACGACGAGGTTGGTGTGGCTGGAACCTTAGCTAAACATGTGCTGCGCGGGGATGCGGCCAAGCTGGTGTGGCTCACCCGGGGGGAATTGGCCAGCCAGTTCGGCGATACCCCACCCGACCGGGTAGCCCAGGTGCGGGAAGGGCACGGGCGGGCCGTGGCGGGCATCTTGGGGGCGGAGTACGAGTTTTTGGATTACCCTGATGCCGGGCTGAGCGGCGGGCGAGAAGAGGCGCTCGAGATTGCCCGCTTGATCGCGGCCTGGAAGCCTGATGTGGTCTTCACCTGGAACCCCGAAGACGTCCACCCCGATCACCGGGCAACCTACTGGGCTACCCTCTCCGCGCTCAAGTTTTGCCGGATTCCCAAGCTGGTGGGGGAAGCCCACCGCAAGCCGGTACGGCTGCTGCATTACAGCCGGGGGGATATCCCGCGCCCTACGGTTTATGTTGACCTAGGCGAGGAAGGACAGGCCGCGGCGGAGCGGGTGTTTAGCCTATACCACGAGTTCTATAAGTGGGATCAGGGCCTGGAAACCTTCAGGGCGCATCGTGCCCGCTTGGGTTCGGAGGCGGGGGTGAAGTACGCGGAGAAGTTTCAGTCGGAGGCTCCGTTAGCCCATCGCTACCTTCGGGAGTAAGGTCGCCTACCTCAAAGCTGCCCTGGGGGCTGGTAAAGGTGTAGGCCGAGAAGGCGGCCAGCAACACCAGCGGCAGCAGGCTGTACCCGGAGGTCTCCCCAACCAACACAATAGCGGCAAAGGGGGCTCGAGCCACCCCGGCCAGCAGGGCCGACATTCCAGCCAAAGCCGCGACCTCAGGGGGAGGGGCCAGCCAGGGGATGAACTGGGCCAGAAGGAGTCCGGCCAGCCCACCCAGGGTAAGGGCGGGGGTGAGTTGTCCGCCATAGGCCCGAACCCCGCCTCCGAAGAGCAGAAGCGCCAACTGCACTAAAAACAAGACCCCCAGAAAGGGCAGGCTGAGGATGGGTGAGGTGCCGAGCTGCACCCAGGGCAAGGCGTTGCCTAGGGCTTCGGGGAAGAGCAGCAACACAATTCCCAGCAGCAGACCAAAGATCCCATGTCGCACCGGGAAGCTGAGGCGGCGCAGGGGATGGCGCAGCAGCCGTTCACCCTCGAGCCACAAACTTCCCACCCCGGCACACACCAGCCCCAGCACCAGACCAAAGGCCAGGCTGCTCCATTCCAGCGGCGAGGCCTGCAACTCCAAAAGCGGCCCGTAACCGTGGAACAAACCATACACCGTGAATCCAGCCAGGGCCCCGATCAGCGCTGGGGCCAGGGCCCCAACCTCCAGGGCCAGCCCTCGGTAGACGATCTCGCTGGCCAGCAGGGCCCCAGCCATCGGGGCGTGAAACGCGGAGGCAAACCCGGCGGCCATCCCAGCAAAGGGCAGGAATTTGCCGGCTTCCCCCAGGGGAAAGCGTCGCCCCAGCGCCCCCCCAATCCACAACCCCAGCGCAGCCATGGGGCCTTCCCGGCCCATCGGTGATCCCGCCCCCAGCTGCACCAGCGCCCCGATGATGCCGCGGAAGTACTGCACCGCCCGCACCCGCTGGCCCTGGCGATAGGCGGCCAATAACCAGCCCAGGCCCCGGCCAGAGCCCAGGTAGCTGCTCGCCGCAAAGAGGATGGGCAGGAGCAGGGCCAGGGCCGGAAAGGCCGGTCCCCGGAACATCTGGGCCAACCCTCCTTCCCCGGACAGGCCAGGGGGGAAGTATCCCAGCAGCTCGCCCATCAGGTATTGCTGAAGGAGGCCCAGCAGATACGTGAACCCTGCGGCCAATACCCCGGTCAAGGCTCCGGCCAGTGCGCTGTAGAGGATCAGAGGGCCGATTTGCATATGCTTGGATGGAGTCTGATGCCCGAGGCTCGGTATCACCACGATTGTACTTGGGAAACGGGGGTGCCCCGTGTGATGCGGGCGGCCTCGAGCCCCAGCACCCGGTACCCTCCCCGGGTCACCGCACGCACCAAGGCTCGAGGGTCTACCTGTTGCCACAGGAACAGGGCCTCGTTTTTTACGTCCAGATCGGGACTGCTGCCCAGAGAATCGGTGCCCAGGGCAACCTCTAGGTGGTACTTGCCATACAGCTCCCAGGGAAAGGAGCCGCACTCGAGCCCGGCGTTGCTGCGGGGGCAGGAGACCACCTTGCAGCCGGTTTGAGCCAGGATCTGCACGTCGTTTTCGTTGACCTGAACCCCATGCACCAGGGTCAGGTTTGGCCCCAGGCCGCCCAGGTGGGCCAGATATTCCACCGGGCTCAGACCCAGCCCCCTCCAGGACGGGTTGAATGGGGCCATAAACCCGGCGAGGGGGCCGGTGTTGTCCCGGAAATAGGCCGATTCCTCCGGACTTTCGGCCAGGTGGATTTGCAGCGGAAAACCCTCCAGGGCTGCAAACTCAAACAGCTTCTTCAGCAGAGGGGCGCTCACGGTATGGGCGGTGTGAGGGGAGATCCCCACCTTGACCCGGCCCTCCCGCCGCTTCCAGGCCAGCAGCTTGGGCTTTACCGCCTCGAAGATTTCCCCGGCCTGCTCGGGATTGGTCCCTAAAACCTCCCGGTAGGCCACCCCTGGCAAGGGGGATTCCAGGAGCAGATACTCCATCCCCTCATCTCGAGCCACAATATCGCCAAAAGCGCCCGTGTGGGCGGCCTGGAGCTTGGCCAGCCCCAACTGGGCTGCTTCCACCCCACGTTCGGCTGCGTTGGCGATCACCTGCCGGATGAATCCGGTGTAAGGGCCCTGGTAGTAACCCAGCTTGGATAGATCCAGATGGGTATGGGCATTGACCACCGGCGGGGTTAGGGCCTTGCCCTTGTGGATGAGGGGGGCCTGGGGATAGCGCTGGCGCAGCGCCTCGAGCTCCCCCACCGCTGCCACATGCGCCCCGACCACCGCCAAAGCCCCCGCCAGCATGGGGGTGCCGAAGCCGGTATAGACCACTTCGGCGGTCCAGAGTTGGGGCTCGAGGTTCAACGTTCCCGCTCCAGGAGGTAGCGGTTGGGGTGGCGCACAAACTCCACCGCCCGGTAGCCTCGAGCCAGATAATGGGCGAAGAACTCCCGGGAGTGATCCCGCCAGGCCAGGGCCAGCTTGGGATCTGCGGCGAGAATCTGCCCCCAGTCCTCGGGGATTTGGAACAGCAGGCGGGGGACCTCGAGGCCCAGCTCCAAGCCTAGGGGTTCCTCGCGTTGCACGGTATTGGCCTGGGGAACCCCCTCCAGCTCTGGCTCCGCCTGCGGGGCGTAGATGCGCCGATAGGCTCGCTCCGAGCGCAGTTCCCACACCGCGTAGGCGCGGTCTGAGGGGGCCCCGGTATTGATGCCCTTCATGGGGCCATAACAGTTGGGGATGTACTGGGAAAAGGTGATGCCGAGCTTGTGGAAGTTGAAGCGAGCGTTTACCCCCCGCAATGGGTCGAAGGTCCAGACCACCTGCTCGTAGCCCCGGCTCAAGCACCAATCTCGCTGGAAGCGCTTGAGCTGCAGGGCCGCCGGTGTACCCCGATGGGTTTCTAGCACCCCGGTCATGTGCGAGTGGTGGCGCTGGGGGTGTTGGGTGGGAAACCCAAAGACAAAGCCAACCAGCCGATCCTGGTCATAAGCCCCAGCCAGCAGCCCCCCTTCGTGCAGCAGGGCCAGCATGGTACCGGGGCGGATGGTATCGCTAGGATCGCCCCAGATGGCCACCTCGAGGTCTACGATCTGCAAGATCACCTCGGGGTCGTGGATTTCGCGGATGTGGATCTCCATTTGAGCTAGGGACGAGCAGATATATACGCGGATTTCTGGCTGAGCTGGGTGATGAGATCGCGCTTAGGGGTCACCCCGAGGCCGGGGCCCTGGGGAACCGGCATCAGGCCCTCTCTGGACTCCAGGGCCTCTTCGATGATGTCCTCCTGCCAGTAGCGGCTGGCGCTGGAGGTGTCGCCGGGCTTGATGAACATCGGCAAGGTGGCCACGTGGATGTTGGCGGCCCGTCCAATCCCCCCCTCGAGCATTCCCCCCATCCACACCGGTAGCCCGTAGCTCTCGGCGATGTCGTGCACTTTTCGGCTGGCCAGAATTCCCCCCACCCGCCCCGGTTTGATGTTGATGACCCGCCCCGCCCCGATCTCGAGCGCCTTGCGGGCATCCTCGGGGCTGGTGATGCTCTCATCCAGGCACAGCGAGGTGGCGATCTCACGCTGCAGCTTGGCATGATCGAGGATGTCATCGAAGGCCAGGGGCTGTTCGATGTAGTCGAGGCCAGCGGCGTCCAACTGGCGGAAGGTGGAGATGTGGTTGAGGGTGTAGGCCGAGTTGGCATCTACGGTGAGGTTGGCCTCAGGGTAGGCTTCGCGCACGGCCATTACCATCTTCACATCCCAGCCGGGCTTGATTTTTAGCTTGACCCGCTTATACCCCTGCTCGAGGCCCTTCCCCACCTTTTCGAGCGTGGCCTCGAGGCTTGGCTCAATTCCCAGGCTAATCCCCACCGGAATCTCCGAGCGCACCCCACCCAACACCTTCCATAGCGGCTGGTTCATGGCCTTGCACCACAGATCCCAGTAGGCCATCTCGAGGGCCGCCTTGGCCATCTTGTTGCCCCGGTATGGGCGAAGGATGGCCCACAGGGCTTCAGGGTTGGGGATCTCCTTTCCCAGCACCGCAGGCAGAAAGAGGTGCTCGAGCAACTCCCAGGCCCCCGCGATGGTCTCTTCGCGGTAGTGCGGGGTATGCTCCATCACCGCCTCGGCATACCCCTCCAGGCCCTCGCCGTAGAGCGTGAGCACCGCGATGTGGCGTTCGGTCTGGACGCCAAAGCTGGTTTCGAAGCGGAATTTCAGTGGAAGGGAGATCAGGCGGAGTTCAGCGGCTTCGATTTTCACGAATCTTATGCTATCGCAGGAAAAGCCAAACGTATAAGCCTGGATCAAGGCGACTTGCCCAGGAGCCCGGCTAGTGCGTTGATGGTTACGGCCACAATGACCGTGCTGAACAGGATCCAGCGGTAATACCAGGCCTCGAGGGGTCTAATTGGGTTTGCCTGGGTAAACGTACCGCGCGGCTAACCCCTCGGCCAGCAACCGGGCGGTGGCCTTATCGAGGTATAGGTTCCCATTGCCGCATTTAGGGGAGAGGATGCAGCGCGGGCAGCCGCTCTCACAGGGGCAGCTCGAGAGCAGATCCCGGGTGGCCCCAATCCAGCGAGCAAACTGCCGGGCCGCGGCCCGGGCGTATCCTACGCCCCCAGGATAGCCGTCGTAGATGAAGATCGTGGGCCCTGCCCCCGAGGGCAGCGGTTTGGGATAAAAGGGGTAGGACACCCCGCCTACGTCCTGTCGTTCGGCCAGCACGAGCAGGGGCAGTAGCCCGATCATGGCGTGCTCGAGGGCGTGAAGGGCGCTGGGAATCAGGGCCTCGGTCAGCTGGGGGGTTCCGGGATTGTGGCTTGCTGGGGGCAAGATCTCCATTCCCTCAGTGGGATGAAACCAGAGGGCCTCGGTCTGAAAGCACAGCTCGGGCATTGTCAGCGGGACTTCCTCCAGCACCACCTCGCTGAAAAACCGCTTTTTGACATACCCGATGACCCGTTCCCGCAGGGTGACCGGCCCCACCCAGACGCCTGCGGCGATTTCCTCTCCGCCCAGTACCTCCACCTCGGTCTCGGCTCGAGGCTGGGTGTAGTAGTCCTCGAGCCCCGGCAGCAGCACGATCTCGCGTCGCTCCAGATCCAGGTTGCGCACCAAATAACTTTCCCCCAGGTGCAAATACACTGCCCCAGGGTGGGCTTCCCAATAGGCCTGGCGCTCGTCCAGGACCCCCAGGGGCTTTCCCTGGCTGTCGCGCAAGGCAAAGCTTTGGCTGAAGCCGCGCAGCACCAGATCGCGGTGGGGGTTGCGTTTGGGGCTGTAAAACCGTCCTCCCTTTTCCACCAGGTTGGCGGTGAGCCAGGGTTTATGGAAGGGCTCGAGCGGCTCCAGGGGCTGCTCCCGGGCGGCGCAGTGGGCGTGGAGCGGATAGAGCACCGGGTTATCGGGGTCGGCGATGGCGGACTCGGGCGGGCTGGCCAGCAGAAGCTCGGGCTGGCCTTCGTAGAAGGCATCCAGTGGATCCTCGCGCGGAATCCACAGCACCAGTGAGCGCTGTACCCCCCGTCCGGCCCGTCCAGCCCGCTGCCAGAACGAGCTGAGCGAACCAGGGTAACCCAGGAGGATGACCACATCCAGCCCACCGATATCCATGCCTAGCTCGAGCGCGCTGGTGCTCACCAACACCCGCACCTCGCCACGGTCTAAGGCTTCTTCCAGCCGGCGGCGTTGCTGTGGGGTGTAGCCTGCGCGGTAGGGCTGAACCCGGGGATCCGCCGCATAGCGGGCCACCAGCTCGGCGGTGCGGCGGGCATTGGTAAACACCAGGGTGCGCAGACCGGTCTCGGCGGCGTACCGGGCCAGCAGGGCCGCTTCGACGTTGGCGCTGCGGCGGCTGTGGCCCTCCTTGTCGAGGGCTTTGGGCACCCATACCCCAAACTCGCGCTCCGCTCGAGAGGGCCTGGCCGAGACCGCCGCGAAATCCAGCCCGGTCAGGCTGTAGGCGTGCTCGGCGGGGTTGGCGATGGTGGCGCTGGCGGCGATAATCTGTGGATGTGCGCCATAGTGCTTGGCCAATCGGATCAGCCGCTGCAGGATGAGGGCGGTGTGGGTGCCGAAGACCCCTCGGTAGGCGTGCAGTTCGTCAATTACCACATAGCGAAGTCTCGAGAGGAATCCAGCCCACTCCGCGTGGCGCGGCAGGATTCCGAAGTGGAGCATGTCTGGGTTGGTCAGCAGGACCTGCCCCTGCTGGCGGGCCTGGCGGCGCTGCGAATCGGGGGTATCGCCATCATAGGAGAAGATGCGGTTAGAGACCTCGAAAACCTGGCCCATGGCCCGTAGGCGCTTGAGCTGGTCGTGGGCAAGGGCCTTGGTGGGGTAGAGCAGCAGCGCGGTCTGCCCCTCGAGCGCAGCCTTCAGCACCGGCACCTGAAACACCAGGCTTTTGCCCGAGGCCGTTGAACTCGAGAGGACCAGGTTTTGCCCCTGCTCCAGCCGCTGCAGGGCTTCGGCCTGAAAGCTGTAGGGGACAAGCTCCAGGGCCTGGAGCAGGCCTGCGAAAACCCCGTGATAGGGGCTGGGCTCCGGAGGGCTCGGCGGAAGGGTACGGGCCAGTTTGAGCTGGCCTGCATACCCTTCCAGGTCGCGCAGCCACTCGCTGTAGTTGGGGTAGGGAAAGAGCTCTTTGGGCAGCACAGGCGCTCTCTAGCATGACCGAAAACGAGGGTGGATAGGTGAGCCAGAAGTTTGGGGCCGGGCGGCAGGCCCCATCCCCCGTTCCCCTTGAGTACAATTCGGGCTGTGAAGCTTGGTATTTTAGGATTTCCCCTCACGCATTCCCTCTCCCCAGTCCTGCACGAAGCCGCCCTGAAGGCCGCCGGGCTCGAGGGTTCTTACCGGGTTTTGCCGACCCCACCGGAGTTTCTGCGAGCCCGCATGCAGGAGGTGCGGCGTGAGTTCACCGGGGTGAATGTCACAATTCCCCTTAAGGAGCGGGTGATTCCCTACCTGGATGAGCTTTCGGACGAGGCCCAGGCCATTGGCGCAGTGAACACCATCCTCAACCGGGCAGGGGTCTTGGTGGGGTTTAATACCGATGCCCCAGGGTTTTTGAAGAGCCTAGAGGAAGCGGGCTTGGCCTACAAGCGGCAGCGGGCTTTGGTTTTGGGCGCGGGGGGCGCGGCTCGAGGGGTGGCTTACGCCCTCAAAAAGGGCGGGGCCAAGGTGCTGCTCTACAACCGCACCCTCGAGCGGGCGGAAGCCCTGGCAGCCGAGCTGGGGGTGGGGGTGCTGAGCCCGGCGGCCCTGCCCCATGCCCTCAGAACCTGTGACCTCTTGATCAACACCACCTCGGTGGGGATGAAAGACCCCACCGCCTCGCCGCTCGAGGGCCTGGAACTGCCCCATAGTGGCGCGGTGGTGGACATCGTGTACACCCCTGAACACACCCGGCTGCTGCGCGAGGCTAAGGCGGCTGGGCTGCGCACGCTGGGGGGGTTGCCGATGCTGGTGTGGCAGGGGGCCCTGGCTTTTGAGCTATGGACAGGGGTCAAGCCCGATGTGGATGTGATGTACCGGGCGGCCCGAGCCGCCTTGGATGCGCAGTGAGGGGGCATGACCACCCTGGCTGGCCCCTTTCGCTATGCCCTCGAGGTCAAGGGCTCGCGTTTCATCGCCAAAGCCGCCCCGGTGGGGTCGCCCCAGGCGGCTCTGGAGTGGTTGGCGCAGGCGCGGGAGCCAGAGGCCACCCACAACGTCTGGGCCTACAAAATTGGTCTGTTGTATCGCTTCGCCGACGACGGCGAGCCCGCCGGAACGGCTGGCCGTCCGGTCCTGAGCGCCATCGAGGGGCAGGGGTTAGACGGGGTAATGGTGGTGGTGACCCGGTATTTCGGTGGGGTCAAATTGGGCGCCGGTGGATTGATACGGGCGTATTCCGGGGCGGCAGCGGAGTGCCTGCGGCAAGCTCCCAAGCGGGAAGTGCTGCCGATGGCGCGGCTGCGGCTCCAGGCCCCCTTTGAACTGAGCAACACGGTGTTCCATCTGCTGACGGGGGTGCAGCGCGAGTCGGAAACCTATACCGAGCAGGGCTTCCAACTGGTGCTGCTCCTCGAGGAGGCCCAGTTGGAGTCCTTTGCCGAGCGGCTGCGTGACCTGAGCCGGGGAAGGGCCCAGCTCGAGCGGCTGCCCTAGGCGGGGTACCGCGCTTCGTTCTGTTCTTAACCGAATCCGGGTACAATGCTCCTGTGCAGCAGCTCGGTTTATTTCCTGAGGAGTCCGGGGCCCTACCCAGGCCCGACCGCGTTTGGCTGATCGATGGGCACCACCTGGCCTATCGCAGCTATTTTGCTTTCGAGAAGCTCTCCACCTCTCGCGGTGAGCCCACTCAGGCCGTATTTGGCTTTTTGCGTACCCTGCTCAAGCTGCTGAGGGAAGACGGGGACTGCGTGATCGTGGTCTTCGACGCCCCAGCCAAAACCTTCCGCCACGACTCCTATGCCGAGTACAAGGCTGGCCGGGCCCCCACCCCCGACGATTTCAAGCCCCAGCTCGAGCACATCAAGCGCATCGTGGACCTGATGGGCTTGCAGCGGCTCGAGGTGGCCGGGGTGGAGGCCGACGATGTGATCGGCAGCCTGGCCCGCAAGGCCGAGCGCGAGGGCTACCCCGTGCGCATCGCTACGGCTGACCGTGACAGCTTCCAACTGCTGAGCGAGCAGGTGCAGGTAGTGCTGCCGGATGGGCGGGTCATTACCCCGGAGGTGGTCAAGGAAAAGTACGGGGTGGAGGTTTCGCAGTGGGTGGATTACCGGGCTTTGGTGGGGGACTCTTCCGATAACCTGCCTGGGGCCAAAGGCATCGGTGAAAAGACCGCGGCCAAGCTGCTGCAAGAGTGGGGCAGCCTCGAGGGGCTCTATGCCCACCTGGAGAAGCTTTCACCCAAGCTGCGCTCGAGCCTCGAGAGCAGCCGTGATAACGTGCAGCTCTCCCACGCCCTCTCGCGCATCCAGACCGAGGTGCCCCTGGAGGTGGATTTTCGCGCCTGCCACCGCCGCGACCCCGACCGTATGGGCCTGCGCGAGGAACTGGAGCGCCTGGAGTTTGGCAGCATCTTGCGCGAGATGAACCTGTTGGCCGTTCCAGCCCCGACCCTGGAGGGGGACTGGCCTCCCCCGGAAGGGGCTTTTCTGGGCTATACCCTGGACCGGGCCCAGCCGATGTGGGCCAACCTGACGGGGCTGGGGGCCGCCAGCCCGGGGCGGGTCTACCGGGCCCCGGCCGATGCCAAGGAGCTACGGCGCTTCCCAGAACTCCGCTGCCTGGCGGCTAAGGACCTTTCGGTCTACGCCCAGTGTGCTGGGGTTTGGGTTCCGCCTGGCGATGATCCTTTGCTGCTGGCCTACCTCTACGATCCCTCCAACTCCGACCCGGCCAGCACCGCCCGGCGCTATGGTGCCGGGGACTGGACCGATGACCCGGTCGCCCGGGCCCAGGTAGCGCAGACCCTGTGGGACACCCTGCAAACCCGGATTGGCCACAACCCCCAGATTGCCTGGCTTTACCACGAGATCGAGAAGCCGCTCTCGCGGGTGCTGGCCCAGATGGAGGCCACCGGAGTTCGGCTGGATGCGGCTTACCTGGGCCAGATCTCTGAGGAGCTGGGCAGGGAAATCACCTACTTGGAGGCCCAGATTCACCGTTTGGCCGGGCATCCTTTCAACCTGGGCTCGAGGGATCAGCTCGAGACCGTGCTCTACGATGAACTCAAGCTGGGCTCGGGCAAGAAGACCACCACCGGCAAGCGCAGCACCGCGGCCAGCGTGTTGGAAGACCTGCGCTCGGATCACGAGATCGTGGACAAGATCTTGCAGTATCGCGAGCTGACCAAGCTCAAAAACACCTACCTCGACCCGCTGCCCAAGCTGGTTCACCCCCGAACCGGGCGCCTGCACACCCGTTTCAACCAGACCGTGGCAGCTACCGGGCGGCTCTCGAGCAGCGACCCCAACCTGCAAAATATCCCGGTGCGTACCGAGCTCGGGCGGCGCATCCGCAAGGGTTTTATCGCTGCACCGGGGATGCAGTTGGTCACTGCAGACTACTCGCAGATTGAGCTGCGGATCCTGGCCCACATGTCGGGGGACGAGAACCTCAAGCGGGTTTTCCAGCAGCGGGCCGATATCCACACCCAGACCGCGGCGTGGATGTTTGGGGTGAAGCCGGAGGCGGTCCAGCCCGATCAGCGCCGAGCGGCGAAGACCATCAATTTTGGAGTGCTCTACGGCATGTCGGCCCATCGCCTCTCCAACGAGCTGGGCATCCCCTATGCTGAGGCCACCGAGTTCATCGAGCGCTACTTCGCAGGTTACCCTAAGGTCAAAGCCTGGATTGAGCAAACCCTGGCAGGAGGGCGGGAGAAGGGCTATGTCGAGACCCTGTTTGGGCGCAAGCGCTTCGTCCCCGACCTGAACAGCCGGATCAAAAACGTGCGCGAGGCCGCCGAGCGAATGGCGTTCAACATGCCCCTGCAGGGCACCGCTGCCGATTTGATCAAGCTGGCGATGGTCAAGGTGCAGCCCCGGTTGGAGCCGTTGGGGGCGCATTTGGTGCTGCAAGTCCACGATGAGCTGGTCGCGGAGGCCCCGGAAGCCAAGGCCGAGGAGGTGGCCCGGATCATCCAGGAGGCCATGCAGGGGGCTTGGAGCTTCGAGGTGCCGATCGAGGTGGGGATTGGAATTGGGCCCAACTGGCTCGAGGCCAAGTGAGGGGCGGTGTTTGAACGAGCCCTGGGCGGCAGCGGGCCCGGTATACACTAAGGGGCGATGGAGCGACGCTATTTTGGAACCGATGGGGTGCGGGGGATTGCGGGAGAGCCGCCCCTCACCCCGGAGTTCGTACTGAAGCTGGGCCAGGCGGCAGGGGCCTATTTCCGGGCCCACGCCAAGCGACCGGTGGTGCTCTTGGGCAAAGATACCCGGCAGTCCTGCGACCTGCTCGAGGCCGCCCTGGCCGCTGGGCTGATGTCGCAAGGGGTGCGGGTGGAGCACCTGAGCGTTCTCCCCACCCCAGGGGTAGCGCACCTGACCCGGACCTTGGGGGCCACCGCAGGGGTGATGATCTCCGCCAGCCACAACCCCTACACCGACAACGGCATTAAGTTTTTCAGTGCAGATGGGGACAAGCTGCCCGATGCGGTGGAAGCCGAGATCGAGGGGTTATTGGGGCGTGAGTTCAGCACCGAGGGTATGGGCACGGTCTCGGATTTCAGCGAGGCCGAGCGTATGTACCTGGATTTTCTCCTGAGCAAAGGGGAGAGCCTCGAGGGCCTGCGCATTGCCCTGGACACCGCCAATGGGGCCACCTATCGCCTGGCCCATCGGTTGTTTCAGGGGCTGGGGGCGGAGGTCTTTGTGCTGTTCAACACCCCAGACGGACGCAACATCAACCGAGGGTGTGGCTCAACCCATCCCCAGGCCCTGCAAAAACAGGTTGTAGACGGCGGGTTTGATCTGGGGGCGGCCTTCGATGGGGATGGCGACCGGGTGATTTTGGTGGACCGCAAGGGGCGGGAATTCCACGGGGATCACATGCTCTACCTCAACGCGATGGTGCGGCACGAGCCCGGAGTGGTGGGCACCCTGATGAGCAACATGGGCCTGGAGGTGCGGCTGCGGGAAGCCGGGATCAACTTTTTCCGTACCGCGGTGGGCGACCGCTATGTCTATGAGAAGCTGCGCTCGAGCGGCCTGAGCCTGGGGGGGGAGCAGAGCGGTCACGTGTTGTTTTTAGACCACGCCCCCACCGGCGATGGGATGCTGACCGCAATCCTCACCCTAAAAGCCCTGCGCGAATCCGGTCGGGATCTGTCGGAGTGGTACGACGCCCTGCCGATGTATCCTCAGCTTCTCAAAAACGTTCGGGTGCGGGATAAAGCCGCCCTGATGAAAAGCCCCCAGCTCCAGGCTGCCATCGCCCAGACCGAGGCTCAGCTATCCGGCCAGGGGCGGGTTAACGTGCGCCCCTCGGGGACCGAGAGCCTGGTGCGGGTGATGGTCGAGGGCCCGGCAGGGCTCATTGAGTCGGTCTCGGCAGAGCTGGTCAACCTTGTAGAGCAACTGGACAAGGCCCTGGCCTGAAGTTCACAGATGTTGCGCCTCGAGCATCTGCGCAAAACCCTGGCCTCCTTTACCCTCGAGGTTCCGCTCTTGGAGGTCGGTGACGGGGAAATCCTGGGGTTGCTGGGGCCTTCGGGGAGCGGGAAAACCACCCTGCTTCGCCTGATTGCGGGGCTTGAGCCACCGGACTCCCCACCCCCGCGCATGCTCCTGGACGGAGTAGACTTAACCCCCCTCCCCCCCGAGCGGCGGGGAATCGGGATGGTCTTTCAGGACTACGCGCTGTTTCCCCACCTCAACGTGCGGGATAACCTGGCTTTTGGCTTGCGGGAGGCCCGCTGGGAGCCCACCCGCCTGCAGAAGAGAGTTGACGAACTGCTCGAGCTGACCCGCCTGGGCCCCCAGGCCCACAAGCGCCCGGAGGCCCTCTCGGGGGGGGAACGTCAGCGGGTGGCCCTGGCTCGGGCGCTGGCCAATCTGCCTGGGGTGCTGCTCCTGGACGAGCCGCTGGGGGCGCTAGACCGGGAGCTGCGCGAGGGGTTGTGGCTCGAGCTGCGGGGGCTTTTGCGCCGGGCCGGGGTGTTGACCCTGGTGGTCACCCACGACCAGCCCGAGGCCTTTGCCCTGGCCGATCGGGTGGCGCTGCTGCGGGCGGGCCGGGTGGTCCAGATCGATACCCCAGAACGGCTGTATAACCACCCCAAAGACTCTTGGGCCGCGGCGTTTCTGGGGCATAAGAACCTGCTTAGCCCCGAGCAGAGCCGCCTTCTGGGGCTTTCTGAGCGGCCCCACCTGCTTCCCAACCGGGCCCTGCACCTCGGGGCGGGTGAGCCCGCTACCGTGCGGGAGCGGCTGTTCCTGGGGGCCCGTACGGTGCTGAGCCTTGAATGGCGGGGTTTTTCGCTGTACTGGGAGGGCGATGAAAGCCAGGCCCAACCCGGCCAGACCGTATCGCTCAGGGTGGAACTGCAACAGGCGGTGGCGCTCGAGGCTGGCCCCATACCGGGGGTGGGCAGGGGATGAGCCGCTTCACCTTGTTGCTGGGAGGGGGGTTGAGCCCCACCTCGAGGCTGCGGGCCCAGATCACCGGGAGCCGTTGCATCGCTGCTGATGGGGGGATGATCCACGCCGCTCCCCTGGGCCTTGTCCCGGAGCTGTGGGTAGGCGATTTCGACTCGGCGGGTGAGGAGCTGCTGCGAACCTACCCGCAGGTCCCGCGCGAGTCCCATCCGAGGGCTAAAGACCAGACCGACGGTGAACTGGCGGTGGGGGCGGCCCTGCGCCGCGGAGCCAGTGCGCTGGTGCTGGTAGGGGCTACCGGAGGCCAGACTGACCATGCCTTGGGCAACCTGTTGCTGAGCCTTAACCTGGCCCAAGAGGGCATTCCCACCCTGCTCACCACCGGCCTTGAGGAGGCCTATCCGCTGCTGCCGGGCCACCGGGTGCTCGACCTGCCCCCCGGCAGCCGGTTCAGCCTGATCCCTCTGACCGACCTCGAGGGGGTTTCGATCCGGGGGGCGCGTTGGCCCCTGGATGAGGCGCAGGTTCCCCTGGGCCACACCCTTACCCTCTCCAACCAGGTCATAGGGGATCTGGAGATCGGCCTGCGCTCGGGGAAGGGACTGATCTTGGCCTACCCTTACCAGCCTGCAACCTGATGGAACTCGTCCAGGAATAGTCCTAGGCGCTCGGCCAGGGCTTCCTGCTCCCGCAAGGCCTCCTCGAAGATCACCGGTTCGTTCACCAGCCCCGGCAGGCGGAACCAGCCCAGGTAGTAGCGACCGGCCAGCCCAAGCTCACCGATGCGGCTAAGCTCCCCTGGGGTGAGCAGGGTTTCAAAGGCTCGAGGGGACTCCAGCACCGGGTGGGCCAGCGGTGAAAGGCGGCGCAAAAACCCCTTGAGCACCCCAGGATTGGACCAAAACCCATAGCAGAGGTCCTCGCTGATCCCCTCGATGCGCGAGAGCAGGGCCGAATCCCCTTGCCGGGCCACCAGCTTTCGCACCAGCTCATTGCGCCGCAAGCGCAGGGTTGCGTACTCAGCAAGGGTGTACTGCCGGCCGGGGGCATGGCCCAGGGCCTCGCGCAGCCGGTGCGCGATCACGTAATCCTGGTATTCCCGGTAGGGATCCATAGTTCCATTGTGCGACACCCTCCCCCAGAAGGGGAAGATTGTGGCTCAGCAGCCCTTAGCGCAAACCGAACAACACCTCTTCCAGCCCTGCAGGGTCCAGGATCTCCACGAACCCCGATCCCACCTTTACCAGATCTTCCTCGCGCAAGGCGTGCAGAACGCGGGTTACGGTTTCACGGCTGGTGCCGGAGAGCTGGGCCAGTTCCTGGTGGGTGAGCTTCATCTTGGTGCCATCCCCGTAGCGCTGTTTGCGCAGCTTGGTGAGGGCATAGGCGACCCGTCCTCGGGCCTCTTCAAAGCTGAGAACCTCGAGCTCTAAGTCGGCTTCGCGCAGCCGCCGGGCCAGGATGGTGGCCAGGTTATGCACAATCTCGGGCCACTTACGCACCAGACTCCAATAGGCATCCTGGTAGAGCACCAACAGGATGGTCTCTACCACCGTCTCCGCCGAGGCACTGCGGGGCTGGTCATCCAGCAGGCTCATCTCGCCAAAAACCTCGCCGGGACCCAGATAGGCGAACATCCGCTCCCGCCCGTCGAGGTAAGTGCGGTAGATGCGGATCTGCCCGCTTTGGACGATATAGAGGGCAGCCCCCATATCCCCGGCCTCAAAAATTTGCTTGCCGGCAGGGTAACTCCGGGTAACGAATGCTTCCTTGGCCACTTCTAATGCTTGGGGCGGTACACCTTGAAATAAGGGGGTTTTGCTGAGGATCTGGATATCCGCGAGCATTTGTTACACTCTAACCCGTGCGTAACGGTTTGCCAATCGTCCAGGGCATGAATCCTACCTTAGAGGTGCAGGGGCTGGGGTTCAGTTACGGCGAGATTCGCCTGTTCGAGGAGGTGAGCTTCGCCCTACATCCCGGCGAGACCCGGGCTATTCTGGGGCCCTCGGGGAGCGGAAAAACCACCCTGCTGCACCTGCTGGCGGGGCTGCTGGCCCTACAGGAGGGCGAGGTGCTTTGGAAGGGGGAGCGCATCCGGGGGTACTCGGAGGGGGCCCTGGCCCGGCGCCGCCTGAGTTATGCCGGCTTGGTGTTTCAGCACCACTACCTGCAAGCGGAGCTGACCGCCCTCGAGAACGTACTGCTTCCCGGTTACCTGGCCGGCAAGGTAGACCCGGCCTGGGGCCATGAACTGCTGGCCAGGGTCGGGCTCGAGGGGCGGGCCCACCTGCTGCCCCAGGCCCTTTCCGGCGGGGAGCGCCAGCGGGTGGCGGTGGCCCGGGCCCTCTACAACCGCCCCCAACTGCTTTTGGCCGATGAGCCCACCGGCAGCTTAGACCGGCGCAATGCCCTGCGGGTGCTCGAGCTGATGCTGGGACTGGCCGCGCAACTGGACACGGCTGTGATCCTGGCCACCCACGATGAGCAGTTGGTGGCCGGGATGGAGGAGCTGAGGCTGGGCGGCCCTTAGCTGTTGTCTCGAGGGTCTAGGGCATCCCGTACCGCGCTGCCTAGCAGGTTCCACCCCAACCCAAACAGGATGATCACCAGGGCGGGGTAAAACGAGACGTACCAGTAGGCCAGGCGGTTTTCAGCGGTGCCCTGAATCCAGGCCCGGGCAAACGAAATGATCTGCCCCCAGTCGGCAAAGCCCACCGGTAGGCCAATCCCCAGAAAGGAGAGCGCCGCCGCTGAAAGGGGCAGGGCTCCGAGGTCCAGTACCGCAATTGCGGTGATGGTGGTGAGGGCGTTGGGGATGATGTGGCGCAGAATCAGCCGGAGGTCGGAGGCCCCCAGGGCTCGAGCCCCATCCACGAACTCCAAAGCCCGTACCTTGAGCACATCCCCACGGATAATGCGGGCATACCCGGCCCAGCCCACGACGATAAAAGCGATCATCACGTTGGTTAGGCTGGGGCCTAGGATGGCGGTGATCACAATCACCAAAACCAGTCCGGGGAAGGACAGGATGATCTCAATGAACCGCTGCAGCAGGTTGTCGGTCCAGCCGCCAAAGTAGCCCGAGATGGCCCCTAAGGTGATGCCGATGAGCAGTTGGAAGAACACCACCGTGAGGGCCAGTTTGAACGCGGTGCGGGTTCCCCACACCAGCCCGTACCACACGTCGTAGCCGTTGGCGGTCCCTAGCAGCGGGCGGACCGGCCCGGCTTCGGTTTGAATGGACTGTAGGGGAGGGGAGGGCTCGGGGCGGAAGTTGATCCGGGTGATCTGGTAACAGCTCGCGGGGGGCACCAGCAAGACCCGCCAGAAGGTGCCGCCCAGGGGGTTGTACACCGCGGCGGGCTCGCTCACCCCCAGATCGCGCAAGCAGTTGTTGCCCACCTTGGGGGGAGGGGCGATCAGAGGGGCGAAGGCCGCGGTCAGGGTGAACAGCAACACCAGAACAAAGCCAACCCAGGCCAGCTTGTTGCGGCGCAGTCGCCGCATGGCCCGTGAGGTCCAAAAGGTCTCCCGCTTCTCTTGGGCAAGGGAAGCGGCTCGAGCGGTAGCAGCCATCAGTCAAACCTCACTCTGGGGTCAATTGCCGCGTACATAATATCCACGACCAGGTTCATCACCACGGTAATAACCCCGATCAGCAGGGCGAATCCCAAAATCCCCGGAACATCGAAGCGCGCTGCGGCATCGGCGCCCCAGGAACCAATCCCAGGCCAACCGAAGATGGTCTCGGTGATCACCGCACCCCCCAGCAGCCCGGCCACCTGAAACCCGGCAATGGTGGCCACCGGCAGCAAGGCGTTGCGGCGGGCATGCTTGAGGTTCACCGCCCGCTCCGAAAGGCCTTTGGCTTTGGCGGTACGCACGTAGTCTTGGCTTAGGGCCTCGATCATGCTCCCTCGGGTCACCATGATCAGCCCGGCGTTGAGCACGGTGGTGAGGGTGATGACCGGCAGAATGAGATGGCGAATCACATCCCAGAAGATCGGCCAGTTCCCCGCCAACAGGGCATCTATGCTGAGCATCCCGGTCACTCGAGGCACCGGGTTGATCATCTGGTTGATCTGGCTTTCTGGGGAGAGCTGTCCTGGGCCGGGTGCGATTCCCAACAGGCCATAGAAGACCACCAGCAGGATAATCCCCATCACGAAGGTGGGGATGTTCCCGGTTACCACTGCAAACACTCGAGCAAACTGGTCTATAAACTTGTTTTTGTTGAGCCCGGCCAGGGTGCCCAGCCAAACCCCAAAGCCGATCAAGGGGATCAGCGAGTAGAGGGCCAGCTCCACCGTGGAGGGAAAGCGCTCTTTTATGGTGTCCCAAACAGGTTTGTTGGAGGATTTGGAGAAGCCCAAGTTCCCCTGAGCCGCCTGCTTGACCCAGTTCCAGTACTGCACGTAGAAGGGCTGATCAAGGCCGTACTGCTTGATGATCAAGGGAAGGTTTCGGGCCTGGTTGTCGCTGCGGATGTAGGCGGCAGCTCGCTGTTCAGGGGTGAGGAATTGCAGCAGGGCAACGATCAGCACCGATAGGACGAAAATCACCACCGGCAGGAACAGCAAGCGTCGAACGATAAACGCAAACACTCGGTTGTACTCCTAAAAGTTGAGGGTGCGGGCCTAAACCCGCACCCCCTCGCCAGAACTACTTGGAGATGTCCTTCCAGTAGTAACCGCCCGAGAGCATGATGTTGTAGTTTTCCTCGAGCCCTTTGATGTTATCGCGGTAAACCACGAAGCCCACCCCAGCCGGAACATTGATGTAGGGCGCGGTCTCGTAAGCCCGGTTGCCCACCTGGCTGTAGAGGGCCTTGCGCTTGGCCCGGTCGGTGGTCTTCCTGGCCTGCTCGAGCAGGCTGTCCATGATGCTGTCCTTGTAACCGCTGCGGGGGTAGTAGTACCCGTTGGAGCTGTAGAAGGTGTAGAGGAAGTTGTCGGGGTCGGCGTAGTCAGGAGCCCAGCCCACGATGATCATGGGCTCTTTTCCCTGCTGGGCGTTCTTCAGGAACTCCGACCATTGCTTGGGCTGCAGCTCAACCTTGAACTTGGGGTTGAGCTTCTCCACGTTGGCCTTGAGGATCTCCATCGCAGTCTGGGCGGCCACGCTGCCCGCGCGATAGCTGGCTTTGAGCACGAAGCCGTTCTGCCAGACCTGCCCACCCCAAGCCTTCTTGAAGAAAGCCGTAGCCAGCTGGGGGTCGTAGCTGTACTGCTTGACGTTGGGATCGTAGCCGAAGAAGCTGTCGGGCAGCAGCATGGTCCGCTTGGTGCCTTTGCCCTGCAGCACTTCTTTGATGTAGCGGTCGTAGTCAAAGCTGTAGGCGAAGGCCTTGCGCAGGTTGACATCGGAGAAGAAGTTGGCCGGAATCCCGTTGCCATCCAGCTTGCCGCTTCCCAAGACCGCAGGGTCTTTGATGTTTTCTTGCATGAAGATGGCGGTTGCGGTGTTGTTGGGGATGCCGTCGTAGACCTTTAGGCCGGGGGCGCCTTGCAGCTGGGCCAGCACAGGCCGGGGACCGGTCTCCACGATGTCCGCATCACCCTTTTTGAGGGCCTCGAGCCGCGCCGCCTGCTCCTTCACGATCTGCAAGATCACGTTCTCGATCTTGGGCTTTCCACCCCAGTAGTTGTCGAAGGCCTTGAACACGTAGGTGCTGGCGTCTTTGCGCACCAGCTGGTAGGCCCCGGTACCGCTGGGCTTGTTGGAGAGGGCGGAGTCGGTGAGGTCCTTGCCCACCCATTCCTTCCAGGTCTTCTCGGTGCCGTCCCACTCGCCCAGGCTGATGGCCCACTTCTTGTCCACGATGGCCTGGCCGATAAAGGCCAGCTTGACCAGCATGGCCGGATCAGGGGCGGGTAGGGTCAGGACGAGCTGGCCCTGGTTGTTGCAGGCCACCGCCTTGGCAATCTTGGCCCAGGTGATGTTGTTGTCATCGTTGGCATTGGAAGGGGTGCCGAGCAGCGCTTCGGAGAGGAACCAGTTGCCCGAGTCGCTGTTGTTGACCACCAGGTTGCGGCGCAGGCTGTATTCGGCGTCGGCGCAGGTCATCTCGTTGCCGCTGTGGAACTTGACCCCTTTGCGCAGGGTAAAGGTGTACACCTTGCCATCGGGTGAGACCTTCCACTCCGTGGCCAGCATGGGCTCGAGCTCAGAGACGCTCTTGCCCTTGTACTTCACCAGGGTCTCATAGATGTTCTCCCCCAGGGCCCCTGAGGAGGTGTCGTAGATCATGGTGGGGTCGAGCGAAACGATGTCCGCCGACTGCATGATCACATGGGTGTTGTTGGGAACCACCGCCAAGGCACTCCCCAGCGAGACCGCCAACAAGCCGGTCAAGATTGCTTTCTTCATCCAAAACCTCCAAAACGGACTCGAGCCAAAGCGTAGCGCCATTTACCTTTTGCTCGAACCTGCGGGTACTCTAGCATAGGCCCCTATGAGGTGCAATATTTCCAGCGTGGGGTCCCATCCACCGGACGATGGATGGGAAAGGGCCGATTGGACACCCGGCTGCGGTCCGAGGCGCAAACCGGGCTCAGCGGCCTTGGTAAAGTAGGGGCGATGGCTATGTGGAAATCCGTTCCAGGCACCAACGACATTTTTGCCCAGAGCAAGGAATATCCCTTTCGGGAGCCGGTTTTCCGCCATATCCTCGAGACCGCGCAGAAGGTGCTGGGCTCGAGCGGAGCGGGGGTGATCCACACCCCGATCTTCGAGTACGCCGAGGTGTTGCAAAAAGGGGTCGGGGTTACCTCCGATATCGTGGTCAAGAAGGAGATGTACACCTTCGAAGATCGGGGGGGGCGGCTGCTGGGCTTACGCCCTGAGCCCACCGCCAGCATTGTGCGGGCCTACAACGAGCACGGCATGAAGGTCTGGCCCCAGCCCGTGCGGCTGTACACTTGGGGGCCCATCTTCCGGGCCGAGCGCCACCAGAAAGGGCGCTACAAGCAGTTTCACCAGGTGGATTACGAGGCGTTGGGCTCTGCCGATCCCTTGGTGGATGCCGAGTGCATTGCCCTGATGGTGCAGATATACCGCGAGCTGGGCCTAAAGGAGCTGGAGGTGAAGCTGGGCTCGGTGGGCGACCCAGAGGATCGGGTGCGCTACAATGCCTACCTGCGCGAGCAATTCCGCCCCCATGCGGAGGCCCTCTCGGAGGACTCGAGGGCCCGGCTGGAATCCAACCCCATGCGTATCCTGGACTCCAAAAGCGAGGCCGATCAGCAGATTCTCCGGGAGCTGGCCATTCAGCCGATGCTGGAGTTTTTAGGGCCCGCTGCCCGGGCCTTTCATGAGGCCGTGGTGCATTACCTGGAGGCGCTCGAGGTGCCGTTTAGGGTAGACCCCAGCATTGTGCGGGGCCTGGACTACTATGTGCGCACGGCCTGGGAGGTGCACCATGCGGGGATTGGGGCCAAATCGGCGCTGGGGGGAGGGGGGCGCTACGATGGGCTTTCGGA
>NZ_QWLB01000034.1 GCF_003574355.1 Meiothermus granaticius NBRC 107808 | reverse complement strand
CGGTCTGGTCGAGCCAGCGCCGCTTGCCTGCTCCGGGGTTGCGCAGCTTGAGCACGACGGTTTCTGCTCTGTGTATGAGGGTATTGTGCCACAAATCAGTTTGCCGATTACGCACTGGGCTTTGCCCGGCTTCCCAAGCCGCACACTGTGCCGTCCGCTACGCGGATACCTTCGCTTCCTCCCCACATTGAAATGCGGGGCATCCGCGAAAGGTTTTCTGTGAACCAGGCCGATCGCTGGCCGGCTGCGTTGGCCAACCTGGCCAACCTAACCCGGGACTATCCTGATGCCGCGGCTCGAGTGGTCACCAACGGCACCGGGGTTTATGCCCTGCTGGGGAACTCCGACCTCACACAGAAGATGGCCCTGTTGGCCCAGCAGGTAGAGTTCCAGGTCTGTGCCAATGCCCTGGGGGAACACCACATCAACCCCGATCATCTCCCCTACTGGGCCCAGGTGGTTCCAGCGGGCATTGTCGCCCTCGCAGAGGCCCAAAACGAGGGATATGCTTACATCAAACCCTAGTTGAGCTTCAGGGTTGAGGGCTGGCCAGATAGTCGGCCAGCTCCTCGAGGTAGCGCGGCAGCGCGGCCCAGGGGTTGAGCTTTCCATCCACCAGCATCGCGTCGGTCACGTAGAAGAACCCCACTTTTCCCAGCACCGCCCTAAGCTTGGGCAGGGCAAAGGGGGCAGGATCGTTGTACAGCAGCAATCCGGTCCGGTCAGGATTGCCGCCAAGCGGGTACACGGTGGGGTCGAAGTAGGCTTCCGAGCCCTCATAAACGATGAGGGCATCCGCTACGCTGCCATCGAAAAAGGCCGGGGGAACCGTCTGGCCGGGGTTGGCGATGACCAGCTCCAGCCCCTTGCTCAGGCGGATATAGGCATAAACGGCGCGATAATAGGCCATCACGTCGCGATAGGGCCGGCCTTCGGCCTGCCCCACGGGTGCCCGGCTGGCCTCGAGCGGAAGGCAGGGGTGCTGCTGATCGCGGTAAAGCGTGAGGCTATAGCACATCTCATCCACAAAAATGCCCCGCACCTGGGGGAAAAACCGGATCCAGCGATCCACGTTGGTCCTGAGGTCGCTGCCAAACCCGCTTCCCTTGGGGTCCCCCTGGAAGGGGCGGCGGGTGTAGCTCGAGCTGGCATACCCCAGCACCACAATCCCCGCCCCAGCCAAGGAGCGCACGATCTCCCCCATCTGGGCCCGATACCCTGGGTTGGTTTTCCAGTCCGGGCCGTCAAAGTCCACATTGACAATCGCCACAATCGGCAGGTTGGGGTAACGCTTTTGCAGGTTGATCAGCCGAACGTACTCATTGACCCCCCAGCTGTGGGGGAACACGTAGATCGGGACCAACAGCACCGGTTTAAGCCCGGCTCGAGCGATGGGAGCTGCCCAGGCCAAGCCTCCCAGCAGGACGCCGGCCAGAATCCAGGTCAGGGGTCTCGGGAGCACTCCTCTACAGGGTACCCCCAAAGCCTCCGGGTTGGCTGAGGGTCAGGGTCAGGGCCAAGCCGAGCTGCCATCGGGCCTACAGGGTTGGTAGAGATACCCTGAGGCTGTGGGTCCCACCAGGTTCAAGTCCCGCCGCGCCGCGTTGAGGTGGTTTTGGTTGGCATAGTTGCAGTCCGGAGACACCGAGTACTCCACCACGAACACCGCCTTGCCCTTCTTCACAAAGCTGTTCACCAGGTTCTGGCACTCCCCATACTCGAAGCACTGCTCCGACAAGGCCCAGTCGTGATAGGGCTCCAAGAGAGCCGCCTCCCCATTGTTCCCCTTGAGCCCCACGCTCATCCCGTACTTGTGTACCAGCTCAGCAATCGCCCGGGTGTAGGCATGGTTCTGTTCCATGGAGATCGGGAACCCCGGGTTGTTATCCCAGACCTCGCTCTCATCCGGCTCCACCGCATCGAAGCCCTTATCCTTACAGTCCTTGATTCTGGCCTCCATCAGCGGGAGCAGGTACTTCTGCTGTCGCACGTCGAGCCAATAAGAGCCATTCCAGCCCGCGTCCTTATTCCCCCACAGTTTGGCGTTGGAATCCCCGGTATCCAAGCGGTACTGATTCTGAGCCTCCAGGAAGGCCCCCTTATCCGGGCGGTAATCCTCATATACCCCTACGTCGATATAGCAGATAGCCACCGCCCCAGGCACCGCCGCCTTCAGTTTAGCTACCGTATCCGCACTGGCCATGTAATCTTTATCGAAGTCGTAGACCGTGACGCCGGGCTTCAAATCCCGAGGCACGCTAAAGCCCTGTGACAGCTGCCAGTGCCAGCTGATGGGGGTGGCTGGGCTGGGTTTCCACCAGGAGCCGGGGGGGGTGACCCCGCTTTGGGTCTGTCCTGTACAAGCGGCGATCAATGCCAGCGGGAGCAGCAGCTTTCTGTTCCCCATGAAAATCTCCTCCGGCCCCAATAGAAGGCCAAACCCTAATCCCTTCCCGACAAAGACGAACTAATAGTACCTCGAGCGATCTCGAGCAGTCAGCCCGGCAGACTGCCCCTACGGGTGTAGTAGGCCACCAGCAGGGGATAGCGCTCGGGGGCGTCGTCAATCGCCAGCACGCGCATGGTTACCAGGGGTTGGGGGCGCTTATAGATGTGATTGTACAGGCGCTTGAAACGGCGGATTTTTTCGGGGTCATCCCTGGCGATGAACCCCTGCATTTGCGGCTGGTTCGGCGACCCGGAGAAACCCTGTAGCTGTACCCCTACCCAGCGCACCCGCTACGTGGGCCGCATCAGTGGCCCCCTGCTGGATCGCTTCGACCTGGTGGTGGAGGTGCCCCGGCTTACCCCGGAGGAACTGGCCCGTTCTCCTGAGGGTGAATCTACGGCAATAGTGCGGGAACGGGTGCTGGCGGCGCGGGAGCGGATGCAATCCCGCCAGGGCAAACTCAACAGCGAACTCTTTGGCCGCGAACTGCGGCGACACACGGTGCTTTCTCCCTCTTCCGAGGCCCTGCTGCAAGCCGCCACCCAGCGCCTGGCCCTCAGTGCAAGGAGTTATGACCGCATCCTGCGGGTGGCGCGTACCATCGCCGACCTAGCGGGGGCGGAGCACATCCAGGAGGCCCATCTGGCCGAGGCGCTGACGTATCGAAGGAGCGTGGGGTAAGCCAGAAAATCAAATGATAAGAACTCCGCATGACCCCATCCGCTACGATAGGTGCATGCAACTGGCCAAGCACCAACGCCGCCCCAGGCTGGAGCTCAAGAACCCTCCTCACCCCAACAACCTCCGCGCCCTCTATCGGGATACGGAAGACCCGGTGGAGCGAGCCCGCTGGCACGCCCTGTGGCTCCTCGCCACCAGTCACCCCATCCCCCAGGTGGCTAAGATCCTGGGCTACTCCGAGCGCTGGGTTCGCACCGTGGTTCATCGCTACAACCAAGGAGGCATGGACGCCATGGCCGATAAGGTCCACCACAACCGGGGCAAGCCCCCCTCCTCCCTCCCGAGCTTCAGGAGGCCTTCCACCAAGCCCTCCTAGCCCCCCATCCCCGGGATGGCCTGTGGACCATCCGCAACGCCGCGGAGTGGCTTTCCGAGAGGCTGGGGCGTCCTGTGGACCCCAGGCGGGCTTGGAGTTGGATGAAAAGGCTGGGTTTTGCCCCCTTACGCCCCCGGCCCAGACACCGGGAGCGGGACTCAGAGGAGGGGGAGGTGTTTAAAAAAACCTCCTCCTAGTCCTGTTCCTTCTGCGGTACTTCTTCCCTCGGTTGCAGGTGGAGCTCTGGGCTTTGGACGAGCACCGGCTGGGCCTGAAGCCCATCCGCCGCCGGATGTGGGCCCTGCGGGGCAAGACCCCTTTGGTCTGGGAGAGGCCGCGGTACCGGTGGCTTTACGTCTACACCTTCGTGCGGCCCAACCGGGGGGAGAACGAGCACTGGCTCCTGCCCTCGGCGAGCACGGAGAGCTTGGGGATGGTTCTGGAGGCTTTTGCCCGGGCCCGAGGGGCGGGAAGGAGGAAGTGGGTCTTGGTGGTTCTGGATCGGGCGGGATGGCACACCTCCTCCAAGCTGCGGGTGCCGCCGGGGGTGGGTCTGGTGTTCCTGCCGCCTTACTCTCCGGAGCTGCAGCCGGTGGAGCGGGTATGGCCTCTTGTGGATGCGGGGGTGGTCAACGGGCAGGTGCAGACGGAAGAGGAGCTTTGGGAGCGGGTGGAGGCGCGGTGCGCTTACCTCCAGACCCAGCACCCGCTCATCCGGAGCTACACCCTCTTCCACTGGTGGCCAGGAGGATGCAAAAAGATGGGATCAAAAGGATTTCTTATGAGAAAATACCCGGATATTCATCCTGACTGTAACACGCCTTCAGGCAAGGGCGATGCCTTCCACCGGTTCCCCCGTCACTGCCTGCACCTGTTGACTCAGGGCGCCCACCCGGGCCCGTTCCTGTTCGCAGACCGCCGTCGCTACCAGGGCCGATAGATGGCCCAGTGAAGGGTCATCGGCCTGGGTCTGAACGATGAACACCTCGTGCAGGACGTACTTGTGCTGCGCTGCTTCCAGCGGGGCGAGGGTCAGATAGAGCAGCACCAGGGCCCATGCCTCATCACGGGCATCGGATGGGTATGCAGGGCGGTTCATCTAAACATAGCCGCCCGCCTTCGCTAAGGATAAGTTCTTACAGCCTCTAGGTGAAGCCGAAACCCAGAGCACATTCAGGAGCGCCGGGATAAGCCGTAGGGGATCACGTGGGGCGTACCGGTGTCAGGGTCAAGGGTGATGTGAGCCTCGAGCCCGAAGACCCGGCGCAGCAAGTCGTGGGTGATGACCTCGGTGGGTTGGCCCTGGACCACCACCTCCCCCCCGTCGATCACCACCAGCTCGTGGGAGTAGCGCGCGGCCTGGTTGAGGTCGTGCAGCACCATCACGATGGTCTTGCCCTGCTCGCGGTTGAGCCGCTGCAGCAGGTGGATGACCTCGAGCTGGTGGGAGAGGTCTAAAAAGGTAGTGGGCTCGTCCAGCAGCACCACCGGGGTGTCCTGTGCCAGAGCCATGGCGATCCAGGCCCGCTGGCGCTGCCCCCCGGAGAGGGTCTCGAGGGGCCGGTCACGGAAGACCACCATGCCGGTCTGCTGGAGGGCGCGCTCCACGACGGCGCGGTCGGCCTCGCTGCGCTGGGCGAAGAAGCCCTGGTGGGGGTAGCGCCCGAACCAGGCCAGGGCCTCCACCGTGAGGCCCTCGGGGGCCTGCGGCCCCTGCACCAGGATGGCGAGCTGGCGGGCTACCTCCTTGGTGGGCAGGCGGTGGATGGCCTTGCCGTCCAAAAGCACGCTGCCCTGCTGGGGCTTCAAGAGCCTTGCCAGCGAGCGCAGCAGGGTGGACTTGCCCGAGCCATTGGGGCCGATGAAGGTGGTGATCTTGCCGGAGGAGAGCTCGAGGTCGAGCCCTTCGACCACGAGGCGGTTCTCGTAGCCGAGGTGGAGGGATCGGGTCTGAAGTTTCATGGTTTGCTAGCGTTTGATGCCGCCCGTGCGCCGCAGGAGCCACAGGAAGTAGGGTGCGCCCAGGAGGGTGGTGAGGATGCCCGCAGGGACTTCAATCGGGGGGAGCAGGCCACGCCCCAGCGTGTCGGCTCCCACCACCAGCATCGCCCCCAGCAGCATCGAAGCCGGTAATAGGCGGGCGAAGCTGGGCCCGACCAAAATCCGCGCCATGTGGGGGGCAATCAGGCCCACGAAGCCCAGAACCCCCGCGCCGGTGACGGCCACGCCCGCCAGCCCCACCGCCAGCGTCAGGGCAGCCAGGCGGGCAGGCTCCAGGCGCATCCCAAGCCCCCGGGCCAGGTGGTCGCCCAGGGTCAGCACGTCGAAGCGGCGCCACAGCAGCCAGCTCAGCGGCAGGAGCAGCGCCGCCCAGGGTAGCACCCGCGCGCAGCGCTCCCAGTCGGCCCCGTAGACGGTGCCCACCAGGAAGGTCAGGGCCCGCCCGATGTCGTCGGGGGCGCGGATGAGGATGAGTTGCTGGAAGCTAGTGAGGGCGGCGGCCACCGCGATGCCGATGAGGGCCACGCGCGCCGGAGCCACCTCACCTGCACGGCGCGCGAGCAGATACACCAAGGCGAAGCCCACCCCCGCCCCGGCGAAGGCCCCAGCAGGCAGTGCCCACAGCGGGGCTGCCGGGAAGAGGATCAGCGTGACGACCGCTGCCAGGCCCGCTCCCGCCCCCACCCCCACGACGTCAGGCGAGGCCAGCGGGTTGCGCACCACGCCCTGCAGGATCGCACCCGATACCGCGAACATCGCCCCGCACAGCGCACCCAGGCATACGCGCGGGAGGCGCAGCTCGTAGAGGATGCGGATGTTAACCGCGTCAGCGGAACCGGCGAGGGCCTTGAGAACCTCGAGCGGGCTCATCCGGATCGCCCCGACCCCGACCGAGATCAGCATGATCAAGAGCAGGGCCAGGGCCAGGAGGAGAAGGAGCGTGAGGGAGGGCAAGGACTTGCGGTGGGTCATAAGGAATCGTCAGTCGTCAAACGCTGAATAGCGAATGCCGAACGCTTGGGGTATTTGCTCTCTCGAACAACAGGGCCTCGCAAAGCGCGGCGACCCGCAGGTGGAAGCTGCTACTCCCTCCGTTTGAACTGCACGAAGGTCCCTGTGGATTGCCGGAGCCACATCACGCGGGTCGGGCATTCCACCACCAGGAACTGCCGGGTCTGGGGCGCATTCCCGATGGGCTGTTCACCCTGGGATCGGGCAAACAAGGAGCAGAAGCGGGTGTCACAGGGCTCGGTCATGAGGGTGTCCGGGCGTGGTCTTATTCCCTGGGCAGGAGGGTTTCGGCCTGGAAGGGGTTGAGACCGCCCTCCAGCACGGCCTCGAGGCGGGCGAAGGTGTTCTCCTCCTCGATCTGTTCCTTCAGGAACCACTGCAGGAAGCCGTAGCCCGTGTGGTCGTGGTGCTCCTGGGCCACTTTGGCCATGATGCGGAAGCTGTCCGAGACTTTTCGCTCGTACTCCAGCGACTTGGAAACGGCCTCGAGCAGGCTTCCGTAGCGCGTGGTGGCCTCGGGTACGGCCTCGAGCGAGACCGGGGCGCTGGCCTCGCTCAGGAATCGCACGATCTTCAGCGCGTGCTCGCGCTCCTCCTCGGACTGCCGCTCGAAGAAGCCCGCCCACCCGTCGAGGTTGAGCCCGGTGCAGTAGACGCTCATGCCCAGGTAGACCTGGGAGGCGCGGAACTCGTGGACGATCTGCTGGTTGAGCAAGCCGGCAAGGGCTTCGGAAATCATCGTGGTCGTTCCCTCCCTGCCTCAACGTTCACGCTGGATCTTCTCGAGGATCATCCGGGTCAGCTCGTTGGAGTTGCGAATGCTGACCAATGGCCCGCTGTAGGGGCTATAGTCCTCCGGCAGGTAGAGGATGCTCTGCTCCTTGAGCTTCTGGCCGACAGGGCTGGCGTAGAAGGCCTCGGCCCCGTTGTACTTGCCGCCGGGCGGGAAGACCACCACCAGGGTTTGCCGGTCCAGCGAGAGCAGCGCCTCGTCGCTGATCTGGGCCCCCACCCCGAGGGTGACTTCCTTGGGGGTGAAGCCGTCCTTGAAACCCAGCTCGCGCAGGTCGGGGATCAGACGCACAGCAGTGTAAACCCAGTTGCTCCCGCCGGCGAAGGGGGCCACCACCACGACCTTGGGGTACTTCTCGAACACCCCGGCAGCCCGCAGCCTAGCCGCGTTGGCCCGGTTCGTGGCCCTGACCTGCGCGATGACGCGCTCGGCATCGGCGCTGCGGCCAAAGATACGGCCCAAGTCCCTCAGGCCCTTCTGCCAGAACCCCTCCCCGCCCTCCACGTAACCGATGGTGGGGGCGATCCGGCTGAGCTTGTCGTAGTTCTGGTTGCCCTTCCAGGTCAGGCGCACGATGAGGTCGGGCTTGAGGGTGAGGATGGTCTCCAGGCTGGGCTCGAGCCAGGAGCCCACGTAGATGGGGTTGTTGAGCTTCGCGCGGGCCAAGAAGCCTTTTTGCAGCACCTCGGGCTTGATGCGGCCCCCACTGATGTCGGCAGGGGTCAAGTAGGCGCTACCCAAGCCCACGATGCGATCAGTGACGCCGAGGGCGGTCAGCCAGCCCAGCGCCTCCTCGTCCATCACCACCACCCGCTGGGGCTCTTTAGGAACCACCGTCGTACCCTCGTCGTGCCGGATGGTCAGGGGTTGGGCCAGGCCCAGGCCGACGATCATAGAAAAAACGGCAACAACAATGCGATTGTTCACAACAAACTCCTTTCTGTTCGCGTAGAATTAGCTTCCCACCCTCATCAACAACCCGAACTCCTCGAGCACCTGCTCTACCCAGCGCGCGATGCGCCCTTCGCTAAGGTGGGCCTGGTTGTCCTCATCGAGGGCTAACCCCAAAAAAAACTCCCCTCGCTGCCCCAGCGAACGGGTATGCTCGTAGCCAGCCACCGGCCATAGGCCCACCAGGCTAGCTCCGCGCTCCTCGAGCTTCTCCCCCAGAATCCCCAGGGCATCCTGGAAGCTATCCGGGTAACCGAGCTGATCGCCGCAGCCGAATAGGGCGACTTGCTTGCTACTAAGATCAAGCGTGTCCAGCTGCCTGTATACAACCTCCCAGTCGAATTGCAGCTCGCCTATGTTCCAGGTCGAGCAACCCAATAGCAGCTTGTCATAGCCCTCGAGGGTCTTGAGGTCCACCTGAGCGATATCCTGTGGGGGAACAGGCTGTCCCAGCAGGCGCTCGAGGTGGGCAGCAATCTTCGCTGCCGCGTCGGCAGTGTTGCCGTAGGTGCTACCGTAGAACACTCCAATCTTGGACATCGTCGAACTCCCTTCAGTTGAGTTGGCGTGGTCGGGCAGTAGGGGCTTCAGGGAATAGCTCCGGCAGCTCCAGCGTCTGGCTAGCTAAGAAGCACAGATGCCTCAGTTCCCCCCAACTCAGCCGCTCAAGGCGCAACCCGACATTGCCGATCCAAAGCCGAACGCTTGCAGAAGAAGGGGTTTCTCTTTGGTACAGCACCACCTCAACCCCTTCTTCTTGGACTTTGGGTGGCTCAGCGTGAAGGGTGAAAAACTCATTGAGCCGCCGGAAATCCTCGGGCGAAAGGGCCAGCGTCAGGTTGTCCCAGGCCAAGTGAACGATTCCCCCACAACAGTCACAGTGGGCGATAAACCGGTGCGGACTGATCCTGCTTAGCGTTCGACTACGTCTACACATGTCCTTCCTCCTCGACAACACCTCGCAACTGGCGCAACATGGCTTGGCAAATCTTGAGGTTACCCCGCTCCGTCTGCTCACGCCCAAAGCGGGGGTATACCGGGGTTTGTAGGCTAAGGCAGACCTCGGTCTGGTTGGGGCTCAGCTCCCGCAAGGTGAAGATGAAATCACGGGTGGCAAAGCTAATCCCAAACTCCTCCAGGGGTCGCAGCCGGGTCAACCTGCCGGGGAAACGAGGGTGTTTGGGAAAGCTAAAGAACAGCTCGGCTCCCTCGCGCAGCTCCCCCTCGAGCCTCAGCAGGGTGTTCTTGATCCACAGCGGCGCGCGCTGGAAGTCGCTCAATACCGCCCAAACTTCTGCGGGAGAGCGGGCAATCGTCAGGTGGGCCTCGGTGTGAACAAGAGCAATATCCGTCATGTTTTGACTCCTTTACCTTCTCCCACCCATGTCTGGATCGGGGGGCCTCCCTGAGGCTTTTGCAGGTTGAGCCCATAGCGGAAGAAGAACACGCGGGTTTGCTTGAGCACCCGCTCGAGTTTTCGTGGGATCGTCGTCTCGCTCGCATCATGCCGGATGGTCAGGAGCTGGGCCAGGCCGATATCTGCGATTAGCAACGAGATCAAAACGGGTTGCCTCACCTTTTCCCCCCCGGGCATGTTTTTGCTTCATCCATCACTTACCAGCGAGCAGGTACTTCTCGAGGTCTTCGAGCACCCGGTTCGCCCCCAGCACCCCGATGGCCAGGAACCACACATCGTCGTTCACCGCGATGGCCCGGCCCTTCTGCACCGCCTTCAGGCCCTTCCACAGCGGGCTCGCGAGCACGGCAGCCTGGTCGGTCTGGGCGGGATCGCCATAGGTGGCGTAGAACAGATAGTCGGCGTCGAGGTCGGGGAGGCGCTCGAGGGAGATGTAGTCGGCGAAGGTGTCCTTGCTCTGGAAGGCCGGGCGCGGCAGGCCCACATCGGCGAGGATGGTGCCGATGTAGTTGGCCCGGTTCATGCTGCGGATCTGGCCCGGCGTGAAGCGCAGGATACTTACCGTGGGCAGCCGGCCTCGGCCTCCGAGCCGGTCGCGCAATTGCCCGGCCCGCCGCTCGTATTGCGCCAGCAGGACTTTGGCCTGGGTGCTGCGTCCCAAAGCCTCACCCGCCAGTAGCAGGTTCTCCTTCCAGACCACGCCCACGGTCTCGGCCATCACGGTGGGAGCAATGCGCGAGAGCTGGTCGTAGAGCTGGCCGTGGCGCAGCTGGCTGGTGAGAATCAGGTCGGGCTTGAGGCTGAGGATCTTCTCCAGGCTGGGCTGCTGAATGGTTCCCACCACCTCTATGCCCTGGGTGAGATTGCCCAGGTAAGCCTGGAAGCCCTGGCCGGCGGGCGCCACCGCGCCCACTGGCTTGACGCCCAGGGCCAAAGCACTGTCCAGCTCGCCAGTGTCCAGCACTACCACGCGCTTGGGCACCTTGGGAACGCAACTCGTGCCCATGGCGTGCTTGACTAGGCGGCCCGTGCAGGCCTGGGCATAGGCGGGCTGAGCCAGGGCGAAGGCCAGCATCGCCAGGCAGGAAACGAGGAGGATTGGGGTGGAGATTTGAGTAGGGTTCGTCGCATGTTTCACCTCGAGAGGTCGCCCAGCAGGCCGCTGTCGATGCACTCGGCCACGATCAGCTTCAGCGCCAGCGGCCCCCGGCTGCGGGTCCAGAGGTCGCGGTCGAACTCCCAGACCCGACCCCGCCGGACGGCCTCGATGTTTTGCCACAGGGGGTTCTTGGCCCACTCGCGGGTGATGGGGTTCTCGTCTTTGGCGGTGAAAAGCACCAGAGTGGGCGGGTTGAGGGCTACGAGGCCCTCGAGCGAGACCTCGAACTGGCTCTGGCCGTTCTGTGGCCTGACCAGGTTCTTGCGACCCAGCCGCTCCAAGAGGCTGCCGATGAAGCTCTCGCTGGAGTGCAGGGTGAGCGAGGTGGGTGTGGCCACCGCCGCCACCAGGCCGGGGGCGCGGGGGTTGGCGAAGGAGCGGGCCTTGGCCAGCAGGCTGGCCTGGTCGGCGAAGAGGGTGCGGGCCAGCTTCTCCTTGCCCAGCATCCGGCCAATCAAGAGCACCTGCTGCATCAGGTCGTCGTAGCTGCCCCGGCGGGAGTGGAAGGCCACGGTGGGAGCGATCTTCTGGAACTGGGGGATCAGGTCTTTGTGCACGAAGGCGTCGGCGAGGATCAGGTCGGGCTTGGCGGCCAAGATGGCCTCCATGGAGGGCTGGGCCCTCGAGCCGATGCTGTTCACCCCACCCAAGAGCGGCTTGAGGTAGGGCGCGGGCCCCCGGTCGCCACCCTGGGTGCCGATGGCGGCCCCCGCCGGCTTGACCCCCAGGGCCAGCAGGGTGTCGAGGAAGCTGTACTCCAGCACCACCACCCGCCGGGCCGGGGCGGCGAGTTCCAGGGTTCCGGCCTCGTGCTTGATACTGATGGGGAAAGTCTGGGCCAACGTCAGGCCGCCTAAGAGCAGACCCGACAGCGCGGTCACGATTCGCTGCATCCTTGTTCCTCATTTCTCCTGCCCGGTACGCCGGGCCAGGTAGACGAAAAAGGGCGCCCCGATGGCGGTGATCAGGATGCCCACAGGGGTCTCGAGGGGCTTATCCACCAGCCGGGCACCCACGTCGGCCAGGAGCAGGATGGCTGCCCCCAGCACCGCCGAAAACGGCAGTACCCGGCGGTAGTCGGTTCCCACCAGGCCCCGCGCGAGGTGGGGGGTCATAAGTCCCAGGAAGCCGATGGGCCCGGCGATGCTGGTCGCGGTGGCGGCAGCCAGCACCGCCAGGGCGGTCGTCCAGGCGCGCACCCACCCCACCCGAACCCCCAGACCCCTGGCCACGTCCTCGCCCAAAGCCAGGAGGTTCACGAGCTGGGCCGAGAGCAGGGCCAGGATCAGGGTGGCCGCGACCCAGGGCAGGATGGGCAATAGGCCCTCCCAACTGCGCCCGGCCACGCTGCCCGCCAGGATAAACATGGCTCCCCTGGCCCGCTCCTCGAAGAGGGTGAGCAGGGTGTTGGATAAAGCAGCCAGCAGAGCCCCTACCGCCACCCCGGCCAGAGCCAGGCGCACGGGGGTCAGGCCTGCCGAAGTGGCGATGGCATAGACCAGGCCCGCCGCCAGCAAGCCGCCCACGAAGGCCACCGCCACGAAAATCTGCGGCGGCAGGGCGGGCAGAAAGACCACCGCCACCAGGATGCCCAGGGCTGCTCCGGCGTTGACCCCCAGGATCCCTGGCCCAGCCAGGGGGTTGCGGGTGATGCCCTGAAGCATAGCCCCCGAGACCGCCAAAGAGGCCCCAACCGCCAGGGCAGCCACCGCCCGGGGCAGGCGCAGGGTCTGCACGATCAGGCTGTCGGTGGAGCCATCGGGCCGGAAGACCAGCCGCCAGACCTCGAGCAGCGGAATGTCCTTGGCCCCAACCGAAATCGACAGCAAGAAGGCCAGCAGCAACAGCCCCAGGCCGAGCGGAAAGGCCAGCCAGGCAATTCGGGCTCTGCGGGAGGGGAGGGCGGCAGTCGTGGTCATGGTGCGATGTGCGGTTGCAATCTGCGGCGCTTGAGGCTTTCGGCAGCAAAGTAGCTGCCCACGACAACGGTTGGGGTTAGTACTTGCAGCAACAGCCCTTCGAGCGTGGGGTAGACCCCTAGCCAGGTTCCCAACCAGTACGGCAGGCCCCAGCCGGTAGGCGTCACGCTCAACCAGCCCACCACCTGCATGACGTGGACAGTCTGACCCACCATCACCGTCAACACGAAGAGCACCAGCAAGCCGGTGAAGATCAGCATCTTTTTCTGCGGCAGCCTGAGCTGGAGCTGGAAGACCACCAGGCCCAGCCCCACCACGACCACTCCTCCGGCCAGGGTGCCCCACAGCACGTCCAGGACGCCTCCCTGCAACACCAGCGACTGCAGGAAGAGCACGGTCTCGAAACCCTCGCGGTAGATGCTCTCGAAGCCCACCGCCACCAACCCCAGCCCGGCGGCCAGGCCCGTGCGCCGCAGGGCTTGCTGTTTTTGCTGGTGGAAGTCCGCCAGGCGGTCGGTCCAGTAGATTTTGTGATAGAACCAGTTCATGATCAGGAGCAGCACGCCGATGGCAATGAGCGAGACCACCGCCTCCACGCGCTCGCCGTAGCGGGCGAACTGCTGGATGGCCCCCCACATCAACACCCACGTCAGCGCGCTTGCCAGGAAGGCCAGCCCTACCCCCAGCCACACCGGACGGCGCAGGTGGAGGTTCTCAGGGCGGCGGAAGGAGGCCAGGAGGGCAGCGATGATGAGCACCGCCTCCAGGCCCTCGCGGAAAACGATGATGGCGGCATTGAGGCCGATGGCAGCGGGTGAAGCCTCGCGCCCGAGTACCTGGTTGGCCTCGCGCAGCCTGGCCTCGAGGATCTGGCGGGTCTGGGCCACCTGCGCGACGTCGGCCCGCTCACGGATCAGGCGGGCGAGGCCCTTGGGTTCCTGCCCGTACCAGAACAGCCCCTCGAGCTCGAGGGCCAGCTGGGGGTTGAACACCCGCAGTCTGGCCTCGGGGCCGCTCTCCAGCAAAGCGTAGGCGTCCATGCGGGCCAGCTCGGCCAGGTCGTAGCGGCCCGCGGCCACCGCGTTCTGGGCCGAGCGCAGCTGTGAGCGGATAACCTCGAGGTCGCCCGCCGGGTCGGCCCGCCGCCACCCAGCGGGGAGGGTGGCATCGAGCCGCTTTAAAAGCGCCTGACTCTGCTCGCTAACCCAGTGCGCCGTAGGTGGATCGCTTTTCCGGCTGGCTGCCCGCAGACCTTTCTCCAGCGCAGTGAAGGCCTGGCGAATAACGGGGAGGTCGGGGTGGTCGGCCAGAAGGGGCTCCAGGTCGCTCCAGGCCGAGGCCGCGCTCTTGAGGAAGGTGAGGGCCTCGGTGATCTCGAGGTCTTTGGTGACGCTGACTTGGCCCTCCTCCCCGCTCACCCCCCGCGCGTACTCGACGGGAACCAGCGACACAAAACGCAGAACCTGGCCAACCCGTCTGGCCCGCTCGCGCAGAGAGAGGGGGGCCGCACGGAAGCCCTCCAGGGCGCTGCGAATCTGCTGGGAACTGCCCGTAGCCAGGAGCGCCCTGGCCCTTTGCAAAGCAGCTTCCCCTCGCTGGCTTCTGTAGGCCGGAGCCAGGATCTCGAAGTAGCCCTGACCCAGGGCCCGCGCCTCGGCCCCGCGCACCCGCCAGCCCGCCTGCTGGGCTACCTCGAGACCCCTCAGGGCCTCGTTCAGGCGCGACTGGTAGCCATCCAGGAGGTCGGCGCGCACCGCCGTGAGCGCCTCGGAAGGCGGAATCCGGCCCTCGGCCAGGCCCCGCAGGGCCTCGGTGGCGTCGGCGTCAGGGGGGTCGAAGCGGGTGGCGCTGCGGTACTCGCGTAGCTCGAGCCAGCGCACCGCCTCGAGGGCATTTCCCTGCTGCACGGCGGCCTCGAGGCGAGCATAACTTTGCCGCAACACCCCGGTCCACAGCGCAGCGCGCTCCCGGGCGAAGGCTGCCTCGTCGCCCGAGCGGATCAGGTGCTGCAAGCGGATGAGGACCTGGGCGTCGAACTCCAGCCCGGCCTGCTCCAGCTCCTCCAGCGCCACCGCCGCCTTTTGCAGCAGCCGCTGCGCCTGCTGCGGGTCAAAGGCCAGCTCGAGCTGGGCCTCGGCCAACGCCGAACGCAGGGCCTCCCCAGATTGGGCTGGAGTAGCGGTGTCGCCGGGCTGCAGGTGTGGCTTCATCGGGGACTGAGCCAGAACCAAAGAAGCCAGGACGCACAGCAGCGGGATCAAAAGGGTTGAGCCTCTCACTGTTCTACCCTGATGCCTAAAAGGGCCGCGGCCTGCACGATCTTGCCGGTGATGGCGGTAGCCCGGTCGTCGCCTTCTTTAATGAGGATTTCGGCCTGCTCGGGGGTGAAGCGGCGGATCTTCTCCTGCTCCAGCAGGCGCTGGGTCCAGGCCTTGAGGTTACGAAGCCCCTCGAGGATCTGCGCGTTCAGGGCAGCATCTTTCGCCCGAACCTGAGGAGACACCCCTTCGTAAAGCCGCTGCCAACTGGTGATGTTGTCCACCAGGTCGCTCAGGGAGGAGATCACATTGAAGTCGCGGCGGGTGGCCTTGTCGCCCAGCACGAAGCGGCTGGTCTTCCAGCGCTCCAGGAACACCGGCGCGGCGGTGGGTACGTTGGCGGTCAGCGCTCCGAAGACATCCTGGGCGGTGGGTTTCCAGGTCTTCGCCGTAGCAATGAGCTCGGCGGTGAGCCGGTCGAGCTTCTCAGCCGCCGCCTTGAGGACGAGAGCATCGGGCAGCCAGTCACCAAAGCCCAGCTTGCCGTCGCCATCAACATCGAAGGCCACGCCCGAGGAGAAGGCCTTTCCCGTGCTCCACAGGCTCCCCTCCACCAATCCGAAAGCGTTGCCCGGCTTCTTCAGCACCCTCCCATCTGGCAGCTCGAGGTCGAAGCTCACCACCGCGTCCCCACCCTCGGCCTGGGAAGCCCCGGCGTCTATGTTCAGGTCAAAGCCGGCAAGCAGTTCCACCCCCGCCACGATCCCCTCCACGCTCTCGTAGAGGGGGCTGGCCCTAATCCAGGCGGCGCGTGCCTCCTTGAGGGAAGCCCGCACAGCCTCAGCAACGGGAGCCTGGGTCAACTTGCGGTAGTCGAAACCGGCTTTCCTGGCTGCCTCAAAGTAGCGGCCCGCCGCCGCCGCCAGCTCGCTCGTGGCGCTCTTCTGCGCCGCGAGGCGCTCGAGTAAATAGCTCTTGACCGTCTCCACGCCCTGGGCCTGGGCAGCGCCCAGAGCGATCACAATCAGTACAAGCCATAGCCTCATCGCTGCCTCCATAACCCGGGAAGCCCCAGGTGAAAACTCTCCCGAGTCTATGCAGCACGGCTCCTTAAAGTCAAGTATTCCGCTCGGATTTTTGTAGTATTGGAAGTGATAATCATTATAGAAATGTTCGCAAACAGCTCACCGCTTCAGCGGTAGGATGAACCCGAACGCGACGCGGATGCGCCGCCGGGAAGCCGAAACCCCTCGCAGGGGTTCGCAGGATATGCCAGAATCAGAACGCGCCCTCCCAAACCCTGACCCTCAAGCTGCCTTCTGGCCCTGAAAGTGGTCGAGGTTGCAGGTGGTCAACACCGCCCTCGCCAACCGCATCCTGCTTATGCCCAGGACAGAGCCGAAGCGCCTGACCACGGCCAGCTTCAAGAACCTGGACGATCCCCTCTTGGACCCGTACACCAGGTGGAACTCAGCTCGGCCTGGATCAACCAGACCATCCGCAATGTCAACCAGTCCAGGAAGGTCAAAGCGTTCAAGCGTCTGCCACTGGAAACCAACAACCAGAACTGGACGCCGCACAAGGTGGGCAACACCTATTCTGTGCTTCGGCTGGGTCAGGCATATCCGCCGCCGCTACGCTGCCAGGCGGCGCAGGTTGCAAAAGGCGGGCAGGCACAGAACCCTCAAACGCCTGGAGCAAAGAGAGCAGCGTATTGTCCGGCGCATCGTCCACATCCTCAGCAAGACGCCGGTGGCCTTTGCAAAGAAACACAACAGCGGGATACGGATGGAAGACCTCATGGGCCTCCGTAACACCAACCAGCACAAGGCTACAAAGTCCCAGGCCGACCAGAACCGCGACTGCTGGCCCTGCTTCAGCGAGAGATGTGGTTATCAGGGCCACCCCAACCACAACGCGGCTAGAGATATCGGTACGTGGTTGGGGCTGGCCTGCCCTGTGGTTCTTCAGGCTCCACGAAGCGGGGTGCATGGCACACCCCTGAGCTGGGTAAGCCAATAGTTCGGAAGGTTTTTGCAAAAAGAGGGGTCTCCAATAAGGTGAAAGTGCAAACCGTAGCCTGAAAGGACGACCCATGAACATTGTGCAACAATTTGAGGCGATTTCGAAGGAAGTAGGCATGCGCAAGACCCAAGCTCAGTACCTGGTGATGCTGGTAGGGCTGTGGCTGGCGATACCGGGACGGGTGAACTATTTGTGGATTTTGTCGGGATCAATCAGAGCGTGCTGGAATCGTGGAGGCCAAAGGCTGAAAGACAGTGGGTGCTGGGCATAGACACCAGCTTCGTGCGGAAGTCTGGAAAGGCAACACCCAACCTAGGCAAGTATTGGGATAGTATGCAAAACAAAGCGGTGAGGAGATTGGAAGTTTCGTGTATTAGCCTGATTGACCTGGATTGGGGTCAGGCCTTTGGGCTGCATATGCGGGCAACGGAGGCGACACAAACCGCCGGTCGAACCGAGCTGTGCGCAGGGCATCTGCACGAGGTGCTGGGTGGCTTATCCCCCCACCTGCGGCAGCGCATCCAGTACGTGGTGGGGGATGGGTATTACGCCAAGCAAGACTTTGTTGCGGCGGTACGCCAACAAGGCCAGCATTTGGTAGGCAAGCTACGCTGTGATGCGGATCTCCGATACCCCTTCACCGGCCCCCATCCTCTGGCCCAGGTCGTCCCAGACTCTACGACGGCAAGGTGGACTACCAGCACTGGGAACGCTGGAAAACAGTAGAGCCGACGCCACAAGAATCACCGCAAGCATCCGCTTCGCCAGTAGAGGGGCCAACCACCTATCTCTACACCACCATCGTCCATTGCCCAAAACTCAAAACCAAACTGCGGGTCATCGCCATCCTCACCCACCAACCCAACAAACCCCCCAGGCACCAGCTCTTCTTTAGCACCGACCTGACCCAAGACCCCCGGCACATCCTGCAAGTATATGCCGCCCGTTTCCAGATGGAGTTTCTTTTTCGAGACACCAAGCAGCACCTCGGTCTCGAAGACTGCCATTCCCGTCACAACAACTCAACGCTCATCAAGGAACCCCCGATACGTTTACTTTCAGTATCAAAAATGCCAAGCGTCGCGTCTACAACCAACTCTTCGCCAGCCGAATATTATCCATCTTGCCCCAAATCCCTACCTGCAATAAATACCACCAGCGCCTTCAGAAACTCCTAAATCTCGGGGTCAAGGCCGCTTGAAACCTTCCGGACTATTGTAAGCGAAACCAGCCCAAAAGGGCCGGCGTAGATGCTAAACCAACTGGTCTTGGACTACCACGAGGTGGGGGGCCTGGCCGCCTCGCCCCTGGCCAAGCGGGGCTGGCGGGCCAAGGGACATGAGTTTCACTACAGCGCCCGGGAGGCGCTGCCCCCGGCGGCCTGGCGCTTGGTGGAGGGGGAGGGCCTCGAGGGCTACGCTGCGGGTCGGGTGCTGGCCAGCTACGTGCACCTCTACTTCCCCAGTCAGCCCCGGCTGGCCCAGCGCTTCGTCCAGGAGGCCCTGGCGTGAGCATACTGCTGGCCCTGCTGCTCGACTGGAACCTGGGCGAGCCCCCAGCCCGGCTGCACCCGGTGGTCTGGATGGGCCGCTACCTGGGCTGGGCCGGGCGCGGTCTGGCAGAGCTATCCCCTGCGCGGGCTTTCTGGGCAGGGGTGCTGGCCTGGGGGCTGGGGGCTTTGCTCTTCACCGGGGTTTATGCCCTCCTGGCCCGGCTGCTGGGGGGGCTTCCCTGGTGGCTCGAGCTGCCGCTGACCGCCCTCCTGCTCAAGCCGCTGTTTGCCTTCCGAATGCTGCTGTCGGAGGCTCGGGCGGTGGAAGGGGCCCTTCAGGAGAGCCTCGAGGCAGGCCGATCCCGGCTGGGCTTCCTGGTCAGCCGCGACACCGGCTCGCTCAGCGCAGGCGAGGTGCGGGAGAGCCTGCTCGAGTCCATCTCGGAAAACCTGTCCGACTCGGTGATCGCCCCGCTTTTTTGGTACCTGCTGCTGGGGCTGCCAGGCGCTGCGCTCTACCGCTTTGCCAACACCGCCGATGCCATGTGGGGCTACCGGGGTGAGTGGGAGTGGGCCGGCAAGTGGGCAGCCCGGGCCGATGACCTCCTGAACCTGCTCCCGGCCCGCCTGACCGCCCTCCTGATCTGGGGGGTTGCGCCGGTTTTTACGCTGGGACAGCTATGGGCAGAGGCCCACAAAACCCCCTCACCCAACTCGGGCTGGCCCATGGCCGCGCTGGCCCTGGGCCTGGGGGTGCGCCTGGGCAAGCCGGGGGTTTACCTCCTGAACCCCTCCGCCCCCTTCCCTTCGCCTTCCGACCTGCGGCAGGGCTTCACCCGGGTCATCACAGCAGGTAGGCTGGGTGGACTGCTCCTGGCTGGGATAGAGGTCTGTCTGCACTTTCCGGCCATCCTTTCAAGGTAAAACCCTGGTATGATCGACGACATCCTCAAGCCCATCCACGGCGGCACCGACAGCGGCCCGCCCCCGCGTTTTGACTTCTCCACCAATGCCAACGCCCTGGGGCCCGACCCTCTTGCGCTGGCAGCCGTTCAGGCTGCCGATCCGAGCCACTACCCCGATCCGCTCTACACCGAGCTTCACCAAGCCTTGGCCGCCCACCACGGGGTCAGAGCCGAGCAGGTGGCGGTCGGGGGCGGTACCAGCGAACTGATTCACCGGCTCACCCGCTGGCGCTACCTGCGGGGGCCTATGCTGATCCTGCCACCCACCTTCAGCGAGTACGCCCGGGCCGCCCAACCGGCTGAACTGCCTTTGCTCCAGGCCTCGAGCCCGTCCGAGTTTTTGCGCCTGCTCCCGCGGGCTACCCTGGCCTTCCTGTGCGTGCCCAACAACCCCACCGGAGAGGTTTACGGGTTCCTGGAGGAGGCCGCGGAGGTCGCCCAACAGCACCCGGTCACGCTGGTGCTCGACCTGGCCTACCACCCCCTCAGCCAAAAGCCCCCGCCCCTGCCTCCCACAGCCTGGCAGCTCCATAGCCCCAACAAGGCCCACGGCCTGACCGGGGTGCGGGCAGGCTATCTGCTGGCCCCTGTAGACCTTACCCATTTCCGCCACATCGCCCCCTCCTGGGTGTTGGGGGTGCATGGTGAGGCCATGCTCAAGGCGACCCTTCAGCAGCCCTCGCTCGACTGGCTGTCCCGCACCCGCGAGGCGCTCTGGGGGCTGCGCTCAGAGCTTGCAGCAGGGCTCAGAGGCCTGGGCCTCGAGGTACGTGAGAGTGCGGCGAACTTCCTGATGGTTAAGGTGGGCCAGGCCACCCCCGTGGCCCAGGCCCTGCGCGCCCGGGGCCTACGGGTGCGCGACTGCACCGGCTTTGGGCTGCCGGAGTGGCTGCGCCTCTCGGCCCAGCGGTCTGAAGCCCAGGCTGAGCTTCTGGGGGCAATGGAGGAGGTCTTGCATGCCCAAGGGTAAAGCCATCATGGTGCAGGGCACCAGCAGCGGGGCGGGCAAGAGCTTCCTCGCCACCGCGCTCTGCCGCTACTACGCCCGACAAGGAGTAAAGGTAGCCCCCTTCAAGGCGCAGAACATGTCCAACAATGCGCGGGTGGTGGCCGGGGGCGAGATGGGTTCCGCCCAGTACTTCCAGGCCCTGGCCGCCGGGGTGACCCCGGAAGTGCGGATGAATCCGGTGCTGCTCAAGCCCGAGGCCGACCAGAAAAGCCAGGTGATTCTACTGGGCCAGCCCCACCCCGAGCTATCCCGTCTGCCCTGGCGGGAGCGCAAGGCCCGGCTGTGGCCGGTGGTGCGCCAGGCCCTGCACGAACTGCTAAACGAGTATGACCTGTTGGTGATCGAAGGGGCCGGCAGCCCCGCCGAGATCAACCTTAAGTCCAGCGATATCGCGAACATGCGGGTGGCCCTGGAGGCAGAGGCCAGGGTTCTGCTCGTCACCGACATCGACCGGGGCGGCGCCTTTGCCCATCTGTACGGCACCCATCTGCTGCTGGAGGAGACCGAACGCGCCCTGATCAAAGGGTTTGTACTCAACAAGTTTCGCGGCGATGTCCGCCTCCTAGCCCCCGGCCCAGAGCAGCTGCAAACCTTGACCGGCGTGCCCACGGTGGCGGTTCTGCCCATGTGGCACGGTCACGGCCTACCGGAGGAGGACGGCGTTTTCGACGCTCGGACGGTGGGTCGGGGTTTTCGCGTGGCCATTGTGATTTATCCGCGCATCTCCAATCTAGACGAGTTTGAGCCGCTCAAACACCTTCCGAACGTTGAGCTTTCTTGGGCGCGCAAACCTCAAGACCTTGATGGGGCCGATCTGATCGTTCTGCCGGGCTCCAAGCACACCGTGAGCGACCTTGAGTGGCTGCGTCGAGAAGGGTTTGAAACTCCTATCCGAAGGCATATTGAACAGGGAAAGCCGCTGCTGGGCATCTGCGGTGGGTTGCAGATGCTGGGCCAGGCCATTCACGACCCGCTGGGCATTGAGAGCGCGGGTTTACACCGGGGTTTGGGCGCTTTACCCTTGCATAACATTTTTACTTCTAAAAAGGTGCAGCGGCCCAGCAGCCTGGAGCTGAGCGACTTGAAAGGCTTCTGGAAGGCACTCGAGGGCCTAAAAATTGCCGGTTACGAAATACACCACGGCCAGAGCGAGCGGCTTGTGGCCCAGGAAGGCAGCGTACTGGGGCTCTACCTGCACGGCCTCTTCGAGAACCCAGAGGTGCTGCAGCGGCTGTTTGGGGTTCTGCCCAACACCGGCGATGTGTTCAACCAGCTGGCCGATTTTGTAGGACAGCATTTTGAAAAGGGTTCTTTGGAGGGCCTGGTTAGCTAAAGAACTAGATCCTACATTCCGCACCCCTCCCATCTGCGGGTAGGATTTCTGGATGAAAGGGATTGCCGACCTGCAGGTATACGACCTGGGCCACCTGGGGCTGGTGGCCGGAATCATAGACCGCATTGGGCTGGTGCCTTTGGTGGACAAACGGGTAGGCCCCCGCTCGGGGGAGAAGGTGAGCACGGGGGTGGCCCTGAAGGCGGCCATCCTAAATGCGCTGGGCTTTGTGTCCTCTCCGCTCTACCTCTTCGGCCACTTCTGGGAGGGCAAGCCCACGGGGTGGCTCCTGGGGGAGGGCATCACCCCGGATCTCCTCAACGACGACCGCATGGGGCGGATGCTGGACAGCCTGTATGCGGTGGGGGTGACGGCACTCTTCTTGGAGGTAGCCAAGCAGGCCCACCGGGCCTTTGCCTTCCCGGTGCGGGCCATGCACGTGGATGCCACCAGCTTCCACGTGCATGGGAAGTACGAGCCAGGCTTTTATCATATTCTGCATGCAGACGACTATACAGATTCCCAGCCCGATTTCCTACCTGATGGAAGTACCCGATCTGCGAGCCCGCAACACCACCTACGATTGGCGCTTGTTGTTCATGCTGGTGCTGATGGGGCTGGGGAGTGGACGCACCAACGTGCTGGCGATTGCCCAGTGGGTGCAGGATCAGCGGGATTGGCTGCTCAGCCTGGGCCTGGGACGGCGGGCCAGCGGTCGGGCCCTGCCGGCGCAGGCCACCCTCTATCGGTTTGTGTGGGCCTTGGAGCAACAGGCTGCTGCGCTGGAGCAGGCCCTGAAGCAATGGGCTAAAGCGGTCTGGAGGGTTTTGCAGGAACAGGGTGAGGCCAAGGCGTAGGATTGGTTATACCGGATTCAAAAAGATAGTTCTCAATACCAAAAGCCTCTGAGGCTATCTTTTTGAATCCTAGAGTACTCCCTTCGGTCGGGTTAGTTCGCCGCCATTCGGCGGCGAACTAACCGAATCTGGTATTAGCACTCAGTCTGGACGGTAAACACCTCAAGGGGAGTGCTCGGCGTGGGGTGGGGGATAAGGCTCTGGTGCTGGTATCCGCCTATCTGGGGCAGTTGGGTCTGAGCCTGATGCAAGGGAAAGTCCATGGGGATGAGGCGGTGGCGGGTCGTGGGTTGGTGATGGAACTGGAAGCGGATCTGGCCGAATTCGGCATTCCCTGGGTGCTTACCGGGGATGCGGCCCACACCGAGACCCAGACGGCTGCGGCGGTGGTGGAAAAAGGGGGCACTACCTGCTCGCGCTCAGTGAAGGGCTGCTAAGCCCCCGGCGATGCCGGTACTCAAGGAGAACCAGGCGGCCTTGAAAGACTGGGGCGAGTTTCTGCTGAGGTATCCCGCAGAGGAGGTTCACCGCTACCACGAGGTGCGCAGCGGTGTGCTGTGGGTCTGGCAGGTCTGCCGAATCATAAGAAATCCTTTTGATCCCATCTTTTTGCATCCTCCTGGCCACCAGTGGAAGAGGGTGTAGCTCCGGATGAGCGGGTGCTGGTAGTGCTCAACAACACCCGGGTGCCCCGCGAGCTTGCCCTACCGGTGAGCTTTTCCGAGGGAACTCACCTCATTGATGCCTTGGGTTACGAGGAGTTCACTGTACGGAACGGATCTGTTCACTTTTCTCGGCTGGAGCCCCTGAGGGGCTGGGTTTTGCTCAGGAGTGCCTAACCCCCTTCCCTTTCACCCACCCCCAGGCCGTCCCATCGCCCACCCCATACTTCCTTGCCAGGCTGTGAAGGGAAGCCCCGGTCTGGCGATACTCCTCCACCAGCCGAGCCCGTATCCCCACCTTCCCTCCTGGCCCTGGCTTTTTCCGGGGAATAAAGTAGCTCACCTCACTTTGAATACCCCGATTGCACTCCACACGCCTGTCTCTGTGGATTTTGGAATGATTCTCAAGTACCCTGCACCTGCACCCCCGGCCAGCGTCTGCGCTATGTGAACCGAATCAGCGGCCCGTTGCTGGATCGCTTCGACCTGGTGGTGGAGGTGCCCCGGCTTACCCCGGAGGAACTGGCCCGTGTTCCTGAGGGTGAATCTACGGCAATGGTGCGGGAACGGGTGCTGGCGGCGCGGGAGCGGATGCAATCCCGCCAGGGCAAACTCAACAGCGAACTCTTTGGCCGCGAACTGCGGCGACACACGGTGCTTTCTCCCTCTTCCGAGGCCCTGCTGCAAGCCGCCACCCAGCGCCTGGCCCTCAGTGCAAGGAGTTATGACCGCATCCTGCGGGTGGCGCGTACCATCGCCGACCTAGCGGGGGCGGAGCACATCCAGGAGGCCCATCTGGCCGAGGCCCTGACGTATCGGCGGAGTCTGGGGTAACCTGCCTGAGCTAAACTCATGCCATGGACGCCCTGGCCCTGTACCGGCAGGGCCGCTACCCGGAGGCCTTTTCCCTGGCCCACCGTCAGGGGGAGGCCAAGACTGCTGTGCTGGCCCTGCTGGGGCTGGGGAAAGTGGCAGAGGCCCAGCACCTGCTGGAGGCCTGGCAACCCCAGGGCCGGGAGGACCAGGCCGAACGCCTCGCCCTGCTGGGCTTTGCGGCTTTTCGCCAGGATGACCTTCCAACCTACCGCCGGCTGGCCCTGGCCGCAGCCCAGACCGCCCAGACCCCCCTGACCCTCTACCACCTGGGCCTCTCCCTGCCGCCCAGGGACGGCCTCCTGGCCCTGCAGGAAGCCCTGCACCGCCTGCAAGCCCAGGCCGCCCCTCCGGTGGAACAGGCTCGCCTGGCCTATGCCCTGGCCCGCACCCTCAGGCGGCTGGGCCGATGGGCGGAGGCCCTTTCCTACGCCAGCCTGGCCGTCCTGCAAGACCCCCAGCCCCACTACCGGCTGGAAGAGCTCACCCTGCTGGCCTACACCGGGGAGGAACCCCTGCCCAACCTGGAAAAGGCCCTGCCCCCTTTCCTGGCCCATCCCGCCCCCTCGGTGCGCTACTACGCGCTGTGGCTCTCGCTGCTGCTGCAGGGCATGCAGGGTGCACCCGATCCCGACCTCCTCCCCACCCTTCTCCACCAGACCCCTCACCCCCACCTACCTTACGACCTGCCGCTGCGGGTGTTGCTCTTCCAGGCTCAGCCTTCCCAACAACCCCTCCTCGCCCGCCTGCTGCGAGCGGCTAGGGCCCAGCCTTCTCGGGAGCCCCTACCCCAGGCCTTGCTGCTCCTCGCTGAGGGGCTCTATCGCTACCCTCAGCCCGAGGCCCGCCTTCTGCTGGAGGAGAGCTTCCCCACCCTGGAAATCGAGTGGGCCGAGGAGGCCCTGCGGGCAGCGGCCCACCTCAGCGCCCTGGAGGGCCAGCCCCTTCCCGAGCCCTACCGCAGCATGGCCCGCTCCCTGCGCCCCGAGGCCAGAGCCCTCTTCCTGCCCACAGAACTCCCCTCGCTCACCCCGACCACCCCCTACCTAGAGACCCTGGGAAAAGCCCAGCTCCAGGGCTTTCCCAACCTAAGACCGCGCAGCCTGGAACTCCTCACCCTGCTCCTGGCCTACCCGGAAGGCATCACGGGCGAGGCCCTAGCCCAGGAACTCTACCCCCAGCCCAACCCCCAGGCCCTCAAAACCGAGCTCTGCCGCCTGCGCCAGCAGGGGTTCGAGGTCCTGAGCCGCCCCTACCAGCTCCTTACCCCCATCGAGGCCGACTTCTTGAAGCTTCAAGAGGCCCTGGAGCAAAACCAGCTTCACCAGGCCCTGGCCCTCTACCAGGGCCCCCTCTTGCCCAGGAGCCAGGCCCCGGGCATCGAGGTGTTGCGGAACCAGATCGAGGAGCAGCTCAAACGGCGGGTGCTCGATCACCCCGACCCCGAGCCTCTCTACCAGCTGGCCCAGAAACTCCCGGACGACCTCACCCTCTGGGAGGCCCTGCTCCAGCGCCTGCCCGCCCAAGACCCCCGCTACCCGGCGGTCCTGGCCTGGGCAAGAGGGCTCAGCGCCCAGTACCGCTAGGCCCACCAGGCCCACTTGGCTTCACCACACCCGGCGGCAGGCAGTCGGGGCGGGTGCAGGCGTAGGCCAGGTCCCGGAAACCCAGACCCAGCAGGACTAAAAGGGCCAGAAACAGTACTCCCTTGCGCATACCTCTACCCTACCCAAACCCAGGTAACCAACTCAGTCAAAAGGTAACCAAAATGAGTTAGGAAGGTCACCATTCTGAGAGGGGGTTTGGTTACCTGGAGGGTGCTAGGTTGAGGGTACCCTCAATGGGCTACAGGTGAAAGGGGGGTTTACGGCCATGAGATACTGGATCAATAGGGTTCTTCGGGAAGACCAACGCAACTTGCCGATTCTTCTTCGTCAAGAGAAAGAAGTAAACTTATTGGATAACACGGTGTTGAGCGTCGGAGACCAGCTCAGGACTCGAAACGGTTGGGTTGAAGTGCGGGACGACTTTGGCCTGGTCATCCGACTGGGACCCGGCTCGGAACTTGCCTATGCCCTTGATCCACAAGGGGGCAACATTGCTCATCCACTTGAGCAGCCTTCTTTGATTTTCTTTGGTGAGGTGTACAAGTTTCGCTACTATGTTCGACCCCTCGAGGTAGTGGCTTGCGGGAAATACCGCACGTCTTGTTGGTATTGTCCATCAAGCATGCATGCTCGAAATCTTGATGAGAACAGGGATGCCTTCTATGCCTTGGCAGGCAGTGTACCGATTTGGGATTGGGATGAAAAAGGCGAATCTTTCGTGATAGTGGAGGTTCCTAAGGGACATAAGGCAGTTCTGCGCCACGATTCCATGAAGCCTATGCGGAAGCGGTATATTGTCGAAGAAGTTTGCCCGATTAGCTCTGACGAGTGGATCCGTATTGCTTCCAACTACATGGATTCTGGGCGCTGGGCTAGAGAAGCAACCCGGGAGGTGGTAGCGACTGGCTCATAGGCGCTCCCCGTTACGCCAAACCGTCCCGGCGCTTCGCCAGGTTTTTCGAGCCGCCCCCCTTGAGGTCACCCTCTTGGTGGGCCTTCTGGCCGCAAGCGGCCTGATACCGGTGGGGGTGCTGAGCGCCACGCGGGATTTGGTGGATGGTCTGGTCTATGGGTTGGGCAGCGGCTCCCTCAGCCCGGCGCTGCTGGGTCCCCTGGCGGGGCTGGCCCTGCTGTTTGCCCTCGACTTTTTGCTGGTGCCCTGGGTGACCTATCTGCAGGGGGTGGTCAACGAACGGCTTACGGCCCGGGTGCATCTCTTGCTGATGGAGAAGGCGGCGGGCATGCCCGATCTCACCCCCTTTGAAGACGCCGGTTTTTACGACGAACTTCAGGTGCTGCGCGACCAAGCGCCCTACCAGCCGCTCAACCTGCTGGTTTTCTTCGGCAACGCCTTTCGCGGGGGCATTGCCGTAGCCGGGGTGCTGCTCTTGCTCCTCACCTTGGCCCCCATTTTCCCCTTGTTGTTGCTCCTGGCCACCCTGCCGCAGGCGCTGCTGACCTTCCGGTTGCAAAAGGGGGTGTGGGAAGCGGTGCTCTTTAGCGCGCCCGAGGCCCGGAGGATGCGCTACTACGCCGAGGTTTTGCTCAACCCCGAGGCCGCCAAGGAGGTGCGCCTCTTTGGTCTGCTTCCGTTTTTTCGTGGGCGTTACCTCGAGGCTTTCGGGCGGCTGCACCAAGAGCTCCGCCGTGCCCGTGGGCGGCAGGCCCTGGGGGCCAGCAGCCTGGTTTTTGTCAGCGCCCTGGCCACCGCGGCGGCGCTGTACCTGGGCCTGCGCCAGGCCCTTTTGGGTTCGGGGGGGCTGGGCAACCTGGTACTTCTCTTGCAGTCGGTGGGCAGCCTACAACAAAACCTCTACGGCCTGGTGCAGGATGGCGGCATGCTATACGAGAGCCTTTTGTACTTCGAGCGGCTCGAGGGTTTTCTGGCCCGGCTTTCCCCGTTCGCTCCCTTGAGCACAGGTCGCTCGGTGCAGTGCTTTGAGGAAATCCGCTTTGAAAACGTGGGGTTTAGCTACCCCGATGGTCGGCGGGCCCTGGAGGGGATCTCCTTCAGGCTGCGCCAAGGCGAACGGCTGGCGCTGGTGGGGGAGAACGGAGCCGGTAAAACCACGTTGGTGAAGCTCTTGCTCCGCTTCTACGACCCCAGCGAGGGCCGCATCTTGGTGGATGGGATAGACCTGCGCGAGGTAGACCTGGAGGTCTGGCGTCGCCTGGTAGCTGCGGTGTTTCAGGACTTTGGTCGCTACGCGCTCACGCTGCGAGAAAACATTGTCCTGGCCGATTTGGAGCGCCAATCTGACTTTGGGCGTTTGGAAGAGGCCGCCAGGGCCGGGGGAGCTGCGGAACTGCTAGGGCGGCTCGGTTCGGAGGTCCTTCTCTCCAAAGCGTTCGGGGGAACGGACCTCTCTTTAGGAGAATGGCAGCGGATAGCCCTTGCGCGGGCCTTTTTCCGGCAGGCCGAGCTGCTGATCCTGGACGAGCCTACCGCCTCGCTCGACCCCAAGGAAGAGGCCCACCTTTACCGGCGCTTTGCCGAGCTGGCCCGGGGCAAGACGGTGCTCCTCATCACCCATCGGCTGGCCTCGGTGCAGATGGCCGACCGGATTCTGGTGCTGCGGGAGGGGCGTTTGGTGGAGGAGGGCTCGCATCAGGCCTTGTTGCACTGCAACGGCCTTTATGCCGAGCTTTGGCGGTTGCAGGCTGAGGGGTATCGTGTGAATTGAAACCTCCAATATGCTGGGCTGGAAGCCATGAACCCAAACGTGCAAAACCCCACCCCCGTCCTCCAGGCCCACGCCTTGCGCAAGCGCTATCCCAAGGCAAAGGGCTGGCTCGAGGCGCTGAAGGGGGTCAGCCTGCAGCTCTTCCGGGGGGAGATCCTAACGCTGTTAGGCCCCAACGGCGCCGGGAAGACCACCCTGGTCAAAATCCTGGCCGGCCTGGTGGAGCCGGATGGGGGGAGGGTGGAGGTGCTGCAGGAGGGAAAGCGAACCTGGATGGGTGCGGTGCTGGAGGGCAACCGTAACCTCTACTGGCGCCTGACCGCCCTGGAAAACCTCATCTACTTTGGCACCTTGCGCGGCCTCATCCCTAAAGAGGCCCGGCGGCGGGGGCTCGAGCTGTTGGAAACGGTTGGGCTCGCCGAGAAGGCCCAGCAAACCGTGGGTACCCTTTCTAGGGGCCAGCAGCAGCGGGCGGCCCTGGCCGCCGCTTTGGTGCACGACCCTCCCATCCTCTTCCTGGACGAGCCCACGCTGGGGGTGGACCTGGAAGCTCAGGAGGCCATCCGAACCTGGCTGCTGCGGCTCAAAGAACAGGGCAAGGCCGTCCTCCTCACCACCCACCAGATGGATTTTGCAGAGGCTGTGGCCGACCGGGTGGCCATCCTCCAGGAAGGCGAGGTCGTGCTGGAGGGAAGGACCCAAGAGGTGCTGGAGGGCTCTCCTGGAGCCCCTTACCGAATCGAACTCCAGGCGCCTTTGGGGGAGGGGGATCCACGCCTGGCGCAGCTCCGAGCCTTCGAGGCAGAGGTGGAGGGGAAGGTGGTTCGGGTGGTGGGGGAGGAAACGCTTTGGGAAGTCCTCAGAATTCTAGACCCCTTACCCCTAGAGCGGGTGGAGCGGGAAAGTCTCTCTCTTGCAGGGCTTTTCTGGCGCATACTTGGAGAAAGGAGCGAGCGGTGCTCCAGCTTGCCTACATAGAGTTTTGGCGCTACTTGAGGGCCTTTTTCCGCTATCCCTTAGAGGTTCTGGGGGGTGTGCTGGGGGCGGTCGTAGTCTTTGCGCTCTTCTTCTCGGGGGTTCGCTACCTGGCCGGCCCCGCCCTCTTCGGGGAGCGGCTGGAGGCCCTGGTGGTGAGCCTCCTGGCCTGGACGCTGGCTTTTTCGCTGCTGTCGTATATCGCCTCCACCCTAACGGAGGAGGCCCTGGCGGGGCTTTTGGAGCAGCTCGCCCTTACCCGCCCGGGGCTCTTAGGGGTGGTGCTGGTGCGATCCGCTGTCTCCCTTTTTCAGATTGGCCTGTTGAACATCCCGGTTTTCCTGGCTATCCTCCTCACCTCCGGAGCTCGGCTGGACTTCCATCCCCTGACCCTGCTGCCGCTTGCGACCCTGGCTCTCGGTGCGTTGGGTCTGGGGCTCCTCCTTGGAGGGTTGGCACTGATTTATAAGCGGGTGGGCCAGCTCGTAAGCCTCCTCCAGTTCCTTTTCTTGGGTCTTTTCCTGGTACGCTTTGAGGCCTTGACCCAGCCTTGGAACGCTCTGGGCTACCTCCTGCCCCTGGTACCCTCGGTGGCTGCCCTGCGCCTGCTGCTGGGGCGGGGAGAAGATCCCGAATGGGGACTCCTTTTCCTCACCGGAATCAACGCCCTGGCCTACATCGCTTTCGGGATTGGATTCTTCAAGCGTGCCCTCCGCAGGGCGCGGCGGCAAGGCACATTGGGAACATACTGAAGCGATAGCCTCGAGTGGGGATGTGGCCGGGACCCTCTATGTCATCCACGAACTCACCAAGCGCTACGTCCCATAGGGCGTGCTGGCCAACGACGCGATCTCCCTCGCTGCCCGCATGGTGGGAACTGCCTACCGGCGAGACCGTTGTGTTGCCTGCTCCCGCTAGGGGCTGGCGTCCGACTCAGCGTGAGTTGGTGACGGTTTTTGCGAATGCGGGTCTGAGGATTTTGAATTTTTCGCTTGTCCAAGGGATTACTTATCCCTGGGAATACGCCGGTATCGCGGTTCGAGCGCCTTCTGGTGAATCGGAGGTCTGACTTGAGCGTAAATCCCATCCGTGCCTGGTTGAACCGTCACTACCCTTCGCTGGAGCACCCAGCCTACGTCCGCCTGCTCTGGGCTACTGCCTTCTCGAGCCTGGGCAGTCAGTTCACGGTGCTGGCCCTTAGCGTGGCCGTCTTCACCGCTACCGGGTCGGTGGCCTCGCTGGCCGGCATATGGGCGGTGCGGGTAGCCTCGAGGCTCCTGCTCCAACCTTTCACCGGTGCCCTGGCCGACCGCTGGGACCGTCGCCGAACCCTGGTGGGCGGTTACCTGCTGAGTGCACTGCTCTCGGCCAGCCTGGTCCTGGTGCTGCTCGAGCCCCTTCTGGTCTATCCCCTGGTTTTCCTGATCCAGACTGTGGAAGGCCTGGTAAGCCCTACCATGGCCGCAGTGGTACCCTCCCTGGTTCCCAAAGAAGCACTGATCTCGGCCAACGCCCTGAGGGTTGTGTTGACCAAGATTACCGCCTCGTTGGGCCCGGCCCTGGCGGGCCTGCTGTACGGCCTGGTGGGCCCGATCTGGCTGTTCATCTTCGACGCCCTCACCTTTGCCGGCGTGGCCTATGCCGTGCTCGGCCTACCCTCGGCTTTCAGTGTAGCCTCCAGCCGAAGGGGCCCCTCCCTCTGGGCCGAGGCCGCCGAAGGTATGCGCTTTGCTGTGTCTAGCCAAGCGGTGATGATGATTTTGCTGCTCTCCATGCTCACCTCCTTGTTCTGGCGAGTAGTGGAAATTGTCATGGTCCCCATCTCAATGGAGGTGGCGCACATCGGGGCGGCGGGCCTGGGGCTTTTGTATACCAGCCTCACCCTGGGGGGAGTGGTCGGGGTAGCCACCCTGGGTGCACTGAAAAAGGGCATACCCAGCCTTACGTGGGTGATTTTGCTCAACACCCTACTGGCCGTGCCCATGCTGCTGGGAGCGACCTTCCCGACGTTTCTGGTGCTTTTGGTTGTTTTCTTCATCAGCGGCATCCTTTTCGATATATCCGGCGTCGCCACCCAGTCACTTCTGCAGGCGGCGGTACCGAAGCAGTTTCTTGGGCGGGTTTTCAGTTTGGTGAACGTGAGCCTGGCCCTGGGTGTGTTACCCGTGCTCGGGGGGCTCGATCCGTTGGTTCGCGGGCTGGGTTCTGCCGGGGCCTTACAGGTCACCTCACTTGCGGTTTGTGGATTGGGGGCTCTTTTGTATATCGCCGCAACAGTCCGTGGTGGATATACCGAGGAAAAGGAGGGGCATTCGGGATGACTTTGACCGGTCAGGAACGCGTGCAACTGCGGCCTGTCGACCTTGACGATGCGAATAAAATCCAAAGGTGGTACGCCGAGCCGCAGGTGGTGGAGTATGCCATCATCCAGCCATTCCTGGGGTATTCCCTCAGTGAGGTACAGGATCTGATCAAGAAGTGGCTTGGCCGCGATGACCGCAAGCTATACGTGGTGAAAGCCCTGGAGCAAAATTGCGATGCGGGTTTGGTATTTCTAGAGCACATCGACTGGAAAAACCGGGCTGTGAAAATCGCCTTGCTCATAGGCGAACCCGAGTTGCGGGGGCGTGGCCTGGGTCAGGCCGCCCTCCGTAGCGTGATTCAACTGGGTTGCCACGACTGGGGGCTCCATCGCCTAGGTGCCAACTGCCTGGCCACTAATCAGGTCATGATCCGTTGTCTCGAGCAGGTTGGTTTTGTTCAAGAGGGCGTGATGCGAGAGGCGGTACTCCGCCATGGGCGATACCAGGATCTACGAATATATAGCCACATCAATGAGCTTCACAGAACTTGGTGATTTGTAGGGTTCATCTAGGGGCTCACCCCCCCACCCGTCGCTGGCCTTGAGAAGCACCCTCGAGTCCACCAAGTTGGATGCAGTGTCATGGGGAGGGTGGTTGGGCTAGAGTTTCTGCTCCAGCGGGTTTACAAACCGCACCCCCTCCAGCACGGCCCCCATAGCGAAGTCCTCCGAGAGAACCACCGGCACCTGGTATAGCCGGGCGGTGGCCCAGACCTGGGCGTCATAGTAGCTGAGGTGGTGCTGGGCCACCCCCCGCAGGGCCTCCAGCACCACCGGAGCGGTCAGGGGGAGCACGGGAAAGGCCAGCATCAGCCGCTCGATCTCCAGCCGAACCGGTTCGGCCTCGAGCGGAGGCGAAAGGCGGCGCAGGGCCACACTGGCAAACTCACTCAAAGCCTGCACCGGCAGTGCGGCCCGCCCCTCCTGAGCCAGCCTCAAGAGTACCTCGGCAGCCTTTTTCTGCTTCTTGGGGTCGCGGGCATCCAGGGGGTAGATGAGAAGGTTGGTATCGATCAGATAGCGGGGGTTCAACCCTCACCCCCACCCCAGCGGGACTCCCGGGTGTAGAGGGCTTCCCGCTCAAAGCGCCAGCCTTCGGGCAGGCGGTGCTGTTGGGAGATCTCCCGGGCCTGTTCCAGAAACGTAGACAGGGCCTTTACATGGCCGGGGAGGGGGGCCGTGCCCTCATGCAGCAACCGATCCAGGGCCAGTCGCACCAGCTCGGCTTCGGAGAGGCCGGTCTCGCGGGCCTTGAGCTTGAGCTCTTGTTCCTGGTCCTTGCGGAGGTAGAGCTGTTTGCGAACCATGGCCTAAGTATACATCATATACATTGCTGGGTCACCACACCTGGAGCCTGTTGCCACAGGCGGTGCGAAAAAATGCCGAGCATTGTTGAGACTTCAAGACTCAGAACCTTTCACCCACCCCCAGGCCGTCCCCTCACCTACGCCATACTTCCTTGCCAAGCTATGAATGGAAGCCCCGGTCTGGCGGTACTCCTCCACCAGCCGAGCCCGTATCTCCCCCTTCCCTCCCGGCCCTGGCTTTTTCCGGGGAATAAAGTAGCTCACCTCACTTTGAAGACCCCGATTGCACTCCACATGCCTAAAAGTTGGTAGTCTCCCCGCCCCAGTCGCTGTCCCACAGCGGCTCTACGTGGCGGAAATGCTCGCCCAGGGCGGCCCGCTCGGCCTCGTAGGGCAGCAGGGCGTAGGCGCGGAGCTGTTCCAGTTCTTTGAGCATAAGGCCTCCAAAAAAAGCCCAGCCGATTGGCCGGGTGCGTGCATGTCCCCCTCTTGAGGCGGTGCCTGGAAGGGACCTTGTCGCTAAAGATTTTAGCACTGCCTGGCCGGGTTTTCCACCTGGATTTGTGAGGAGCCCAGCGAAGCTCAAGGCTAGTATGGACAAGCCACACTGCGAAAGTATGAAAGAGGAAAGCGGTGGCTAGCGAGATCGGAAGCTACGAACCTTGAAGGGGATAGAGGCGAGTCGAGTCAAACGAATCCGCTGTGCAGACTGCAAACGGCAAGTTCGGCTGGAGTATCCCCAGGAATGTCCGCGCTATCGCTGGTACAGCCGAAAGATACAAGGCTTGTTTGCAATATTGGATAGTTACCGCGTCAGTGAAGCAGTCCTAGTGCTCTGGTAAGTTAATCATCGCCACTCCTTCTGGGGTACAGGTGGGCCAGCTTGATGCGCGCGTCGGCGGCGGTGAAACGCCACTGGATAACGACCCTTTGCTGGTTCCTACGCTGGGCCCAAGCC
>NZ_QWLB01000033.1 GCF_003574355.1 Meiothermus granaticius NBRC 107808 | reverse complement strand
CAACGATGGGGGCCCCGTCCAGACTCACGGCCTGGTTCATCCCCACCAGAGCATGGCCCAGGCCCAAAAAACCATTCCCGGCCTGGCCTGCGTTCACCCAGCCCGGTGCGGCCCCGTCCCCGGCGGCCAGGTTCAGGCTGTAGATCACCTCTGGGGCTACCTCGAGGGTGTAGGTGCCGGGGGGCAGATCGCGGATGGTGGTAAGGGTGCCGGAGGTGTTCCAGGTGCCCCGGTTGGGCAAGAGCTTGAGGTAATAGGAGCTACCGCTGGGCCGGGTGATCTCCAGGGTGGCGGTGCCGCTGGGCGCGGGCGCGGGCTGAGGGGCCGGGCTGGGGGTGACCGGGGGGACCGGCAGCAGGTAGGCCTCGAGGGCCACCGGGGTGTCGGAGCTATCCAGGGTCAGGCTGCGGCTCCAGGGCTGGTAGCCCTCGGCGCTCACCCGCAGGGTGTAGTTGCCGGGGGGCAGGGCCTCGGTCATCCACAGCCCGGTGGTGCCAGTCAGGGTCACCGCGCGGTCCGCCGGGATCGGCGGGGAGATCTCCACGCGGGCATTGGGCGGGGTGAAGGTCAGGGTCAAACGATTGGGCATACGTCCTCCTAGGGCGCGGTACAGCGCCACGTCCAGCCGGTGCAAAAAGGCGGTGAGCCGATCCCACCAGCTCACCGCATCCCCCAGGCCACCAGGGCGGTCACGATCAATCCGCCAACCAGACCGGCAAAAATGTCCAGTGCAAAACGCTTCATGCTTCTCCTTTCAGCTCGAGCAGGGCCACGCTCAGCTCGAGCAATCGTTCGCGCTTCTGCTCGCGCAACCGGTCCAACGACCAGCGCCAGCGCACCCAGGCTCGTTCCACCGGGTCGGGCGAGATGGCCGCGTCTATGCGCTGCTGCCGGGCCTCAATCTCGAGGCGAATCTGCTCCAAGCTCATCCTTTTCCTCCGATTCAGTTGGGATAACCGCGCCAGAGAATGTATCGGGGCGGGTGGTTTGGGTGGGGGTGGGGAAGGCCTCGAGGTCTACGTACAGCGCGAAGCCGTTGTAGACGCCGATGAAATTGAGGCGCTCTTTCATGGCTGGGCCTCCTGCTGGTTGAGCTTTGCGAGGATTTCTTTTGCTTCACGGGCCGTGAAGCGATCTGATAGCAGTCCATTGCTAAGACTTTGCAAAAAAAGAGATTTCGATACAACATATACCCGTTCACTAATCCTTGTACCGGGAAGCAAGCCCTTCTTAACCCAATCGCGCAAGGTGTTGGGATGCCTGCCCGTAATATCCGCCAGGTCTTCTAGTGCAATCAGGTCTTTAAAAACTGATGGGGTCTTAGTCATGATCTACACAATATCAGTCTACTGCTATGTAGTCAAGTATATATTGACAGTGTTAGCAACATTACGTTAGCGTAACCACATCATGTTACGTTACCTTCATAGCGTGCCTGAAGCCAAAGAAAGGCCTGCATGGGCAGTCGCAATAAAAAGAAGGCGTGAGCAGTTAGGATTTACCCAATGGTCGGTAGTTGAACATGCTGGTGATTTATTTGGACAAACAACAGTTTCGGGCATTGAGCGTGGAGATATTCATCCACTGTCTTTAGGAGCAGAAAAGTTTTTCGGTTTACTACGGGCCCTGCGCTGGAGCCTGGCTGAGTTCAGTCAGGCCACCGGCATCCACATTGATTACATCCGTGAGACGCTGGCCTCTGAGGCCATCGAACGCGCCGGGCCAGATGGCGATGTGTATGTATTGCCGGTGATAGATGCTGGGGCCGGGCCGCCCTGGTCGAATGATGGGGCCGATACCGTAGAGATTTTCATGCCCGAGCTGCGCGGCTACGACCGCTCCCGGCTGTTTGTGGTGCGGGTGCACGGCGACTCTATGCAGGGGTACGCCGATGATGGCACCCTGGTCATCTGCTACCGCGACGGTCTACCCGAGCGCGGCAAGGTGGTGGCGGTGTGGCTGGCAGGCGACGGCGTGGTGATCAAGCGCTATTTGGGGGTGGAAAACGGCCTTTTGCTTTTGGGCAACGATAACCGGGCCTACCGGGCCGCTTTCGAGGCCCCAGAGGGTAGCACCGTGATAGGTGTGGCGATTGGTCGGTTTTTGAGGGGATAGCTAGCATCAAACCCTGGTGTTGCCAAACTTTTGAAGTGCCTCTGCTGGCGTCAGGATTTGCGTATGGCCTATTTTTCTGAGCGGTTTGATGTGCTTGTCATCTGTAATCAGCAGTTGAGCTTTACTTTTCAGCGCTATTGCCAAGATGAAATCATCCGAGGGGTCTGCGGTCACAACCTCATCAATCTCTTTGGCTGGAATAGTCAGCGTTACGGCTCGCGATTTAAGCAGCTTGACCAGAGCGCCAAACTTGGCTTTGCCGATGCGCGTCTGGGCTATTTTGCGACGGCTTACCCGGCGGATTTCTTCGATCTGGGCTTGCGAGGTGTACACCTCAAATCGGCGCTTGTCCAGCCACAACCGCAAAAGCGCGGTTTCGACAGGATACGCGTTGGGCTGAAGCGCACGAATGTATACCTGGGTGTCGAATACAGCTCTCAACGCTTGACCCTATTTCTGCGGCGCACACTGTGCACCAGCTCGTCAATCTCTTCTTTGTTCAAAGGGTTCTTTACCGGCCTGGCAAGCTCGGCTTTGGCCTGGGCAATCTGGATACCTTCCAAAATCATTTTGCGGGCTATGGTTTCGGGTTTTCCCTTACCCACCAAACGCAACCCTTTCATTTCCCTTTCGCTCAAATCCACCGTTAAGCGCATACCTCGAGGATAGCATGAAACGCTTTGCCCAATACATCCGCCTTTCCACCGGCCCCCAAGAGCGCGGGGTAGGGGCCGAGAAGCAAGCAAGGGTCAACACTGAGTATGTGGAGCGGCAGGGGGGCCAGCTCGTCGCTACCTACCGCGACACCATCACCGGCAAGATCAAAACCCGCCAGGGCCTGGATGCTTTGTTGGCTGATGCCGGGCGGGGCCTGTTCGACGCGGCGGTGATCTATGACGTAAAGCGCCAGGGACGCCTGGTGCTGCCGATTCTCCAGATTGGGGAAGAGATTATTGGAGCCGGGCTCGAGCTGCACTTTTCCAACTCGAGCCGCCAAATTGACCTGTCCGATCCTTCCGACCGGCTGTTGTTCCAGATTGAGGCCATCGGGGCGGAGCAGGATTATTTTTACACCGTCTCGAGGCTTTACGACGACCGCATCAGCGCCGCACTGAAGGGCCGGTTTGTGGGCTATCCATTGGTGTACGGGTTGCGGCGGCGGTTCACCCCCACCGGCGAGAGGGTGATTGAGTATGACCCTGAGCGCCAGGAGTGGCCGCTGAAGATTTTCACCTGGGCCGCGCAAGGGCTAGGCTGCGACCGCATCGCGGCCCGGCTGACGGCTGAGGGGGCCCCGTTGCCGGGGCGGGCGGGCTACTGGCGGCCCAATACCGTCCTGGTAATGCTGCGCAACCGTGCGTATACCGGACAAACCGAGGTGGTCTTTCGGCGCAAGAAGGGCGGGCCAGTGCGGGTAGTGCAGCAGCTTCCGCCGCTGGTGCCGGTGGAGCTATTTGAGCAAGTGCAGATGCGCCTGGACAATGCCCCCAAGAGCGGCCCCCGGCATAGCCGCTTGGCAGAGTTTCCGCTGGTTGGGATGCTGCGCTGTGGGGGCTGCGGTTGGTCGTTGTCGGTGAACCGCTACACCGAGCGCGGGTGGACCCGATGTCGCAACCGGCATTGCAAGGAGCGGGTGCATTTCAAGTACCGCGAGATTGAGGCGGCTTGCTTGGCAGGGGCACGGGATGCTGTGCAGCGGGGGATCGTTGCCTTGCCGCCGTTTCCCGTGGTTCCCGTTGATCCTACCCCCAACCCTGCCAAGTTGCAGCCTTTGCTTGAACGAGAGGCCCGCATCAAGGCCATGACCGAGGCGGGGATGTACACCCTGGAGGAGGGGAGGGCCAGGCTCGAGGCGGTGCGACGCGAGATGGCCCAGCTCGAGGCCTCGGTAGCCGCCAGCGCTCCACCCGCACTGGTGGCGGTGGAGCTGCCCAAACATGTCACCCCCGAAGCCCTGCGCCGGGCTGGGGTGGTTTTTGTTATCTACAGCGGTAAGCGGATTGAGATGCGGCGGCGGGTGGTCACATGATGATTGGTTTCAGAGCCAATCGTGAGCGTCTATCAGGCGAAGCACCTCTGCTTTTTCCATAGGCCCAAGGATACCCCCAATCCCCCTTGGCTGCTAAGGGGCCTCGAGCACTTTTCAGCGCTAAGTTTCTAAGCCCTCGAGGTGAGCCAACCGCCACCAGTACCGTGCCCAAGCCTCAAGGCCCAAGCGGAAGCGCTCTAGCCGGAAGAACTCGTTGGGGGCATGGAAATCCTCATCCCCGGTGGAAAAGGAGAAGAACACCGTGTCCAGGCCCAGGTATTCCTTGAAGGTGTTGGCGATGGGGAGGGTGCCCCCCATCCGGACCTCGAGCGGTTTCTGCCCCTCAGTCTCGCGCAGCACCGCTCGAGCCACCCGAAGCCCGACGTGGTCAGAGGGGAGGGCGTAAGGCCGTGCCCCGTGGGGTTCAGCCTGGATTTCTAGGCGCATGGAGGGTGGGCAGTGGCGGTGGAGGTGCTGAATTAGCCGCTCGCGAACCTCGTCTGGATTTTGCTCGGGAACCAGGCGACAGCTCAGCTTGGCCTGGGCCCGGCTGGGGATTACGGTTTTGCCGCCGGGACCGGTATACCCGCCCCACAGGCCGTTGACCTCCAAGGTTGGCCGGATCCACTGGCGCTCCAAGGTGGAGTACCCCGGTTCACCGTAGACCCCCTGTGCCCCGATCTCGGCGAGATAAGCGCCATCCTCCCAGGGGAGGGCTTGGATTGCGGCACGTTCGCCGGGGGAAGCTTCGCAGACCCGATCGTAGAACCCCTCTACCGCGACCCGCCCGCTGGCCTCGTGCAGGCTGGCGATCAAGCGGGCCATCGCCACCAACGGGTTTAGGATGGCCCCGCCGTGCCGCCCGGAGTGTAAATCCTTACTCGGGCCGATGAGGCTGAACTCGAGGCTCACCAAGCCTCGGGCCGAGAGGTTGAGCGAGGAAACCCCTGGCCGCCACATGGCCCCATCCGCGGAGAGCACGAAATCGGCCTTGAGGCGCTGAAGCTGGGCCTGTACCACAGCTTCTAAGTGGCGGCTGCCCACCTCCTCCTCGCCCTCGAGCAAGAACTTGAGATTGATGGGCGGGGCCCCCTTTACCGCTTGGAAGGCCTCGGTGACCAGGAGCGGGATCAGCATGGGGCCTTTATCGTCGGAGACCCCCCGGGCATAGAGGCGCTGCTCGCCGCTCACCTCGCGGATGGCGGGAGCGAAAGGCGGGGTCTGCCAGCGCTCTAAAGGGTCGGGCGGTTGCACGTCGTAGTGGCCGTAGATCAGGAGGGTGGGGCGGCGGGGATCGGTCTCCCAAGCCCCGTAGACCACAGGATGCCCTGGGGTCTCGAGGATCTCCACCTCGGGGACCCCCGAGCGCCGCAGCCGTTGGGCCACCCAGTGCGCGGCCTTGGCCACCTCCGCGGCATAGGCCGGGTCGGTGGAGACGCTGGGGATGCGGACGAACTCGGCCAGCTCAGCCAGGTAGGCCTGGAAATGGGCCTCGAGGTGCTTGAGCACTTCCTGCATCACTTTCCCCCGTCCACGCTGAGCACCTGACCGCTCACCCAATCGGCCAGCTCGGAGGCAAAGAACAGCACCCCATCGGCGATGTTTTGTGCGGTGCCTAGCCGCTTGAGCGCGATGTTCTCGAGCAGCCGTCGCTGCCCCTCCTCGCCGTAGCTCTGCCACTGGCGCTCGGTGGTGGGGTTGGAGCGGACAAACCCAGGGGCAATGCAGTTGACGGTGATGTTGAAAGGCCCCAGCTCATGGCAGAGCTGACGGGTTAGATTGACCAGCCCGGCCTTGGCCGAGGCATAGGCCTGAATGCCGGTCAGGCTGGGCCCCAGCCCGGCTCCGCTCGAGATGTTGATGATGCGTCCCCAACGCCGCTGCTTCATCCCTGGGGCCACCGCCTGGGAGGTGTAGAAGGCCGCGCTCAGATTAACCGCCAGGATATCGTTCCACTCTTTGGGGGTAACGGTCTCGAGGGGTTTCCCCACCTGACCCAGCACCCCCCCTGCGTTGTTGACCAGAATGTCTACGGCCCCGGCCTCCTGGGCGGCCTCCTGCACGGCCTGGGGATCGGTTACGTCCACCCGGCGCACCTCGCAGCGCCCTTCAGCCTGGGCGCGGGTCTCCTGGAGTTCCTCGGCGTTCAAATCCCAGGCCCAGACGCTGGCTCCCAATCGGGCGAAACGGTGGGCGATGGCGCGCCCGAAGCCGTGAGCAGCCCCGGTGACGAGGACGGTTTTGTGGTCGAAGCGGATCTGCATGGGATTTCCTCCGGGTGGTGCGGTCAGGCTAGCGGGGGTGTTTTCTGGGCTTCAGGAAGCAGGCGCTCGAGCGCGGTGCCCACACCCAGCACGAAGGCCTCGGCCTGGGGTCTCCCGATCACCTGAAGCCCCACCGGAAGCCCCTGGGCCCCGAACCCAGCATTGATGGAAAGGGCCGGCAGGCCGGTCAGATTGTGCGGGGCTGAGCGCCGACCCTCGGCGGAGCCGGCCTGGCCTGCGACCACCGGGTCCTCCTGCGGCGCTACCCAGGCCACGCTGGGGGAGATCAGAACATCCACCCTGTGCAGGGCCTGCAAGAACTGCCGGGTCAGGTGGCGGCGAAACTGCTGTGCCCGTAGATGGGCCATGGCCGAGAGGGTGAAGCCCAGCTCGATCTGGATGCGGGTGAAAGGGGCGTAATCCTCCGGTCGCTCGGCAATCCAGCGCTGGTGCACCAGGCTGGCTTCCGGCAGGAGGACGTTCAAGAGGGCGGTATCGGCCAGCTCGAGGTCGGCAATGCGGACCTCCTGCACCGCTGCCCCGGCAGCCTCGAGCCTACGACAGGCCGCGTCGAACACCTCGAGCACCTCGGGCTCGACCTCAGGCCCCTGGCGCTGGATCACCCCGAAGCGCAGCTGCCCCAGCTCGACCTCGACCGCCGGCAGCGGCTCCCCCAGCATCCCCTCTAGCAACAGCCGGGCATCCTCCGAGGAGCGGGCCAGGGGTCCGGCGTGGTCCAGCGACCAGGAGAGTGGAAAAACCCCCTCCAGGCTTACCCGCCCGTAGGTGGGCTTGAGCCCGGCCACCCCGCAGTAGCTGGCGGGGATGCGGATGGAGCCCCCGGTTTCGGTACCCACGGCGGCAAAACACAGTCCGGCGGCTACCGCTGCTGCCGAGCCGCCGCTCGAGCCCCCCGAGGTGCGCAGGGGGTTCCAGGGGTTGTTGGTCTGACCGTACTCGGGATGGACGATCCCGTAGGCGAACTCCAACAGGTTGGTCTTACCCACCAGCACCGCGCCGGCAGCCTCGAGGTGGCGTGCCAAGAGGGCGGTTTGCTGGGGAATGTGGTCGCGTAGAATTTTGGAGCCACAGGTGGTGCGGATGCCCGCGGTCTCGATCAGGTCTTTGAGGGCGATGGGGATCCCATGAAGGGGGCCCCGATCCAGCCCCGAGCGCAGCTCCTGCTCGGCCCGCTGAGCCCCTTCCAGGGCTTTGGAGGGGGTCACGGTAATGAAAGCGTTGAGCCGGGGGTTGAGCGCTTCGATGCGCTGTAGGGTTAGCTCGGTGAGCTCAACCGGGGAGAGCTCACCGGAGCGGAAGCGCCTTCCCACCTCAGCGATGGAGAGGGTGAGCAGCTCCATAAAATCACCCCTCCTCAGCCCCCGCCCAGGTGGGGCCAAGGATAGGGGTAAGGCCGAGCTCGAGGCGGGCGATCCGGGCATCCCCCTCCAGTAGCGGCTCGAGGAGCGGAATCAGTTCGGCGGCCCGGTCAAGATCCAGCCTTAGCCCTGCCCATTGGGCCAGTTGGGCCACCCCCTCCGGTGTGAGGCTTCCTTTAGGCTCCGATGCCATAGAGGGGGTCTCCGGGGTTGATGGCCAGGCTGCTGACCACGAACAGCACGGTTCCGGCCAGGGGCGCGTTCACCGTCTGCAGAACCTTGCCGAAAGGATCGGTAATCCGGCCCAGGTCTTGCCCGGCCTGCACCTGAGCCCCCGCCCCAACCTTGGGGTACCACAGCCCTTCGTGCTCCGAGCGCAGCCAAGCAAACTCGTGCAGCAGGCGGGTAGGCTTGGGCTCGAGCGGGCCCTCCAGCATCCCCAGGTGCTGCATGACCCGCCTAACCCCGCTCGCAAGGGCCTCCACATCCGCTTCGGGCCACAGCCCGTTTCCACCGGCTTCGGCCAGAATAGAGGGCACCCCGCAGCGGTACCCAGCAGCGGTGGTGGTTCCCCCAGGGCTGCTGCTGACCAGGAGCTCGAGGCCAAAAACCTCGGCCAACCGGCGGGAAGCTTCGTCCCCTTCGATGAATATGGTGAAGGGGGTCAGGCCCTCGTTGAGGTCGCCGCCGTGCAGGTCAATGTAGGCATCGGCCCGCTGGATTGCGTTTTCGGTGAGCCAGTGGGCCAGCTGCTGGGCAAAGCTCCCCCCGGGATCCCCAGGGAAGCAGCGGTTGAGGTTTTTGCCGTCAACCGGGTTGATGTAGATGCTGCGGGTGCGGTAGGCCGGACGGTTGACGATCGGGAGTACCGTGAGGCTCCCCGCCAGGGTTTGTGGGGGGGTTTGGGCTACCTGCACAGCGGCGGCGATGCTGGCATACTCGGCCCCGTGAATCCCAGCGGTAACCAGCAGGTTGGGCCCGGGCCTGGCCCCCTGCACCAGGGTGAAGGGCAGCTCGAGCGGCACGTCCAGCTCCAGGGAGACATAGCCTTGGGTGAGGGTGCCCGGGGGCAGGTTGGAGGGTAGCTCGGGGAAGTGGGATGGGTTCATGGCAACTCCTTCTCGAGTTCGCTGAGGTTGCTCCAGTCCAGCGGGCGGGTTCCCGCTTCAACCTCGTGGATCATCTCAATCAGCCGCCGGGTAATGGGGGTGGGAATGCCCCAGCCCTCACCGATGCGGAGAATGGGGCCGAGCTGAGCGTCTACCTCGGTTTTGCGCCGGCGTATGGCCAGATCCCGCCAGATGCCGGAGTGGCTTTTGGCGGAGCGGCGGTTGTGGGCGGCCATGGCCTCGAGCGACTGCTGGGCCTGCTCCAGCGGGGTGTCGGGGGCAAAGGCCTGGGGTTCGAAGCCGTTGAAGGCCTCGGGCTGAATCCCCTGGGCGGCCGCTACCCGGAGCACCTCCCTGGCCAGCTCGATGAAGAGCCGGTGGTGCTCGGGGGCGGCGAAGGCCTCGGCAATGCTGGCGTTGGTGAGGGCGGTAGCAAAGAGCTGGGCTCCATAGGCCATCTTGCCCCATAGGTAGCCCCAGATGTTTGTGGTTAGTAATGCCCCCTCGTCGAACTCTTGCAGGAGCCGATGCAGCGCCTCGAGGCGGGGCGTGATCTGGCCGTCCAGCTCACCGACTACCACCGCCCCGCGCCCCCCATAATGAATGGTTCCAGGCTCCAGGTAATCGGCCCCGAAGTTGACAAAGCAACCCAGGGTTCGCTCCCGACCGATGGCCTGGGCAATTTCGATCTCGTTGAGGCCATTCTGGGCGCTGACCACGAAGCCTCGAGGCTCCAGATGGGGCTCGAGCTGGGCCAGGGCCGCTGGGGTATGGTGGGCCTTGACCGCCAGGAATACCGTGTGAAAGCGGCCCTGCAGGGTTTCAGGGGTATGGGCGGGGGCCTGAACCGTGAACTCCGCCAAGGGCCCGGTGATCCTAAGGCCCCGAGTCCGGATGGCCTCGACGTGCTCCGAGGCGCTATCCACAAACACCACCGGGTGCCCGGCCCGCTGGAAATAGGCCCCTAGGGTTCCGCCGATGGCGCCCGCGCCCCAGATCAGGATGGGTTCAGGAAGGTTCAAGGTCTAGGCCCAGCCCTTCTGGAGCAGCTCCTGGGTTTCCTGAACCGCAACCTCCCAGATCGCCTGCATCTCGGGATCCGGGCGCTGGTAGAGGCCGCCGTAATTGCCGTCCCCGAGGTAGCGGCGCAGCTCAGCCGGGGAGAGCAGGCGCAACTTGGCCAGGTCGGCCAGGGGTTTTCTCTCCGCAGGGGGGGTGGCCTCGAGGCGGGTCCAGGGGAAGTTCTCCATCCAGCTGGCGTGCGAGGCTACGGGATCAATGGCCTGTACCTTGGCCCAGGTTTTGGGGGCGTTCCACCAGTTGTGGAACATCACCTGGGAATCGGGATGATCGGCAATCCACTCCCCCACGAACCCCTGAGCGGGGCTGTTGCCCCCGTGCCCATTGACGATCAAGATGCGCCGGAAGCCCTGTTCGTAGAGCCCGTCCAGGAGATCGCGTACCACGCTCAAGTAGGTGGATACCCGCAGGGTGACGCTCCCTGGGTAGGCCCGGAAGTAGGGGGTGATCCCATAGGCCAGCACTGGAAACACCGGCACCCCCAGCGGGGCGGCTGCCTCTAGGCTGACCCGCTCCGCCAGGATGCTATCCACACTCAGGCTCAGATAACCGTGCTGCTCGGTACTCCCTAGCGGCAGCACGCAGCGGTTGTCCCCTTTGAGGTAGGCTTCTACCTCCATCCAGTTCATCTCAGCGATCTTCACGGTTGCCTCCTTTTAGGAATGGGTGGCGAGCGCGGCTTTGGCCTCGCGAATGCGGCCCAACACCGGCAGTAGATCCCGCTCCACCGAGCGGGGGTCGGGGATGTGGCGGTACTCGAAGGCCCGGATGGACTCGGGTAAGCCCTCGAGGATGGACTCCGAGCCGGTGGCGTAGACGATAACGTCGCAGCTTTTGATCAGCTGGGATACCGATTCGGTGTCCCCCAGCACCGCTGTGAGCAGGAGGTCGAGGTGGCTGGCGAAGCGCTCCACCCCTGCCTTCAGGGTGGGGAGGAATTCGGGAAAGGTGGAGAGGGCCCCCAGCCGGGTGCGCGGGCTGAGTTCGGCCAGGGCCAGCCGGGTACGCTCGGAGGGGATGAACCCCACCCCCACCACCGGAACCTTGGACCCCAGGAGGCCCTGCACCTGGGTTTTGCGGTTGGCGGTGGTCACCACCAGGTCACAGCGCCGCGCGGCCCGCAGGAGTTTGGGGTCAGCCTCGAGCTGCTGCAGCACCGTGGCCTCGATCTGGTCTCCCGGCTCCAATACGGAACGCAGGTGGGCGACATAGGCCCGGGTGGCCTCGGGGAAAATCCCCACAAAACTCAGGTTTAGGGGGACTGAGGCCCGGTAGCGGCCCAGCCGGGCGCTGACCATCGCCGCCAACTCTGCTTTGGAGACCCCCAGCCGCTCGGCCAGGCCGATCAGGGCGTCAATCTGACGCTGAAGCTCGAGGGTGCGCTCCTGGTGCTGCGCTGTGCCCAGCCCCCCATCGGCCACGAAGGTCCCGCGCCCAGGCTGGCTCTCCAAGAGCCCAGCCCCCTGCAGCTCTTTATAGACCTGCGAGACCGTGACCATAGCGATCCCAAGCTGCGCAGCTAGCTCCCGCACCGAGGGGAGCTGGCTGCCCGGGGGCAGCTCCCCTCCCGCGATCCCATACTCGAGCTGGCCCCGCAGTTGCTGGCTTAGGGATACGGGCAGATCTCGGTCGAGGCGAATCTTCACTGGAACCCCGCTATGGCTCAAATGTGCTGCTTGAGCATAACATTCAGCTTGAGGCCGGTCAATGTGATTTTGCCACCAAGCGCCCCAAAAGCCAGTTTAGAGCCCGATTTGATGACAATTTACGGACGCATCCAAGAGCGTCTTCGTGGCTCGAGGCTTGACGTCCCTAGGGTAGACCGTTATGCTCACCCATAACACTTCAGGCTATGAAGGAGGCTCAAGGGATGGATAAGTTCATCAAGCTCGCGCTGGTTTTGGCCACGCTCGCCCTGGGATTTGCGGCCGCGGCCCCCAAGCAGGGGGGCAAGCTGGTGTATGGGCGCTATGCCGACTCGCTGTTCCTGGACCCGGTTTTGAACGATGCCAACGTGGATATTTGGATCCTGTTGAACATCTACGATACCCTCCTGGCCCCCACCCTGGATGGGAAGGGGATTAAGCCCAACCTGGCCGCCCGCTACAGCCTTTCCCGCGACGGCAAGACCATGACCCTGGTTTTGCGGCAGGGGGTCAAGTTCTCCGATGGCACCCCCCTGACCCCACAGGATGTGAAGTTCTCGCTAGACCGGGCCCGCGACCCCAACAATGGGGCCTGGAACAGCCTGCTGGCCTCGATTGATTCGGTCGGCATCAGCGGGAACAACATTGTGCTGACGCTAAAATACCCCGACCCCTCGCTGCCCGCAGCCCTGGCTACCTTCAACTCCGCCATCATGCCGCAGAAGCAGTTCATGGCGATGCCGGGGGCTACAGACGCGGATAAGGCCAAGGCCTTCGCCGAGAAGCCCATTGGCACCGGCCCTTTCATGCTCAAGGAGTGGAAGAAGGGCTCCAGCATGACCCTGGTGCGCAACCCTTACTACTGGGCTAAGGATGAAAACGGGATCCAGCTTCCCTATCTGGATGAGTTGCGCTTCGAGATTGTCCCCGACGACAATACCCGCATCCTCAAGCTGCAGTCCGGCGAGCTCGATGGGGCCGAGTTTATTCCGCTGTCGCGGGTGGCCGAGCTCAAGGCCAACCCCAACCTAAACATGGTCCTTTTCCCCAGCACCGAGGTGGACTCGGTGATCATGAACAACCGGCCCAAGCTCAAGGACGGCAGCAACAACCCGTTGGCCGACCAGAAGGTGCGCCAGGCCCTCAACTACGCCACCGATAAGGACGCCATCATCAAAATTGTGACCTTCGGGCTGGCCAAACCCTCCAAGAGCTACATGTCCTCCTCCACCCCGCTGTATGCCCCGCAGAACGGCTATCCCTATAGTCTCGAGAAGGCTCGAGCCCTGCTCAAGCAAGCGGGCTACGATAAAGGCTTCGAGCTTTCCACCATGATTGTTGCGGGCAATGCCGACCAGACCGCCATTGCCAGCGCCCTGCAACAGATGTGGGCCCCGCTGGGCATCAAGCTGCGGATTGACCAGTTCGACGCCGCCACCAACCGTGCCAAGTATCGGGCCAACGATTTCCAGATGCGGGTCTCGAAGTGGACCGACGACATCGCGGACCCCAGCGAAATCACCAGCTACTTTGCCATCTACAAAAACGTCGAGAGTCTGCACACCGGCTTCCAGAACAAGGAGCTCGAGGACCTCTTCGACCAGAGCCAGCGGGAGATCTCTGAGGTTAAGCGGGCGGTGCTCTACCAGAAGATCCAGAAGATCTATTGGGATCAAGCCCCGATCCTCTTCCTGTACGAGGCGCCCTATCCGGTGGCCCTGCAGAAGTATGTCAAGGGCTTTGTGCAGATCCCACTGGGCAACAACATCTTCGTAAATACCTACTTGGATAAGTAGGCATCTCGGCGGGTTGGGCGCGGATTTGAGCGCTCAACCCGCGGCTTCCTGTAAGGAGAGCGGCATGAGCAAGTGGTGGGTGGGGATATTGGTGGTGGTGTTGGGCTTGGGGAGCGCTGCCCCGGTGCGGGGTGGGACCCTGGTGTATGGCCGCTACGCCGATTCGCTGTTCCTGGATCCGGTGTTCACCGATGCCAACTTGGATATCTGGATCATGCAGAACATCTACGAAACCCTGATCCAGATCGGTCCGAATGGGAAGGGTTTGGTGCCGGGCCTGGCCACCCAGTGGGGGTTCTCCAAGGATGGGAAAACCTTTACCCTCACGCTGCGCCCTGGGGTGCGGTTCTCCGACGGCACCCCGCTCACCGCTGAGGATGTGAAGTTTTCGCTCGAGCGGGCCAAGAATCCAGACAATGGTGCCTGGAACTTCTTGCTGGGCTCGGTGAATACCGTCACGGTGAAGGGCAATCAGATCGTGCTGGACCTCAAAAACCCCGACCCCTCGCTGCCTGCGGCCCTGGCTACCTTCAACTCCGCCATCCTGCCCAAGAAGCTCTATGCTGCCGCCAAGGGCAAGAACGAGCAGGAGCGGGCCAAGGCCTTTGCTGAGAAGCCCATCGGTACTGGCCCCTTCATGCTCAAGGAGTGGAAGCGGGGCTCCAGCATGACCCTGGTGCGCAACCCGCTTTACTGGCGCAAGGGGGCGGATGGCCAACCGCTTCCCTACCTGGATGCCATCCGCTTTGAGATCATTCCCGACGACAGTGCCCGCATCCTCAAGCTGCAGTCCGGCGAGCTCGATGGGGCCGAGTTTATCCCCTTTGCTCGAGTTGCCGAGCTGCAAGCCGACCCCAAGCTCAACATGAAATTATTCCCCTCCACACGGGTTAATTTCATTGTGATGAACACCCGCCCCAAGCTGAAGAATGGCTCGAGCAACCCCCTGAACAACCTCAAGTTGCGCCAAGCCCTCAACTACGCGGCGGACAAGCAGGCCCTGATCAAGCTGGTGAGTTTTGGCAACGGCAAGCCCATGACCTCGTATCTCTCCTCCAGCACGCCGTTGCAAGCCCCACAGCCGATGTACCCCTATGACCTAGACAAAGCCAAACAGCTCTTTGGGGAGTCGGGGTTCCAGCCGGGGCTCGAGCTGACCCTCCAGATTGTGGCTGGAAGCGCGGATCAGAGCGCGCTAGCAACGGCGCTGCAACAGATGTGGGAGCCCCTGGGGGTTAGGCTCAAGATCGAGCAGCAGGACAGCGCGACGCAGAATGCCCGCTATGCCGACAGCGATTTCCAGATGCAGTTCAACTACTGGACGGATGATATCGCGGACCCCAACGAGCTCACCGCTTACGCCGCGGTCTACAAGAACAACCAGTCGTTTCAGACCGGATTCCAAAGCGATGAGGTAGACCGGCTCTTTGCCGCCAGCCAGCAGGAGACCAACCCGGCCCAACGGGCCGCGCAGTATAAGCGCATTCAGGAAATCTACACCCGTGCGGCCCCCATGGTGTTCCTCTACGAACAGCCCTTTGCGGTGGCCCTTTCCAAGCGGGTGCGGGATTTCGTGCAGATTCCGCTGGGGAACAATGTTTTCGTGAACACTTACCTCGAGAAATAGGGTAGACGCCATGAATCGCTGGTCTTACGTGCTGATACGGGTGCTGCAAGTCATCCCCACCTTTTTTGTGGTGATGGTGTTGGTCTTTGCCGCTGCCCGGCTGCTTCCCGGTGATCCGCTCACAGCCATTTTGGGGGAGCGGGCCACCGAGGAGATGGTGGTCAAGGCCAAGCACGAGTTGGGCCTGGATCAGCCACTCCCGGTGCAGTTTTGGATTTTTCTCAAGGACTTCTTCCAGGGAAATCTGGGCGACAGCATCAACCTCAAGGTGCCGGTCACTCGGCTGATCTTGGAGCGGATGCCGGTGACGCTGTTCCTGACCCTCTATGCGGCGGTGCTGGCGGCGGCCTTGGCCATCCCGTTGGCGTTTGTGGCCGCGCTGCGCAAGGACACCTGGGCCGACAACCTGATTCGGGGGGTGTTCCAACTGGGGCTCTCGATGCCGGTGTTCTACATTGGGTTGCAGTTATTGACCCTGCTGGGGGCTCGGCTGCGCTGGTTTCCGGTGGGTGGGTATGGCAACACCTTTGGCGAGCACCTTTACTACCTGTTTCTGCCCGCCCTGACGCTGGGGTTCAACTTGGCGGCCATCCTGATGCGCAACCTCAGGGCCTCGATCCTGGAGGTGCTCCAGGCGGAGTACGTAGATTTCGCTCGAGCCAAGGGGTTGCGGCCTAGCCTGATCCTGGGTAAGCACGTGCTGCGCAACGCCCTAATCTCCACCGTGACCCTCTTTGGGCTCAACATCGGGGGGTTGATCGGTGGGGCGGTGATCACCGAGACGGTCTTCGCCATCCCTGGGGTGGGTCGGCTGATGGTGGACTCAATCTTTGGTCGCGACTACCCGGTGATCCAGGGCCTAACCTTGACCTTTGCGCTGCTGGTCTCGCTGGTGTTTATCCTGACCGATGTTATCCACGCCCAGCTAGATCCCCGAGTGGAGGCCGCCTGATGGCTGCACCGGCGCTGCTAACGGTGAAGCCTCGAGCCCGGCGCAGGCTCAAGCCCTCGCTGGTGGCGGGGCTGGTGATCATCGGGGCGTTCGTGCTGATGGCCCTGTTTCCCCAAGTCATCGCCCCCTACAGCCCTACCGCCTTCGACTACCAAGCGGTGTTGCAGGGACCGACGGCCAAACACCTCTTCGGTACGGACAACTTTGGCCGGGATGTGTTTTCCCGGGTGGTCTGGGGGGCCCAGCTCGACATGCAGATTGCCCTGTTCACCACCTTGTTTCCCTTCCTGTTCGGCACCCTGATCGGCGCCCTCACCGGTTATTACGGTCGCTGGGCCGATGCCATCTTCGGGCGGGTGGTGGATATCGTGGTGACGTTTCCCTTCCTGGTCTTGGTGATCGCGATTGTGGCGGTGCTGGGGCCGGGGTTGAAGAACATGTACATCGCGGTCAGCGCGGTGGGTTGGATCACCTACGGGCGGTTGATCCGGGCGGAGATTCGGGGCCAGAAGAGGGCGGAGTATGCCTTGGCGGGGCAGGTGATGGGATACACCCCTGCTCGCATCATCTTTCGGCACCTGTTGCCCAACGCGATCACCCCGGCCATCGTCTACTGGATGACCGATATGGCCCTGGGAATCCTGCTGGGCTCGAGCCTGGGCTATTTGGGCCTGGGGGCTCAGCCCCCTACCGCCGAATGGGGGGTGCTGATCGCAGATGGCAAGAACTTTTTGGCTACCGCCTGGTGGATTTCCACCTTTCCAGGACTGGCCATCACCCTGGCGGGGGTTGGCTTTAGCCTGCTGGGGGATGGCTTGGCGGACCTTTTGAGGCCCAGAGGATGAGCGAGCCGATTTTAAAGCTCAACAACCTATGCACGGTGTTCCATACCGCGCGCGGTCGCTTTACCGCGGTGGATGGGGTGAACTTGGAGCTCTTCCCTGGGGAGGTGCTGGGGCTGGTGGGGGAGAGCGGCTCAGGGAAGAGCGTTACCCTACGCTCGATCCTACGCCTGGTGCGCCCGCCTGGCCGGGTGAGTGGCGAGGTGCGCTGGCGGGGACGTAACCTCCTAAGCTTGAGCGAGCCGCAGATGCGCCAGGTACGCGGTGGGGAGATCAGCATGATCTTTCAGGAGCCGATGACCGCCCTCAACCCTGTGCTGCCGGTGGGTGAACAGATTGCCGAGACCTTGCGCGAGCACACCGAGCTGAGCGGAAATGCCCTGCGCCAGCGGGCAATTGAGCTGCTCGAGCTGGTCGGCATTCCCTCGCCCAAGGAGCGGTTGCGCGACTACCCCCATCAGTTCTCTGGGGGAATGCGCCAACGGGTCATGATCGCGATTGCCCTGGCCTCCAACCCCAAGCTGTTGTTGGCGGATGAGCCTACCACCGCGCTCGACGTGACCATCCAGGATCAGATCTTGAAGCTCCTGCTGCGGCTCAAGGACACCCTGGGTATGAGCGTGATCTTGGTGACCCACGACCTCGGGGTGGTGGCCCAGACCTGTGAACGGGTGGCGGTGATGTATGCCGGGCGTATCGTGGAGGTGGCCCCTGCGGCTGAACTCTTCGCCCAGCCGCGCCATGCCTACACCCTGGGACTGCTCAACTCGGTGCCGGGGGCCGGGAGCACCCGCCGCCCCCTAATCCCCATTCCTGGGGCCCCCCCTGATCTGACCGCGCTCCCTCCGGGGTGTTCCTTTGCCCCCCGCTGCGCGTTTGCCACCGACGAGTGTACCGCCCAGAGGCCACCGCTGATGGACATTTCCGGGCCGGAATCCCCGGCTGTGCGCCTCACTGCTTGCATTCACCATGATGCTCTCTCCGCAGCGGGGGAGGTGACCCGATGAGCCAGACCATTCTGCGGGTAGAGGGGCTTTCGAAGGTGTTCCCGGTGAGCTACTCCGTTGTGGAGCGGGTTCAGGGTAGACCACGCCGAGCGGTGCGGGCCTTGACCGAGGTGAACCTCGAGGTGCGCCGGGGAGAGACCCTGGGCATTGTGGGGGAATCGGGCTGCGGCAAGAGCACCCTGGCCCGGTGCCTGGTACGGCTCTACGACGTGGATTCCGGCAGGATCGTTTACGACGGCCTCGAAGTGTCGGGCTTGAGGGGGGCGGCCTTGCGGCAATACAACCGCCGGGTGCAGATGGTCTTTCAGGACCCCTTCTCCAGCCTCAACCCCCGCATGACCGTAGGCCAGACTCTGCGTGAGGCCATCCTGGTCCACCGCTTGCGCAAGCCGGAGCAAGTGCCCGGGCGAATCCGGGAACTGCTCGAGCTGGTGGGGCTTCCGGCGGATGCGGAGAACCGTTTGCCCCACGAGTTTTCCGGAGGGCAGCGCCAGCGCATTGGGATTGCCCGGGCCCTCTCGGTCGAGCCGGAGACCCTGATTGCCGATGAGCTGGTCTCGGCCCTGGATGTCTCGGTGCAGGCGCAGGTGGTCAACCTGCTCCTAAAGCTCCAGGAGCAGCTACACCTGACGGTGCTGTTTGTGGCGCACGACCTGCGCTTGGTGCGGCATCTCTCCCACCGGGTGGCGGTGATGTACCTGGGTCGAATCGTGGAGCTGGCCGAGACCGAGCGGCTCTTTACCGCTCCAGCCCATCCCTACACCCAGGCCTTGCTGCGGGCTGCACCGGAGCTGGACCCCTCGAGGAAATCGGTGGTGGAGGCGGTGAAAGGGGAGTTGCCCAGCCCCCTCAACCCCCCCACGGGCTGCCCCTTTCACCCGCGCTGCCCTCAGGCCTTTGAGCGCTGCTCCAAGGAAGTCCCGGCCCTGCTTCCGCGCGGCCCGGAGGGGCGGTGGGTGGCCTGCCATCTGCTCGAGGCCACCCCCTGACCAACCAGCCCGAGGGGTCGGCTTTGGGCAAGCCTCTGAAGCCCGCCGCCAAAGGAGTTCAGCATGAGCTATTCCGAACTTATTCACAGGGTCGCCGAGATCAACGACGTGCTTAACGCCCTATCCGTACTGACCTGGGATGCCCGAACCCAGATGCCCCCTGCCGGGGCCGAGACGCGCGGGTATCAGCTGGCCACGCTCACCGATATCGCCCGCAGGCTCATTTTGAGCCGCGAGCTGAAGCAGGCCCTGGAAGCCGCCGAGCGCGAGGCTTCAGGAGAGCCCCCCGACAGCATCCGCGCCCGCACCCTTCAGCAGGTACGGGAAGCGGTCGAGGTTTTATCCCGCATCCCCGAGGCCCTCATGGGCCGTATTGCCGCCCTTAAGTCCACGGCCCAGGCGGCCTGGGGACAAGCCCGGGCTGCAAACGATTTCTCCCGCTTCCGCCCCTACTTAGAACAGATGCTCGAGCTCAATCGGCAACTGGCCGAGGCCATCGGGTATGCCGAGCATCCCTACGATGCCCTGCTGCTCCAGTACGAGCCCGGCATGACCGCGCGCGGCCTGAAAGCCCTGCTGGACGAGCTAAAATCGGCCACGTTGCCGATGGTGCAGGCCATTGCTGAAAAGGAGCCACCCCGCTGGGACTTCCTAACCCGCGACTACCCCGAGGACCTCCAGCGCGGGTTTGCCCTGGGTCTTGCCCAGCAGTTTGGCTACGACCTGAGCCGGGGCCGCCTGGACACCTCGCTGCACCCCTTTGAGATCTCCTTTACCCGCCAGGATGTGCGCATCACCACCCGGTATCGGCGCGACTATCTGCCCATGGGCTTGTTTGGGGTGCTCCACGAGACCGGCCACGCCCTGTATGAGCAGGGGGTAAGCCCCAAGCTGACCCGAAGCGCCCTCAGCACCGATTTCCTGGGGTTGTACGCGGTGGGTGGGGCGAGCTTTGGCGCCCACGAGTCGCAGTCGCGGTTATGGGAAAACCTGGTGGGGCGTTCCCTGGCTTTCTGGCGGGTGCAGTTTCCGGCCCTGCGGGCCACCTTCCCCACGCAGCTCCAAGACGTGGATGCCGAGGGCTTCTACCGTGCGGTGAACCGTGTGACCCCCAGCCTGATTCGGGTAGAAGCCGATGAGCTGACCTATAACTTCCACATCCTGCTGCGGGTTGAGCTCGAGCTGGCTCTGCTCGAGGGCTCGCTGGCCGTACGCGACCTCCCCGAGGCCTGGAACGCCAAGATGAGGGCCTACTTGGGCCTAGAGGTCCCGAGCGATACCCTGGGGGTGCTGCAGGATATCCATTGGTCCACCGGGTATTTCGGTTCCTTCCCCACCTACACGCTTGGAAACCTCATGTCGGCGCAGTTCTTCGCCGCCGCCCGGGAGCAGGTGGAGGGGCTCGAGGCCGACCTGGCCCAAGGCCGCTACACCCCGCTATTGCAGTGGCTGCAAAACAACATCTACCAGCACGGACGCCGCTTCACCCCTCAGGAGCTGTTGGTGCGCAGCACCGGTAGCCCCCTGACGCTCCAGCCCTACCTGGCGTATCTGAGGGAAAAGTACGGTGCACTTTATGGTCTGGGCCCCCAGGGGGCCTGATCCCCTTTCTCTGAACGCGCGGCTATGATCTGGGCTAGGGTTTGTGGTAAAGTATCGCTTGCGCCCATCGCTGGGTCCGGCCCGGCGGGTGAGAAAACCCAGACCTGGAGGGGTGGCCGAGTGGCTGAAGGCGGCGGTTTGCTAAACCGTTATAGGGGACTAAAGCCCCTATCGGGGGTTCGAATCCCCCCTCCTCCGCCAAAGGAGAGCCGAGAACATCGGCTCTTTTGCTTTGGACCCCAAACCCGTCCGGGAAATGCCGGGCTTCCGTTACCTAGATTACCCCGCCAACCCTCCACCCCTGCCATCCTAAGGGGATGAAAACCGAGGTTGCGACCCTGGGGGGTGGGTGCTTCTGGTGCCTCGAGGCCGTCTACGACGAGCTGAAGGGCGTTGTGAAAGTGGTTTCTGGGTACTCCGGTGGGCACCGAATCAACCCCAGCTATGAAGAGGTTTGCGAGGGGAACACCGGGCATGCCGAGGTGGTGCAGGTCACCTTCGACCCGGATGTGATCTCCTTCAAGCAGATCTTGCAGGTTTTTTTCGCGGTGCACGACCCCACCACCCTCAACCGCCAGGGCAACGATGTGGGGCCACAATACCGCTCGGTGATCTTCTACCACACGCCCCAGCAGAAGGCGGTGGCTGAGGAGGTGATGCGCGACCTCGAGGCGGCCAAGCTTTGGGACCGCCCCATTGTGACCGAGCTGGTGCCTTTCGAGCGGTTTTATCCCGCTGAGGAGTATCATCAGAACTACTTTAAACGGAACCCTTTCCAGCCCTACTGCGCCTTTACGGTGCGGCCCAAGGTGGCGAAGTTCCGCAAGCAGTTCTACGACCAGCTCAAGCGCAGCCCCGCCCAGAGTTAGGGCTTTTTTAGCCGCAAGGAGAGCAGCCAGGCCACGAACATCAGGCCCAGCGAGATCAGGAAGGCCCGCTGTAGCCCGTCGGCCAGGGCCGAACCCCCTGCGGCAATCGCCGAACCACCGATGGCCAGGGCCATCAGGGCTGTCCCCAAAGCCCCCCCCATGTTGCGGGCGAAGAGGATGGCGCTGGTCACCGCACCCAGCTCCTCCTTGGGGGTGGCGCTCTGCACCGCCAGCAGCAGGCTAAACATGCTGAACCCCATCCCCCCGCCGGTCACAAAACCGATCGCCGAGAGGTAGATGAGCGGGGCATGGACCAAGGCCGCAAACCCTGCAAACGAGAGCACCAGAACCCCAAACCCCCAGATGGTCAGGCGGGTCAGGCCCACCCGGCCCATTACCCTCGAGCCCAGGATCGAGGTCAGGGTCCACCCCACCAGCATCGGGGTCAGAAGGGCTCCCCCTGCGGTGGCGCTGTGCCCCCCCACCCCCTGGGCAAAGAGCGGCAGATAGGCAATCACCCCGAAATAGGCCACCCCGGCCAGCAGGTTGCCCAGGATGCCGATGCGGGGTAGGCGCTCCCGCAATCCGCTGGTGGGGAGCAGGGGAGAGGGATGGCGGAACTCGAGCCCCACCGCCAGGACCAGCAGGCCAAGGCTCAGGGCCACCAACCCCCAGAGCTTGAACTGCAGCCCCCATACCAGCGCCCCGCTGCCCAGGGTGAAGAGAAGGGCGCCCAGCCAGTCAATTTGGGTTTTGCGCGGCTGCACCACCTCCTGCAGGTAGCGCCATACCAGGAACAGGGCAGGAAGCCCAAAGGGCAGATTGAGGTAGAAGACCCAGCGCCAGGAGAGGTGGTCGGCGATCAACCCACCGATCAGTGGGCCCAGCAGCCCGCTGATCCCCCAGACCCCGCTGATGAAGGCCTGTATGCTGGCCCGGCGCTCGAGGGTATACATCTCCCCCACCAAGGTGAGCGTCAGGGGCAGAACCGCCCCGGCGCCAATGCCTTGCAGGGCCCGGGCTAGGATCAGCCAGAGCATGTTCTGGGCCGCCCCGGAGAGGCCTGAACCCAGCAGGAACAGCACCACCCCCGCCAGGTACAGCCGCTTGCGGCCCAGCAGATCGCTGGCCCTTCCCCACAGCGGCCCCGAGACCGTGCTGAAGAGCAGGTAGACCGAAAAGGGCAGGGCGTACAGGTGCTCCCCCCCCAACTCCCGCAGCACCGAGGGCATCGCTGTGGTCACCACCGAGGACTCGAGCGCCGCCAGAAAAATGCCCAAAATCAGACCGACCGTAGCAAAGCGCTTGGCGCTGTCATCGTGTTGTGCAGCAGGAGTCACGCCCTGCATCCTACCGCTCCAGGGGGCCCCATAGAGGGGCTACGTTACGCTTGGGCTCCCCGTAAGGGTCATCTCCTTCGCCTATTTCCCCCCGACCTGATACACTTCCCCTTTAATGGCCAAGAAGCCAAAGTATTACGTGGTGTGGAAGGGACGCAAAACCGGGGTGTTCTCCAGCTGGAGCGAGGTGGCTGAGCAGGTCAGGGGGTTTCCTGGGGCGGAGTACAAAGCCTTTGACAGCCAGGCCGAGGCGGAACGGGCCCTGGCCGGGAGCTATGAAGCCTACAGAGGCCAGAAGGTGAGCCCGTCCCGGCTGCTCGAGCTTCCCCCTCCCTTGCTGCCCAGCTTGGCGGTGGATGCGGCCTGCAGCGGGAACCCAGGGGTGCTCGAGTACCGCTGTGTGGATGTGGATACCCGCCGCGAGGTTTTCCGGCGGGGTCCTTTCGCCCATGGCACCAATAACGTGGGCGAGTTTTTGGCCATCGTTGAGGCTTTGATGCTGTGCTGGGAATGGAAGCTTTCCTGGCCCATCTACTCCGATTCGGTGAACGCCCTGAACTGGGTATTGGCCAAGAAAGCCCGCACCAACCTCATCCCCAACGAACACAACCTCGAGCTGTTCGAGCGCATTGCCCTGGCCGAGGCCTGGCTGCGCACCCACCGCTACCCCAACCGCCTGCTCAAGTGGCAGACCGAGAGCTGGGGGGAAAACCCAGCCGATTTCGGGCGAAAGTAGGGATGCTGCCGCCTATTGTTGATGGGGCAAGAATGCGGACTTGAGCAGGGGGGTGCCTGAGATCCAGTCGAACAGCGGACGGGCAAAGGGGCTGCTGATGATGCCGTCGCGAATGGTGACCTGTAGCTGCTCGGACGGGTAGCGCAGCACCCCCGAGGAGGCCACGTACTCGCTGGGGAAGCTGACCCAGATGGTCAGGGCCAGCGCCAACCCCCAGAAGAACCCCCCCACCCCGCCCAGGACGGACTCGAGCAGGGGGGTTAGCCGGGGCAGGGGCAGATAGTGGATCAGGCTGGCCATTCCAATCCCCAGGGCCAGGGCCAGGATGGGGAGCACGATCGGTGGAAATAGCCCGGCCAACAGCACAAACAGCAGCAGCGCCGGTATCACCGCCAGGGCAAAAGGCACCCCCTGCCGTACCCCCAGTGCGATGGCTGCGGCAAACACCAGCAGGGCAATCAGGTCAAGCCAGCTCAACATGCTGGCTCGAGTATACCCAGCAGCCCCATCGGAAGCGGCTCATTTGACCGCTCCACCCAGACCGTAGTGCTCCAGCGCTTCCCTCAGCTCAGCCAAGCGGGGGTTTTTGAGCACCGCCGCGTCGTCCCCAGGCTGCCAGTACCCCTCGAGCCGGCCGATCACCACCATCGGAAACTTGAGCGCGCCGCCATTCATCCGGCGGTCGGCGGCCTCGGCTTGGGGATCCCTTTCCACATCGAGCAGCTCGAAGGGGAGCGCGTTTTCGCGGAGGTATTTGCTCAACCCCAGGGTGAGGGGGCACCAGGAGGCCCCGTAGACTTGAATCTTCGCCACGCTTTTCCCCCTTTAGAATCGCCGAATTAGCACCACCCCCGCCAGGAGCAACAAGACCCCCAGCACCCGCCAGGGGTTGACCGGATGCGTCGGTAGGCCCAGCAGGCCGAAGTGGTCAAAGAGCAAAGATGCGCTCAGCTGCCCCAGCACCACCAGGCTAAAAAAGGCAGCCACGCCTATGCGCGGGGGCACCAGGATGGTGGTGAGCAGGTAAAAGGCCCCCAGCACCCCCCCGGCCACCCAGGCGATTTTGGGAATCGCGGCCAGGGCGCTCCCATCGGGGAAGCGGGCCCTCGAGACCAGGGCGTACAGCAGCAGGCTGAACGTCCCCACCGAGAAGGATACGAGCGCCGCGAGTACGGGGTTTTTGAGTCCCCGACCGAGTTCCCCATTGATCCCAGCCTGAGTGGCCAGCACCACCCCGCCTGAGAGCGCCAACAGCAGCAGCCAGATCATGACCGGAGTTTATCCGGAAGCCCGGAGCCGCTGGGTCCAGTCCTGCAAGGCCAGCAGCAGCCCGCGCACCAGATCGCGGGCGGTCGCATCCACAAGGTGTCCTTGGGCGTCAAACTTCTCGGCAGCGCGGAACACCAGCACCTCGGGTTTGTTGAGCGGGTGCATGTCGAGGAACACGCACATCTGCCGCAGGTGCATCTGGGCCCGCACGGTGCCGAAGTTGCCGGTGGAGGCTCCCATGATCGCAACGGGCTTTCCGGCCAGGGGCTGGTCGTTGGGGGGGCGGGAGGCCCAGTCTATGGCATTCTTGAGCACCCCCGGCACCGAGTAGTTGTACTCCGGGGTGGCGAACAGCAGGGCATCGGCGGCCTGGATGGCTTGGCGAAAGGCCTGCACCGCCGGGGGCAGCCCGGCCACCCGCAAATCCTCATTGTAAAGCGGGAAATTGCCGATTTCGAAGGGTTCAATCTGCATGCCTGGGGGAGCTAGCTCGAGCGCGGCCCGCAGCAGAGCGGTGTTGTAGGAACCTTGACGCAGGCTTCCGCTGATGCCAAGTACCTTCATGGGGGCTCCTTCCATGAGGCGTGCTCCCCGCAGGAGCGGGCTATAGGCCCCAGGGGGTGTCCCAGCGGCCTACTGCGCAGCCGCAGGCTGGGCCGCGGAGACCGCCTCGACCTCGAGATTAAACCGCACCTCTTCGCCAACCAACAAGGCACCCAGCTCTAAAACCTGATTCCAGGTCAGGTTCCAGTCCTTGCGGTTGATCTCGCCGCTGGCGGAGGCGGCGATGCGCTGCAGCCCCCAGGGGTCCTTGACCGGGCGGGTGTTGGCCTCTGCTTGTAAGGTGACCGGCTTGGTGACCCCGCGAATGGTCAGGTTGCCCTCAATGGTGTACCGATCCTCTCCTTTAGGGGTGATGGAGGTGCTTTCGAACTGGATCTGGGGGTGCTGCTCGGCGTGGAGGAAATCGCTGGAGCGCAGGTGGGCATCGCGCTGGGGCTCGCCGGTGGTGATGCTGGCAGGGTCCAACACCGCCTCAACCTTGACCAGGCGTCCGGCCTCGTCGGTTTCCACACTGCCGCTGAGCACCTGGAGCGAGCCGCGCACGCTGCTGATCCCCATATGGCGAACCTTGAAATCAACGCTGGTATGGGCGGTATCGAGATTCCATTTCATAGGGTTGCCTCCCCTTCCTTGGATAAGGATTTGCGATGGCCCTTAGGCCAACACGGCAGATCATAAACCATATCACTTTGTAATGTAAAGTATTTGAAACCACAAAGCTGTGTGCTACCCTTAGGAGAATATGAGCCACAGCGATGACCATGGGTTTTGTCCGGTCTATGAGGCCATAAATGTGCTCCAAGAGAAGTGGACCTTGCACATCATTCGCAACCTGCTGGAGGGCCCCAAAGGCTTCAATGAGCTTTCCCGGGCGGTGGGGGGATGTAACCCCGCCACCCTGGCCCAGCGGGTGGAGAAGCTCGAGGCCTTGGGCATCGTTTCCAAAACCATTCACTCCACCATGCCCCCCCGCACCAGCTACGCCCTCACCGAGTCTGGGCGAGCCCTACAGAAGGTGATTGAGGCGATTGATCTCTGGGGCCGGCAGTACCTCCCCGAGCCCGTGGTGGGGTAGGGGCGTGGCCGGGCTTCTGGACCGATTCCTAACCTACCCTACGGTAGCTTTGTAGCGCTGGAGCAGATGCCCTGGGGAACCGAGAGATACCGTGAAGCCATGACCCTTACCACCGAAAAGCCCCTGGAAGTGGTGTTGGCGCTGCTGGGCCAGCGCGGGGTTTATGCCTTGTTGCGCGCCCTGACCGCGGGGCCCCTGCGCTTTGGAGCACTGCAGCAGGTCAGCGCGCTCCCGCCCCGTACCCTCTCGCTGCGCCTCAAGGAGCTGGAGGAGGTTGGGCTCATCCACCGTACCGAGTACAGCGAGGTTCCCCCTCGCGTTGAGTACACCCTGACCGAGATGGGCCGGGCCCTGAAGCCGGCCCTCGAGGCCCTGGCCGGATGGGAGCAAGGCCTTATCGCCCAACCCCGCTCCCGGCTCTGAGCCGAGCCCTACTCGCTGGTCCGGGCCATCACTTCCTCGAGCGTCGTCAGCCCCTGGAACGCCTTCTGAATCCCATCCTCCCGCAGGGTTTTCATGCCGCCCTTGCGGGAGATCTCCTTGATCTGGGTGGCCGACTGCCCCTCCACAATGGCCCGACGGATCTCGTCATCGAGCACCATCAGCTCATGGATGGCCGCCCGGCCCCGGTAGCCTGAGCCGTTGCACTTGTCGCAGCCGGTGCCTTTGAAGAGGGCCTTGCCGCGCACCTCGTCCTTGCTCATCCCCAAGCGGCGCAACACGTTGGGATCGGCCTCAACCTGGATTTTGCAGCTTTCACAAATCCGGCGCACCAGGCGCTGGGCCAGCACGCCCACCAGGGCCGCAGAGATGTTGAACAGCTCCACCCCCATCTCGTCCAGGCGGGTCACCGCGCCGGCGGCGTCGTTGGTGTGCAGGGTGGCGATCACCAAGTGGCCGGTGAGGGCGGCTTCAGTGGCGATTTTGGCCGTCTCGGAATCGCGGATCTCACCCACCATGATGATGTCCGGGTCTTGCCGCAGGAAGCTGCGCAGGGCCCGGGCAAAGGTCAGCCCGGCCTGCGGATTCACCTGGGTCTGGTTGATGCCGGGAATCTCGTACTCTACGGGGTCTTCGACGGTGGTGGTGTTCTTGTCGGGGGTGGCGATGCGCTTGAGAATGGAGAAGGTGGTAAAGCTCTTCCCCGATCCGGTGGGCCCGGTGATCAGGAAGATCCCATAGGGCTTGGCGATCACGTCTTCAAAGCGCTGGAACACATCCGGGGCAAAGCCGAGCTGCTCGATCTCGGGGATATCGGCGGCCTTGCGCAGCAGGCGCATCACGATCTTCTCGCCATAGACCGTGGGCAGAGTGGAAAGCCGCAGGTCTAGGTCGATGGCGCGGTCCCGGTAGCGCACCCGCCCGTCCTGTGGCAGCCGCCGCTCGGCGATGTCCAGGTTGGCCATGATCTTGACCCGGCTCGCCACCGCCGGCCCCGCCCCCTTGGGCAGCCGCATGTACTCCCTGAGGTTTCCATCAATGCGGGTGCGGACCAGGATGTCGTTTTGGCGCGGTTCGATGTGGATGTCGGAGGCCTCTTGCAAGAAAGCCTCGCGGATGATCGAGTTGACCAGCTTGACCACCGCGTTGTCGTCCAGGGCGCTGGTATCAACCTGGGTCTCTTCCTTGCGCTTGTTCTCGAACTCTCGAGCCAACTCCTCCACCCCGGACTGGCTGCCGTAGAAGCGCTCGATCAGTTTGACGATCTGGCTCTCGGCGGCTACCGCGGGCATCACCTCCCGCTTGGTGATCATCTTGACGTCGTCCACCGCCAGGATGTTGCGGGGGTCTTTCATCAAAACCACCAGGGTGTTGCCCTCCAAGTGGTGGGGGATGACCGTGTAGCGCCGCACCGTGGCCTCAGGAACCAGCATCAGCACCGAGGGGTCAATGGGGGAGTCGTTGGGGTCTATGTAGGGATAGCCGAGCTGGGTGGCCAGGCTTTTGGCCAGCATCTCGGGCTTGATCTTGCCGGACTGGACCAGGGTGTCCTCGAGCCGCCCGCCGCCCTGCCGTTGGCGCGAGAGTGCGTCCTCTACATCCTCGGCGGTGACATACCCGAGCTCGACCAGCACCTCACCCAAGGGGCGGGTCTTGCCCATCCGGCGCTGCACGCTCAGGGCGTCTTGCAAGGCGGCCCGGCCCAGCTTGCCTTCCTGCACCAAGGCCTCACCCAGGCGGCTCTTCTCTGGATAGACCTTGCCAAAGAACTCCTCCCAGACCTTGGGGGTGGTCAGGATGAACTGGGTGGGGCGATCAATGAGCTGGGCCACGGCCTTGCGGTGGCGCGGGTCGGCCAGGAGCACCAATACCTGGTTGCCCTCCTGCCGCACCGGCACGGCTTGGTAGCGCAGGGCATCGGGGCGCAGCAGTAGGGCCGAGACCTCGGGCTGGTACTCCAGATCCTCGGCGCTGGCCCGGAACTCTAGCCCGGCCTGCTGGGCCAAGGCCCGCAGGATGCTCTCCTCGGTGAGGCCGAACTTGTTGATCAGGATACGCCCCAGCAGCTCGCCGGTCTTCTCCTGTTCGACCAGGGCGGCCTCGAGGTCCTCGTGACGGACCAACCCCTGGCTGATCAGGATTTCCCCGAGCTGCATCTCACCGGGGGAGGCGGTGGAGGGGGGCGGGGGAACCGGCAACCCCAGCTCGGGGTAGTGCAGGGCCAGGGCGTACTGAAACGAGCTGCGGGTGGTCTGGTAGGGTTCGATGATCTGACCGGTGAGGTCTTCGAGCTCCTCCAGCACCAGGTTGTCCAGCGGATTCAGAAGGGCCACGCGCAACGAGCCCCCCTCGAGGCTGAAGGGGATGGCGCCCAGATCCCTAGCCCGCTCCGCGGGGACCAGGGCCTTGGCCTCGGGGGCGATTTCCAAACCCACCAGCTCGACCAGCGGTACCCCAAAGGTCTCCTCGATGGCCTGGGCAATCCGGCGCTCCGAGAGCATTCCCAGCTCCACCACGATGTCCCCGAGGTTGCCCCCCACCTCGCGGTGCTGCTCCAGGGCCCGCTGTAGCTCCTCATCGCCCAACAGGCCCATATCCAGAAGGGCTGCCCCCAACCGCTTGTCTCCGATGGTCAACGCGTTCGCCATTAGCCAATTCCTCCATCTGCTTCGCTGACCCAACCGCTATGCTTCATAAGTACGTCCCTTGTTTGCGCCCCAGCACCAGCGCTTCGAGCTTGCGCACCAGGCGGGTATACATCAGATCTCTGTCCGAAAGGGGGGTCACCAACACGGTGTAGGCACCTACCAGGTTACCACCCAAGATATCGGTGAAGACCTGATCCCCCACCACCGCCACCTCCTGGGGGGAGAGCTCGAGGTCGCGGATCGCGCCGGCGTAGCCAAACCAGGGCTTGCCTACCGGCCCATACCCCGGCACGCCCAGCTTCTGGCTCCAGTAGCGCACCCGCCCAGAGAGGGCATTGGAGACCAGGCGCACCTCGATCCCGGTCTCACGCAGGGCCTCCAGCCACTCGAGCACCTTCTTCGGGGGTTCGCCGTAGGTTTTATAGGGGATCAGGGTGTTGTCCAGATCCAGCAGCACCGCCCGCAGCCCCCGCTCGGCGAGCCACTGCGGGGTTAGCTGGGTAACGGAGGTGAGCTGGGCCTTCGGTCGGAGCACCCCTTTAGTGTAGCCAATAGAGGTAACGGGAGCCGGGTTATTTAAGTAACGCTGGGGGAGAGGCCTACCCCAGCGGCGGAAGCTGAATCAGGGCCCACATCCTCCCGGTGCGGCCTTGGTCACGGCGGTGAGAGAAGAAGCGCCCATCGGCATAGGTGCAAGCCCCCAGGGCCCAGTAGTTTTGGGGCTGGACCCCGGCCCCCAGGGCCTGCTGCCGCAGTACGGCCTCGAGGTCCAGGCGGTACTTCCCGGCGGTGTGTGGGTCGGGCCAGTAGATCGGGGCTCCAGAGGGGAGCCGCGCCCCCAGCCCAGCCTGCTCCACCCACTCGATCACCTCCGGCCCGACCTGGAAGTTCGGCCCGCTGATCCCCGGCCCTACCGCCACCCGCAGGTCCTCGGGCTGGCTGCCGTAGCGTTCCCGGAGCCTCTCGAGGGCCTTGGGCAAAATCCCCCCAACACTGCCCCGCCAGCCCGCGTGTAGTGCCCCGATCGCGTTGTGGACTGGGTCGTAGAGCAGCACCGGGTAGCAGTCAGCGACCCCTACCCGCAAGAGCAGCCCCGGTTGGTGGGTGAGCAGGCCATCCCCCTCCCAGACCCCGGCCTCCTCCACGGCGTGAACCACGGTGCCGTGCTGCTGATTGAGCAACGCCACCGGAGGGTGACCGAAGCGCTCCAGCACCCGCCGCTGGTTTTCCGCGACCCGCTCGGGGGCATCGCCGGTGAAGGCGGAGAGGTTCAGGCTGGCATAAGCCCCTTCAGAGACCCCGCCCTCTCGAGTGGTAAAACCGTGAGGAACGGGGATGAGTGGCGAGGTCAGCATGCTTCAACTATAGCGGCTCCCGCTTTTCAGCCCGGCTTCATCCAGGAAGAACCCCGACCCTGACGCGCAAGGGGCTCGAGTCCACCCGATTATCACAGGGATGGGGAGTGGCCTGGCCTAGAATGAGCCGGTGACTGGGTTACTGGCGCTCTTTGCCTTTGTGATCGGTGCGGTGATCGGATCCTTTCTCAATGTGGTGATCTACCGCCTTCCAGCGGGGCTTTCCGTGGTTTGGCCCCGCTCGCGTTGCCCGCATTGTGGCCATACCCTGACCCCCCTTGAACTTGTGCCCATCCTCTCCTGGGTGGCCCAAAGGGGGCGCTGCCGCAACTGCCAAGCCCCCATCGCCATTCGTTACCCCCTGGTGGAAGCCCTGACTGGGGTTCTCTTTGCGGCTGCGGCTCTTCTGCGCCCGGAGTTTCCTGGGCTGCTGCTGATCTGGGGGTTTATCGCCCTGCTGATAGCCCTGGCCTTTATTGACCTCGACACCTACGAGCTTCCCTGGGGGCTCAACTACGGTGGCCTTGCCCTGGGGCTTCTGGGGGCTAGGCTGCTGGGATACCCCCAGCCCTTCTCGCAGGCCCTGGATGGGGCCCTGATCGGTGCGGGGTTCCTGGCCATGATCAACGCGTTTGGGGTGCTCCTGATGCTGCGGGGCCGGAACAACGCCTGGACCCCGCCCTGGGGATACCCACAGATCAACTTGGCCGCGGCGGTAGGCTCCTGGCTGGGGCCCGCCGCGGGGTTGGTGGCGGGGTTTCTCAATGTGGCCTTCAACCTGCGCAGCCCCAAGCCCTTTCGGATTCCCGATGCGCTGGCCCTGGGCCTGGCGGTGTTGGGGCCGCTGGTGGCCCTGCTGATCCCAGGCTGGGGCCTAACCCCGCTCTCGAGCCTCAGGGCCTGGCTGTTGAGCGCAGGGGGGCTGGCCCTGGCCGGCGGGATTTACTGGTGGGTCCAGGAATGGCGCCACCCGTCGGCGCAGACCGACGACGGGGATGAAGTGGTGGCGATGGGCTTTGGCGATGTGATCCTGATGGGGTTTTTGGGGGCTTGGCTGGGGGTGGCCAACCTGGGGGTGGCCCTGCTCCTCGCGGTGGTGGCCGGGGCGGTCATCGGCCTGGTGGTGCGCCGAATGACCGGTGAGAACAAAATTCCCTTTGGCCCCTACCTGGCCCTGGGGGGGCTGGTGGCCTTCTTCTTTGGCCAGGACCTCATCGCCTGGTATCTGGGCTATATCGGGGCGCGCTGAAGCCTACTTCAGCCCGAGCTTCTGGCGATTGGAGTAGACCTGCTGGGGGGTGAGCTTGGTTCCTCGCTGGGCCTTGACCTCGGCTGCGGTGAAGGGCTTTTGTCCGGCGGGGAATTGGTCGCCCCATTGGGTGGAGATATGGTTGAGCACTGCGGCGATCTCGGCATCGCTGAGCTGGCTCCAGCCCGGCATCATCCCGTTGTATTTCTGGCCCTTGACGTTGATTTCCCCCTGCAACCCGTAGAGCAGCACCTGGATCAGATAGGTCCGCCCGCCCTTCGCCGCCAGGATATCGGGGGTGTGCTTGGCCAAGGGCGGGAAGGCTCCGGGAATTCCGGCCCCGTTGGCCTGATGGCAGCCCTGGCACTGCTGGTAGACCGGGCTGGGCTGGGCCAGGGCCAGGGGGGCTAGGGCGGCTAACACCAGGAACATCACTCCTCTGCGCATACGCTTCACCTCGCCTATCATCCTAAGCACTTCTCAAACCGGCCAACAAGTACAAATGCCTTCAGCCACACTTCATGGGCGATTCAGGATTTAGGCTTTGGGGCGTGAAGAACCTACTCGAGCTCTACCAGACCCGGGCCAGCGTGCGCCGGTTCAAGCCTGAGCCCTTGCGCCCAGGGGATCTAGAAAAGCTGCTCCTGGCGGCCCAGCGCGCCCCGACCGACGCCACCGCCCAGATGTACACCCTGCTGCGCATTACCGACCGGGAACTGCGCGACCGCATTGCCCAACTCTCCGACAACCCCCACATTGCCTATGCCGCTGAGTTCTTTTTGGTGCTGGCGGATGTCTATCGCCTGCGGCGGATGCTCGAGTTCAGGGGAGGGGTTTGGGGGTACTGGCCCCGTACCGCGGCCCACTTTGCCATCGCGGATGCGGTGCTGGCGGGAAGCGCCCTGGCGACGATGGCGGAGAGCCTGGGCTACGGCATTTGCTGGATTGGGGGGGTGCTCAATCACATCGAGGCCATCGGTGAGCTGTGCGGTTTGCCGGAGGGGGTGTTCCCTGTGGCGGGGTTGTGCGTGGGGGTTCCCGACGAGGCCCCGGCCCCCCGGCCCCGGCTGAGGCGGGAGCTGGTGGTTCATGAAAACCGCTACAGGGCCTACCGCCCCGAGGAGCTCGAGGCCGCCTATGTCGATATGCGCCCGATCACCCGTTCCGGGGATTGGTACCGGGTGCTCTCGCGCTACTTTGCCGCGGGGGGCACCATGGAGCGGCGGGAACCTCCGTACCAGCGCTACGTGGCCCGGGCGGGGTTCGACCCGGATTTGCCTGCGGAGCCGTTGAAGCGGTTGCAGGCTGAGGGGATCGAGGCGGGCTCCCTGGGGGAACTGATCGAGGGGGCCTTGGCCCAGGGGTGGGGCGCGGTCCGGCTGCAGCCGGGCTCGGCCTGGCTCGAGCCCGAACCCGGAGGGACCCCTCGTGGAGAGGACAGACCCGGTGAGGTCCTGGCCCAGGCGCTTTTAAAAGCCCCCAAACCCCACGGCCTCTAGTTTTATCAAGCCGCAAACCTAACCAAGACCTTCTGCACCCCAGGAATGGACTCCACCCTGTAGAGCAGATGGTGTAGTTCCTCGAGGCTCCTTTGCTCCACCACCAGCAGGGCTTCCGAGGTGCCCGAAAGGGCGTCGGCCTTGAGTACCCCAGGGATGCGGCGTAAGGCCCAGGCCACCCGCTTGGGCTGGCAAGCCGAGACGAAGACATACGCCGAGACCTTTTGGGGGGCCTCGCTGTGCCGAGCCCGGTGGAGCAACTGCATCACCCGAGCCTCCTCGAGCAAGTGCGCCTGTCGGGCTTTCATTTCCATCATCGCCATCAGGGCTTCCCGCAACATATCGCCTCCGCTGGGCCTAGGTCCTTAACTGGCTTTGGGTAGGGTGGGACGGAATAGGGGTTGAAGCACGGGGACGCGGAGGGGATAAGGACGACGCCCCCGTCGTAGCATTTACCCTATATTATGATGATAACATAATAATATGCCTAGCGCAATGCCTGGAACAGGCATTACGACTTGACCATAAAGGGGCATTATGCTAGAGTCAGAACCATGACCCTAGCTGAACGTTTGCGTGAACTGCGCAGCCAGCGCGGTTGGCGTCTTAAGGACCTGGCCGACAAGAGCAGCCTCAGCGTCCCTTACCTCTCGGATCTGGAGCGGGGGCGCACCAATCCCTCTCTGGACACGCTGCAGACCTTGGCCAGCTCCTACGAGGTGAGCGTCAACGACCTGCTGGCCCCGGTGGATTTTTACGGGGACCGCACTGAAGCCTCCTTGCCCCGAGGGTTGGCGGAGCTGATGTCCGATCCTGTTTTGGGTGCGGAGATCACCCCGGCCTGGCAAGAGACCCTGGCACGAATTGAGCTGCGGGGGAAGCGCCCTGAGTCCAAGCGCGACTGGTACGAGATTTTTCTACACCTCAAGCGGGTCCTCGAGGGCTAAGCCCGGCCTGAAGCCGAGGGCCTAACCCTCGGCTTTGGCTATGCTTTTGCCGCCCGTGACGGGCCGGTATCCTGAAGGGAAGGGGTTTATGGGCCAGCCCGTACTGAGCCAAGAGGGCGGATTCTATGTGCTGGGCCTTGAGGTCCGCACCTCGGCGGCCCTCGAGGCCGATCCGGCTACGGCCCGAATCCCCGGCCTGTGGGCCCAGGTGCACCGCGACCCGCGCTTGGAGGGCCTTCCGCGGATGGCCAAGGGCAAGCTCTTTGGGGTCTACCATGCCTATCAGGGCGACGAGAATGGGGCCTACTCGCTGCTGGCGGGGTATCAGGTTCCCGACCTGAGGGAGGTCCCGGCGGGGCTAAAGGGCCTGGCTGTTCCAGGGGGGCGCTACCTGGTGTTTACCGCCGAAGGGGAGTTGCCCGGAGCCCTGCGGCAAACCTGGGAGGCCATCCGGGGGTATTTCGCACGGCCGGATGCCCCACGGCGGGCCTTCAGCTACGATTACGAGATTTACGAGGACCTCACCCGAGTTTCGGTTTATATCGCCCTCCGGTAGCTCCATGAACCTGCGTGAACGCACCCTCGAGCTGGCCCGAGCCTACCGCAAGGCTCAAGCCCCTCTGACCCCAGAGCGGCTGATCGGGGGCATTGGGGCCAGCCTGGCCTACACCCGCTTCCCCAATGATCAGGACGGGGCTTTTGACTTCAACACCCAGACCATCTTGATCGCCGAGGGCCAGTCCCCCAAGCGTCAGCGCTTTACCCTGGCCCATGAGGTGATGCACTGCCTGATCTACCGGGATGACGATCTGCTGTCCGAGTTGCACGAGGCCTATGCTGGGCAGGAGCTCGAGGCCCAGCTCGAGGCCCTATGCAACCTGGGGGCGGCGGAGATGCTGCTGCCTCGGGAGGCGGTGGAGGCCGGCATGGCCAAGCGGGGGCAGAGCCCCCGGCTGATTCCAGAGCTGGCAGAGGAGCACCAGGTCTCTGAAGAGGTGGCCATCATCGCCCTGGCCGAGTATGGCCCCAGCCCCAGCCTGGTGCTGGTGGCGGGGGGTAAGCCGATGCGGGTGTTCTTCAGCGCCAGAAACGAGAAGATGCTCGACCGGGTGCGCCGGGAGGCCCAGGTGCCCAAAGGCCACCCCTTGGCGCTGGTGTTGGAGACCGCGCTGCCCTACAAGGGGAGCGCTCCCCTGCCGGGCCAGCGGATCCCCTATGCCCTCGAGGCGTTCTCCAAGGGTGGGCGGGTCTATGCGGTGTTCAGGGAGCAGATGAACTGAGTGCCAGGGGGTGGGGCTCGAGCCTGAGGGCGTGCGAGCGGTAAGCTCCGCTACCTTCGTTTTGCGTGGGGGGGCGTAAGTTCAGCCGGTATGGAGCTCTATCCGATTCCCACCGTTGCCGCGTTGGTGCAGGGGCCCTCTGGTCGTGTGCTCATCGTCCGAACCCCCAAATGGAAGGGGCTGTGGGGGGTGCCGGGG
>NZ_QWLB01000032.1 GCF_003574355.1 Meiothermus granaticius NBRC 107808 | reverse complement strand
CCGCGGCCCGGCTGTGGGGATGGGCCAGGCGGCGAGCGGCCTCGAGGCTGGCCTGCGGAGCCCCCAGGAGAGGAGATAGGTGTTGGGGTCTCCCCCGATGGGGTCGTCGTAGAGGCCATACGCTGTGGAGGTGTTGCTGCGGGTATCGGTCAGGAAGATAAAGTCGCTGGGGACGGCGGTAGCGCCGGGCCGACCGGCCAGCGTGGTGAGATCCCGAAACACATCGGTGCTGCCCCGGGTGGTGCCGATGCCGATGGTCTGACGGCTCAGGTAAAGGAGGCGGTCTTGGTTGTCCAGGCTCAGGCGCAGGGGGGTAAAAGCAGCCAGGGCGCTGAGGTCCAGCGGCGGGTTGATCGAGGGGTTTAGGGTGGGGGTGTTCAGGTTCACCTGCCAAGCGGTGGGCAGGGCGGTGGAGGTGGGATCGGTCGGGGGGCAGACCACCAGCAGGGTGCTCGAGCCCAGCCTTAGGTATCCCTGGCTGCAATTGACCCCCAGCCCTGGGGTATCCAGGGTGTTGGCCGGCAGCGGGGGGGCCGCCGCAGGGTTGGTGGTGAACCCGGTCGCGCTGTAGCGCCGCAGATCGCTGGCGGTGAGCACCCAGAGCTGATCCCCGGCGCCCCCCTGGAGGCCGCGCTGGTATAGCACGCTCACGATGGGTTGGTCCAAGGTCCAACTCCAGACCAACTGGCAGACGCTGTCCTGGGCGCTGGTCTTTTGGCAGCCGCTGATGCTGGCGCCTGAGCCAGGCTGGAGCCTCGAGGTGTCATAGAAGCGAATCTGGGGAGCGCTGTTGGGCGGGGCGACCGCTACGGCCAGGACCGCTGCGATCTCGTCGGTGGTGCTGCCCGTGCAAGACGGCAGAAAGGCCAGGGCCAGAAGAAACATCCAGGCATAGGGTTTCACCGCGTACCTCCGGGGGTGGGGTTGAGCGAAGGGGGGTTAAAGCTGAAACCGTTCTGGTTGAACAGCAGGTCGGTAGCGCTCCCCCCTACGATAAAAGAAACCTTGAACTCGTTGTTAAGGGCATCCAAACTGGCCTGCAGGGCCCAGCAGCAGCGGTCAATGGTCACGACCATTTTGGGCTTGAGGATGGTCTGCTCGAGGTTGGGCAGGTAAAAGACCTGAGAGGTGTTGGTTCCCGAGGTGTTGTAGAGGATGCTCAAGAAAAGCCGAGTGTTCTCCTCGCCCATAAAGCTGAAGGTCGGGCCGAAGTTTTGGAAGGTGAGCAGGAAGCGCCCGCTGCCCAGGGCGGTTTGTCGCTCGGCCACCAAGCTGCCCTGGAACGCCAGGCCGGGGGGGTCGGTTTTGCGCAAGGGGGCCGGGAAGATCTCGGCTTCCCCCTGGAAGCGCAGGGTTTGCAGATAGGCCAGGTTTTCGTTGTTGGGGGTGGTGGGGTCGTCGGCTTCGGGCAGGTGATACTGGAGATAGATCTGATTGATGAATACCTCAGGCTCGCGGATGGCGGTCTGGAAGGTCAGGAAGGGGTTCTTGACCAGGCCCTGCAGGTAGTACCAGGTGCCCTGCAGGGAGAGGCTGGTATCGGTGCCGTACTGATAGACCAAGGCCAGATTGGCCGTTCCCGCGGTGGTCAGGGTGGGCAGCTCGGGGTTGCCGAAAACCACGTTGTCGCTAAAGCGGAGGGTATGGAGCCCCAGGGTGAGCTGGGCGCTGCCGCTCAAACCAAAGGGGGTAGGGGTGGGGATATAGGTGGTCCCCGGCTGGGGCAGGGGAAAGTAGAGGTGGCTGAGGGTTTGGCTCAGGGTGAAGGTGGTATCCCCCTCGCGCCACAGGAGGTTGCCGGCGGTGCTGATGGCCTGGCCGGTGTTGAGGTCGCGGCGGTGCTGAAGCCCGGCGCTGAGGTTCTCGGGGTTGTAGCTGGCCGAGAGCTGGAGGGGGTCGTAGCGGTTGTATTGCAGCACGCAGTTGAAGGGGGCCGTGGGGTCGCAGACCAGAGGCCGGGTCTCCTGCTCCTGCACGTCGGTCCAGCGGTAGCCGGTGCTGGCGCTGAGCAGCCAGGGCAGCGGGCTGTAGGTCAGGCGGGTGGAAAGGGCGCCGCTCAGGCCCAGCTCGAGGTTGCGGGTATAGCTCAGGGCAAAGCTGAAGGGCTGGGGGGTCAGGCTCAGGTTGGTGGTCAGCAACCCCCATTTGCCGTTTTGGATGTCGCGGGAAACGCTGTTGCTGAGAGAAAACCAGGACCAGAGCTGGTTGCGCAGGGTGAAGGTGGCCAAGGGGTAGAAGACGCGGTTCTCCAGATCCCGGCTGGCCTTGGCGCTGAAGGCAAAGGCTGGGTCAGGGGTGTAGTCGAAGGTGCCGGTGAGGTAGGTGGTGCGGGTGGTGCGGCCAGGAAAATCAAAGGCAAAGGGGGTCCCCCCTTCGATGTCGTTGCGCTGGAAGTTCAGCCCGAACCGGACCGCTCCCAGGGTCTGGCTCAGGGTGGCGTTGGTTTGCCAGTTGATGAGGCGCTCGAGCTCACCTTGGGAATTGCGGGTGGTGTAGTAGATGCCCCTGAAGTTGTTGCTCAGATTGAAGCCCAGCCCCGGCCAAGGGGGCGCGGTGAGGGTATAGGTCTCATTGTGGATGAGCTGAAGCCGCCCGGCCGCCAGATAGGGGATGTTGCGGGCGGTGCGGTTGAAGGGGTTGGAGGGGGCTTCATAAAACCCGAGCTGGAGGCTTCCATTGATGCTGAACCCAGGGCTTTGGTAGCCCTTGGGAAAGCTGACCTCGACCTCGGGGAGCCGCTGGGGGGTGGCCCGGGGGGAGCGCCCCAGGCTGGGGTTGTGGTCAATGTAGCCATCCAAGGTGAAGCGGTAGAAGGGTTCCGCGGCCCCTGGGGTGTTGGTTGGGGTGGCGGCCTCGAGCCGGAACTCGGTGTAGTCGGGTTGTCCGCCGAAGCTGGAAAAGGGGTCACCCAGGGGGTTGGTGACTCCGGACAGGTCGTCGCGTTTGATGCTCGCGCTGTAGCGCCAGTCCGGGTTGTCCAGCCGGTATTGGAGGTTATAGACCCAGATGCCGTCGCTGGTCGCGCTGGGGGTGGTCGAGCCCTGGGGAAGGGCAATGGGCGGGAGGTAGAGGAACTGGTAGCGCTCCTTGGCCGCCCCTACCCCAAAGTGATCGAAGCCGATGCCCCAGCCGCGGTTCTCGAAGTAGCGCAGAAAGGTGTATCCCAAGCCGAAATCCGAAACGTAGGGCAGATCGGCAAAGACATAGACCCCATCGGTATCGCTGCTGCCGATCTCGAGCTTGGGCCGACGCTCCGACAGATAGAGGAGCATCGCGGGCAGGTACAGCACCTTTTCCCCGCGCAGCAGCACCCATACCCCCCGTGCGATGATGCGGTCTCCAGGGTAGAGCACCACCTCGTTGGCCTCGAAGGCGTAATCCGGCTTGTCCTGGGCACAGCGCTGACAGGGGGTGAGGTAGCCCTTTTGCAGCAGGATCTGCCCGGCAGCCCGCTCGCAAATCGGGCCGGTGAGGTAGAAATCCCCCGACTCGATCTTGACGCTGATGGCCTCGAAGCTCTCGTCCGAGGTGTCGAGGTCGAGGTCATCGGCCTGGATGATCTGGCCCTGCTTGTCCCGATAGTGCACCCCACCGCTGAGCATCAGGCGCTTGCGGGTGCGGTTATAGATCACCCTGGGGGCCTCGATGAGCTCGCCGTCACGGTCGAGTTTGACCGGGTTTCCGATCAGGATGATCAGCTCCTCACCGTTTTCGTTGCGCAGCTCGAGCCGCTCGGCCTCGAGGATCTTGAGGGTGGCGGCCTGCCCAAAGGAACACAGCAGAACAATGAGCAGAACCCTTAAGACCCCAAAGCCCTGCACCTCCAGCCGCCTGCCGCTCATCGCCGCCCCAGCCTCAAAAGCCCCAGCCCGGCCAGGGCATACAGCAGATTCGGGCCCCAGGCGGCTAAAAAGGGCGGCAACACCCCCTGTTCCCCCATAATGCGGGCCACGCTCCAGGTAGCGTAGTAGACGAAGGTCAGCACCACCACCCCGACCATGCCCAGGCTGCGGGTCTGGCCCAGCTGGAAAAAGGCCAGCCCCACCGCAAAGATCGCAAAGGAAAACACCGCCGCGGGCTCGGCCCATTTGCGGTAGAGCGCGGTGGCCTCAGCGTAATAGGGAAGCCCCTGCTTGCGGTACTGCTCGATCCGGCTGCGCAGCTCGGCTACGGTCAAGCTGAAGAGCCCACCCGGGGCCTCGAGCGAGAGCTCTACCAGCGGCACCGTGGCCTGCTCGAACTGCGCCACGGTGCGGGGCTTGGCTCCCCCATAGGTCGTCCGCATCCCTTTGGACAACACCAGCGAACCGGCCTCGAAGCGCCCATGCTCGGCCACCAGGGTTTCCTCCGCGGTGATCACCCGGATTTGCCCGATTCCGGCATTGTCCACCTGGCCGATGTAGACGATCCGCCCATAGGCGTCGGTGAGCCGGGTTCCAGGCTGCAGCAGGGCCCTGGGTTTGTCCAGGACGGCCTGGCGCAACATGCTCTGGCCCTGTTGCAGGCTGCGCGGTACCAGGCTCTCGGCTGCCAGAAACCCCAGCAAAAACAGCCCTGCCCCCACGATCAGCAGCGGGGCCAGCACCCGGACTTTAGAGATCCCGCCAGCCAGCATGGCCTTGAGCTCGGATTCCTCCCCCATCCGCGAAAGCACCAACAGCAGGGCGAACAAAAAGGCCAGCGGGAGTCCCCGCACCACTGCCTCGGGTACCCGATAGGCCAGATACTGGCTCACCACCCAGGGGTCGGCGCCTTTGGCCAGCAGCGGGGCCAGTACCTCGTATAGGGCCCCGATGAGGAGGGCCAGCACCACCACGGCCAGGGCACCCACGAAATAGGTGCCGACCTCTCGAGCCAGGTAGCGGTCTAGGGTGTTCACCGGGCCAACCTCCAGGTGAAGAACAGGGCGAGCCCGAGATAGACCAGGTTGGGCAGCCAGGCGCCGTAGGCCCCCAGCACGTCTAGCTTGGCAAACTGGGCCGAGAGGGTCCAGAAGGTCCAGTAGCCAAAAATCAAGACCACCACCGCGATGAAAGCCCAGGCCGCCTCGCGCAGGCTGAGCCCTACCACCACCGCGATCCAGGCCAGAATCAGCGTTCCGACCGCGTTGGAGTAGCGCCGCAGCAGGGGAAAGCGCGCTTCAGGGTCAGCCTTGGCCGCGTTGTAGAGTTCGGGCATCGGGAGCGCATCGTAGGAGACGTTTTTGGGTTGGAACCCGCTGGGAAAGGGCAGGGGATGCTGTGCCTCGTTGAAGATCTTGCCGTCCGGATTCACCCGATAGGCGTTGTACAGCACCCAGGCTCCGTTTTCCCAGCGGCCCGAATCGGCGCTCCAGATGGCTCCGCCGGGCTCGATAACCCGGATGTTCTCGAGGCCGGCCCCACTTTGCCCCTTTTGGGCCGGGAAAATCCGCTGAGCATAGTACACCCCCAGCCCTGCAGGGGTGTAGGTTTGGTCGGTAAGCACCCCCGAGGGCTCGGAGCCATAGTAAATCTTGTACTGGAGGTTCTCGAACCGCTCCTGAGCTATGGGTTTGATCCAGCCCTCGTTCAGGAACACCACCCCCCCGACCAGCAGCCCCAGCCCGATGACCGGGGCAATAAAACGATAGGGGGCGATCCCCGCCGCATAAGCCGCTTTGAGCTCGGACTGGCGAATCCAGCGGGCCAGGGCTACCAGCAGGGCGAAGACCAGCCCCAACGGGAGGGCCTGGCTTAGGGTATTGGGCATCCGGTAGGCCACCAGTTGCAGGATTTCCCCGATGGGGGTGTGCTGCCGCAAGAGCACCCCCGAAAGCGAGGAGAGCAGGTCGGTGGTGATGAGCCCAACGAAGAGCAGCACCCCCATCCCGTACAGCGACAATACCTCGCGCAAATAGTAGCGTTGCAGCATTCCTTGGGGCAGTATACGGAGCTTCAATGAGAGAAGTCGCCAAAGACGACCCGTAGGCCTTAGGAAATGTACCCCGTGTCTGCTCGAGCCCCCTCAGGATCGTCCGGGTTACCCCGCTCCAGGACAACCGGATCCCTATGCAGGATGAAAAAGGCTGTCCTCTAACGGACAGCCTTGCGGAGATAAGGTTAAGCGCCTCCGGCTTCCTGGCGGCACCCGCTCCTTGGCACTTAGGGCTGCTGCCTTCCGGCCCTGACCCGGTTCGCGCTGGTGCGCCGCGCCAGACCGAAGACGCGAACTCTAGGGTAGCACACCTGTGGCCTGCCGAAAAGCCACCGCCCTTTCGCCGCTACCACTCTGAAGTCTGGCGGATGTCGCGCTCTTCGGTGGTGGATCCAGGGCGGTATTTGGGGCCATACGAGCCGTACCCCCGGGCTGAGGTGGTGAGCCCCTCGCCGGAACGCAGGTTGTTGACCGCTACCCCGATGACCCGGGCTCCGATTCGCTTTAAGCTGTCCAGCGCAGCGCTCAGGCGGCGGCGATTGGTTGAGCCCGCACTGACCACCAAGAGCAGACCGGAAACCTGTGGGGCCACGATCAGGGTATCGGTGACCTCGAGGATCGGCGCGGTATCCAGGATCACCACGTCCCATTCCTGGAGCTCCAAAAGGCGCCGGAGGAAAGGGCGGAAATGCTCGGCCAGCAGCTCGGCGCTGTCGGGCAGGGTTTGTAAGCAGGGCAGCACGTGCAGCCCAGGCTCAACCTGATGGGCGGTGAGGGTGAACATCGGGTCGCGCAACACCGAGACAATATCCGCCCCCGCCGCAATGCCAAACTCCTTGTGAAGCACGGGCTTGCGCAGGTCTAAGTCGATGAGCAGGGTGCGCTTGCCGGCCCGGGCGTAGGCCTTAGCCAGCGCCAGGGAAATGCTGCTCTTGCCCTCCCCGGACTCGGCGCTGGTGATGGCGACGACCTTGGGGTGCTCGTCCATCAGGCTACGGTTGACATAGGTGCGCAGATAGCTGGCCGATTCGCGGGGCAGCTCGCGCCCATGCGCCCCCGGAGTGCGGGGAAACTCCCCCAGCACCGGCAGCCCGGTAATCCCGCTGGCCTCCTCAGAGTTGCGCACGGTACGGGTCGAGCTTTCGCGCAGGAGCAGGATGAAAAACCCCACCGCCAGCGTCAGGAATCCCGCCAATAAGGCGGTGAACAGGGGGCGGGGCGCTACCGGTTTGCTGGGCAGATCGGCAGCATCCAGCAAGGTCAGCTGGCCGGTCGCTCCTTGCTCGAGGGCCCGTACCAGATCAAGGTCCCGCTGCACACTGGCCAGGAGGGTACGGCGGGCCTCGAGGTCTTGGGGGCTCACCCCACCGCGATTCAGGTCGCTGTTAAGGCTTTTGAGCTGGGCCTCGAGGGTTTGGCGGTTGCGGCTGAAGGTTGAGCGCACCCGCTGATCATCCCAGTTGCGCAGGGCGTTGGCCCAGGCATTGGCGATCTTGGCAGCGTTGGCCGGGTTGGTGTCCAGCGCGCTCATCACGATCACGCTGCTTTGGCGCCCATCAATGGCCCTTACGCGTAATTTTTTGCGCAGCTCATCCAAGCGTTGGGTGGTGACCGGTTGGTTCCCCAGGTTGAAGGTGTCTTTGAGCACCTGGGTGCTGAGCGCAGCCTGAATATACGCCTGCGAATCGAGAGGGCTGCTGTTGGGCAGGCTTTGAAACTGCCCCCCGCCGAAGGCCACGGTTTGGGCCGAGAGCAGACGCGCAGTGGATTGGTATACGGGGGTTTGGCGCTTGCTGAGGAAATAGCCCAGACCCGCGGCAAGCACAAAGATGGCCAGCAACATCCACCAATAGCGCACCACCGTTCGCCACAGCTCGGCCAGATCAATCTTGATGTATGAGGGGAGTTCTCTCATCTAAGGGGAAATTGTACTATGCGCGCCTCAATCCAGCCTGATAAATCTCACAGCCATCCGAACCTGGAGGGTTATGTCTGCCGCTGGAGTGCTGCAGCATCGGGGAAGCGCTCCGTTATGCCCCTGGGGTTTGGCGTGACGACGGAGTCACGGGGGGGGTTATGCTCGAGGGCGCAGCAGTCCGGCCATCCAAGAGATCAGCAGCGCCAGCAGGGCCACCAGAGCGAACGAAACCCGCAGCGAGCTGACATGGGCCACCAGACCGATCAGCGGGGGCCCTACCAGGAAGCCCAGGTAACCCAGCGTGGCTACCGAGGCCAGGGCCAGGCCGGGACTGATGCCTGGGGTATTCCCCGCAGCGCTGAAGGCCAGCGGGAACAGGGTGCAGTAGCCCAGCCCGACCAGCACGAAGCCCAGCATGGCCCCCTGAGGATGGCTCGAGAGGAGCGTCACCCCAAACCCCGCAGCCGCCAGCACCCCCCCCACCCTTCCCAGCCACACCGCTCCAAAGCGTTCGTTAAGCCAATCTCCGCTCAAGCGGCCAACCACCATCGCCACCGAGAAAGCCGAGAAGGCCAGTGCGGCCACAGCCTCGCTGCTCCCGAGCTCCTGGCGCATAAACACCGCGCTCCAATCCCCGACCGCGCCCTCGCCCAACCCGGTGCAGAATACGATCAGCCCCAGCCCCAACAGCACCCCTCGAGGCCAGACAAAAAGCGGGCCAGGTGGGGAGGGTGGGGTAGGCAGCAGCACACGGGTGGCCCAGGCCAGCCAAAGGATGGAGCCTAAGGCCACCAGGCTAAAGAAGCCAGCAGGCCCCAGACCCACGGCTGCCGCACCTCCTCCCAGCGCCGCCCCGATCAGTCCCCCCAGGCTAAACAGGGCATGAAAGCTGGACATGATGGGCTTTCCCTGCTGCCGCTCAACCTCGACCGCCTGGGCGTTCATGGAGATATCCATGGCGGCATTGAAGAATCCAAAGAGGAAAAGGGCCAGGGCCAAGGCCCAGCCGTTGGGGGCCCAGGCCAGCAGCGGCAGGGCCAGGGCACAGGCCAAGGAGGCCGCCGTAACCACCCGGCGGCTGCCCAGGCGGGCAAGGGCGGCCCCGGTCAGCGGCATTGCACTCACCAATCCCAGCGGACCGCCCAAGAGCACCAAGCCCAGCTCGCCGGTCTCGAGCCCCAGATGGGCTTTGATGGCGGGGATCCTCGAGACCCAAGCCGCCAAGAGCACACCACAGATGAAGAAGAGGGTGTAGGTGGCGATTCGGGCCTGGGCCAGGTGGGGCAGGGGGTGAATCAGGCTCATCGGCGCACCGCAAGGGGCCTGCCCTGCTGGGCGCTCTCGTAGGCGGTGAGTACCAGCCGCACCGCTTCCATACCGTCCTCGCCGGTGCATACTACCGGGGCGCCCTCACGGATGGAGCGAATGAAATGAACGATCTCTCGGCTGTGGCCGCCTTCATCGGCAAAGCTGTAGAGGGTTTCATCGAGCTTGTCCCAGGTGGTTCCGAGGGAGCGGCGGTAGGCGTGGCGCAGCACCCGTTTGCCCAGGCGGTTGGTGCACTCCAGGGCGCCCTCGGTGCCGTAAACCCAGAAACCTTCCTCCCAGCCAGTGGCCGTCCAGGCATTCTCCACCGAGCCCAGGGCCCCCGAGGCAAACTCGAGGCTGGCCAAGGATACGTCTTCAACCTCGATGGGGAAACCCAGCGTGGCGATTCGGGCGAACACATTGGCCACCTCGCCCCCGAAGAAGCGGGCCAGATCGAACATGTGGCAGCCATTGTCCAGCATGGTTCCTCCCCCGGAGTTGGCCTTGAGCCCGAAAGAGGGGGCTACGGTTTTGTTTCCCCCCCAGTCGTGGGCCTGGCGCAGCCGGATGAAGGTCACCCTGCCAATGGCGCCCGAGCGAATCAGGTCTCGAGCCCGCTCGACCAGCAGGTTGGAGCGCAGGTGATGGCCGGTTTGCAGCACCACCCCAGCGCGCTGGGCGGCTTGGATCATGGCCTGACACTGCTCTAGGCTCATCGAGAGCGGCTTCTCGCACAGGATGTGTTTTCCGGCCTGGGCGGCTTTGAGGGTGGCCTCGGCGTGAAAAGCGTTGGGAGAGCAGACCGAGATGGCTTCCACCGCAACGTGTTCCAACAGATCGTCCACGCTGGCATAGCCGGGGATGCCCCATTCCTGTTCCCGGCGTTTGCGGGTGGGGGCGTAGGGGTCGGCAAAAGCCACTACCTCGGCCCCGGCGGCCTGGTAGCCGCGGTAGTGTTGGTTGGCGATGCCTCCAGCCCCGACAATGCCTACGCGCAGGGGGGCACCGGGGGTCTCGAGGCGGGGGCCGCCATAGGTATTGGGTTCAGACTTGGGGGAAACCTTAGATTTGCGGGGCATACGCGTATGGGCTCCTGAAAGGGGGTTGAGGCCTGGGGCTGCCGGTTACACGCTCCAGCTGGTGCCGCCGGCTGCTTCGCTGAGGATGGCCTGCCTAAGCACACCGATGGCCTTCTTCACCCCTTCCACCCTCGAGGCCAAGGCGTCTTCATGCTCGATCGACAGCACGTAGTCATAGCCGCTGGTGCGCAATGCGCTCACGATGTCGCGCCAAACCTTCTCCCCCATGCCGTAGCCCACGCTGCGGAAATACCACGGGCGGTCTTTGAGCTCTGGGGAGAGGTCGAGAACCCCCTTGACCGGGAGATTGACCGGGTCGAGGTAGGTGTCCTTGGCGTGAACATGGTAGATCATGCCCTCCAGTGCGCGAATCATCCGCACCACATCCACGCCCTGCCAGAACAGGTGGGAAGGGTCGAAGTTCAGCCCGATGGTCTCGCCTACCGCTTCGCGCAGGCGCAAGAAGCTGCCCAGGTTGTACACGCTAAAGCCCGGATGGGCCTCGACCGCGATTTTGACCCCATGGGCCCGGGCAAAAGCCGCCGCCTTTTTCCAGTAGGGGATCAGAACCTCATTCCACTGGTACTCGAGGGCCTCGGCATACTCCGGAGGCCAGGTATAGGTGATCCAGTTGGGGGTGGGGTCCTGAGGGGAGCCCCCAGGGGTGCCGGAGAACACCACCACCACCTCCACCGCGGTGGCTTCGGCCAGGCGCACGCTGCGCTCAAAGGCCGCGTGGTACACCTCGGCCTGACTGCGGTTGGGGTGCACCGGATTGCCGTGGCAGGAATAAGCGCTGATCTGAATTCCAGCCGCATCAAAGGCGCTCCGGAAAGCCTCGAGCTTACCCCGGTCGGCCAGCAGCACCTCGGGGTCGCATTGGGCTTGGCCGGGATACCGCCCGGCGGCAATTTCGCGCCGGTCTACCGGCCCGCTGCGCAACTCGACGGCCTCGAGGCCCAGCGCGGGCAGGGTTTCTAGCAACTCCTTCAGACTGAGGTTGCCAAAGATTGGGTTGAACACGCCCAGTTTCATTATGCCCCCTATCTAAACCGATTTACTAAATCGTTTCAGTAGTCTAACATAAGGCCGATGCCTGTCAACCCAAAGCGCCGCACAACCCTGCGGGACGTGGCCGAGGCCGCCGGGGTTTCGCCTTCCACGGTTTCCAACGCCTACAATCGCCCGGATCAACTCTCGCCTGGGCTGCGCGAGCGGGTACTCGAGGTGGCCCGGCAGCTCGGGTACTCCCCCCATCCGCTGGCCCGTGGACTGCGGCGGGGACAGGTGGGGGCAGTAGGGGTTCTGTACGGGGATAGCCTCTCCTACCCCTTTGCCGATCCGGTAGCAGCCCTGTTCATGCAGGGGCTGAGCTCGGTGATCGAGGCCGCCAGCCTGGGCTTGCTCCTGGTGCCGCGGCGTACGGTGGACGATGCCCTAGTGCGTACCGCGGCGGTGGATGGTTTTGTGGTGTATTCGCTCTTTGAGCACGATGCGCTGGTGGAGCGGGTGCTCGAGCGCGGTTTGCCCACGGTGTTTGTAGACCACCCCGGTCGAGCAGGGTTTCCTGCGGTAAGGGTCGACGACCTCGGTGGAGCCCAGGCGGCCGCGGCTCACCTGTTGGGCCTGGGGCATACCCGATTGGGGGTGGTGGCCCTGCCGCTTGGGGGGGCGGATGCGGCCAACCTTTCCTGCTGCAACGCCTCGAGGGCTCGGCTGCAGGGGTACGAGGGGGCTTTGCCAGGGACAGGGGCTTGGATGCAGGTGCTAGAGGTTGCTGAGAACCTGCCCAGCGAAGGCGCACGGGCCGCACGGGATTTGTTGAGCCTAAAGCCGCGTCCCAGCGCGCTGCTATGCATGAGCGACCAGCTGGCCCTGGGGGTGCTGGATGCGGCCCGGCAGATGGGGTTGCGGGTGCCGGAAGACCTCTCGGTGGTCGGCTTTGACGATATCCCCGAGGCCAGGCGGACCATTCCGGCCCTGACCACGGTGCATCAACCCCTGCTGGAAAAGGGGGTCTGGGCCGGTCGCTTGCTGCTGGCGCAACTGCGCCAGGAGCCGCTCGAGCCCCCCCCCACCTTGCCCACCCATCTTGTGCTGCGGGAGTCTAGCGGCTCGTTTCGGGGGTAAGGCGGCGGACCAGCTCCGCGTGGTGCGGATAAAGGCGGACCAGCCTCTCGCGCTGGCCCAGCTCGAAATCGGCGAACTCGAACCCTGGGGCCACCGTACACCCCACCAGGGCATAGCGGCCCGACGGGGCCAGGGTGGCGGCAAACCAGTAACCCGCCGGAACCACCCCCTGAAAAACCTGCCCGGCCTCCAGCTGGGGCCCCAGGTGAAGGGTGGAAAGCTCGCCTTCGGGAGAGATCATCCAGACCGTGAGGGGGTCTCCCTGGTAAAAGTGCCAGACCTCATCGGAAGCGATCCGGTGAAAGGCCGAAACCTGGGGCTGCTCGAGCAGGAAATAGATCGCGGTGGAGAAGGCTCGAGGCCCACCATAGCGCGGGGGTAGGTTGGAGACGGTTTCTGCCGAGCGGTAGGTTTGTCGGTAATACCCTCCCTCGGGATGGGGCTCGAGGCCCAGGCGCTCGATCCAAAAGGCTGCGTTTGGCATAAGGCTCCATTCCACCCGCGGAGGGGTTTAGCGCCGCCTCCGCCGGGCATAGCGAAAATCGGTGTCGGGCCAGATGCCATCGGCGATGAGGTGAAGCCACTGAGAGGTGTAGTACCCCAGCACCAAGGCCCACAGGACATCGCTGGGCGGGGCTTGCCAATGGGCTCCTAGCTCGAGGTGAACCCCCAGGTAACCCAGCAGGGCCCGCGCCAGCCCGTACAGCAGAAACCCCACCACGCCCATGTAGGCCACTCGAGTGAGCGGGCCCGCCAACCAGGTATGGGAAAGGCCCCGGTGGGCAAACATCAGGCCATAGGGAATCCAAAAGAACCCCACCACCCCCCAGCGCCCCTTGGCCCGGACCCGGTTCTCGGCCAGATCAAGGTCAGGGGTGACCAGAAAAGTCCCTAGCAGATAGCTCCCGGCGAAGGCCAGGGCCAAGGGTTCAGAAAGACCCAGGCTGGGTTTATAGGCGATGTAGGCCACGCAGGCAACCCCCAGCACGCTCAGGTTGATGGCTTCGTGAACGCGTCCCGATGGCACGGCCTCAGTCTAAAGGGAATGCCTGGAGGGATGGGTGCCTATGACCTCTATGGCAATAAGGGCGTGCAGATCGGGGGTTTGCGCCTATATGAGCGGAAAATCCCTGATTTTGTAAAAAACATAATCAATTGCGCCGCAAGGGCAAAAACAAACCGGAGCCCCGCCCGCAATGGTTTGTAAATCCTGTGGGGGACAACGTATTCCCAGCAGTAACGCCCCCATCTCATCTTGAGGCCGACCCTTTGTGATACACTTCATAGCCGTGACCGTGGAGGCTCGAACCGCCCCCAAACGCGAAGCCATCCTCGAGGCCACCATCCAAGTTCTGAGAGAGCGCGGACTCTCTGGCCTAAAAGTCGAGGAAGTCGCCAAAGAAGCCGAAGTCGGTAAAGGGACGGTTTATCTTTACTTTCAGGACAAACAGGACCTTTTGAAGGCGCTTATCGAGCACCGAACCCTTTCCTTTTACCGGAAAGTGGAGGAAGTGGTGGAGCGCCAGGGTTCGTTTGCCCAGCGCTTGGGCGAGTTCTTGCGGCTGCGGGTGAGTTGGGTTGAGGAGTGGCGGGGGTTATGGGCCGCGGTGGCCCGGGAGGCACAGCCCGAGAACACCCAGGGCTGGCTCAGGGGCCTCCACCAGCACCTTCAAGACCTGCTGGAGCGTCTGGTGGAGAGCGGGCAGCAGCGAGGCGAGGTGCGCCCAGAGCTGGACGTGGAGTTGACCGCGGCCACCATTGCGGCTCTGGCCTGTAACCCGCAGCTCGAGTTTCCACGGGAAGCATATCTTAACCACTTATCAGAGGTGCTGTTGAAAGGAGTGGCGTTGTGAGCGAATACCGTCCGGGAGACAAGGTAGTTTTGCCGCCTTACGGCGTAGGTGTGGTGGCGGGGATCGCCCAGCGTAGCGTGGCCGGCAGTGACCGAGCCTATTATCAAGTTGACTTTCCTGGCACCCGCTCCAAGGCGTTTGTCCCGGTAGAGGCTTCCCAGACCACTCGGCTGCGCCGGGCCTTGTCGGACGAGCAGGTCCCCGAGATCCTTGGCCTGCTCAAGGAGGGGCGTCTGCCCCTGCCGCGCCAATGGGCCGCACGCCATCGCAAAACCACCGAAATTTTGGCAGAGGGAGACCCTTTCCGCATCGCCACCCTGGCGGGCCAGCTCCGGGCCTGGGAGGTTGAGAAGGGTTTGCCTGATCTGGATCGCCAGGCTTTGCGCCGGGCCATGCACCTGTTGGCGGAGGAAATCTCGCAGGTTAAAGGGGTCAGCCTGGATGAGGCCAGGGCCCTTTTTGAAGAGGCCGTCGGCGAAAGCCTCAACTGAGATTGCCGGTCTGGCTTTGGGGCCAATGCCACGAGGTCGGGTGGCATTGGCCTTTCCTATGCCACTACAATTGGTCTCTATGAACCCCCTGGAAGTTGCAGCCGAGATCGCGGAGGCTTCTACCCTGCCCTCTTCCTTTTACAAAGACCCGGAAATGTATGAGCGCAGCAAGGAGGCGGTGTTTGCCCGGAGCTGGCAACTGGTAGGCGATACCGATGACCTCAAAGCTCCGGGGACGGTCAAGCCGTTTACCCTGCTCGAGGGCTGCCTGGACGAACCGCTGGTGGCAACCCGCGATTATGAGGATCAGCTCCACGTACTTTCCAACGTCTGTACCCACCGCGGGATGCTGGTGGCCGAGACCGGGGATAACGCCCGCTACCTGCGCTGCCGCTATCATGGGCGGCGTTTTGGCCTGGACGGCTGTTTCCAGGCTATGCCGGAGTTCGAAGGGGTTCGGGGTTTTCCCTCGGCCAAAGACCACCTGGCCAAAGTGAGCTTCGGATCTTGGGGCCGCGGCAAATTCCTGTTCGTGAGCCTGAACCCCGCGGCGCCGCTCGAGCAGGTCTTGCAGCCGGTGCAGGAGCGCCTGGGCTGGTTGCCGCTCCATGAGTTTCGCTACGAAGCCTCCAGGGCCAGGGATTACCTGGTCCGGGCCAACTGGGCCCTGTATTGCGATAACTACCTCGAGGGCTTCCATATTCCCTTCATCCACGCGAGCTTGAACACGGCCATTGATTATGGCAACTACAGCTCAGAGCTATACGAGTGGTGCAACCTGCAGCTGGGGGTGGCCGCTTCTGGGGAAATCGCTTTCGATCTGCCGAAGGCCTCGCCCGACTATGGCCGCCGGATCGGCGCCTACTATTACTGGGTGTTCCCCAACCTGATGCTCAACTTTTACCCTTGGGGACTCTCGATCAATGTGGTGCGTCCCCTGGGGCCGGAGCTGACCAAGGTCTCGTTTCTGCCCTATGTCTGGGATAGCAGCAAGCTGGATTCTGGTGCAGGGGCAGGGCTGGACCGGGTTGAGCGCGAGGACGAGGTGGTGGTAGAGGCGGTGCAAAAGGGGGTTAAGTCGCGCTTTTACGACCGAGGGCGCTTCAGCGTGGTCAGGGAGCAGGGGGTGCACCACTTTCATCGCTTGCTGGCGCGGGAGTTGGGGTAGGGGCTTTGATGGCCGCTCGGATTTCACCTCGAGTTCACCCTGAACGAATACCGTCCATCCGCGCCCTTTCCCCCCTGCTGGGGGCGTGGTATCTTGACGTACAGTTTTTAGGAGTAAAGGAGGTCTCATGAAGCGTGCAATCGGTGTGTTGGCGGTGTGTTTATTGGTGCCGTTGAGTTTAGCTCAGACCAAAATTGGCGACTGCGAGGTGAGCGGGAAGAAAGGGGAGTTCCCCATCAAGCCAGTAACCCCAGGGGTGCTGACCATTCAGACCAACCTGCCGGCCCCAGGATGGTTTAACGGGGATACCCCGGATACCATCAAGTCCGGGTTCGAGTACTGCTTGGCGGCGAATGTGGCCTACCTGGCCGGGCTGGACAAAGTGAAGATCGTCAACGTCTCCTTTGATGCCCTGGTGGCCGGACAGACCAAAAACTATGATCTGGCCTTTTCCCAGGTCACCATCACCGACGCCCGGAAAAAGGTGGTAGATTTCTCCCCGCCCTACTTCTCCTCTGATCAGGGGCTTTTGGTGCGTACCGGCACCAAGGTGAACGCCAGCAACATCAAGAGCCTGAAGATTGGGGTTCAGCAGGGCACCACGGCGGTAGACTTCCTCAAGAATGTGCTCAAAGTACCGGAGAGCAACATCCGGGTCTTCCCCGATACCCCCAACCTGTTTACCGCCCTGCAAGCCCGGCAGATTGATGTGGCCATGCTGGATACCGCGATCGTGCTGGTGCAGGCCAAGCAGTCCGGGGGCAAGCTCGAGGTCGTAGGGCAGTACAAGACCGGGGAGGAGTACGGGGCCATTTACCCCAAGGGCTCTCCCAACAAAGCCCAGTTTGACAAGATCTTCAAGACCCTGGCTGCAGAGGGGGTCTTCAAAAAGCTCTCCGCTACCTATCTTTCCAAAGAATTGGGCGGCGACCCCACAGCGGTGCCTTACCTCAAGCCCTAATGGGGCGGAGCCAGCGTGAACCGACATGAGCCCCGCGAAGCCCCGCGCCGTGCGGCTTCGTCCCCCCCTCCTGCCTTCCCCCTAGCGTTCGCCGCCCTGGCGGTGAGCGCGGGGGTCATCTGGGTGGCCTGGGCGGTCTTGCTGCACCTGCACCGGGTGTTGCTGGCCAATGGCCTCGAGCAGCGGTGGATGGACGGGCTGCTGGTGGGGGTGGGGTTGTTGCCCCTATTGCTGTTGATCCCGGTGGTGCGCAGCTTCATCTATGCGGCAAAGGCTCGAGCGGCCCTGACTGGCAGCGATCTGGCCGCCGCCCGGGTCCAGACCGCTGAGGCCCGGGAGTGGGCCCAGTATGCCATTGGCTACGCAGTAGCCACCGTGTTGGTGTTTTTGGGGATACAGTTCCTCTTGGCCAACGGAGGAGCGGTAGCCTCAACCTTTTTCAAGCTCGAGCTGATCCGCAGTTCCTTTGGCTTGGTGCTCGAGGCCTTCTGGAAAAACGTCTGGATGTTTTGTGTGGCCGAGGTTTTTATCCTGATCTGGGGGCTGATCATCGCGGTGGCCCGCATGATCCCGGGCCGAGCCGGGCAGCCCATTCGCTTTCTGGCCATCGTATACACCGACGCGTTTCGTGGCCTGCCCACCATTATCAGCATTTACCTGATCGCCCTGGGCCTGCCCCTGGCCAACGTGCCCTGGGTTAAGGACTGGTCTCCAGAGTGGTTGGCCATTCTGGCCCTCACGGTGAGCTATGGGGCCTATGTGGCCGAGGTCTACCGTGCCGGACTGGACAGCATCCACCCCAGCCAGTGGTCGGCAGCCCGCAGCCTGGGGCTGAGCTTTGGTCAAACCCTGCGCTTTGTGATCATCCCGCAGGCGGTGCGGCGGATCATTCCCCCCCTGCTCAACGACTTCATCGCCCTCCAGAAGGATACCGCGTTGGTGAACGTGGTGGGGGTGATCGATGGGTTCAATCAGGCCAAAATTATTGCCTCCAACCGCTTTAACCTCTCCGCCGTGACCACCGTGGCGCTCCTCTTTATGCTGATCACCATCCCTCAGACCCGCCTGGTTGACCGGCTGCTGGAGACAGAGAAGCGGCGCATTCGGGCCTAGTTGGCGCTACACTGAGAGCCGTATCATGAGCTTTTTAGAGATTCGCAACGTCCATAAACACTATGGCGATATCGAGGTGCTGCGGGGGACTAACCTCAGCGTGGAGCAGCATCAGGTGGTGTGTCTGATCGGGCCTTCCGGCTGTGGCAAAAGCACCTTGCTGCGCTGCATCAATGGCCTCGAGACCATTCAGAGCGGGGAAATTTGCTTGGACGGGGATCGCATCAGCGGTCCGGGGGTGGATCTTAACGCCCTGCGGCGCGAGGTGGGGATCGTGTTTCAAAGCTTTAACCTGTTCCCCCACATGAGCGTGCTGCACAATGTTACCTTGGCCCCCTTGCAGGTGCTGAAGATGCCTCGAGCCGAGGCCGAGGAACGGGCCATGACCCTTTTGAAGCGCATCGGGCTCGAGCATAAAGCCAAGGCCTTCCCGGATCAGCTCTCGGGGGGGCAGCAGCAACGGGTGGCCATTGTGCGGGCGCTGGCCATGGGCCCCCGCTTGCTCTTGTTAGACGAGATCACCTCCGCCTTGGACCCCGAGCTGGTCTCGGAGGTTTTGAACATCGTGCGCGACCTGGCGGCTGAGGGGATGACCATGCTCCTGGCCACCCACGAGATGGGGTTTGCCAAGGAGGTGGCCAGCAAGGTCTGCTTTCTCTATCAGGGCGTGGTACATGAAGAGGGGCCGCCGGAGCAAATCTTTGGTGACCCCCATGAGGATCGCACCCGTGCGTTCCTCTCGAGCATCATTGAGGCGGGCCGACTGTAAGTCGCTGCACGTACAGGGGCCTTACCTCGCCCTTCACAGACATGGCCGCCTGAATGGGCGGCCATGGTTCTGTTAGCGCTCTAATTGCCTGGGAAGCCTCCCTACCCCAGACGAATTCCAGGGCGCCGTGGCGGTGCGCCCTGGAATCGGTTTTGGATTGAGAAGGCTTGAAGGTTTTGCCTAAACTACTCGTGAGCGTTGACGGGCAGATCGGCGGTGATCACTCCACTCAGGAAGTTACCCGCGTCGGCGGTGGCGTTAAGCACCCCGTTGCCGTCGTTGGCCGCCAGAGGGTTGGAGCCGTCGCTGGGGATCACCGGCACGGGTTCATAGGTTGCCGTCTGCATGACCTGGTTGTACTGGTTCGAGGAGAGGATGCCCTGAATCTGGCTCAACGCGTCCTGAGCTTGCTGCTGGGTCAGGTAGAGACCACTCACGCTGGACAGCACATCTTGTAACGCCTTGGCCTGCTGTACCGAGAGATCGGTGTAGGAGAGCGCCTCAGGCAGGGCTTGTACGACCTGAATGAGCTGGGCTTTGGCCCCGAGTTCATCGGTTGGGGCGGCGAAAGCTGCACCGAGGGCCAGAAGGGATGCTACACCAAGTATGCGAATCGTTTTCATGTTCCTGCCTCCTTGTTGCTTTGGGGGCCTCATCAACCCCTCTGAGCCATAGGATGCCCCCAAGCGCTAAAGGAGGTATGCACAGGCAATAAACGTTTGATGAACTTAGCCAACCTGGCCACAATCTCAGAAAAAGGCTGTTTCTACCGACTCAATTCACAGTGGAGGCAGCCCTGTGTTCACACGGGCTTTACACCTTCAGGCTGCTTTAGAGTTCCAACGGATGCGCCCCAAGCGCTGTAGGCGCTGCACCTCGAGCACCCGCTTGTAGCGTCTGGTTCGCAGTTCCTTGTCCTCCCAAACCTCGGTTTTGAGGGCGCCTTCCACCAACACCGGGGCTCCTTTCCCCAGCCCGGAGAACGGGGCGGCCCGTTCCCGCCAAGCCTCGAGCTCGATGTAGTGGGTTCTGGCTTGTGCCGTGGTGGGCTCCCAGGTGGTGAAGGCCAGGGAGGCCTTGGCCAAAGGGGTCTGGTTTTTCCCTTGGCGCAGCTCCGGGGCCTGGGTGAGGTTTCCAGAGAGCAGGACCCGATTCTCCGCCCCATAGAGGACCGGGCCTTTTTCCTCCTGCCGCACCTCGGCCCCTTCTAGGGCAAACAGCTCGTCTCCCACAATGCGGATCCTCGAGCCCTTGACCCCGTCTTTCTCCCACTGCTCATACTCCAGCCGCCCGCTGGCCTGATAGGCCTGCCCGACCTCGAGGCCCTCAGCCCAGCCCTCGGCCAGCTTGCCATAAAAGGTCAGTTCACCCCGAAAGAACACCTGGAGCGACCCTGCCGGTCGCTTGCCCACCAGGACCACCTCGAGGAAAGGGGTACCTTTGGGGGTATACCGCAGCTCGCGTTGCGTGAGCACACCGCTGATGAGGGCCAGATTGGTCGCCATAGAATCCTCCTGTAAGGGCAGGGCTAAGCCGCCTTGGCACTGGGGCTGGAGAGCCACTGCACGAAATCGGCCAACAACCGCTGGGCTTCGCGCAGGGGCAGGACCGGGGTTTTGGGGCTTTGCTGATGGGCTTCTCCCGAGCCCTCGAGCGCCTCGAGGGCTTCGCTGCGGCTTAGGACATAGAGCTTGCGCTCGGTACGCTCCAGCATCAGCAAGGAGCCCGTGACCTGGGGCAGGTGGGGTTTGACCGAGGGGTGCCCCGCCCAGATCAGGTAGGCCCAGGAGTTGGCGCTGCCGGTTTCATTGCCGTCGTCGTACATCAGCCGGTCGGCCCAGGGCTCCCAGTAGAAGACCACGCGCCGGGCGCTGCCGTTGTAGCCGAAGATGGTTTCCAGGTGGGGGTGCAGGGGAAGCTCGAGCGGTTTCATGGGTTCCTTTCGTTACGGGCAGGGAAACGGGAGGGTGAGGGTTTAGGTCGGCTCGATGATCAGACACTCTCCTAGGGCTTTTAGTTCTCGATATAAGCCCGCGATTGGATTTAGTTTATAACATAATCCCCTTTTTGTCTAGTATGGGCGTACTTACATTTGCATGTTATGTTTTACACGTAAAATAGGTCACCCTTTCAGGAGGCCCTATGCCCCGATTACCGTATGCAGAGCTCGAGGCCGTTCCCCCCGATCTGATCGAGCTGAGGCCGCCGGAGTACCCCCTCCTCGAGGCTTCAGATCCCCCCGCCCTGGCCTATTTTGTGCAACACGCCCAGAGGAGCGAGCTGAGGGTAGCCTACAAGGCTTTGGTGGGGTTGTTGGTGGGAGATCAGGGGCTGGAGGGGCCAGAGGCCGAGACCGCCCATCGGATGTACCTGGCCCTCCAGCGGGAGCTAGACCGCCGGCTCCAGGCCTCGATCCAGCCTTACGGCGAGGAAACCCCGTTGCCCTTTTGAGCGATCCGAGGATCTCATGCGACGCCTGATCATTGAACTCGAGGCCAGCGCCAAGCGCTCCCTGACCCCGGTGAGCGGAGAGCGCCTGGAGGCGTCCCTTCGTCGGTATGCCGTTCACCTGCGGGGGTTGCAGCCGGTACGGGTGTTCATCCAGGAATACGACCCGCGGTTGTCTTCCAAATTTCGCTACACTCCGGCCCCCCAGCTTTTGCGGGTGCTGCTGCGGGAGCTGAAAACCCCACCGCCGGAGCCCAGCCTGTTGGCGGGGAAGCGAGCCGGAAGAACCGAGCGCCTCCTATGAACCGTGCCGAACGGGGTTAGCTGTAAAGAGTTGGTGGCGCTTGTCATCGGCAAAGGGAAATACCCCTGAGTCCAAACGGGCCAAGGGAGCGCCCATCAGCTTGGCATAGGCTGAGGCCATACGGTACTGGGCTATCTTATCGCGCTCTGCACAGATAGGAGTGCCCCTCGCTGGGAGGTAGGGGGTAGGCGCTGGGCCCAGAGATAGGCTGTGGCCATGGCCCTGGCCAGGGCTTCAGAACTGGGCGGTTGGGCCAGCAGCCGATTGAGCTCGGCCTCGCGGATCGCGGGGAAGGGGGCTGCGGTCGGGCGGTCGCCTGCGAAGCGCATGGCCGCACCCTCCGCCCTCCAGCGGGGCCAGCCCTCCGGCTGCGAGAGGTGAAACAACTCGTGGCGCAGGGTGCGCTCCAGACTGCCCCGCTCGAGCAAGATGCGGAGCCGCTGGGTGTGGATGGTGTTGGCGCGGCGATCGGAGACGGCCAGGATGAACCAGGGCTGCTGGGTCGTGGCGGTATAGGACGGCAAATTTGGGTGAATGATTACGCTAACGGTCTGGGGAGGGGATAGCCCGGCTAGAACCAGCTCGCGCCGGGCCTGCTGCAGGAGAGTGAAGACCTGCGGGAGGAGGGCGCGGTCGGGGCTCGAGGCGGTCTGCACGATAAAGCCCGGGCTTTTTGCAGTCTGCCAGGCCTGGGCCAAGGCCCAAGAGAACAGCAGGATCATGGCCCCAACCACCCTCCAGCCCCTCACCTCAGCCTCCCTACTCGCTCACGCTCAGGGTTCTCACGGTTCCTACCCCGCGCACTTCCGGCTCGTACATCAGCCAGGCCAGGGTGGGCAGGGCGGTGAAGCTACCGGGGGTCTCGGCCCGCAAAATGTAGGTGAAGGTGACGGGGCCGTTCAGGTAGCTGAAGTAGAAGGCGATCTTGCTGTCGCGGATCTCCCGCCCGTCAAACCAGTAGTTCCAGCCGTAGTAGTCGTCGCCATAGCGCGACCGAACCCCAGCGATGCGGAAGGCCTCATCATTTTCCACCACGCTCAGCCCAGCGGGGGTCGGTTCCTCCAAGAGCACGTAGCGGGCTACCCCCTTCTCGGGCCGCAGGGTTAGGGTGACCAACACATACTCCCCGCTCTTTACCGGGCCCGAGAGCGGGCTGCGGGTATAGGTGTAGCGCTCGTTTTTGGGATCGTACTTGGGGGTGAGCTTTTCGTACTGCCGGGCTACCCGCAGCCCCTTGTACTCGGGCTTGAGGTACTCGGATTCGACAAAGTAGCCCACGCTGCCGCTGGCAAACAAGGGGGTCTCGGAGAGGATCTCCACCCGGTTGGAGCCGAGCTGTAGGCCCTCCAGGGGCAGCTCGAGCCCTTGGGGCCCCACACTCAGGCTCTGCTCCTGACCATTAACCCTGACCTGTACCACGCTCTCGCCCGGTTGTTCCCCTCGGGCTTTGGCCAGCTCCAAAGCGGCCACCACCACCGCGGCGGTGTCTTTGGTCGAGACCCACCGGGCCCCCCTGCGTTCCAGCATCAGCCAGTTGACGATCTTGGGGATCACCGGGCTATCCGGACGCAGCCGAATCAGGGCCTGCAGGCCGCGGGCGGTGGCCTCGACCCGGTCATCGTTCCAGGCGTAGGGATAGGTGTCCACGTCCCAGTAGGCAACCTGCTCGCGCTCCACCAGACCCCCCAACAGGGCCTCGAGCAGGCGATTAGCGCTGGCCCGATCCCCGATTTGCTGGGCGGCCAGGGTGAGCAGCGAGAGGCCATAGGGGCTGAAGGCCGCAAGGTCTTTGGGGGTGAAGGAGGAGATCAGGGCGGTCACGGTTTGCCCGCTTGAGCCCCCCTCCCCGGCGTAGGCCAGGGCATACAACCCGTAGGCCCGGGCGTCGTTGGTGTAGCGATCGGTTCCGGGACGGGCCAGGGCTCTTTTCAGGTACGCTGCTCCATTCTCCAAAACCTCTTTGCGCACCGTGTATCCGGCTTGCTGTGCCTGGATCAGGCCGCTCAGCACGTAAGCGGTGATGTAGAGCGAGGAGCTGTCGTTCTGCCAAAAGCCCCAGCCCCCGTCCTCGTGCTGGAAATCATAGAGCCGCTTGAGGCCCTGCGCCACATAATCGTCGAGGTTGGCCCGTACCTCCTCCGGCAGGGTCACCAGCGCCCCGGCCTGCTTGGCCAGCACACTCGGCAGGAAGCGGCTCATGGTCTGCTCGGAGCAACCGTAGGGATAGCCGGCAAGATACTCCAGGGCGGGGGTTACGGCGGTCGCCAGCGAGGGGTTGAGGTAGAGCCGGGCTTTGGTCTGCCTGAGGTCTGTGTTTTCGGGCAGGACAAAGCTCCAAACCGTCCCGACTTCATCCGAAGAACCCGTGGTTCGCCCCGAAGAACCCGTGGTTTGCCCGGCCCACCCAAGCTCTTCCTTCAGGCCCTTGGGCAAGACCGGGAGCTGGATCTGCAAGGCATCTGAAGCGGCGGGGGTGAGGGCTGAAGCTTTCAGAATCGCGGTTCCGCTCTCTGGTGCGCTCATCCGGTAATCGGCGGTGCTGCGCCCGCCTGCTGGGAACTGGGTCAGGCGGGTGGGCGGGGTGAGGAGGTTGAGGCCGCTGGGCTCGAGCTGCAACTGCCCCGACTGGGCTGTGGTCAGGTTGTTCTGGCCAATCACCCGCAGCAGGGCGGTGTCCCCTTTGACCAGGAACCGGGGGGCCCCCAAACGGGCAATCACCGGGAGCGTGGTGGTTACGGTTTGGACGCTCTGACCCACGGTATCGGAGCGGGTGATGGCCCTGGCGGTCATCCGCCACTGGGTCAGGTTATCCGGAAACCTGGCCTCCACGGTGGCCTGCCCGTTGGTATCGGTTTGCACGCTGGGGAGCCACAAAATGGTGTCGCGGAAGTCGCTGCGCAGCTTGGCGGCGGCCAGCCCCTCCTTGGACTGCCCAAACACAGCCTTGCCCATCTCAGCTCTGGGAGCTACGGCCTGGACGGGTGCCACGTTGCCAAAGTAGTAGCCCCCCGCGGTCTCGGTCCCCACCTGATTGCCCTTCAAGGCCCAGAAGAAGCCGCGGATATCCGGAGTGCTCTCGGGCCGCACCAGATAGATGGCCTCATCCACCAACCCCAGCGAGACCTGGGCCTGTACCGGCTGTCCCTGGGCATTGGTGACCTTGAGGGTATAGGTGGCAGAGTCGCCGGGTTTGTAGGTGGTCTGGTCAGAACGGATGGCCACGTTCAGGAACTTGTCGGTGGGGGGGATCAAGAACCCGGCGGTCTCGGTGTAGTATTCCCCACCCCCCAGCAGGGTCACCGAGAGGTACCCGTTGGGGACCATCTCCGGGGTGAGCTTGAGGGCATAGGTGAAGACCGAGCCTCGAAACCGCACCACCTCCGGTTTGGAAACCCGGCTGCCCTCGAGATTGACCAAGGCCCAACCGTCGGTGACGGGCGACTGCACCACGAAGCGGGCGGTATCGCCCACCTTGTACTCTGGCTTGTCAGGGGTGATCTTGAGGCTTTTGTAGCCCCAATACCAGTACGAGCCATCCGAGATCCAGACGGAATCGCTGGCCGCAGTGGACCGCCCTGCGCTGTCTTTGGCCTGGACCTCGAGCCGGTAATCCGCCTGGGTTTTCAGCTTGAGCGATACGGTGGCCTTTCCGCGGGCATCGGTGCGGCCCTGCAAGACCGTGACCGTCTGGGTTTGCTCGCCCTGGCCCCGCAGCCAGTAGGAGCGCTTGACCTCGAGGCTGAAGGGCACGCTCAGGGGGCGGCCCTCGAGGTCCTCAGCCCGCACCGTGGCGCTGAGGGGTTGACCGGCCTGGTAGAAGTAGCTGTCGCTTCTAATGTCCAGCACTACCCCCGAGCGGTAGGCCGTGAGGGCCCCGGAACCGCTGATCTCGCGCCGGGCTTCGTCGGTGACCCCTGCCTCCACGCTCAGGCGATAATCGTTCTCGGCCTCCCGGGGTAGGGGTACTTCTAAGACCAGCTCCCCCTTTTCGTCCAACCGCCCCTCGCCCCGCTGGATGATGCTCCCGCCGTAGCTGTCCTCATAGGCGTAGTTCTGGTAGAAGCCGTAGGGCGAGGTATAGGCGAAGCGATAATAAGGCCGCTGGAGCACGGAGTAGCTCACCTTGCCCCCGGCTACCGGCCCACCGAAGAGGTATTCACCCTTGATGACAAAGCGGCCCTTCTCCCCCTGCACCGCCACCGCTTTGTCGGGCGTGACCGTGACCCGATACTCGGGCTTGACGTATTCCTGCACCTCAAAGCTGCCGCTAAACTCCTGATCCTGCACCCGGGCGGTGAGGCTGTAGTTGCCCAGCCGCGCGTCCAGTCCGATCGGGAGGCTCCCGCTGAAGCTGCCGTAGGCATCGGTGACGAAGGCTCCAGAAAAGACCTCGGCCTCGCTCTCGTCCTTTACCGAGACCGTTACCCGTTGCCCAGCCAGGGGCTTGAGCCCTGTGGTGCTGCGGGCGATGCCCTTGAACTGTACGGTCTGACCGGGGCGATAGACCGGGCGGTCGGTGTAGAGGTAGACCCGGTTTCTCTCCACGTTCCAGGCCTGCCAATAGGCGCTGGAGAAGGCCCAGGCCTTACCGAAACGGGCCACCACAAAGACCCCCTCACCGTTCTTAAACCCGGTCTCGAGGCGGGTGATCCCGTTGTTGGCCCTTCCCTGGGCCACAATCTTCCGGTCCTTCACCACATAGACCTGAGCCGGGAGAGGGTTGCCCTGTTTGAGGTCGGCGGTGTAGGTCAGCATTCCGGCAGGGTCGGACTTGACCACCAGCCCCAGGCCCGTGACCAGAATCAGGGTGGCCGAGCGGGGCCGGGGGTTACCGATCTGGGCCAGGTAAAGCCCCTCGGGAAGCACCCCTAAGTTGACCTGCCCGTAGCTGCTGTCCCTCGAGCGGTATACCGACAGGCTGCGCACCGGGGCTAACCCCAGCTCGCCCGTGGCTTTGAAGTCCCGCGGCCCGCCCAGTTCCAAGACCCTTTCGGGATTTGTGATGCGAAATAGGCTGATCTGAGCGCTCCCGCCGCCGGGGAGGCTGTACTCCAGGCCCACTCGAGCACCCGGACTAAAGGTGCCTCCACCATAAATCTGCGGCCCGCCCTCCTGGGCCGAGCCCGGCAGCAAGGCCAGCAGCCCCAACAATCCTAGTCCCAATACCCCCCTCAATCGCTGCTTCATATTCCTCCTCACTAGGGATGCTTCCCGTTGGCCACGATTTTCCAGCGATAGAATCCCAGGAAATTGGGGTTCTCCGGTACCGGATGCCAGCTGGCTTGAGGGTGCGCCCTCAGGGTGTTCAGGCTCAGCAGCCGAACCTCCCCGCCCTCCTCCGGCGAGAGCCCGGTATGGTACACCACCCGCCCGTTCCCCAGGTAGACCATGCTGTGATAGGCCGAGCCCGAGGCCAGGGGATGGATGAAAAACAGCAGATCCCCCCGCTGGGCCACCTCCGGAGTACGGCCCAGGAACACGGTGGAGTGGTTCAGCAGGTACTGTGCGGTGGTGCGTCCGACCAACCGACCGGCCTCCACATCCCCAGGCTGGTAGGCTCCGCCGGCCACTCGAAACACCGAGCGGCTGAGGATGGGCAGGGGATAGGAGAGGGTTTTGAGCGGGGGAATCGAAGGGTCAGGAAAGTAGGCGAACTGCTTGAACCAGGCCGGGGTTTTGGGTTTGAGGGCTTCTATGTAGGCAAAGCGCAGCAACCCAGAACAATCCCGGTCTTCCGGTTTCCAGGTGGGGGAGGGGGCGGTGTACTGTGCCTCGGCGACCGCCGCGAACCACCGCAGGAAGGCGGCCCGCTCGGCAACGCCGTGCAGCTGCGTCAGATCGGGGTAACCATCGCGGTCTAGGTCAGAAATATCCCTCTGGGCGAACCCGAGGGATGCAAAGAGGGCCAGCAGAAGCAGCTTGGCTAAAGGGCGCACATTGCCCTTTATTGTAGCTCGAGCCAGCCCCAACCGCCCTTTGGGTCCCGCTTTCACCGGGGTCCGATTGGGGGAGGCTGCACTTCCGTTTCCCGGCCAAAGCCCTACACTGGGCCTATGGCGACCAAACGGGTAGTTGTGCATCGTCTCAGTGGCCATCGGTTTTTGGGGATCAACGAGAGTGGGGATAAGGTGATGGTGGATGGGGATAGCCCCTCTACCGGGATGCGCCCGATGGAGCTCTTATTGGCTGCACTGGCCAGCTGCACGGCCTACGATGTGGTGGACATCATGGAGAAGAAGCGCCAGCCCCTGGCGAGTTATCGGGTGGAGACGGTGGGGCTTCGGGCCGAGGAGCATCCCAAGCGCTATACCCACATCACCGTAACCCACTACGCTTCTGGGCCCAACGTGACCCAAGAAGCCCTAGACCGGGCGGTGCAGCTTTCGCACGACAAGTACTGCTCGGTTTCTGCCAGCCTGAACGTACCCATTGAGAGCAAGGCGGTGGTCGAGCCCTGGCCCAGCCCAACCGCCTCCTAAGCAGGGTCTTTCGGGCCTACTTCCTGCAGCGCGGCCTCGAGGCTAGCCCGGTCTAACGCCACCACTTGCCCAGAGCGCAGGTACACCAGCCGTACCTCGGGGTTTATACCCCAGGCCCGCCGCACGGCCTCGAGGTATACCGCGAGCTGAAAGTGGTAGCGTTCGGGCTGCACCTCGGTGTCGGTTTTGTAATCCTCCAAGTACCAGCGCTCCCCCACCCGGTATAGCCGGTCCATCACCCCCTGCCAGACCGTGCTGCCCAAGGGCAGCGCGACCGCGAACTCGGGGTAATCCTCGTCGCGGGGCCATACCAGTTCGTTCCCCAGCAGCGTTCGGTAGCCCTGCAGCAGTGCCCGCACCTCGGCCATAATGCTGGAGCGTTCGTCGGGGTCAAAGGGAAACATCACCTCCTGCGCCTCGAGGTTGTGCAGATGCTCCGGGCGCTCCGGGTCCCAGTTTTGCCCGATGGCATAATGCACCAAGGTGCCGATGGCCCGGGCTCGCCCAGGGATCTCCTCCCCCTCTTCGGGGTCAGGGAGCGGCAGCGGCTCGGCTTCCATCCGCTTTAGGGCTGAAGGGGAGAAAACCGGTGGAAAAGGCTCGGGCTTGAAGCGGACGTGCGCCCACTCCGAGGCCTCCGCGGCCAGGGACACAGCCTCGGGGAGAAGGGGTGGGGGTGGGGCATAGGCCCAGGTTCGGTGCAGGTAGTCCGGGCGGTCAAAGGGCTGGCCGGTGGAGCCCAGGCCCATGGCCTCCAGCACCGCAGCCCAGCCCTCAGGGCGGCCTTGGCGCACGCTCCCGCTGAGCACCAAGGTGTCGCGGGCCCGCGACACCGCCACATACAGCAGGCGGTAGGTTTCCTCCTCCTCCTTGGCCTCAACCTGAGCCTTGAAGGAGGCATATGAGGGGGTATCGGGAAGGGCCAGGGGGGAACACAGCAGGGGTAAGGCCGCCGGGGTGGGGTCGCCCAGATACAGCGGCTGGGTGGGGTGGGAGGGTTTGCGCCCCAGGTCAAACACCGCCACCAAGGGCCACTCGAGCCCCTTGGCGCGGTGAACCGTGAGGATCTGCACCCCCTCTCCCGACTGGGGCACATCACCGGCCTCGGCCTGCTTAGAGAGCCGCTCGAGCTGCTCCAGCAAGGTCTCGAGGCTTTGCGGGGGATAGCTGGCGAAGAGAAACAGCAGCGCATCCACATTTTCGCGGGCGCGCGGCTCCAGAAAATCGGAATAGCACCTGTTTGCGACCAGGGGGGCCCGCACCAAGAACTGGAGCAGTTCCAGAGGGGTGGCTGTGCGCAGCTTGGCCTGAATTTGGCTCAGCCGGGCCTGGATCTGGGGGAAGGAGGCGGCCAGGGCCTGCAGGGGGTGTTCGGCTTCCAGAATGCGCTCCAGTTCCTGGGGCTCGAGGCCCCTGAGCCGGGAGGTCTGGGCCGAGTCCTCGACCTGCCCGAACGGCCCCCGCAGCCATGCGGCCAGCGAGAGGCCCCGCCCTTCCAGGGCCGCCCGCAGGGCGTGATAGAGGTCGCGTACCTCCTGGCGCTCATAGTAGCCCCGGCCCTGCAGCAGCACATAGGGAATTCCGGCCTGGCGGAAGGCCCGCTCGAGAAAAGGCACGCTGGCGTAGGAGCGCACCAGTACGGCCATTTGCGAGTAGTCCAGGGGGCCCTGTAAGGCCTGTAGCCGCTGCGCCAAGACCCAGGCCTCCTGCTCGCGCAAGGTGTCCAGGGGTGCCTCCCCGCTGATCCAGTGCAGCTCGAGCCGGCCCCGCTCCTCCCGCCGGCCCTGTATCTCCGGGGCCTCCTCTGGGCTGAACCCCAGCCCCTGCTGGGCCAGGGTTGCGGTGAGGCGGTTGAGAAAGCGCACCAGGGTGGTGCTGTGGCGGTAGGAGCGACTCAGCGGCTCGAGGGGCTCCCCTTCGTGTAGGGCTTTGCGGAACACCGAGACGTCGGCGTTTCTGAAGGCGTAGATGCTCTGCTTGGGATCGCCTACCACCTCGATTTCTAACCCACCGGCCTCGAGCGCTTCAAAAAACCTCCCCTGCAGCGGATTCACGTCCTGGTACTCGTCAATCAGCAGGACCTGCACCCGCTCCAAGACCCGCTCCAGTGCCTGGGGGCGCTGGGTGAGTTCGAGGGCCCGGCGCTCGAGCTCCGCCGGAGAGAGCAGCCGGGCCCCCAGGCGGGCCTCATAGGCGGCCGACACCGCGGTGTACACCTCGAGCAGGGCCTGATTGGCGGGGCCTTCGGCGGCCTCGAAGCGCTCGGCCAGCGAGCGCTTACCAAAGAGGTGCAAAAGCGGCTCGGTGAAGCTCTCCTGCGCCAGGGTATGCAGGGGATGGGCCGGGTCGGCGGCCAGGTAGCGCAGGGCGTTCCACTCCTCCTCGAACATCCCTCGAGCCTCCCAGTCGCTCAGCAGCGAGAAATCGGGGTCCAGGCCCATCATCGGAGCCGCCATGCGCAGGCAATGGGCCATAAACCCGTGGATGGTGAAAAGGGGGGCTCCCGAAAGCTCGAGCTGGGCCTCGAGAAAACGAGCCTGGGCCGGGGCATCGGCGAAGGCCCTTCCCAGATACGCGCCGGTGCGCAGCACCTCCTCCAGGGCCTGTTCCACCCGCACCCGCAGCTCATCGGCGGCCTTGCGGGTGAAGGTGACCCCTGCGATTCGTCGCGGCGGGGTTCCGCTGGCGACCCGCTCGACATAGCGCTGCACCAGCGAGGCGGTTTTCCCGGTTCCGGCAGAGGCCACGCGCACCCTCATGGGCTTCAGTTTATGCTGCCTGGAGGGGTGGGCTGAAGGCAAATGCGCTACACTACCCACAGCCAGAGGGCGCGATATGCAGTACGTTAACCTCAACGGACAACTGACCAAAGCGGAGGATGCCAAGATTCACATCAGCGATCTGGGGCTGCGCCGCGGATATGGGGCCTTCGAGTTTTTCCGGGTGTTGCGGGGCATTCCGGTGTTCCTCGAGGATCATCTGGCCCGCTTGGAACAATCCGCAGAGCTGATCGGGCTCGAGCTGCCCTACAGCCGGGCACAGCTCGAGGGCTTTATCCACGAGCTGATCGGGGTGAATGCCCTGGACCAGGCCGGGATTCAGGTGATCCTTACCGGGGGCTACTCTGAGGACGCTTTTACCCCTGGGGAACCCAATTTGATCCTGGCGCCTCTGGAGCTGCGTCCACCAGCCCCGGCCCTGTATCAAACCGGTGGGAAAATCCTGCTCCACCAGAATGTGCGCGAGCTGCCTCAGGCCAAGACCACCGCTTACCTCACCGCGGTCAAGCTGAGCAAGCGGGTGCGGGCGGAGGGGGCTACCGAGGTGGTGTACCACGACGGAACCTATGTGAGCGAGGGGGGGCGCAGCAGCCTGTGCCTTGTTAAAGGGGGGGTGCTGGTAACCGCCAAAGAGGGGGTGCTGCCGGGGATCACCCGCATGCACCTGCTCCAGCTCGCCAAGGGACTGCTGCCGGTAGAGCAGCGGGCTTTGACCCTCCAGGAACTCTTCACTGCCGACGAGGTGCTGCTGACCGGGGCCACTCGAGAGGTGATGCCGATTACGCGCATCGAGGAGCGAACGGTGGGCGATGGCCAGGTTGGGCCGTATGCCCGGCAGCTCATGCAAGCCTTCCGCGAGCACCTCGAGGCCTACCTGCAGGCCAGGGCCGAACGGGTGGCCCCGTAGAGCGCGATAAGAGGCGGCGCGGTGCGCTCCAAAACAAAAAATCAGGCTGTCATCAGCCCGTTGGGAGGGGTCTTGATTTGGGGGAAGGATACCGGCCCCGAAAGGGCCGGCGAAACCGGATAAACCGGCGGCTACTTCTTGGTCGAGGTTTTCTTGGCCGCGGGTTTGGCTGCAGCCTTCGCGGCGGGTTTGGCCGCGGGCTTGGCGGCTGCTTTGGCCGGGGCCTTTTTGGCCGCAGGCTTGGCTGTGGCTTTGGCTACGGGCTTTGTGGCAGCCTTCGCAGCAGGGGTTTTCTTAGCGGCAGGCTTGGCTGGAGGGGCTTTTGAAGCGGTGGTCTTTGCAGCGGTGGCCTTTTTGGCGGCAGGCTTGGCAGCCTTGGCGGGTGCGGCCTTTTTAGCCGCAGGCTTGGCAGCGGGCTTCTTGGTGGTTTTGGCGGATTTGCTTGTGGCTTCTGGCATCCTCACCTCCTGATGAGGTAGTGGAGGGATATGTCACCAAATTGTCTCTCCACTCACATCACCATACTACATCTTGTGGAATTTTGCATACTTTCCCACAATATGTTGTGAAGCGAGTTTTTGCCGTGTGGGACGAGAGAATTCCAAAGTCGGGTTTCAGTTGCTTCCCCCTTCACGGCATACATCCCGTACGGGGCAGTCTCGGCAGTGAAATCCCGGTTTGGGTTGGATAATTCCCGTTTCAAAGGGGGGAATGGCGGCTTGGACCTGCTCGAGCAGCTCGCCGAAGCGACCCCACACCCCTTCGATGGGGCGCTCGTAGACGGGGATGGGCTCTTCCAGTATGGGCCAAACCCACAGCTGCACCCGGGTGATCCGCCCAGGGAAGGCCGAGAGCAAGTAGGCTGCGGCCCAGCGTTCGCTCCAGCGACGGCGGCGCACGGCCTCTCGAGCCTCCTCCCCAGCCCCCGGTTCAGCAAAGCGGTAAATATGGGCCTCGCTGCCGGTGCGTGAAACCCCGTCGAGAAAGGCCACCAGCTCGGTTTGTGGGGGGTGCGAGGGGCTTTGCTCCACCGGTCTGGGCTGAGGCTGCCGAGGAGATGTTGGAGGCCTCCGGGTTCCCTCGAGCCGAAACCCCAGGCTCAACCCCCCCAGGCGCTCCTGGTGATGCCGCAGCCAACCCTCAGCTTGCGGAAACTGCTTGGCGAGGGCCTCGAGCCGGGCAGGGACGAGCTTTTCAGCCCGGCGCAGCTCGTGCACCAGGAGGCTCCACCCCGAGGGTTGTGGGCGCGTGAGGAGGCGTTCAGCCCACAGCCGTAGGCTGCACTCCTCATACCGGCGCAGGGCCTCGAGGGTCAAGGGGCCCAGATTGGCCCGCCCCAGGCTGGCCCGGTAAGCCTCTGCCGCTGCGGTCTCGAGCGGGCTCGCGGGGGGCAGTTTGGGCAGGGCAGAGGCCTGGGTGACCAGTCCCGGTTCGGGCTCGAGGGGTCCATCCTGGTTGGCCTCGGGGTAGGTGATCACCACGGTCTCGGCCCGGCTGCGCAGCTCGGCCAACAACCGCCGATCCCGGCCCAGAAAGCGCCGGGGCAGAGCGGCCCTGACCGAGGGCTCTGGGGCAACCCGCAACTCCTCCGGCACGAAGTAGTCCTCCCGTTCGCCGGTGGTATAGGCGCCCTCCACGGCATAATGCAGATACACTTTTTTCCAGCGCTGCCCTGAGGCCAGAAGGGGGGTGAGCAGAGCCACCCCCCCCGGCGGGTGGCGGGGTTCGTAGGTCTCCGAGAGGAGTGCGGACCACCACTGGCGAAACTGCGGCCCACTGGCGATGCGATGGGCCTCGCGGGCCCGCTCCATCAGGGCGGCCCGGCGGGGGCTGTTTCGCACCTCGGGCAGGCTGTCGAGGAGTTCCTGGGCCCACCGCAAGGGGTTGGCCTGGGGCTCGAGCCGCTCGAGCCAGGCGGCCCACACCTCCTCCATCCCCAGCTCCGCCGCCAGGCGGCCCACGGCCAGGCGCCCCACCAAGCCGCGCTCCAGGGCCGCACGGCCCAGCGCGGCCAGATCGGGGATGGCCAGCAGGCGGCTGGGGGTGGGGTAGTCGGGCAGCTCGAGCAGCTCGAGCAGAAGCCGGCCCTCAGGGGTCTCGGCGGCGGTGGAGGCGGTTTGATCGGCCAGGGGAACCCCATACTCGTCGGCCAGGATCAGCAGGGCGGGGATGCGCCCTGGGGGAGCGATGAGGGCCAGCTCGAGCGGCTCGAGCCCACCGGCCAGATCGCGCTTGATGGAGCGCAGGATCCAGCGGGCCTCGCTGACCGGGTTGGGGGCGCGATAGGCCTGGACAGAGAGCGCACGGGCCGGTAGGGTTTCCTGGGGGACCAGGTTTCCTGGGGCCTCGGGCAGGCTCAGCCAAGCCGGAATCTGCTGGGCGATGGCCTGAAACACCCTTAGCTCCAGCGGGTTGAGCTCCCGAAAACTATCTACGATCAGGAGTTCGGCCTCGAGCCTGGCCTGCTTGCTCTCGAGCAGCTCCAGGGCCGCACTGCGGAAATCGTCGTAATCCCAGCGGCCCCAGGCGGTTTTGAGCTCTTCGTAGCGGGCATACACCTGCGCCAGCCGACGGGCTTCACGGCTGGCGGGGGGAATTTCGCCCGGACCGACCCCGTGGCGCTTGGCTTCAGCGATGGCGCGGGCGAACAGCCGGGCTTCGCCTGGGGAAGGGATGGAGGCGGTAGGATCGGCGAGGGCCTCACCCACCAGGGCCACCCGACCCGGCCCGGTGAGAATCGGGCGCAGCCCAAAGCTCGCGGCCAGGATATGGTAATAGAGCTGCTGACTGCTCAGCACCTCGAGGCCCAACACCGCCCCCATGGCCTGGGTGGCCCGGCGGTACACGTAGCCCCGCTGCGCCGGGAGTGTCACCCACCACACCCGCTTGCGTGCGCGCAGGAACTCCTGCGCGATCTCGAGCAATCGGGTGGTTTTTCCCGATGCGGGCGGCCCCACCAGCAGTGGCATCGGGCCCAGTCTACGATGTTTACTGCGGGGTCGAGGAGGGCTCGAAGGCCGGGTAGCGCAGGGGTGCCCGGCGATAGGCTTGCAGCAGCTTGGGTTCGGAGATGGGCTGTAGGTTTAGGTCCAGACGGAAGACCCCCACCACACGGCCTTGGTAGGTGAGGTAGCAGCGATAGGCCCGTACCTCCTGGGTATACCAGTTCCCCAGGCTGATGCCCTGCCCCACCCCATCGAAGAGCCGGGCGGCCTGATCCAACAGGCGCCCCCGGTCCAAAACCGGGCGGACGGCCTGCACCGCCAGGTCTTCCAGCCCCAGGGGAACCGGGGTGAAGTTGCCGCTCAGGGTGATGCGGGTCAGGGGGAGGCCCCTATTCCCCAGCACCCCTCGAATCAAAAAACGTTCAGGAGCCAGCCGCTCGGCGTATAAAAAAAGGGGCTTGAGCCCAGAGAACACCTCTTGGCAACGGCTCAGCGCTCCGGGGGTCTCCGGCCTGGGTGCGGGTACCAGGCTTTGGGCCAACGCCAACCCCATCAACGCCAGCAGGCCCACCCCCCGGAGGGACAGGAACCTCGAGCCACGCAGTACCAAAGGGGAGAAGTTTATGCGCATTAGGGTGCGCTCCTTAGCAGGAGCCTACAAGGGCCGACTGAACTCAGGCTGAAGGCAGCCAGAGCCCTACCCTCGCCCCCCCCTCGGGCGGGTTCTCGGCCTGGGCCTTTCCCCCCAGGGCCTGGGCAAGGGCCCCGACCAAGGCCAGCCCGAGCCCTACCCCGCTGCTATCGCTGTGCTTGACAAAGGGTTCGAAAGCCCGCTCCAGCATTCCCGGACTGAACCCAGGCCCCTGGTCGTACACCCACAGCCAGACCCCCTTTCCCTCGGGCTCGAGCACCAGGCGGGTTGCGCCTCCACCGTGCCGAAGGGCATTGCCCAACAGGTTTTCGACCGCGATGCGCAGCAGGGCTGGATCGGCTCGGACGGTTCCCTGGCCCTCCAGCGGCCCTTCCCACACCGCCGGCAGAAACTCGCTCAGCTCGAGTGACCGGGCTTCCACCCGCCCTTGCCCCTCGAGCCGGGCTAAGGTCAGCAGCCCTTCCAACAGGGCTTCCATCCGCCCGAGCTCCCGCAGCGCACCGCTCAGGGCCCGGACCTCGCTGGGGCGGCGCTGCAACACCTCGAGATACCCCTTGAGGGCCGCCAGGGGGTTGCGCAACTCGTGCGAGGCGCCATAGGCAAAACGCCGGGCCGCTTGCTCCTGCACCTTCAAGCGGGAGAGCGCGGTGTTGAGCTCACGCATCAGGGTGTTGAGGGCCTCCACCGCAGGCCGGGCCTCGAGCAGCCCTGGGGCCGGTAGGGGCTCGAGGTTTTCTGGCCCCCGCCGGGCTAGCTCCTGTGAGACCGCTTCCAAGGGCCGCAGCGACAGGGAAAGGCCCCAGGCCCCCACCGCGAAGGCCAGCAACCCCAGCCCTCCCCCTACCCACAGGTGGAGCCTGAGCAGGCGGTGGGGAAGGGCGCTCACCTCGAGCAGCGGCACCGCCAACCCCACCGCCCCCCGCACCTCACCCCCGGCCTCACGCGGAACCGCCACCCACAGGGTGTTCCCCAGCACCCCCCGGTAGGAGATGCCCAGCGCGATGGTGGAGGCCAGGTCTTCTGGGGGCAGATAGTCCCCTCGGCTGGTGAAGCTGTAGGTTCCCTGGTTGAACACAAACCCTACCCCACCGAACTCCTGTACGAGCTCCTGCACCCGCTCCAAGGGCACCGGTTTCCCTCCCGACTGGCTCTGGAGAAAGGCCAGGCGGGGCAGCAAGGCCTGCTCGAGGGTGCTCTGCACTGCGGATTGGGCCTGCTGCACGGTCAGCACGGCCAGCGGGATCAGCAGCAGCCCCAGGGCCAGCAGCAGCCAGAGGAACAGCCGGAAGCGGAGGGTCATGGTGGGGTGGGGGGGCTACTTACGCAGGATATAGCCGTGGCCCCGCAGGGTGTGCAGGAGGTTGGGCTCGCCCAGGGCCCGGCGCAGGGTGGACAGGTGCACCTCTAGGGTGTTGGGCTCGACCTCCTCGCCCCAGACCCGCCCCATCAGGGTCTCTTTGGGCAGCAGCCGCTCAGGGTGCTCGAGGAAGCATTGTAGCAGCAGGGTGGCCTTGGGGGAAAGCTCGAGCAACTCCCCCCTGCGCCGTACCTCCATCCGGCGGGGATACAGCACCACATCCGCGTAGGAGAGCACCTCTTCCTCCCGCCGATTGCGGCGCAACAGGGCCTCGAGCCGGGCCACCAACTCGGCCAGGGCATAGGGCTTGACCAAGTAATCATCGGCCCCCTCGCGCAAGCCCTTGACCCGCCACTCCACCTCATCCAGCGCGGTCAACATCAGCACGGGCACCGGGCTTACCCTGCGGATTTCGCGCAGTACCCCAAACCCGTCCCCACCCGGCAGCAGTACGTCCAGCACGATAAGATCTGGATTATCCCCCAGCTTGCGCAGCCCCTCGGCCCCGTTCTCGGCCTCCACCACGACATACCCCTCGAGCTCCAGACCCAGCTTGAGGGCTTCGCGCACCCCGGGATCGTCCTCGACCAACAGGACTTTCGGCATACCCTCTGATTTTCCCACAGGCTATCTGAAGCCAGGCTGAAGCCGATCCGGCCCTGAGCTACTGGGTGAACCGCCGCAGCATGTCGGTGACTTCTTCGACTTTGATACCACCGGCCTTATCTTGGGCCAGTTGTCCCGCGAAAACCCCCAAAAATTCCTGCAGCAAAGTCAGAGAAGCTGAAGCCATGGCTTTTCGGGTGGCGTCCATCTGAATCAGGATCTCGTCGCAGGTGCGGCCTTCCTCCGCCATCTTGTGCAGACCACGAACCTGACCTTCGATGCGGCGCAGACGCTTTAGAAGGGCTTCTCGAGCTTCGGGATTGAGGTTTTGGGTAGTCACCTCCTTAGAGTACGTCAAAATTGTTATAACGGACATTACTTAACGCACATACCGGCAGGGCTACTCTTCGGCCGAGTTCAGTTCATCGGAAGCCTCCAGCTCGGGGGTGGGCGGGGTCTCTCGCTGGACTTTGCGCAGCCGTCCGCCAAACAGCCTGACCAACTGCTGGAACCGGGGGTCCTCCAACAGATTTTCCCTGGAAGGCTCCGGGGGGGAGGGGGAGTCCTCCTCCTGCTGTAGCGACCCCTCAGAGGGCCAGGGTTC
>NZ_QWLB01000031.1 GCF_003574355.1 Meiothermus granaticius NBRC 107808 | reverse complement strand
GGGCTCAGCGATGGGGGGTTGGGGGGCGGCCTGGCCCAGCGCAGCAGCCAAGCGCCCCTCCAGGGCATGCAGTCGCTGCAGCACAGCCCCTGCCTCAGGATGGCGGCCTTCCGCGATTGCCAGCAGGGCCGCAATCAAGTCAACGCCTTCGGCAAAAAGCCCTACCAGCTTGGGGTCCCAGGAAGTGCGGCCTTCGCGTATCTCTACCAGCAGGTCTTCCAGGCGATGGGCCACGGTCCCAACCGGCTTGCACCCTACCGAGTAGGCCGCGCCCTTAACCGTGTGCATGGCCCGAAAAAGGGCCTGCAGGCCGGTGCCTTCGGGATCGCCGTGGGCTAAGGCGACGAGCGCCTGCCCCGCAGCATCTAGGTGCTCTGCGGTCTCAGGGGCAAAAAACTCCCAAAACTCAGCATTTTCACGATAGAAACGGGTGAGCTCCTCCAGGATCGAACGGTCTTCAGCCTCGAGCGGCTCCCCGCCCGGGAGGGGTTCAGGGGGACGCTCATGGAAGGCTTGAGGGTTGGTGAAGGCCAACTCCTGAATCAGCTCAGCCGCACCCAGGCGGCCCAGCTCGAGCCCCACCTGGCTCTCCTTGCGGTGGAAGGCAATGTGCTCGAGGGCCTCGGTCAGCACCGCGGTAGCCTGGGACATAAACTCCACCACCTGGAGGCGCTGATTGGGGGTATAGGCATCGGCGCCCTGCAGGATGCGTTCCATTAGAGCGGCTAAGTGGCTGACCTGCGGGAAGCCATACAACCCCGCCGAGCCTTTTAGGCGATGGGCCATGACCACCAACGCCTCAGCATGGTCAGAAGCCAGGAATTCAGCAGTTTGTCCAAAGACCACCACCGATTCCCAGGCTTCGTCCAAAAAGCTTTGCAGCAGGTCAGGAAGCGGTACGGTGGACATCAACACCCCCTCCGGGTAACAGCGTAGATCTTTGCATCATGGCTCCGGCGCTACGCAGGCAGCTTAAAGCGGCCCAGGCTTTGGCTCAAAGAGCCCGCCAGTTGCTGAAGGGCCGCAGCGGTTTGCTGGCCTTGGGCACTCTCCCGTTCCACGCTTTCAGCAACCTGAGCAATCCTCTGAACCGTGGCCTCCACGGCCTGCACCACCGGCACCTGAGCCTGAGCTAGGGTGGAGATCTGCCCTGCCAGCGCAGCGGAGGTCTCGGCCAGTTTGGCGATCCCCTGAAGCCGCATCCCCGCAGTATCTGCAATGCGGTAGCCGGTTTCGGCCTCACGCAACCCTTCCTGGGTCTGGGCCACCACCGTCTGGATGTCGCTTTGTACCTGCCGCACCAGCGTTCCTACCTGTTGGGTCTCGCGGGCAGACTCCTCTGCCAGTTTACGAATCTCCTCGGCCACCACCGCAAAGCGACGCCCTGCCGCTCCCGCTCCTGCAGCCTCAAAGGCCGCGCTTAAGGCCAGAAGGTTGGTTTGTGAGGCGAACTCCTCGAGGGTCTTGGCGATCCCCTCGATTTGCTCTGAGCGGGTGTTGAGAAGGGCAATGGTCTCAGCGATTCGAACGATTTCAGCCCGGATCTCGTTCATCCCAATCATGGCCTGGGTCACCGCCTCACGGCCCAAGCGGGCCATCTCGAGGGTTTGCTGCGCTGCCTCAGCGGAGCTGCCGGCCCGCTCAGCCATCTCTCGGATATCCTTGGAGACCACCTGGACTTGACCGCGCACCTGCGCCACCCCTCCCGCCTGCGCTTGCGCCTCCTCGGCGATGCGCTGGGTTAGGGCATACATCTGGGTGGCGCTCTGGGTTACCGATCCCGCCGCTCCCTGCACCTGCCTGAGCAGCTGCGCGATCTCCTCAACGGTCAGGTTGACCGCATCCACCACATTGCCTAGAACATCTTCGGTGACCTCGCCTCGGCGGGTCAGATCACCGGAAGCAATCTCGGTGACGATCTTGAGAAAGCGGGACACATGGTCTTGCAGCTGTATCCCGCGCTGGCGCTCGGCTTCCTGTTGAAGCTGAAACTCCCGCAGCTGAGTCACCGAATTATTGAAGGTTCGGGCGATGGTGCCAATCTCGTCTCGTCCGCTCACCTCAACCCGGAAGTCCAAATTGCCCTGGCGCAAGGACTGAGCCCCGCGCTCGAGCTGGGCCAGGCGCCGGGTGGTGGCACGCGCGATCCACCCCGCCAGGAGCAAGCCGAGGACTAGGGCCGCACCCGAGGCGATCCACATGGCCCGGGTGACCTGAGCAAAGGCATCCCGGGCCACATCATCGGAAATTTTGGCGAACTGGTCGTTGAGGACGATCAAATCCTGAAGAAAACCCCGTACCCGAAGATACTGCTCTGCTGCCAGCTGCCCCAGCTTCAAATCGGGTTTCCCACCCTGAATGGAGGTCAGAAACCCCACCAAGGACTTGCTGGCCGATTGGTGAACCTGGTCCAGGGCATTGAGCAACTGCGCTTCCTGGGCTTGCAGGGCACCCTGGCCCCTGTTTTGAAGCACCTGGCTGAAGCCAGGCCGGAGGCTGCTCTGCCAGCTCTTTTGGTACTCCTCGAGGACATCACCCCCGGCGGCATCAGCCGCTTTAGCCAGGCTCAGGTAAGCGCTACGCTCACCGGGAGTGGCCCCCGGTGAGCGCATCAGCTCGATATACCGCACCAGATCCGCCAGCGCGGCATCGGATTTATTGATCGCCGAAATGGGCACGAGGGTGTAGTTGTAAAGGCCATCGAGCTGATAGCGCAGGGCGCGAAACCCACCCAAGCTGGCGAACACCACCACGAAGATCGCCAGGGTGAACACCAGCACGATCAGCCCGATTTTCCCCGTCAGCCGCAGGTTGTCTAACCAGCGGCCCTGGTCTTGGAGAATCTGGGTGTCGCGGCGGTTAGAGCGAGACACAGCTTTGAACGAAGGCTGCATGCCAGACTCCTAAGCGGGCAACTGGAAGCGCGAGAGGCTTTGGGCCAGCGACTGAGACAGTTCCCGCAGTTGCTCGGCCACCTCACGGCCCCTGCGGCTCTCGGCGTCGGTTTGCAAGGCGGTATCGTAGATGGCCTGCACCGCCTGGGTTACCTCCTGCACTCGTTCCACCTGGGCTACCGTGCTCTGCACCACCTGGCGAATGGCCTCGGCGTTGCGCTCTGCGAGCTGGGCGATCTCCTCGAGCCGTGTCCCGGCCTCGGTCGCGATACGGTACCCCTGTTCCACCTCTTTGGTACCGCCCTCAACCGAGATCACCACCCCTTGAATCTCGGTCTGAATGCCCTTGACCAAAAGCCCTACCCGGGCCGCCGCCTTGGCGGAGTCCTCGGCCAGCTTGCGCACCTGGTCGGCCACCACCGCGAAACGGGCTCCGGCCTCTCCAGCGCCAGCAGCCTCAATGGCGGCGTTAAGCGCCAGCAGGTTGGTCTGCCGGGCAATGCTACCGATGGTGTCCACTACCTCGGAGATCTCCAAGCTTCGATCGGAGAGGGTCTTGATGTTCTTAGAGATGCTCTGTACCTCCCGGCGGATGTTTTGCATCCCCGAGAGGGTGTTCTGCACAGCCTGCTGCCCCTGCTGAGCGGCCTCACGGGCCGACTCGGAGAGCTGGGCATCTTGGGTCATCTGTTGGGCCATCTCACGGATACCGTCCGATACATCCAGGGCTTCGATGCGGGCCCGGGCCGAAAGCTCGGCCTGCGACTCCGCCCCCTGAAGCACCGCCTCCGAGGTGGTGGCCATCTCCAGCGCCCCTCGGTTCACCGATTCCGCGGCCTGCTGCACCTGTTTGAGCAGGTAAGCGATCTCCTCAACGGTCAGGTTCACCGCGTCCACCACGTTCCCCAGTACGTCCTCGGTAACCCGCCCCCGCTTGGTCAGATTACCCTGAGCGATGTCCATGGCCACGTTTAGGAACTCGCCGATGTTTTGCTGCATGAGCTGGCTCTGGCGCAGGGCCTCCGCGTCGGACTCGGCCTTGGCCCGAAGCTGTGCTACCGACTCGTTAAAGGTTTTGGCCAGCGTGCCCAGTTCGTCGCTGGAGCGTACCGGCACCTGCACCCCCAAGTCTCCCGCGCTGAGGCGCCGCGCCGCACCATAGAGCGCGTTCACGGGGCGGGTCACACTACGGGCCACTGAGCCTACCAGCGAGAAGGTGAGGGCCAGAGCCAATGCGATGAGGATAAGTGCGATGAGCTGGGTGTGCTGGAGGCGCTGGATGCGGGCTTGCAGCTCGAGACCCAGCTGAGCCAACACCGCATCATAAAGCTTGTACTGCTGCTCGAAGGAATTAAGCGCCAGCTGGAAAAACTGTGGCCCGGTAATGGAGGCCTGACTCACCTCTAAAATACGGCTTTTATAGGCCGAGAACATCTGATCTACTGCCGCGGCGGTATTGCCGGACTGCAGGCCCAACAAAGTGACCGCCCCCGGCGAGGCTTGGGTTACAAACGTGATGGAGTGGGCCACTCGAGCCAAGCGGTCTTGAGCCAGGTTCAGGCGGAACTGCATCTCGCTCTTCTGGGCCTCACTGCTGGTGCCTCGGCTGGCCGCGTTGATCCCCAAAGTACGTACCAATCCTGTGGCATTGATCGCTTCAGGGAGTTGGTTGGTGGCCAAGTTAGCCAGATAATAGCTGGCTTGCTCCGGGTCAAGGATCAAGGAAGAGGCATTGGCCACCTGATCTATCAGGCTAAAAATATACTTGGAGATCAAGGCATCATGGCGCTCGGTGCTCTCCGCGGGGGTGAGCTTTTCGATGCTGCCCTTCAGGTTTTGCCAAGCCGAGCGTAGGTCGCTGAGCTGATCGGTGGTGCCAAACTCCGCCCCATAGCGATCATCTACCTTTTGCAGAAGGGTCAGATCCTGATCGACCGCGTCGGCCAGCTTGAGGCGGGCTTCACGCGCGCCGGCGTCACCCCCCAGCTGGGTAGCGGCCCGCCCACGATGCAGCTGGATGTCCTGCATAAGCTGCTTCAGCGGAATCAGGTACTCCAAGCCCTGCTGTTCCCTAAAGGCGGTGCTGATCTCTTTGTTCTGCTCCCGCACTAAAAGCCCCACCACCACCGCAATCGGCAAGGTGAAGGCCAAGGCGATGAGCAGGAGTTTTTGCCAAATCTTGAGCGACTCGAGCCAACTCCCCCCCCGTGCAGAGGTGGGAGCCGGAGTCGCCCCGCGCCGCCAAGAGGCGCGCTGGGGTTTGGTTTGCTCGCGGGCAGGGACCATGGCTTATGCTCCTTGGCCGGTTTCCCCAGCCTCCTCCGACCCCGTGCTGATCAGCGCGGTCAGGAACATTGGCAGACTGACCAGCACCACCGCCAGCACCAACACCAGGTTCACCGAGAGCAGCCCCCCGTAAGCCCCGATATGACCTGTAGCGGTTCCATTTGCGCTAAAGCGAGCCGCAGCCATGGCCACATAATGCATAAAGGGAATGGCCGAACCGGTCACCGCGGCGGCAATCAGATAACGGCCAGGAAGGTTGCGGGTTAAAGGGGTGGTAAGCAGCCAGATTCCCACGGTACCAATCGCTACCGCCACCAGCACCGATATCCCCACCATGGGCAGATCGAAGTCCAGTTTGGCGTCCATCCGCATGGCAAACATGCCGACATAGTGCATGACCCCGATCCCTGCCCCCAGGGCAGTACCGCTCAGCACAACCTGCAGGGCGCTTACCTGGGGCTTGCTGACCAACTGAAAGGAGATGGCCGCGCCCACTATCGCAAAAACCACCGAAAGCGCAGTCAGGAAGGGGTCATATCCCACGATCATCCCAAGCTGTAGCGCGGTCATGGCGGTAAAGTGCATCGCCCAAACCCCTAATCCGAAGGTTACCGCGCCCAGCCACAGCCAGCGGCGGGTTCCCCCTTCGCGCAAGCGGTTGATGGTGGTGAGGGCAGCATAGGATGCCACGATAGCCACCGCAAACGAAAGGGTCACCAGGATAGGGTCATAGTGAGTGGAAAGTTGTTGCATAAGCGCTCCTTAGGATCGGGCCCCCAGGGTAGCCCGAGTTTGCTCGGTGAGCATGGCGGTGAGGGCCTCGAGCCCCAGCACCGGGATCGGCTGATCTTCCCAAGAAATCCAACCCGTAACAAAGGGCTGTCCCCACCAGGGGGAGGTGTGCTCAGCCGGCAATGGGTTAGGAGTCATCTCCTCCAGGGGGGTATAGAGGCGCAGCACCTCGTGAATGGCAATTGCCAGGGTGAGCCCCGGCTGACCTACCACCGCGGCCAGGGTTGGCTTCCCGAGCTCCTGGCCGAGAAGCTCGCCCAGATCTACCAACGGCAGGATGTTGCCGCTGCTGGCCAGCAGTCCCAACACAAAGGGAGGAGACAGGGGGACCGGGGCCGGGCGGTCTACTTCAAGCACCTCCTTGAAGGCGTGTGGCTCGAGGGCAAAAACCTGCGCCCCCAAGCGCAGCAGCCAAAATTGCGAAGGTGTGCCCATGGCCTAAAGCAGGGTGTTGACGGCCTTGCGCAGGTCATCGGGGGTATAGGGCTTGGTCAGGTATCCACTCGCCCCCTGGCGCTTGCCCCACTCAATATCGGTGGGAGCCCCTTTGGAGCTGATGATCAGCACCGGGATGTTCTTGGTGGCTTCGTTGCGTTTCAAAGAGCGGAGCACCTCATACCCGTTACGCCCCGGCATCACCACATCCAACAGCACCAGGTCAGGCTTCTCGCTTTCAATGCGAGCTTCGATGTTCTCGCTGCCTTGATAAATCATGACCTGATGCTGTGAGGCCAAAGCCCCCTCGATCAACTTGAGGTCTGCCAGAGAGTCATCTACTGCGATTAGCTTTGCCATTTAACCTCCTCGCTCCAGGCGATGGGTGTACTCATGGGGCTATCCCCAAGATTACGTAACTCGAGGTTACGCATCCGGTCACTGATCCCCTGTGATATATGCACCTCAAGCCCAACTTTATGAGAAACAGCCTCCCCTTGGTTTGATGAAACCTTAATCCAAAGGACGCAAAGCGCCCCCGGTCCTCACTAAAGAGAGGTTACCGATCAGCGTCCCTCGAGCCGGGCTTGAAGCTCTCGGGCTTCTTGGGCCAGGGTCTGGACCTCCCCTAGCTGTTCCCCAGCGGCCTTAAGCGCGTCCTCCATGCGCAGGCAAGGGGCCCGGTAAAGGCTACCGAAGCGGTCGCGGATCTGGCTCAGCTCGCGGTTTAAGCTCTCCTCGAGGGCCGCTTGGAGCTTCTCACGCAGTTCCCCCAAACGCTCCCGCAGTCGGGTCTTAGCGGTTTCGCGGCGCCGGGCCATGATGGTCAAACCCAGGATTGCTGCGACCAGCCCTGCAAAAATCCCCAGCAAGTCCAGCAGAATCTTGTTGAAAATCAGCACCAGCCCGGTTCCCAGGCCCACCGCCCCCACCTCAGCCAAGGCGGTGTGCTGCAGGGCCGTCTGCACATAGTCCTTGAGCTTTTGGGCCTCTTCATCGGGGTTGAATTCACGCAGAGCCGCCTCGAGATTGCCTTCGATGGCTTGGCCTTCTGAACCTTCCCGCACCGCCGCGCGGAGGCTCGGGGCCTCCCGCAGCAGATGCAGGGCATCCTCGAGGAGCTCGCGGTCACGCTTGGCCAGCCAGTTCATGGCACCCAGCACGTTGCGCTCAATCTCCGCATTGGCCCCCCGTACCACCTGATCGCTAAAACTCTGGCGCAAGCGGGCCGAGTTGAGCAGCTTAAGGAAGTTGGAAAGGCGAAAGTTCTCCTCCAGCCAGGCTTCCCCCCGGGCCCGCACCGCCTCGAGCTGCCCCGTAGCCAGGGCCACCTGATCGCGGAAATCCGCGCGGGTACGGCTCAGGTGCCGCTCTGCCAGGGCATCCAGCTCGCGACAGGTGCCGAGCTGTTCTTCAACCTTGCGGCGACGCTCCTCGAGCTGGGGCTGGGCTTCGGTCGCCAGCCGCAGCAACACCCCCAGCGGAGAACCCAGCTTGAACCGAGCCGCTTGCTCAGACAGCACGGTACGGATATGCGCCTCAAGTTCGGGTACCCGGCTCCCTACCAGATCCCCCTGCCGGGCCTTACGGGCGGAGAGGGCAAAGGTGGGCGGAACCTGGCCCAGGGTCTGCTCGGCCCCTTTGCGCACGTACTCGAGCACCTGCTGCACCTCGGGAGGGGTGAGCAGATCCGCTTTGTTAACCACCAGCACCACCTTCTTGCCCCAGGCCCGGATGAAGTCCAGGAACTGGGCCTCGCTCTGGGTGAAGGGCCGGTCGGCACTGGTGACAAAGAGGATCAGGTCTGCCCGGGGCAAAAACCGCTCGGTGAGGGCCTGATGGTGTTGCAAAATGGCGTTGGTCCCCGGAGTATCCACCAGGCGGAGGTCCTTGAGCAGCGGGTCCGGTAAATAGATCTGAACCAGCTCCGGCGAGACCCCCTCGAGCCGAGGCTCCGGACCATAGCCGATGAGATTGATGCGGTCCGTGGTGGGGGTGACCCCTTCTTTGAGAAAATCTGCTCCTAGCAGCGCATTGAGCAACGAGGATTTCCCGCTGTTGAACTCCCCTGCCACCACCACCAAAAAAGGCCCATCGAGGTCCAATAGGGCTTGTCGCAAAGGCCCCACCTCGCTTTGGGTGCGGGCCAGGACCTCGAGGCCGCGCGTGGTGAGCGAGCGGACCTCCTGCGCGAGCTTAAGGATCTTCGAATCCAGCATGACAATACCCTGGGAGCCATTCTAACGCCTGGGATGGCTGCTTCCGGCCCTTAGAGGCCCGGTACAATGAATCTGTGACCCCTCAGGATCTCAAAGATCGGCTGTTGCGCCCGCTGCGCCGCGAGCTGGCTACCGGTGCGGAGGACAAGGTGGTGGCCGGTGGTTTAGAAAAGCTGCTCGAGAACCTGGGGCAGCCTTTCCCCGAGGTGCAGGCCGCGCTGAGGGGATATCGGCAGCTCACCCCCTCCGAGAGGGTGGAGCGGCTCCATCAAGCCATCCAGCTCTTGGACGGAACCCCTCGCCCTTCTGGGTCCGGAGAAAACCCTCAGCCCTCCCCTAGCCCTCGAGGCCTGGAGGCTGGAAATCTAAACTTTGACTCTCCGGTGGAGGGGCTCTCCCTGGGCCCTGGGGCCAAAAAGAAGCTGAACGAGCTGGGGATTCGCAGCGTGCGCGACCTGCTCCACACCTACCCGCGCCGCTATGAAGACCGCCGCACCCTGCAAAGCCTGCGCGAAGTCGAGGAGGGCCAAAAGGCCACGGTCTTCGGTAAGGTGCTCAGCCGCGAGCTGGTCAAAACCCCCAAGCGGGGCATTCAGCTGGTCCAGGTGCGGCTGATGGATGCCTGGGGCTGGAAGTTCACCGCAGTGTGGTTCAATCAGCCTTGGGTCTTGAAACAAATTGCCGAGGGGGCCAGCCTGGTGATCTCGGGGCGGGTGCAGCGACGGGGGGCTAACCTCTCGATCATGGTCGAATACTTTGAGGACGAGGCGGGGGAATCACTTTCCACCGGGCGAATCGTACCGGTATATCCGGCAAAGGAGGGTGTGGGGCAGGCCTTTTTGCGTCGGGCGGCCTGGCGGGGCCTCGAGGCGTTTTCCCAGATCCCAGATCCGCTCGAGCCCTACCGCCAGGAGGGGGCTTTGGCCCACGTCTCCGGGCTACCCTCCCTCGATTTCGCCCTGCGCCAGGCCCATTTCCCCAGCGCTGAGGAGGCGTTGGAGCAAGCCCTCTACCGCCTCAAGTTCGACGAGTTTCTGCTGCTAGAGCTCAAGGTCATGCTCCAGTCGGGGAATTCCGCCCTTCTGGGCCGTACCTTTCGGGTCACTCCGGAGATGGTCGAGCGGTTCCGAGCCGCGCTGCCCTTTACCCTCACCGAGGCCCAGGAGCGCGTGTTGAACGAGGTCCTTAGCGATATGCAGGGGGAGCGCCAGATGGCCCGGCTGGTGCAGGGTGACGTGGGCTCGGGGAAAACCGCGGTGGCCGCGGCGGCCCTTTACATTGCGGCTTGCAACAACGCTCAGGGGGCCCTGATGGCCCCTACCGAGATCCTGGCCAAGCAGCACTTCGCCAACCTCACCCACTACCTCTATCCGCTGGGGGTGAGCCTGGATCTGCTGGTGGGCTCGATGAGTGCGGCGGAAAAGCGGGGGGTGTATGACCGCCTGAAAGCGGGGCAGACCCACGTGGTGGTGGGGACCCACGCCCTCATCCAGGAGCAGGTGGAGTTCCGCGACCTGGGCCTGGCGATCATTGATGAGGAGCACCGCTTTGGGGTGATGCAGCGGCGGGCCCTGCTGGGCAGCCGCCCAGACCTGATTGTGATGTCGGCCACGCCCATTCCCCGCTCGCTCGCCCTGACCCTATATGGAGACCTCGAGGTCTCCCAAATTGACCAGCTCCCCCCTGGGCGCATCCCGGTCAAAACCAAGGTGCTTCCACACAAACTGCGCTCTCAGGCCTACGCCTTCGCCCAGGGGGAAATTGCCAAAGGCCGCCAGGTCTTCGTGGTGACCCCCATGATCGAGGAAAGCGAGGCCGAGGGGATGGAGGAGCTGGCCGCGGCCACCAAGCTCCGCAACGAGCTAACCACCCTTCTGCCCGAGGTACGCATTGACCTTCTGCATGGCAAGATGCCCGCTGCCGAAAAAGACGCGGTAATGGAGCGCTTTAAGGCGGGGCAGTTCGATCTGCTGGTCTCGACTACGGTTATCGAGGTGGGGGTGGACATCCCCCAGGCCACGCTGATGATCATTGAAAACGCGGAACGCTTCGGCCTGGCCCAGCTTCACCAGCTTCGGGGAAGGGTGGGGCGGGGAGGCCTCGAGGCCTACTGCATCCTGATCGCGGGCGAATCCTCGAAGAAAACCCTCCACCGCCTCAGGGTGATCGAGGAGTCCAACGACGGCTTCTATATCGCCGAGAAAGACCTGGAGCTGCGCGGGCCCGGCGAGTTGCGGGGGGTGCGCCAATCTGGGATGCCCGATCTCCGGATTGGCGATCTGGTCTCGGATCAGGAGATCATCGAGCGGGCTCGAGCCTTCGCTCAGGCCATCCTCGAGGCCGATCCCTACCTAGACGCCCCGCAAAACGCTCTGCTGAAGCGCGAGATACAAGCCCGGGCGGAAGCCATCGGTTTCCGCGAGGTTATCTAGGGCAGGTTGAGCTTGGCTCGAGCCGCCCCGACCTGCTGCGGGGTCAGGCGGGTGGAGCGGGCCGCTGCAATTTCCCCCGCCGTGATGGGTTTGAACTCGGAGGGGAGGGCTTTGTCGTTGCTCCAGGCGTTCAAGATGTAATTCAGCACCCCGGCCAGTTGCTCATCGGGAAGTTGGGCGAAGGCGGGCATCACCCCGTTGTACTTCTGCCCTTTGGCGGTGATTTCTCCCTGCATTCCATAGAGCAGGGTGTTGATGAGCTGAGCCCGGCCAGTAGGGATTTGGAGAAAGTCTGGAGCATGCCCAGCCAACGGAGGAAAAGCACCGGGGCGGCCCTGGCCCTTGTCGCCATGGCAAAAAGCGCAGTTTTGTTGGTATAGCCCCGCCCCAGTTTGAGCGGTGGCCAAGGCCAACAGGCCCCATAAGGCCCACGAAACGAGCTGTTTCATAAATTCAGTATAGACAAGCCAGGGCGTGAACCGGGTTAGTGGGTCCTCAATGGGCTTTTAGGGTCCAGCCAGGAGGGCTTATTTGGCCTTCACATCCGCCCAGATCTTGTTGTAGGCATCGTTGTTGGCACCCAAGTCGTGGATAAACTCGAGCCTGCTGCGAATCTGGGCATTCGGATACACCAAGGGGTTGTCCTTATCCTTGATTTTGGGCATAGCGGCCGCGACCGGGGTGGCATAGCCGATGTTGTTGGAGACCTCCGCAGCCACATCGGGCTCGAGCAGGTAGTTGATGAACTTGTAGGCCAGATCGGGGTTAGGGGCCTTGGAAAGGATCATCAGGCTATCCGCCCAGATGGTCGCCCCTTCCTTGGGGATCACGTATTTGAGCTTGGGGTTGTCGGCTTGGGCACTGATGATGTCTCCGGAATAGGCCGGGCCCACCGCAATATCCCCGGCCAACAGGCGGTTACGAATCTCGGTTCCGCCGGCAAAGCCTTTGCTGCGGCGCTTGGCATCAATCAACAGCCGCTCAGCCGCAGCGAGCTGGGTAGGGTCGGTGCTGTTGACCGAGTCCCCGAGGTATTTGAGGGCCGCCCCCACTTGTTCGCGCATCTCATCCAGCAATAGGAAATCCCCCACCTTTTTCGCCGGATCAAAAAGTACCGCCCAGCTGTCCACCGGCCCCTTGACCAGGTCCTCCCGGTAGGCCAGCCCGGTCGTGCCCCATTGATAGACCACGCTGTGGGCGCTTCCAGGATCGAAGCCGGGGTCGGCAAATTGGGGCTCGAGGTTCTTGAAGTTGGGGATTTTGGACTTATCCAAGGTGCGGATGGTGTTGTCTCTGGCCATCTGCCCCACCAAGTAGTCCGAGGTGATCACCAGGTCGTATTCGCTGTCCGCCCCAGCCTTGAGTTTGGAGAGCATGGCCTCTGGAGAATCGTAGGTGTCCAGGATCACCTTGACCTTTTCGCGGTTCTCAAAATCCTTGATCACGCTCTCCGGCATGTAGTCCGACCAGTTGAGCAGGTGCAGTTCGGCCTTACCCTTAGGGCCACAAGCGCTGAGAAGTGCGGCCAGAACGAAAATTCCAATCCATTTCTTCACAGGTACCCCCAAGGAATTATAGCCCCTCTAGTGGGGTTCCCCTTTGCGCAGCGGAGGAGCCTCGAGCACGCTCTGGAGCTTACCGAAGAGCAGACGCCCAACCTGGGTCTGGATGGCCTGGGTAATCACCACCGGAATTTCTTTCCCTTTATACGGCAGGGCATCGTCCACCACGATCATGGTGCCATCCTCGAGGTAGCCCACCCCCTGACCCGGCTCCTTACCCTCCTTCACGATGGTGATGCTCAGCTGATCCCCCTGCTGCAGTGGGGTACGCAGCACCGAGGCCAAGGCCTGGATCGAAAGGGTCCGCACCCCGTAAATGCGGGAGAGCTGGGCCAGGGCATGATCGTTGGTGACCAGCATGGCCCCAATCTTCTTGGCCTCGCTCAGGATCTGGTCGTCTACGGGGTCATCGGTCTCTTGGGTCTCCATCACCTCTAACCCCACCGTGAGCTTGAGTCGCTCGAGGGTATCCAAGCCCCGCCGCCCCTTGGCCCGTTTCTGTGGGTCAGGGGAGTCCGAAAAGATCTGCAGCTCGCGCAGCACCTGCCGAGGAGCCAGCAAAGGCCCCTCCAAAAACCCCATCTCGGCCACATCGGCGATGCGCCCGTCAATCAGCACCGAGGTATCCAGCACCTTCCCCCCCCGCAGCTTGGGGGTCGGGGGTGGGGTCGGACGTACCAGACGAAAGTATTCGCGATTAACCACCGCAAACGCCGACAGCGACATCACCAATACCGCGGCAATGATGAGCGAATGGATGGGCAGAAACCCCGGAATCTGGTTGAGCAGGTTGGTCAGGAGCACCGAGATCAGAAGGCCTAAACCTGAGGCCACCGTCACCGCCACTCCGACCTCTGGAGGCAACGCTTTAAACCAAGCCCGAACCGCTTCCCAGCGCCGCTCGAGCCCATGGGCCAAGCGAGGGATCAGCAAAAACCCCACCAGCAACCCCACCACCCCCAGATACAGACGGTTGAGGTTGCTCAAGTTCTCGGGCCCGCCACCCAGCCAGGGCACCGACTCCAGCATCAGCCCCAGCCGGTATCCCGCAAAGGCAAACAAGGCATAGAGGAGCAATTGCAGCAGGTTCATAGCAGCTTCTCCAGGGCCTTCTCGAGGCTGCGAAACTCGGGGGGATGCACCAAGCGATGGAACCCCGCCCGCCGACCCTCTCGCAGCCGACGTTCCAGACCCTCCACGCTGCGCAGTTCTCCGGCCAACCCCACCTCACCCACCGCGGCTACCGCATCTGGAATAGCCCTACCCATCACCGCAGAATACACCGCAAGCCCCACCGCCAAGTCCAGACCGGGGTCAAACACGCGCAACCCCCCGGCCAGATTGACATAGATGTCGAGGTTGCCGAGTTGCAGCCCTAGGCGACGCTCGAGCACCGCCAGCACCACGTCCACCCGCCGGGAATCCAGCCCCTGAGAAACCCGCTTGGGGGCAGGAAACGGCGTTCTGGCCGCGAGTGCTTGCACCTCCAGGGCCAGGGCCCGCTCTCCCGAAAGGGCCAGCGCCACCACCGAACCGGGCGCACCCACCGGACGCTCCGCCAGGAAGGCGGCGGAGGGGTTAGGCACCTCCTCCATCCCCTCGTGGAGCATCTGAAACACCCCCATCTCCCCCACCGGGCCGAAGCGGTTCTTGGCCGAGCGCAGTACCCGGAAGTTACCGGCGGTCTCGAGGTAAAGGGTGCAGTCCACCATGTGCTCAATTACCTTGGGCCCGGCCACAATCCCCTCTTTGGTCACGTGCCCGACCAGCACCGTGGTCATCCCGCTGCCCTTGGAAAAGCGGGTCAAGGCCGCGGTGGAATCGCGCACGGCGACCAGCGAACCCGCTGCCGAGGCCGTCTCTAGGGTCTGTACTGAATCCACCACCAGGAAGTCTGGGGGGGCGGCCTCGAGCGTCGCCAGTAGGGGTTCGAGGCGGGTTTCGCGCAGCAGCTCGAGCTCGCCCGAAATTCCCAGGCGTTCGGCCCGAAGCCGGATCTGGCCCGGTGACTCCTCGCCCGCCAGATATACCACCCGCCTACCGGTCTCGAGCATCCGGTGTGCCACCTGCAGCAAAAGGGTGCTCTTCCCCACCCCCGGCTCGCCGCCCAACAGCAGCACCTCGCCCGGAACGAAGCCCCCGCCCAGCACCCGGTCCAGCTCACCGATGCCGCTGTCGAAACGGGCCTCTGCGTCTGCGGAAACCCCGGCCAGCTTGGTCAGGGCCTCGAGGTTGGCCTGAGGCCGGGCCTCTGCGCGAGGGCCGCCCCTCGAAGCCTCCTCCTTGAAGCTGTCCCAGGCCCCACAGTTGGGACAGCGCCCCAAAACCTTCACCGATTTGTAGCCACACTCGGCGCAGCGGTATTGAGCGGTGATCTTGGCCATACCTGAGGTTGGGGACAAATCAGTCAGCGTCGAACGCTAGGTTGCCAGCGTTCGACGCCGAGCGCCCTCCGCTAGACAAGTGAAACTTCTTCCTCCTCGAAGGCAATCTCACCCTCTTTAAGAGTGACCAGAAGGGTACGGCCTGGGTGCGAGAGCAGCTCCAAGGACAGCGGATCCTCGATCTTCTCACGGATCAGGTTGCGCAAGATTCGGGTGCTGCCCTGCCGGGGGGCCGCGTCCACCAGCCAAGCCGCCAGCACCGGGTCAAAGCGCACCGACTTCTCGCGGCTCTCGAGCTCCTTGGCGATGTCCTCGAGCATGATCTGGGTGACCTGCACCAGCTCCGCCTCGCTCAGGTTGCGGAAGCGGATCACCTCATCCAACCGATCCAAGAACTCTGGGGTGAACATGGCCTTCAACGGGCTCTCGGTATCCACCTCGCGGTCGGTGAACCCAATCCCCGGACCCACGTTGAAACCGGTATTCGAGGTCATGATCAGAATGACCCGGCGGAAATCCACCGTGCGGCCCAACCCATCGGTCAGACGACCCTCGTCCAGCACCTGCAAGAAGGTGTTGTAGATGTCGGGGTGGGCCTTCTCGATCTCGTCCAAGAGCACCACGCTGAAGGGCTGGCGGCGCACCGCCTCGGTCAGCCGACCGCCCTGCTCATACCCCACGTATCCCGGAGGGGCCCCGATCAGCTTGGAGATGCTGTGCGGCTCCTGAAACTCGCTCATGTCAAAGCGGATCAACGCGCGCTCACTCCCAAAGAGGACCTCCGAGAGGGCCCGGGCCAGGTGGGTCTTCCCCACCCCCGAGGAACCCACGAAGAGGAAGCTGGCCGAGACCCGGGTACGCCCTCCCAGCCCCACCCGGCTGCGGCGCAGGGCCGCGGCCAAGGCCTCCACGGCCTCGTCCTGACCGATCACCCGGCGCTTGAGTTCCTCCTCCAGGCGGAACAGCTTGCTGTCGTCCTTGTCGTCCACATAGACCCCGCCCCAGCTATCCACCACGCTCTCGATGTCCTCACGACTCACCAGGGGCGTGCCCTCTTCATCCATGGCCACCGGCAGCCCCAGCGAGTCGTTCAAGCGTACCCGGCTGGCGGCCTCGTCAATCAGGTCAATGGCTTTGTCTGGGAAATTGCGCCCCGGCAGGCTGCGGACCCCAATCTTGACCGAGATCCCCAGGATCTCGTCGGGAATCACCACCCCGTGGTGGGCTTCGTAGCGGGGGCGCAGCCCCTTGAGGATCTCCAGGGTCTCCTCCGGGCTAGGCTCGAGCACAATGACCGGCTGGAAGCGGCGCTCGAGGGCGGCATCCTTCTCAATGTAACGGTGGTACTCGCCGGTGGTGGTGGCGCCAATTACCTGGATCTCACCCCGGCTCAGGGGGGGCTTAAGGATGTTGGCCGCATCCAGGGTGCCCTCCGCACCCCCAGCCCCAATCAGGGTATGCAGCTCGTCAATGAAAGCCACCACCTTGGCATTTTTGAGCTCCTCGATGATCTGCCGCAGGCGTTCTTCGAACTCGCCACGGTACTTGGTTCCAGCCACCACCCCGGCCAGGTCCACCGAGACGATCCGGGCTCCGCGCAGCACCGGGGGCACCCGGCCCTCAACGATGGCCTGCGCCAAACCCTCTACAATCGCGGTTTTCCCCACCCCAGGATCCCCCACCAGCACGGGGTTGTTTTTGGTGCGGCGGGCCAGAATCTGGATCACCCGGTTGATCTCCTCGCTGCGACCGATCACCGGATCGAGCTTGCCTTCCCGGGCCTCCCGGGTCAGGTCGCGTCCGTATTCATCGAGGAACGGCGTAGCCACAGCCTTCTCCTTACTGGTTTCGCCCGCTTGGGAGAGCACCCTCCAGCGGATGGTGTCCACATCCTTGGCATAGTGGGTCATGATCCGATAGGCGATGCCATCGCCTTCACGGATGATGCCCAGCAGGATGTGCTCGGTACCGATGACCTGGCTCGACATATTACGGGCTTCAGCAGCAGCAAGCTCCATGACCCGCCGGGCTCGAGGCGTGATGGCGGGGGGCTCACCGGTGCGGCTGCCCTCACCCCGACCTACTAGCTCTTCCACCATTCGGCGCATGGCCTCAAGGCTGGCGCCGTATTCCATCAGAATACGAGCGGCGGTACCGCCTTCGCGCATCAGCCCCAACAACAGGTGCTCGGGACCAATCATGCTGTGCCCAAGGCGGCTTCCCTCCTCGCGCGCGTAGTGAAATACCAACCGGGCACGGTCATCGTAGCGGTTCAAAACAGCACCCCCAGATCTCTATGATAGGCCTTCAGAGAACCTTGCATCCGTAGCTCAATAATACAGTATGACCCGAGTTTTTTAGGTATTTGCGCCACATCTTAACCGGTCGGCTCGTAAAGCCTTAGCGCAATCTAAACGCAACCCGGGCGTTACGGCAGGACGGCCCCGACGGCTTTGGCCCCTGCCCCACGGCAATCCGGTTCGTCTCGGCCTTTAGGTCATACCGGCTTGAGTGAGGAGGGGCGGATCGGCAATTCAGGGGAGCGCACCCCTCAACCATATTGACGAGGCCCCGTGGCGTGCGCCAAGATGGGGGCGCGTTGATTCGCAGGAGTACCCTGGTGTTCAACCTCAAGTATAGGGCATCGGCCCCGTGTTGCAGCGAGCTTGGGAGGGTGTGAGCCAAGCGGTCAGAGCCAGGAGAACGGCAGCGAAATAAGCCCACGGGCCAACGCAACTCAAAGGGCTCAGGGGAAAACCCTGGGAACTGGGGTGGAACCGCGAAACGCGCCCTGCTCAGGAGCGCCTTTCGTCCCCAGGCAGACACGCTGCCGGGGGCGTTTTCTTTTCCCCGGCGTGGAGGACCCTATGCCTGCTGAGACAATGGACGAGCTGGTTTCTTTAGCCAAGCGCCGGGGCTTCATCTTCCCCGGTTCCGACCTCTACGGTGGCCTGCAAGGCACCTACGATTATGGGCCCTTGGGGGTAGAGCTCAAAAACAACCTCAAAGCGGCCTGGTGGCGGGCCAATGTTTATGAACGCGACGACATGGAGGGGTTGGACTCGAGCATCCTGACCCACCGCCTGGTGCTGCGCTACTCCGGACACGAGGCCACCTTCTCCGACCCTCTGATTGACAACCGGATCTCCAAAAAACGCTACCGCCTCGACCATCTGCTCAAAGAGCAAAAGCCGGGGGTGGCCGCCGCCGTGGCCCAGGCCCTTGGGGTTACAGAGGCTGAGAACCTGAGCGCTCTGGTCGCGGCGATTATGGCCGAGCCCGAACGAGCCGCTGAGGCCATGAAGGCCGCCCAGGTCGTAGACCCCGCCGATGGTGCGCCCGGTGACTGGACCCCCCCACGGCCTTTCAACATGATGTTCAAGACCACCATCGGCCCGGTAGCCGATGAGGATTCCTATGGCTACCTGCGCCCTGAAACCGCCCAAGGCATCTTCGTGAACTTCAAGAACGTGTTGGACTCCACGGCCCGGCGGCTGCCCTTTGGCATCGCCCAGATCGGCAAGGCCTTCCGCAACGAGATCACCCCGCGCAACTTCATCTTCCGGGTACGGGAGTTCGAGCAGATGGAGATCGAGTTCTTTGTCCGACCGGGCACCGACGAGGAGTGGCATCAGCGCTGGCTCGAGGCCCGGCTCACTTGGTGGGAGGCCCAGGGCCTCCCACGGCAGCAAATCCACGTGCTGGACGTACCCAAGGAGGATCTGGCCCACTACTCCAAGCGCACCTTTGATCTGATGTACAACTACCCCACGCTGGGCTTTGAGGAGATTGAAGGCATCGCAAACCGCTCCGATTACGATCTGGGCTCCCACACCAAAGGCCAGGCTGAGCTTGACCTTCAGGCTCGAGTGATGGAAAACCCCGACTCCACCGCCCGGCTGGCCGTACAGGACGAACAAACCAAAAAGTGGTTTGTGCCCTTTGTGATCGAACCCTCAGCTGGGGTAGACCGGGGGGTCTTGGCGGTGCTCTCCCAAGCCTATACCAAGGAACGGCTCGAGAGCGGTGAGGAGCGCATCGTGCTCAAGTTCAAGCCCCATCTGGCCCCCATCAAGGTGGCGGTGATCCCCCTGGCCAAAAACAAGGAGGAGATCACCGGCTACGCCAAGGATTTAAAGCGCATGCTCCAGGGGCTGGGTTTGGGACGGGTTCTCTACGAGGACACCGGCAATATCGGCAAAGCCTACCGACGCCACGACGAGGTGGGGACCCCCTTTTGCGTGACGGTGGACTACGACACCATCGGCAAATCCCAGGACGGCAGCACCCGCCTCCAGGACACCGTGACCGTGCGGGACCGCGATACCATGCAGCAGGAGCGGGTGGCGGTAAGGGAACTGGCGGCCTACCTCCAAGAACGCTTGCGCTAAACCCTAGCCTGCATTGACTTTCTCCGCAACTCCAGGTAAGGTCTAGGCTAATGGTTTGGTATACCACTACCCGCTAAGCGGCAACTCGAAAGGGTTGTCGCGCCCGCCTGTGTGGCGGGTTTTTTATTAGGAGGATGCCATGAAGCTGGGAATCGTTGGAGCTACAGGGGCGGTTGGACAAGAACTCCTCAAGGTGTTGGAGGAGCGCGAATTCCCCGTATCGGAACTGCGGCTCTATGCCTCGAGCCGCAGCGCGGGCAAAACCATGCGCTTCCGAGGCGAGGAATGGGCCATCGAGCCCCTGCCCGAAGGGCCGCTGCCGGTGGAGGTGGTGTTGGCCAGTGCGGGAGGGAGCCTCTCCAAGCGATATGCCCCGGTCTGGACCCAACAGTCGGTGGTGATTGACAACTCCTCGGCATTCCGCTACGACCCAGATGTTCCCCTGATCGTGCCGGAAATTAATGCCCACGCGCTCCAACCAGAGGCTCGGCTTATCGCCAACCCCAACTGCACCACCGCCATCCTACTGATGGCCCTGTATCCGCTGCACAAGGCTTTTGGGGCCAGGCGGGTGATCGTGAGCACCTACCAAAGCGCTTCGGGAGCGGGGGCCAGCGGGATGCAGGAGCTGCTCGAGGGCACTCGAGCCTTCCTAGAGGGCCAGCCGATGATCAACCGAACCTTTGCCCACCCGCTGCCTTTCAACGTGATCCCCCAGATCGATAGCTTCCAGGAGAACGGCTACACCAAGGAGGAAATGAAGGTACTGTGGGAAACGCAGAAAATCCTGAATAATCCCTCCATTAAGGTCTCCTGTACGGCGGTGCGCGTGCCCACCTTGCGGGTCCACTCCGAAGCGGTGAGCGTGGAGTTCGAGCGTCCGGTGACGCCGGAGGCCGCTCGAGAGGTGCTGGCCGGGGCCCCAGGGGTGGAGCTGGTGGATGACCCGGCGAATGGACGTTATCCACTGCCCCACACCGCAACCGGCAAATATCCCGTCGAGGTGGGGCGCATCCGCAAGAACCTGGTTTTCGACAACGGGCTGGACTTCTTCGTAGCGGGGGATCAATTGCTCAAAGGGGCGGCGCTCAATGCGGTGCAGATCGCCGAGTTGTTGCTCGAGCGGCCCCAATTCCGGCAAGCCCTACGCTCAGCTTAACCCCGTATACTTTGGCCCTAAGACCCTGATCGCCTGGAGGTTGAGATGAAGAAGTTAGTGATTGTGCTGATGCTCCTGCTAACCCCGGCCTTGGCCCAAAGCCTGCAGGTCAGCTTGGGAAGCCCCTTTGGGATCAACGCCGGAGTGCGCCTCCCACTAATCCCCTTCCTGCTGGATGGGCGGGCCTATGCCGGGCTGAACTTTTTGAGCAGCGGTGGAACGTCCTTTGGCGGGGGGGTAGATGCTTTGGTCAACATCCCCCTGACCGATGTCTACGCCGGGGCAGGGCTTTTCTTTGGTTCAGGGGATGCCCTCTCGCTGATCAATCGCGGCACAGCGGGGGCTCGAGGGGTCATCGGAACCTACCTGAACCTAGGGCTGCCCCTGGTGGGCATTTTTGTGGAGGCCCACCCTATTTTTTATTTTCAGCCCAGCCCAGCGTTTGGGCTGGGGGGTTCTATTGGGGTAAACATCGGGTTCTGATCAGACCCGGATATTGACCCTGGCCCCGCTCTCCATCAGGTGGATGCTGTCCATGAAGCGCACCACCTTGGTGGCATACCCCATCACAATGGAGTGGGTACGGGCACCCCCACCAAAGTAGCGCACCCCCTGCAGGATATCCCCGTCGGTAATGCCGGTGGCCGCGAAAACGATCTGATGGCCATGGGCTAAATCTTGGGTATGGTAGATCCTCTTCTCATCGGCCCCCATGCTGCGCAGGCGCTCGCGCTCCGCTTCCGATTGGGGTAGGAAACGCCCTTGGATGCCTCCCCCCAAGCATTTCAGCGCGGCTGCAGCCAAAACCCCCTCTGGAGCCCCTCCACTGCCCATCAAGGCGTGTACCCCGGTTCCCCGAATGGCCACCGCTACCGCCGCCACCACATCGCCCTCATTGATGAGTTTGACTCGGGCCCCGGCCTTACGGATCTCGTGGATCAGCTTCTCGTGCCGGGGACGGTCCAAGACCACCACCACCAGGTCTTCAACCCGGCGATCCAGGGAATCCGCCACGATTTGCAGGTTGGCCTCGACTGGGAAATCCAGGTTAACCTTCCCCGCCGCCGGAGGCCCTACCACCAGCTTGTCCATGTACATGTCCGGGGCATGGAGCAGCCCCCCCTTCTCGCTCAGGGCAATGACCGTGATCGAGTTGGGCAAGCCCTTGGCGGTGATGTTGGTGCCCTCTACGGGGTCTACAGCGATATCCACCTCAGGCCCGCCGGTTCCCAACTCCTCCCCGATATAGAGCATGGGGGCTTCATCCATCTCCCCTTCGCCAATCACCACCGTACCGCGAATGGGCAACTCGGAGAGCACCTTGCGCATGGCCTCAGTTCCAGCCGCGTCCACCGCTTTTTTGTCGCCCATCCCAGCCAATCGGCTAGCTGCCAGCGCAGCCTGCTCGGTCACCCGAGCCACCTCGAGCACCAACAAACGCTCTATCTCCATGTCTCGAGCTTAGCAGATCAGACCGGCCCAAGCGGTGCCGTAGCCCCTTCCCGAGGGAAAGGGTTAGGATGGGCCCTAGATCATGCCCCAGCCCCCCGACCCCTTTGAATCCAGTGAGGATAAAGCCCGGATTGCGGGCCTGAGCGATGGCATCTTCGCCATTGCCCTGACGCTGTTGGTGCTCGAGCTACGGGTGCCCGAACTGGCCAATGGGCTGAGCCTGGCCCAGGCCCGCAGCGCTTTCGATCAGGAGCTCCTGCACCTCATCCCCAGGCTGATCTTCTTCGCCCTGACCTTTTACGTTGGCAGCCTAACCTGGCTCTCCCACCACCGCATCTTCCGCCACCTCGAGCGCTACGACCGCCGGGTGCTGGGGTTAAATCTGCTGTTTCTGGCCTTTATCAGCCTTCTCCCCTTCTCGACGGGCCTGCTCAGCCACGGCGACCTTCCCGAGGCCTGGTGGATCTACTGCTTCAACATCGTAGCCCTCGAGATCCTGCTGGCTGTGCTTTTTGGATATGCCCTGAGAAAAGGGTTCCTCGAGGCCCAGATTCCAATTCAGGAGCATCGCCGCTATCAGGTGCGGATGCTGGTCACGCCGGTGGTCTTTGCCCTGAGCGCGGCCATCGCCCTGTTCAACCTGAACCTGGCCTACTTCGTCCCGCTGCTCCTGCTGCCCGGGTTCTGGTGGGTGGGGCGAAGCAGCCCCCAAAACTAAGGGCGGTGCCGCTCCCACAGGGCTTTGGCCAGATCCTCTGGGGATAGTTCGCATTCGGCGAGGGTAAACAGCAGGTGAAACAGCAAGTCCGAGGCCTCCCAGCGCAGCTCCTGGGGATCCCTGTTTTTCGCCGCAAGGATCACCTCCCCCGCTTCCTCCCCAATTTTCTTAAGCACCCGGTCCAGCCCAGCCTGGTGTAGCTTGGCCACATAGGACCCCTCAGGGAGCTCGGCCATGCGGGAGCGAATGGTGTGATACACCTTTTCCAGCACCTCGCCCAAGGGAGGGGCGGCCTCCGGGGTGATTGGGTGGTGAAAGCAGGTCTCCGCCCCGGTATGGCAGGCCGGGCCGTTGGGCCTCACCCGGTAGAGCACCGCATCCTGATCGCAATCGAGCCGCACCTCGAGCACCTCCTGGGTGTTTCCAGAGGTGGCCCCCTTAACCCACAGCTCCCCTCTCGAGCGGCTCCAAAAGGTGCTCCTGCGGGTCTGTAGGGTTTGCTCGAGGGCTTCGCGGTTGGCATAGGCCAGGGTTAGAACCTGGCCCGAGGCCGCATCCTGCACGATTACCGGGACCAAACCCCGCTCATCGAAGCGCACCTGATCTAGGTTCATGCCCACTCCTCGAGGCGCACCGGCACCCCTTCTTCCATCAAGTATTCCTTCAGGTCGCGGATTGAAATCTCCCCAAAGTGGAACACGCTCGCCGCCAAGGCGGCATCGGCCAGCCCCTCGGTGAGGACCTGGGCAAAGTGTTCCTTCTGCCCCGCCCCCCCCGAAGCGATCACCGGAACCCCCACAGCCTGGGCCACCGCCGCGGTCAGCTCGAGGTCGTACCCATCCTTGGTGCCGTCTTTGTCCATGCTAGTCAGCAGAATCTCGCCGGCCCCCAGCTCGGCTCCGCGCACCGCCCACCCCACCGCATCAAGGCCGGTGGGGGTACGCCCTCCAGCCACATAGACCTCCCAGCCCCGGCCAGCCCGGCGCGCGTCAATCGCCAAGACCACCGCCTGGTTGCCAAAGTGATCGGCCAGCTCGCGAATTAGTTCCGGATGCTGGACCGCCGCCGAGTTTACCGAGACCTTGTCAGCCCCCGCCCGCAGCAGCGCCCGAGCATCCTCCAGCGAACGAATCCCACCCCCCACGGTAAAGGGGATAAAAACCTGCTCGGCCACCTGGGCGGCGATCTCTAAGAGGATGGGGCGCTCCTCGTGGGTCGCGCCGATGTCCAAAAACACCAGCTCGTCGGCCCCAGCCCGATTGTAGGCTTGGGCCGCTTCCACGGGGTCCCCGGCATCCTTGAGGTTGACGAAGTTGATCCCCTTGACCACGCGCCCAGCATGCACGTCCAGGCAGGGGATGATGCGCTTGGCTAACACAAACCCTATCCTCGTATGTCGCGGGCCAAACGTCAAACCACCGCCGGGGTTCTAGCGCCGGAGCAGGCTGAGCACCTCGACATGGTGGGTAAAGGGGTAGAAATCGTAGGGCCGGGCGAAGACCAACGTATATCCCCCCCGTACCAGCTTTCCCAGATCCCGGGCCCAGGTCGCGGGGTCGCAGGCTATGTAGAGGATCCCCTGGGGGCGATGCTCGAGCAACCCCTGGAGCACCTCCTCGGACAAACCCGCCCGTGGTGGGTCCACCATCACCAGCTCCGCCGGCAGGAATCGGGCGAAAATTCGGGCATCCTCCCGCTTAAAAACGATGTTCTGGGCCCCCAGGCGAGCCGCGTCGGTCTCGCCGCGCCCAACCGCCTCGCGGTTGATCTCAATGGCGAAAATCTGGTGGAAGCGCGAAGCCAGGTGCAAGCTCAGCACCCCACTTCCAGCGTAGAGCTCGAGCGCGCGCTCCCCTACCCCCACGATCTGAGCGGCCTCCTGAAACAGAAGCCCCGCCGCTTTGGGGTTGACCTGGGCAAAGCTCCCCACGCTCACGCTCGAGAGCACTCCACCAAAGTCCTCCAGCAGCCTGGTCTCTCCGGCTAGGGCCCGCATCCTCCCGCGAAAACGCCCCTTGGGGCTGGCCTCGGCCCAGACCACCCCAGCAACCCCCTCCTGGACCAGGGCCTGGGCGGTGCGCTGAAAAAAGCGGGGTTCTCCGCCCACAAACCCAACCTGGGTCCGGTTTTCGTAGAGGCTACCCCGCACCACCACCTCCAGCGCATTGGCCAGGGGCCAGCTCGAGAGCAAGCGAAAGGTCTCCAGCAGCGGCGGCGCGATCAGCGGGTCTTCCGGGATCCGCACCAACTCCTCGCTGCGGGGCTGGCGATAGGCCAGCCCCCCCAGCGGGTGCAGGGCATACTGCGCGGCCGTGCGGTAGTGAAGGGCCTCTGGGGAAGCCTGAATGGGGGCAAGGGCGAACTCGAGCTTACCGATCCGCTCCAGGGCTTCCTGCACCAAACCCTGCTTGAGGGGAAGCTGCTGGGGGTATTCCAAGGGGAGATCCGCCGATGGGGGTAAGTAGGCGGTGTATCGCTGGGGATGGGGCTCGAGCAGGCGTACCACCTGACCCTCGAGGTGGTTCTTGCGCTCCACCACCTCGGCCTCGACCAGCTCCCCAGGCAACCCCCCCCGCACCAGGGCCACTTTTCCCTCCGTGCGGGCCAGTCCCTGCCCCCCTCCAACCCATTTCTCGATGCGTAGCCTCACCCTCATCCGCTTAGAGCCTACCCCACCTGACCCTTCATTGACGATTGGCCCTGGCTCGGCAATAATCAGCCCAGCCCTCAAGCCCGCCCATCAAAGGAGGTAGTGAGTGAAAAAAAGCCTGATCGCACTAAGCGTTTTACTCTTGGGGATTTTTGCCCAGGCCCAGGAGTTCGTGACCATCGGAACCGGCAGCACCACCGGGGTCTATTTCCCCATCGGCACCGGGATCGCCAAGTTGATCAACGATGCCAACATCGGCATCCGGGCCAATGCCCGCAGCACCGGTGGCAGCGTCTTCAACATCAACGCCCTGGGGACCGGCGAGCTTCAGATGGCCCTAGCCCAAAACGACATCGCCTACTACGCCTACAACGGCACCGGCCTTCCAGCCTTTGACGGCAAGCCGGTCAAGAGCCTGCGGGCCATGGCCGCTTTATACCCTGAGGTGGTGCATGTGATCGCCCGGGCCGACTCTGGCATCAACAAGATCGGTGACCTCAAGGGCAAAAAGGTGGTGGTGGGGGATGTGGGCTCCGGCACCGAGGCCAACGCCCGGCAGATCCTCGAGGCCTACAAGTTGAACTTTGACGATCTGGGCCAGACCATCCGGGTCTCGGCCTCGCAGGGGGTGGCGCTGCTGCAAGATGGCAAGGCCGACGCGATGTTCTACACCGTGGGCTTAGGGGCCTCCGCCATCCAGCAAGCCGCCCAGACCATCAAGCTGCGCATCATCCCCGTAGACTTTGCCGAGATCAAGGCCATTGCCCAAAAATATCCCTTCTACACCTCGTTCAACATCCCCGGCGGTACCTATAAGGGCATTGACGTCACCACCCCCACGGTGGCAGTGCTTTCGATCTTGCTGACCTCAGAGAGCCTCAATACCGATACCGTCTACAAAATCATGAAGGCCACCTTCGACAACGAGGCCAACTTCAAGAAAATCCACCCCAACCTCGAGCGCTACTTCAGCCCGCAAAAAGCGGTCAAAAACCTGCCGGTGCCGCTGCATCCCGGTGCAGAGAAGTACTGGAAGGAAAAGGGCCTGATCAAGTAGCACCCCCTAGCCCCCAGCCCCCCGTTCGCCCATCCCAGAATCAGGGCAGCGAACGGGGGGTTTTCTGTGAGCTGCTGGGGGTTTCCACGCGTAACGCATTTGTAACGCCCGGTTTGTTAACCTAACCCCCATCTCCAAACGGCTCGAGGCGCATGGCAAGGGGGTGATGTATGGCTATTCCTGCGGATAATTGGAATTTCCAAAAGGGGGATTTGAGCGGCTACACCCACCAGGGGCGGGTGGGGGTGGCCCAGGAGCTTCGGGGGTTGGTGAACCGCAAATACCTTCCCTTCTCGAGCCCATACATGGCCTACATTGACGACCCTTGGAGCGCCGACAGCACCGACGGAACCCGCACCCAAAGCAGGCATCTGGCCCCGGCCTGGGATGGGGGTGGCCTACAGATTCCCAATCGGGATGGCACCCTTACCTTTGCTGGTGACGGGGCCTATCTGGAATGCCCCCAGGTGGTGGCTCAAAGGGGTCAGCAGCTCTGCTTCTGGTATGTGTTTATCGGCTGTGACTCGCTGGACTGCAACGACTTTGCCCTGCTCGAGCTGCGTCCCCCAGGGGCTGCCCCGGAACGGGTTCTGATCTGCGACATCCAGATGCTGGAGCGCCTTAACCCCGGTAAGCCCACCCAGAGCCGGGAGTGGGTGCAGTTCGTCTACCCCTTTGCCCAAGACTTCAGTGGGGACGTTCGCTGGGTGGTGTGCAACGGTAAGGTTGGTCTGCCGGGCAGCGCTGAGGCCCTGGCCTGGCCCTCGAGCCTACTTCTGGACAACATCCAGCTTCTCTAGGAGGTGCGGTGTGTGGCGCTTGTTTGGAGCCCTGCTGGTGGTGTTGGGATTTGGTCTTGCCCAGCCCCGGGTCGTGCGGGTGGAGGTGGTGGCCCTGGAGGAGCCCCTCTTCTACAACCGCTTTGGCTCAGTGAACCCCTACGGCATGATCTACGCGCTTAAGCACCAGGTTGAGCGCATTCCAGGGGGGAAGAGCGAGCGGGTACCGGGGCTGATGTGCCCAGGTTACGCCCGGCTCAAGCCCGGGGTGCGGCCCCGCCCGCTGGCAATCCGAGCCAATCAGGGGGACATCCTCGAGATCACCCTGGAAAACTGGTTGAGCCCGACCCCGCCCGACCTCAGCCGCTGCCGCCCGATTCCTGGCAAGCCCAGCCCCTACAGCAACCTGCTCAGGGAGCCCACCCGTGGGGAGCAAAGCGCCAACTGGCCCCGCACCCGGCTGGTTAACCTGATGATTCCGGGCTTGCAAAGCGTCAACGAGCGGGGGGAACCGAGCGGTCTCGAGCCACGCTGTACCGGCCTGGCGGCCCTTCCGCCAGGAGGGCGGGTGACCTGCTACTGGCGGATTCCCCTGCCCCAGCCCGACCCTACCCATCTGGGCTCGGCCTATCTGGCGGCTGGGGCCAAGCTGCCCACCCACCTCTTTTTCAGCCAAGCCGCCCCTGCAGGGGGCGAGGGAGATGGGGGCAGCCTGGTGCATGGGCTTTTCGGCACCGTGAATGTGGAGCCTCAGCACAGCGCCTGGTACCGCAGCCAAGTTACCGCCGGGGATCTAGACCAGGCCTGGAGACCCGCCCCCAACCCTCTGGATGGCGGGCCGGCCCTACGCCCAAAAGCGCTGAACTACGAGGCCCTGCACCCCGCTCCCGACCCCCGCCGGGGCATCCGAGCCGGCGACCCTGTGTTGCGCCTGACCCGCCCCGGGAGCTGTAGCTACCGGGGGGCCAGCCGGGAATGCCTCGAGCTGGTCTACGGCGATGTCACCGCAGTGATCTGGGAAGGGCGGCTGGCCCGGACCGCGGCTGAGCAGCAGTCGGTAGCGGCACGCCTCAAGGGAAACCCCCCCGCCTTCCGCGAGTTCACCGCGGTCTTCCACGATGAGCTCAAGACCTTCTACGCCGATGCTTTCACTGAGTTGGCGCGCTTTCCTCAACTGGCCGGGGTGCGCGACGGCTTCGCCATCAACTATGGCGCGAGCGGGATGGGCAGCATCCTGATCGCCAACCGCAAAGGGATTGGGCCTTCAGCCCGGTGCGTGGACTGTTTCTACGAGGAGTTCTTCCTGCAAAGCTGGGCCAATGGCGACCCGGCCCTCCTAGAGCAGTACCCAGAGGATCCAGCCAACGTCTATCACAGCTACCTCAACGACCGGGTGGAGTTTCGCAACCTGCACGCCGGGCCCAAAGAGACCCACGTCTTCCACCTGCACGCCCACCAGTGGCTCTCCACCGGCAACGAGAACGTGGGCACCTACCTCGACTCTCAGACCATCGCCCCCCTACAAGGGTTCAGCTACGGCATCTACCACGGGGGTCTGAAGGGCTGGGGCCAGACCGATCATCACCAGGCGCAGGGCTCAGGCAACCGCAACCGCACCCCCGGCGATTCCATCTTCCACTGCCACCTTTACCCCCACTTCGCCCAGGGGATGTGGTCGCTGTGGCGGGTGCACGACGTGCTCGAGGATGGAAGTCGTACCCTGCCGGACGGCCAATCCCGACCCGGCCTTTCGCTGGCCCCCCTGGGCGGCTCAGCCCGGCCCGGTACCGATCCCTACACCGGGCAACGAGGGCCCGGGACCCCCATCCCCGCCCTGGTACCCTTGCCCGAGCAGGCCCTGCCCCCCCTGCCCACCTACGGCCCCGAGGGCTTCCCAGGCTATCCCTTCTACATCCCTGGCCGGGCCGGTCACCGGGCTCCCCAGCCGCCCCTGGACTTCAGGTACGAGGATGGGGGCTTCAGCGATGCCGGGCTACCCCGCCACCTGGTATTGGGCGGTGAGCGCGGTCTGGCGGGCCTGAGCGCGGAGCAGGTGAAGTCCCTCCACCGCACCGACCCCGTAAAGCGGGGAACGGCGGCCCTGGCGCGGGCCCTGGCCCTGGCCGATATGTCGGCGGAGCTCGAGACCGCCCGTATTCAACTGCTGGACAACCTGGGGGAGCCCCTCGAGCGCCGGGCTATGCTCTTTCACGCCGGCGGACGGCTCGCGGGAAGCCCACTGGAGGGGGCCCCCATCCGGCTCACCCTGCAAGCGGCGGATGGCCGCGTGCTCCGGCAGGTGAATGGCCAACCCCGCTCAGGCTGGAGCGCCGGCTATGCCATGCCCCAGGCCAACACGCCGGAGCAGTCCCTGTTCAGCGTGAACGGGGCTCCGCCCAAACCGGGGGCCCCCTTCGCCGACCCCTGCGGGGCCCCTGGCAGCGACGAAGCCAACCCGGTGATCTACCGGCCTGAGGATGGACTCAAGGCCCTCAAAACCATAGATCCCTGGGCGCGCAAGGACTACTTCGCCGATCCAGCGCTCAGGGGCTTCCGGCAGTACCAGGTCTCGGTGGTGCAGCTCGAGCTGGTGGTGAACAAGGCTGGCTGGCACGACCCCCAGGCCCGCATCAATGTGCTCTCGGACTACGCCGAGGCGGTGGAGGGCAAGCGCCGGGCCGATCAGGAGCCGTTCTTCTTCCGCGCCGAGTCGGGGGAATGTGTGAGCTTTTTCCACACCAACCGCGTCCCCAAGGAACTGCATCGCGACGACTTCCAGGTCAAAACCCCAACCGACACCATTGGGCAGCACATTCATTTGGTGAAGTTTGACGTCCTGGCCTCGGATGGCTCGGCCAACGGCTTCAACTACGAAGATGGCACCTTCGCTCCAGAGGCCGTCCATGAGCGCAAATGCGCGGCCAACCGAACCGGCGGGGCCTGGGTAGGCCATACCCGGCGGACGCTGCCTTTGGATGCCCCTTGCCGGGGCGATCCTGGGGCCATCCAAAAAACCCTATGGAAGAAGAAGGCCTTCCAAACCACAGTGCAGCGCTGGTTCGCCGATCCCCTGATCACCCAGGGGCGCATGCCTTACCTGGCGGATCCAAACCCCCATCAACAGCACCAACCCCAAGCCAAAGACCGCACCCTGCGCACGGTGTTCACCCACGACCACTTCGCCCCCTCGTCCATCCAACAGCACGGGTTTTACTCGGCCTTGCTGGTCGAGCCCGCTGGGACGCAGTGGCAGGCCTCAGACCGGGGCCAGAACCGTGAGCACGTGGAGAAGGCAGCCCGCAACATGCAGGCCTTCCACCTCGACCCCACGCGGCTGCCCAGCCTGGGTCGCGAACCCCTGCCACTGACCGAGCCCATCCCGCTGCAAAAAGCCCCCCTCCAGGAACAGCCCATCGGCTCGAGAGCCCTCATCACCGGAGCCCTGGACGACCAAACCCACCCCGACCATCGTGAGTTCGCCTTGGCCGTGGCCGATTTCGCCCTGCTCTACGACTACAGCGCCAACCCTAGGCCCCAGCAGGGACTGCACCGCCTGCTCTGCGAGGCCGAGCCCCGCTTCAGTCTGGGCTGCCGCCAAGCCTACCCCGAGCTGGCCCGTACCCCTAGGGGGGAGTTACCCGGCCAAACCCTGAACCGCCCCTTCGACCGGGCCTTGGTCCAGACCCTGGAGCGGGAGGCCCAGGCCCTCTGGCAGAAACACGGAGCCCCTGTAGCCCCGCCCGAAAAACCTGAGGCCATCTCCACCGACCACCACGATCCCTATCTGATCAACTATCGGCACGAGCCCCTGGCCCTGCGCTTAGGCCATGTTCGGCCCGGCCAGTCCGCCAAGGCCGCCTTCGAACCCGAGCTGACCCGCTGTGGGGCCGCTTTGGGCCCGGAAAACCTGCGCCAGGAGCGAAGCTGGCGGCACCTGCGGGCGGGGCGTTTTGGGGATCCGGCCTTTGTCTTCAGCACCCCTTTCCACGGAGACCCCTGTACCCCGCTGCTCGAGGCTTACGAGGGGGAACAGGTACAGATCCGGCTCATCCAGGGGGCCCAGGAGGTGCAGCATATGTTCGCCCTCGAGGGCCTGCACTGGAAACGGGTGGTGGACTTGGATCTGCGCGGTGAGCTGGCCGAGCCCCCCCCTGGCAGCCCGGCAGACGCAGCCTATCTGGAGCGCTGGCGGCGCTACCTGGGCTGGTTGGCCAGCCGCGATAACCCCGAAGGCCGCATTGCCGCACAGGAGATCGGCATCTCCGAGCATTTCGAGATGCAGCTTCCAGCCTTCTCTAACGTGGATGCTGGGCTCGGCGCGCTGGACTACCTCTACCACTTTGGCACCCTGGATGCCCTATGGAACGGGGCCTGGGGCTTGTTGCGCACCTACAATGGCACCACGGCCCTCGACCCCAGCCGGTGCGCCAACTTCGGCCCGGAGGAACTCCTGACCTGGCGGCAGGTGCTCTTCAAACCTGCGCTGGCCGCGCTCTGCCGCGATACCGAAGGGGGGCGCCCTACCATCGGCCAGAGGCTAATCCCCCTACCCCGCAACCCCCAGGGCCGCCTGCAGCTCACCAATGGGGGTCGGTTTGGCCTGCTGAACCCGGAGGGGCTCCCCTGCACCGAAAGCACCCCGTTCGGCGCGGTGGCGGTGCGGGTAGAGCGCTTACAGCGCTTGCTGAACAAGCCCGGGCTGAACCTCTACGACCGGGCCAGCGGCCTGCTCGACCCCGATGCGTTGGTGATGCTGCCGCTGCACCCGGCCCAGTATGCCAAGCTGCGCAGCGATCCCAGCTGGCCCACCCTCGAGGCCGCCCTGCGGGAACAGTACGCCAACCTTGAACGGCTCGAGCCCTTCGTGCTCAGGGTGAACGCCGGCGAGTGTGCGGCTCTGGAGGTCTATAACGCCCTCTTAGGTCCTGGCGACGAGGCCTTCCGATTGCCGGAGCAGTCCGGCCTCCCCAGCCGCAGCGATTCCCGGCCCCAAGCCTTTAACCAGCAGCGCCCGAGCTTCCTGCCCGACCGGGTTGGCGACGCTGAATTACCCCGGATCGTTCCGCTGAACGTCCCCGGCAATCATCTCAACCCCCTAAACCTCCGGCCCTCGAGCGAGATTGCCTTCAGTATCCCCGTGGTCTACACCCGCCCCGGCAGCCATATGGTGGGGGTTAATACCCGCAGGTGGGTAGACAATGCCTGGCCCCGAGGAGCCAACTCCAACGTTTTGGGCAGCTTCCGCCTGGAGTTCTACGCGGGGTTGCTCGAGCAAGGCCGAGGCCTGCGGGATACCAACGGCCAGCCCATCTGTGGCCCTGAGGAGACCTGCCTGCGAGCAGTACCCTATGCCTTCGGAGCCCTACCCATCAAGCCCTTAGGGGATGTGTTGGGCCATGGGGTGCATGGTCTGTTGGGGATGGTGGTCGTCGAGCCGCAGCAGGCCATCGTCCTGAACCCCCAGAATCGCAGGGTTCCCCTGGCCGAGCGCCATCTACAAGGCCTCTCCGCCCAGGTGCTGTACCCCGGCCCCGGGGGCTGGCGCAGCTTCCGTGAGTTGGCGCTGGTCTACCAAGACGGTCTGAACCTGCATCAGGCCCGGCCGGATGGCCGCACCACTCCACTCCCCGACTGCCGTGTCTGCGACGACTCCTACGATTTGGGCGAGAAGGGCCTCAACTACCGCAGCGCTCCCCTTTGGGCCCGGCTCAACCCCAGCCTAGGACCCCTGACCGACCTCAACACGCAAAGCCTGCCCCCTGGATTCTTCCGTCCGGCCTATAAACCCTTGCCCACCTCCACCTTTGTGGCCAACCCTGGGGAGCAGCTTGTCCTGCGGGTGGTTCAGCCGGTGGGACGGGCGCGCCAGCGGACCCTGGTGCTTTCTGGCTATGGCTATGAGGACATGCTGCCCGAGTTCGGCTCGCCCCACTCCGCCCTGGTCTCGGTGGGCAAAGGGCTGAGCGCCTGGCTACAAGAACCCGCCTACTCCGGCTGCTTCCTCTACCGCGATGGCCCTACCCTGATGCTCTCGAGCGGGGTCTGGGGTCTGTTGGTGGTGCGCAATCCCGACGGAAGCCTGCCCTGGTGCGCTCAATCTCGGCCACAAAACCCGTAATAGTCGGTACCCCTCGAGCGGAAATCCATTGGGGTTGGGCCGTCCCACACCCGGTAGGATGATTGCACCGACCAGGGCCTCTGTGCCTTCAGAGGTTGCTCCGCTCACCTCGCGGCAGGTTTCCTGGGCTAGGGGGTCATCACTGATGGATACCGACAAACCAACCGAACAAACGCTACGCCGTCTCGAGCACCGCCTGATCGAACTCTCAGCCTGGCGCAATCGCTTCGGCCTGCCGCTCGAGGGGCGTTTTCAGGCCGCAGGCTCAAAGCCGGGGGTTTTGGTTCGAGAGGGTGACCCGTGGCCTGGGAGAAGCCTTCCCGTCCAGATTAAGTTCCGGGCCCAGGTGCCTAAGGCCTGGGCTGGACTGCCGGTATCGGTGCGGTTATGGCTGGGCGGCGAGGCCAAGCTGAGCGCGAACGGAAAGCTGATCGGTGGGCTCAACCCCTATCACAAAGAATACCCATTGCTGGAAAAAGCCCGCGGCAACGAAACGTTCGAGCTCGAGCTCGAGGCCGTTCCCAAGGGACTCTTCGGCACCCCCAACCTCTCCCCCAGGATCGAAGAAGCCCGCCTGGTGGTGCCGGATTTGCCGGTGAGGGCCTTCCACGAAGACCTGGCTGCCGCCCTCGATGCCGCCAAGTATTTGGCCACCCACAGCCGACCTGAGATCGCAGCCCTTATCGCCGAGGCGATCGAGGCGGCCCTGGTAGGCCTCGAGCTGCCCCGGAGCCCCACCGCAAACTATCTAGCCCGCATCGTTCAGGCCCCCGAGGCCGCCGCGGTCCAGGCCAGCATCTGGGACGAGTGGCGGTTCGAGGCCGAGCCGGTGCAGTTGCCTGAGGCAGTCAGGATCGGCCTTCCCGCCCGGAGGCAGGCCCTTAGGGCTGCGCTCGAGGCCCTCAAGTCCCGCTACCCTGCCGAGGGCCAGCTCTGGCTCACCGGCCACGCCCACATTGACCTGGCTTGGCTCTGGCCCTTTAGCGAGACCCGGCGCAAGGTGCAGCGCACCTTCGGCACCATGCTCACCCTGATGGAACGCTACCCCTGGTTCCACTTCAACCAATCCAGCGCTCAGGCTTATGCCTTTGTCGAGGAGGATGACCCCGAGCTCTTCCAGCGCATCCAAGCCCGGGTCAAGGAGGGCCGCTGGGACGTGGTGGGCGGAATGTGGGTCGAGCCCGATGGCAACCTGCTCTCGGGTGAATCCTGGGCACGGCAGCTTCTATACGGGCAGCGCTATTTCCAGCAGCGGTTTGGCCGGCGGGCCAAGGTCTGTTGGCTTCCCGATACCTTCGGCTACACCGCCAATCTGCCACAAATGCTGCAGCAGGGCGGCATCCCCTACTTCTTCACCACCAAGCTTAACTGGAACGAGACCAACCCCTTTCCCTACGACCTCTACCAATGGGAGGGGTTGGATGGCAGCCGGGTGATCGCCCACAGCTTTTTGAACCCCAATCAGGGCTACAACGGCAACGTGCTGGCCTATGACCTAGGGGAGACCTGGCGCAACTTCAAGGGCAAGCGCTACCATGACACCTCGCTTTTTTCCATCGGCTGGGGCGATGGAGGGGGCGGCCCCACCTTTGAGATGCTCGAGCGGTTCGAGCGGCTCCAGGATTTCCCCGGCCTGCCGCGCCTCGAGATGGGCCGGGTGGAGGCGTTCTATCAGCAGGTCGAACAGCGGGTTCAGACCGCGGATCTGCCCGTTTGGGTGGGCGAGCAATACCTCGAGCTTCACCGCGGCACCTACACCACCCAGAGTCAGACCAAATGGCTGCACCGCCGACTGGAGCACACGCTGGTAGAGGCGGAAGCCGCTTCCACCCTGGCCCATATCCTGCAGGGAGCCGCTTATCCCCAAGCCGAGCTATATGCCGCCTGGACCACCCTTCTCAAGCACCATTTCCACGATGTGTTGCCCGGCAGCAGCGTGCACCAGGTGTATCAAGAGGCGGTGCGCGACCTAGGGGCCACCCTCGAGGCCGCCCAGGCCCTGCGGCACACCGCCCTCGAGCGCCTGAGCACCTCGGTGGGGGTGGAGGGCCCGACCAAGGCCAAGGTGGTGGTTTGGAATCTCACCCTGGAAGATCGCCCCCTGCGGCTGCGGCTGCCCCGCCCGGCCAAAGGAGCCTTTCGGCTGCTGGCCCCAGGAGGGGTCGAGGTGGCGTATCAAGAGCAGGACGGGGAGATCCTGCTGGCCTCAGAGGACCTTCAGGTTCCTGGGCTGGGCTATCTGGCGCTGGCGGTGGTGGCCGGTACCCCGGCCAAAGTCCCCAGTGACCTCGAAGCCAGCAGCCGCACCCTTGAGAATCGCTACCTGAGGGTCCGGGTTGGGGCCGATGGAACCCTCGAGTCGGTCTATGACAAAGCGGCTGGACGAGAGGTGTTGGCTGGGCCAGGTAACCAGCTCTGGGCCTATACCGATATCCCCCGGGAGTGGGATGCCTGGGAAGTGGACGCGGCTTACGCCAAGGACGGCCAGGAGCTAAAGGCGACCCAGCCGCCCCGCTTGGTGCGCAAGGGCTTGCTCGAGGCCAGCATCGCAGTCGAGCGCGGGATGGAGGGGGTGCGGGTCACCCAGGAGTACCGGCTTCGGGCTGGCTCGAGGCGGTTGGAGGTGCACACCCACCTGCGTTGGGAAAGGCGGCGCACCCTGTTGCGGGCCTACTTTCCCCTGGCCCTGCGTGCTCATGAAGCTTGGTTCGAAACCGCCTACGGCGCCGTAGCCCGCCCCACCCATACCAACACCTCCTGGGATGCCGCTCGCTTCGAGGTCAGCGCGCATCGCTGGGCCTCCCTGGACGAGGCCGGGTACGGGGTGAGCCTCCTCAACGACGGTAAATATGGCCACAGCGCTCGAGGCCATACCCTGGGCCTGACCCTCCTGCGCTCCCCGGTCTATCCCGACCCCTATGCCGAGGAGGGGGAGCATCATTTCACCTACGCCCTCTTCCCGCACATAGGGGACTGGCGAGGGGAAACCCTGCTCGAGGCCCAAGATCTCAACGCTCCCCTCCAGGCCCTAACCCTTCCCGCCCAGGGCGGCGACTGGCCGGCTCGCCGCAAGCTCCTCCGGGTGGACCCCCCCGGCCTGCGCCTCTCTGCGCTCAAAAAGCAGGAGGAGGGGCGTGGGGTGGTGCTGCGGGTTTACGAAGCCTTAGGGGGGCGCGGTTCAGCCCAGCTATTCGCTGAATGGGAAGTCCAAGCCGCCCATACGGTTAACTTCCTCGAGGAGCGGCAGGGGAGCTTGAAGCCCAAGGGGGGGCAGGCAGTGTTCACCTACACTCCCTATCAGGTGGTTTCGCTCGAGCTCAAACAATAAACCCAACCCCGCTCGGTACCGAGCGGGGTTAAGGTCATCCCCTTTACTGTGCGGCCAGGCTCACCTTGATGCTGGGCCCCATGGTGGTGGTGAGGTACACCGAACGCAGATAGCTTCCCTTGGCCCCGTCGGGCTTGGCCCCCTCCACAGCCCGCACAAACGCCCTCACATTCTCGGCAATCTTGCCCGGTTCGAAGCTGGTTTTCCCCACCGGCCCATGAACCACCCCGGTTTTATCATTGCGGAACTCAATTCGCCCGGCTTTGATCTCCCGCACCATCTCGCCAATATTGAAGCCCACCGTTCCGGCTTTAGGGTTGGGCAACAGGCCCCTGGGACCCAGCACCCGACCCAGCTTAGAACCCACCGCGCCCATCACATCCGGAGTAGCCACTACCGCGTCGTAGTCGCTGCGCCCATCCAGAATCTCCTGAATGATCTCCTCCCCAGCTGCGATATCGGCCCCGGCATCCCTGGCCTCCGCAATTTTGTCGCCTTTAGCAATGGCCAGCACCCGCACGCTGCGACCGGTTCCGTGAGGCAGGGCCACGGTTGAGCGCACATTCTGATCAGACTTTTTGGCGTCAATCCCCAGCTTGATGTGAATCTCCACCGTTTCGTCAAAGCGGGCCGACTTGATCTGAGGAATTAGGGCCGCGGCTTCCTCAATGGTGTATACCTTGTTCAAATCCACCTTCTCCAAGAGTGCACGATAGCGTTTTCCATGCTTAGGCATTGGGCACCCCCGTCACCTCTACACCCATTGAACGAGCCGAGCCAGCGATCATGTGAGCCGCAGCCACCTCGTCGTTGGCGTTCATATCCGGTAGCTTCTGCCGAGCAATCGCCAAGCACTGCTCCCAGGTGAGTTTGCCGCTTTTCTCCCGACCCGCCTTGCCCGAGCCCTTTTCGATGCCCGCGGCCTTTCGGATGAGGTATGAAGCGGGGGGGGTTTTGGTGATGAAGGTAAAGCTGCGATCAGAGTAAATCGTGATCTCTACCGGAACAATCGCATCCCCCATGCTGGCCGAAGCCGCGTTGAAGGCCTTCACGAACTCCATGATGTTGGCCCCATGCTGCCCAAGGGCCGGGCCGACTGGCGGCGCCGGGGTGGCCTTGGCGGCTGGAAGCTGCAGTTTTACGATAGCAGCAACTTTTTTCATTTTCTTTCTCCCTTTTCTATCTGCCTTTTCTGGCAGCAGGCTCCCACGAACTTCGTGGTTTTATCGCCCCACATTGCTGATAACCGATCGCCGTGAGGGGGCCATCGGTTATTTACAGCCTTAAGCCCGTACTACTTGGGAAAACTCCAGTTCAACTGGGGTTTCGCGGCCAAAGATCGAGACCAACACCTTGACCTTCTGCCGTTCCAGGTTGACCTCTCCTACCACTCCGGTGAAGTCGGCGAAGGGTCCCGAAGCCACCCGTACCACATCACCTTCTTTAAAGGTGACCTGCGGCTTGGGCGCTTCCTTCTTACCCACAAGGCCAGAGATCTCCAGCAGATGCTGCACCTCATCTGGGGTGAGCGGAACTGGACGGGTGGCTGTCCCCACAAACCCGGTGACCCCAGGGGTGTTGCGCACCACCTCCCAAGCCTCGTTGACCTCAGCCAGGTCGTCACCCAGATCCACAAGCACATAGATGTAGCCAGGGTAGAGCTTGCGGCGCACCACGTCCTTCTTACCCCCCTCGCGGTGCTCCACCACTTCCTCGGTCGGGATCAGGACCTGGTAGATTTTATCCCCCATGCCCAACGCCTTAACGCGCTGCTCGAGGTTGCTCTTGACCTTATCCTCGTAGCCCACGTAAGTGTGGACAGCGTACCATTCGATGCTCATATGGTTATCGGTTAATTGCAGTGGTCAGGAGGCGGAATACCGTGTCGATCAGACCCAGCGCCACCATCGCCACCACCGCAAAAATCAGGACGACCTGGGTCGAACCGATGATCTCCTCTCGAGTAGGCCAAGTTACGCGGGAGAGCTCCGCTCGAGCCTCACGAAAATAGTTAACGATGCGCTGGAGGAGGTTGCGCCGGGGGGCAGCTTCACGCTCGGCCATACCTAAACCTTGACTTCCCGGTGAACCGTGTACTTGTTGTCCCAGGGGCAGTATTTGCGCAGCTCGAGTTTGGCCGTGGTGTTGCGCTTGTTTTTCTCTGTGGCGTAGTTGCGGCGCTTACACTCGGTGCACTCCAAAAGCAGCTTGATTCGTACGTCGCTTGCCATATCTCACCCTCTTCAACCTTCGGCCCAACCCGCCGCACAGCGACTGGGCCAACAAGGCTTAAGTGTACCACACTACTCGATGATTTTTGCGACGACGCCTGCGCCGACGGTACGCCCACCCTCACGGATGGCAAACCGCAATCCCTCCTCCATCGCAATGGGCTTGATCAGCTCCACCGTGAAGGTGATATTGTCCCCCG
>NZ_QWLB01000030.1 GCF_003574355.1 Meiothermus granaticius NBRC 107808 | reverse complement strand
CACCCGGCCCTGGATGAACCCCGATTCCAGGTTCAAGGACACCTCTTTGCCCAAGGCCCCCCCTATCCGGCCGTGCAGGTGTTGCCCATCGAAGGTCAGCTCGAGAGCCTTGTCGCCCACCTTCCCGGTGATGCTGTACTGCTTGCGAACCGCCATGCAGGCAGTGTAGCAAATGCCCCTGGGCGATCTTTATCCCCCTGGGCGCGGGACCAACCCCATGTGCAGCACATAACGCTCCCCCTGGCTACGGCCTGCATAACGCTCGTAAAGCTGCCAAAGCTCCTGCTGCAAACGCTTGGCCTCTTCCCGGCTCAGGCGCACCCCTGCGCTCCAGAAGTCCAAAACCGCCGGTTGATCCTCATCCAGCTCGAGGGGCCTGGGGTCCTGATCCCCTCCAGCACTCCAGATCAGGTTGCCATCCTCACCCAAGCCAACCCGCAGGTTCCCCTGACCATAACCGTTGGAGGCCAACAGGTTCAACCCCTCCTCGAACAGCCGCTTCCAGGTGGCATGGGTCTCGAGCCGCTCGAGCAGTGGGGGTGGCACCTGTTGGATGGGCACCTCAAACGCCGCTGCGGTGGCTCGGTACACCTTGATGGGCCGCCCCCGGCGCGCTTCCTCACCCACCACCTGGAGCAACCCGGCCTCCAACATCTGCCCCGCGCGGTAGTGCAAGGCCTGAAGGGAAACCTTCAGCTCATCGGCCGCGCACTTCAGGCTCATGGGGGCGCGCATGAAGGGTTTGAGCAGGGCCGCCCGGTCGGGGTCGGCCAGAATGCGGGCGGCCAGCGGATGGTGAAGCTCGAGCATGGGTTGGCAGATGGGCATAAAAACTCCGATGTATAGCCCTACTCTAACTTGAGGATTGGGCTTGGAGTAGGCTCGAGCTACCCTAAACCGGATGCGTCCTCCCAGCGGTATGAGCGCTTTCACGGTGGTGTGGGCCGGGCAACTGGTCTCGCTCCTAGGGTCCGCCATGACCCAGTTTGGGCTCACCCTCTACGTCTTCAAGCAGACCGAAGCAGCGACCAGCCTGGCCCTGATGGGGTTTTTCACGGTTCTACCCCTGATTGCCTTTAGCCCCATCGCTGGAGCCCTGGTAGACCGCTGGAACCGCAAGCTGGTGATGATGTTCTCTGATATCGCCGGGGGAACCGTGGGCACCTTGATCTTCCTGCTGTACTCCAGCGGACACCTACAGCTCTGGCATCTCTATGTAGGGGGGTTCGTGATCGGAGCCTTTCAGGCCTTTCAGTGGCCCGCCTATTCCGCAGCCATCAGCACCATGATCCCCAAAGCGCACTATGCCCGGGCCTCGGGGATGATGTCGCTGGCGGAATCAGCCTCCAATATCAGCGCTCCCATCTTGGCGGTTGCACTGTTGGGGTTGATCGGATTACAGGGGATCTTGCTGGTGGATATTGCGAGTTTTCTGGTTGCGATGGGCACCCTGATCTGGGTCAGGATTCCACAACCAACCACGAGCAAAGAAGGGCAGGAAGCACAGGGTAGCCTACTGCAAGAGTCCTTGTTCGGGTTCCGGTATATCCTGGCCCGCCCACCATTGCTCGGGCTTCAAACGGTGTTTTTGTTCGTTAACCTGGCGCAAAACTTCGGCTTCACGGTGATGGCCGCCATGATCCTCTCGCGCACCGGGTATAACCAGCTGGCCTTGGGCAGCGTAGAGTCGGCAGCAGGCCTTGGGGGGGTGCTGGGCGGGGTTCTGCTTGCCCTCTGGGGAGGGCCCAGAAACAAGGTCAACGCGGTGCTCTTCGGCATGGCCCTGGGGGGCCTGCTGGGAGCGGTGCCGATGGGTCTGGGGCAAAGCCTACCGGTATGGATGGGGGCGGCGTTAATCGGTTCGCTGATCGGCCCCATCCTCAACGGCTGCAACCAGGCCATCTGGCAGGCCAAGGTGCCGCCGGACATTCAGGGCAAGGTGTTCGCAGCCCGCCGGATGATCGCCTGGATGGCCTCTCCCCTAGCGATGCTGCTGGCTGGCCCTGCCGCCGATCGCTTCTTTACCCCTGCCCTAATGCCCGGTGGCCCGCTCGCCGAGGTTTTCGGCCCCTGGGTAGGGGTTGGGCCAGGAGCCGGAATGGGGCTGATGCTGGTACTGGCCGGGCTGACCGAAGCAGCCATTGCCCTGCTGGCCTATGCCCTGCCCTTCATTCGTCAGGCCGAGCGCTTGATCCCCGACCACGAGGCGGCTCCATCCCGCTCTGCCTCCAGCCCTATGGGGGCTTCTTAGCGAATTTGAACCCGGTAGCACACCTGCCCATTGCCGCCGGGGCCCAGGGTTCCCACCTGCACCCGGACCACCCCGGAAAGCACCTGCCCGGCATCGGAATCCGCGGCATCGGTAAGGGTGCTGCCGTTCAGGCTAAGGCTCCCCAGCACGTAGTTGGTGAAGAAGGGCACGGGATCGGTGATCACCACCTGGGTGAGGGTTTGGGTGCTGAGGTTGCGGTAGTTGATGCAATACTCGAGCACATTCCCTGGGGCCCCGCTGACATTGGTGCTGTAGGCTCCGCTGCAAGCCCCGCTCCCGCAGTTGCGCACCTGCTTGTAGAGGCTCAAGGCCCCCAAGGTTCCGATGGAGGTGGTGTCGGTCAGGACTTCTGGATCGGTTACGTTGGGGTTGCCGCTCCAAAGCAGATTGGCGGTGAAGGTTGCAGAGTCTACGGCTCCGCTGGGCTGACCCGCAGGAACGACCACCCGAACCTCGAGCGCACAACCTTTGAGGCCACCATCGGGGTCTCGAGGCCAGGTGCTGTCCACATTGAAACTTAGCGGCAAGTTCTGCCAGGCCGAGGCCGTACCCCCAAAATTGCCGTCACAGCTGGCATCACGCCGCACTTGGTAGGCATAGCTCCCCCCGCTTAGGCTCAGGGTCACGCTTCCGAGGGTTCCCGGCTTGAACAGGTGGCTATAGGTCACGGTTCCTGGGCTGGTGCTCTGCCCCGACTGGGCGGGAGAAAACAGACTGGGCTTCACGATGCCAAAGTTGTAGCCCAGATAATTTTGCCCCAGCGTGTAGTTTAGGTTGCGCTGCTGAGCGGCTGGAGCGTTGAACCCAGAGGCCAACACCACACTCCCTCCCCCCAGGTTGGTTCCGGTGGGAGCAGGCTGGGCGTGGGAGAGGACCACGTTCCCCGCAACAAATAGGCTGGCCGGGAGCCAGAGTATGTAGTTACCCTGAGAGTCGGTGAGGGCGCTGCGGATATTGCTGCCTTGAGCAGCACTCACCCGAACATTGGGCACACCACGCTCTGTGCCGTTCTGCAGTGCATCGTTGGCGGTCCCCCCGCCCTCTCCGTTATCATAAAAAACCCGCCCAGTTACTTGTCCACCGTTGAACAAACCGAAATCCTGGCCGGGCAGATTGGCCGCCGGCACCGTCACTTGCAGCTGCCCATTGGGCGGATTCACAAAGCGCCAGGAGCCCGAACCTGTGGGCAAGCTCGGCGTGAGGTCGGAAAGGCTGTTGTTGCCGCTGAGGACGATGCAATAACTTCCTGGGCCCACCCCTGGAAAACTGTACCCTCCCGTAGAGGGGTTCACCGCCGCCGCGAGCAAGGCCGGAGGGGTGCAGCTCGAGCCCGCAGCCTGTGCCAGCTTGGCGTAGAGGCTCAGGCCCGTTCCGGTCTCACTGGGAGCACGAACCCCGTCGGGCTCGAGGTCGGAATACACCGTTCCAGAGACGGTATACCCGGTGATTGCCGTGTTTACCGAGGCGGTATTGTTGGCGGGGTTGGAGTCGGTACGGTCTGTAGGAGGGCTGATGCTGGCGGTGTTGGTGATGGTGGTGGCTCCAGCCACCGGGCTTATGGTCCCGTTAACCGTTACGGTGACGGTCTGACCCACCGGGAGGTTGGCGCTCAAGCTCAGGTTGTTGCCCGAGCCAGACGTAGCTCCACAGCTCGCTAAAGGGGAAGCGCTACAGCTCCAGGTGACGTTGGTTATGCTGGCCGGCACCGTGTCGGTGATCGTCGCTCCAGTGACGGCGTTGGGCCCGGCGTTGCTGGCTGTAAGGATGTAGCTGATGGGCGCACCGGCCACCCCATTGGCCGGGCCGGTCTTGCTGATGGAGAGGTCAGCGGGCAGATTAACCGAGACATTGCGGATCTCGTGGTAGTTGGTTGAGCCCCCGGTAGAGGCAGCAAAGCCCAGCTTGAGCGTGCTGGGAGGGGGAGAGGGCATGGTGTAGGGACCCAGCAGCGTGGTGAAAGCCCCCCCTGGGCTGGTTTGCCAGCTTACGGTGATGCTATAGCTCGAGCCGCTAGGGACGATCGAAACATTCACCCGGCGGTAATAGGTCGAGGCCGCCGGACGGGCCGTACCGCCAGGATAGTCAATTCCGGCTGCGAGGGTTCCGGTACCGGTTAGATAGGCATAGCCGCTGTTGCCGTTGCCGGGGCCGCGAATGGAGAGGGCATCGGGGCGCACGCCCGGGCCTCCGTTGGGGCAACGGTCGGTAGAGCTGGCAAAGTTGCCAAACTCATCCAGGCCAATCCCCACATATGCATTGGAGAGCCCACCCACCAGGGCACTGCTATAGCCCTGGCAGTACCCCAGCCCACCCCCGAAATCGCCGATTTTGAAGCTGGTGGTGCTCCCATCAAAGAGGAACATCGAGATCCCATCGGCCCCACTCCCTCCCCAGGCGAGATACTCGAAGTCTATGGTCACCCCCAGGCTGCTGGGAAAGGCCACATTGTAGTAGGCGTATCCCTTTTGGTTGCCGGAATTGCCCGTCAGGCGCAGATATCCGGCCCCAGCGGGATCAACGCCTCCGCTGGTCAGGGAGGCATTCCCCCCCAGCACCCAGCCAGGAGCGGTGTTGGTGGTAAAGCTCTGGGTAATGGGGAACTGAGCCCAGGCCAGTCCAGCGATGCCGATCACCCCTAGCAGTGCGAAGCGAAGGGATAAGGCTGCACCCAAAAGGCACTGAAGGTACTTGAGGAGGGTATATGGGCGACTCACCTAAGCCACCAGGGTAACAGAGCCCCAGGCGATGGGTGAGCACAAATAAACGCAAAGGGGGGTTCGAGGGTCACGCCAGCCCTACCCAGCGCGGGCAACCCAAAGCAAAAACCGGGGAACTAGCCCCGGCCCTTTCGATCTGGAGTTTCAGTGGTGGGCCGTACAGGAATCGAACCTGTAACCCACTGATTAAGAGTCAGTTGCTCTGCCAATTGAGCTAACGGCCCACGCGCGGCATTCCTGCCGTCGGCAAAGGCTAGGGTAGCGCTTGCAGGGGGTTCTGTCAAGGCTCGAGGTTGGTCTGATCCGACCCTGGTTTCCAGCGGAGCTGGCCCAGTCGTTTGCGCAGCTCCGCCGCGACCTCCCCAGGGGTGGGGGCCCGCTGGGGATCCCCGTGGGTGAGGGCGGTTAGGGTGGCGATATAGGCTTCCCCCAGGGCTTTGGTCAGGGTGGCCGCGGTGGTGGCGTTGATGGTGGTCCCGACCAGAGAGCCCAGGCCCGGAATCAGCTTGACCAGCCCACCGGCCACCGTACGGCCCACCACCGTAGCCCCCAAGGTACCCAACAGGCTGCTCAGCAGGGTGATGAAAAAGCCGCGCTCGAGGTTCAGCCCCCAGACCTTACTGATGCCGCTCAGCATGGCCACCTGTACCCCCGAGATCAGCACCGCGTCGCTCAGGGGGATCGGAACCGTGGCCGCTCCGGAAGCGGCCACCGCAGCCTTGGTCACAATCTGGCGTGCGGCCTCCTGCTTGGCCGCAATGCTGGCCCTCTGGGCCGCGGCAAAAGCCGCCCTTACCCCCTCGGGCAGCAGCTCCATTGAGCGCTGCACCAGCTCCTCAAGACCGAAGGCCTTGAATACCGTTCCCCCCCGCAAGGGCATGTCTCGAGCCAGCACCGGAATCACCGCCTTGGCCTCGGGGATCAAGGCCTCCACCTCAGCCGCGAATCCCTCCGCTTCCACCGACTTGGTCAGCACCACGATCAGCGGAACCTCCCCGGCCAGGTCGCGGGCCAGAGCGGTCTCCGCCTCCTCCACCCGCTTGGTGGCTTCAGGGATGCACAACCAGGCCAGATGAATGTGCTCGAGCGGATCGGCCTGGCGCGCCCGGCTACGAATCAAGCGGGCGATCTCCTTCTGGATCGCGCTGTAATCCGCCACCTCGAGGCCTTTGGTATCGAAAATATGCACCGGCACCCCAGGCTTGCTGATTTCCTGGGTGTGGGGGGTGACCGGTCGGCCCACCCCCGTTCGGGCCAGTTCCCCTTGAAACAGCGCGTTGATCAGGGTGCTCTTGCCCGCGCCGGTTTTGCCCACCACCACAATATTAACCCGGCCCAACCCTTGAAAAACCCCTGCTGCGCCTTCTTTAAGGAACTCGAGCAGGTCTTTATCGGCCGCTCCTGATGCGCTCATCGCTCCCTAGCCTAGGGGATGAACCGTGTGGGCATTGTGCGGTCGCGCAGCCCTTCACATTGACATTAAGCCAGGGGAAGGGCAAACTGTAGACTTGGACGGCTCGAGAGTGAAGGCTCAGGCCGCATCTAACCTCAACCTTGCAGGCGGGGAGTAGCGCAGTCTGGTAGCGCATCTGCTTTGGGAGCAGAGGGTCGCTGGTTCGAATCCAGTCTCCCCGACCAGTCGGCAAGCCTGCGGGAGTAGCTCAGTTGGTAGAGCACTAGCCTTCCAAGCTTGATGTCGCGGGTTCGAATCCCGTCTCCCGCTCCAACCATCCCACCTCAGGTGGGATTTTCATTTGAAAGACGGGCCAGCTTTTCGGCGCTTGGGTGCCCTATGATGGCACTATGAGCGAGGCAGTGCTCCCCAGCAAAGAGCAGGTTTTAGAGGCCCTGAAGGTGGTCAGAGACCCGGAAATCCCCGTGAACGTGGTGGATCTGGGGCTGGTCTATGACGCCGAGGTCAAGGAGGGCGGCATAGTGGAGATCACCATGACCCTCACGGCCATCGGCTGCCCGGCTCAGGATATCGTGAAGGCCGATGCCGAGATCGCGGTGATGCGGCTCGAGGGGGTTAATGCAGTCAACGTGGAGTTCGTCTGGACCCCCCCCTGGAGTCCGGACAAGATGACCGAGGACGGCAAACGGCAGATGCGGATGTTTGGGTTCAACGTGTAGGTCTGCCCTCTCCTCAATGCACATCTTCCGGCTTTTTCTCCATCTTGCCGGTCAGCCAGTACAAGATGCGCTCGCTGATGTTCTCGAGGTGATCCCCCAATCGTTCGTAGCTGCGGGCCACCCGCATCAGGGTGAGGGCCTTGGAGATGGTGCGGGGGTCCTCGAGCATGTAGGTTAGGAGTTCACGGGTGACCTCTTCATACAGCCCATCAATCTCGTCATCGCGGCGCAACACTTCCTGAGCCGCCTCTTGGTCTCGCTCGGCCAAGGCTTTGGAGACCAAGTCCAGCATATCGGTCAGGCGACGCCCCATGTCGGGGAGGGTGATGTAGTTCTTGAGCGGGGACTCCTTGGCCAGCACCATCACATCCTCGGCGATATGGGCCGCGTAGTCCCCCGCCCGTTCCAGGTCGGTCAGGGCTTTGATCACGGTGAAGATGAAGCGCAGGTCGCTGGCGACCGGCTGCTGCCGGGCCATCAGCCCGATGGCCTCGGCCTCGATCTTCAGCTCCAGGGCATCCACCTCTTTGTCCTGGGCCAGGATGTCCTGGGCCAGGGATGGGTTCTGCTCGGCCAGGGCCTTGGCGCTATGGTCTACCATCTCCCGTACCACCGAGATCATGCGGATGGTCTCCTGGGTGAGATGGCCTAACTCGCGGTCTAGGGTTTCACGCATAGGTTTCTCCTTCGGGGTCTTGAACCACCACCTTAGCCCCAGGATATCGGGGAAAGGTCAGGCCAAAGGCGTTGCCCTGGGCCAGAGCCCGGCCATAGGCCTCCCCTCCCCAACCCGAGGCCAGTCGGCGCACCAGGGCCAGCCCCAGTCCGGTTCCCCGCACATTGGCCGCATGCATCCCCCGCGCGCCCGGCTGAAACAACCGCTCGAACTCGAGCAGCGGCTGACCCCGGTCGCGCACCTCGATCCAAACCCCTTCCGGGGTTTCCTGACTCACCACCTCAATCTTGCCGCTGGGCCCGTATTTGAGGGCGTTGTCCAGCAGGTTGAGCAGGGCTTGATACACCGCATCGGGGTTGGCTCGGATGGTGTGGCGGATGTCCCAGGCAATCCAAGAGCCCCGCTCGGCCAGCATCGGGGCCAGAAAGCGCTCGAGCCGCGGCTGTAGCTCCTCGAGGGCAAAGGTCCGCTCCTGCGAAGGCCGCTTGGTCAGGGGCAGATCCTCGACCAGACGCTTGAGCCGCTGGGTTTCCTGGTATAAAAGCGCCAGGGCTTCGTCGTGCTCTGCGCCCGAGAGCCCGGCCTGTAGGGCTTCCAGCAGCGAGAGCATTCCCGTAACCGGGGTGCGAAACTCATGCGCCAGCACCCGGCTTGATTCCTCAAGCGCCTCCAGACGGGCCTGCTCCTCGGTCTGGTCCCAGAGCAAAAGCACCCCCGGCACCGACTTGGCCCAGAGCATGCGGCCTCGAGCCTCCACCGTGACCTCCCCCCCCAGGTGGCACAGGGCCTCGAGCTTGTGGTCGCGCAGGGCCAGCAGCAGGGGCCGTCCCAAAACCTTCTCCCGCTCGACGCCCAACAGGGCCGCCGCGACCGGATTGAGGTAAACCACCCGCTCCTCGGAAAAGACCAGCACCCCCTCGCGGGCTGCCTCCCAGGCCATCTCGAGGAGCTGGCGGGAGGTGCTCACAACCCCCTCTCGCAAAGCCGGTGAAGATCAGCCCGGCGCAACCGCCACTCAGCCTGCTGCCCCTTGGCGCCCCCCTTTGGCATATACCCCTACCTTACTACTCGCGGAAGCGATACCCTACCCCACGCAGCGTCTCCAAAAACCGCGGGTTTTTGGGATCCTCGTGCAGCTTATCGCGCAGCTGGGCTACGTGTTGATCCACGGTGCGGGCTGTACCCAGGAACTCCTGGCCCCAGACCCGCTCCAAAAGTTCCTCACGGGTATATACCCGCCCCGGATGCCGGGCCAGGAAAGAAAGCAGGTCAAACTCGCGGCGGGTTAATTCCAAGCTGAGCCCATCCAGAAAGGCCTGGTGCCGCTCGAGGTCTAAGGCCAGCCCGCCCCGCTCGAGCCGCCCACTCTTCCCCACCCGCCGCAGCAGGGCCTGTACCCGAGCCACCAGTTCGGGGGTGGAAAAGGGTTTGGTCAGGTAATCATCAGCTCCGCGCGAAAGCCCCTCCACCCGGTCGGCCTCCCCGGCTCGAGCGGTCAGCATCAGCACCGGTAGGCCCTCATAGCGCCCATCCCGGCGCAGACGCTCTAAAAGCCGCACCCCAGGTTCGTCGGGGAGCATCCAATCGAGGATCAGCAAATCCGCCCCGGCCAGCTTATCCCAGCCCTCGCTCGAGGTAGCCGCCTCGAGCACCTGGTGGCCGGCCTTGGAAAGCGAGAGTCGCAAGCCCATCCGCACCGCGGGTTCATCCTCGACCAAGAGCAGCTTTGACATCAGCCTTTAGTGTAGGCGTAGATCGGTCAAGGAAATGTCAAGCCAGCCTAGTGTGGGCTAGGGCACAAGTCCCGGCGGTTTGATTCTACAGTGGGGCAAGGGTTGGGTCGGTGTTACCGGGCGGTGCTGGCCGGTGTCAGGAGGTGGATGTGTTCAAGCGAATTCTGATCCCCACCGATGGAAGCGGGTTTGGGCGGGAGGCCTTAAAGCGAGGCCTCGAGCTGGCCCGTGCGGCTGGAGGGGAGGTGACCCTGCTCTACGCCCTGGAAGACCCCGCCTCCTCCTCAGCCAGGCCCCTGAGAACAGCCGAGCGGCTGCGGGCCAGGGCCCAGGAGGTGCTCGAGCAGTTCTCGGCCCAGGCCAGGGCCCAGGGGGTGCCGGCCAAAACCCTCCTGGCCGAGACCCACCCAGTGACCGCAATCCTCGAGGCCGCCAAGGACCACGACCTGATCGTGATGGCCACCCACAACCGCAAGGGCATTGAGCGGGTGCTGATGGGCAGCGTGACCGACAAGGTGTTCCACAACTGCTCCACCCCCCTCTTGGTGATCCGCAAACGCTGAGCCAACCCCCGGTGTGGGCCCCAGGCGGGTCTTATGATGGACGGGAGATGCCCAAAGACTTGAACCCCCATCTCGAGGATTGCCCGGCCTGCAAATTCGCCCATCTCCATCAGCACACCCAGTTTTCCCTGCTGGACGGGGCAGCCCGGCTCAAAGACCTGCTGAAATGGGTCAAGCAGGTGAGCCCCGAGGAGCCCATGCTGGCCATGACCGACCATGGAAACATGTTCGGGGCGGTGCAGTTTTACAAATATGCCAAAGAGTATGAGGTCAAGCCGATCCTTGGCTACGAAGCCTATGTGGCAGCGGAATCGCGCTTTGACCGCAAACAAGGAAAGGGCCTGGACGGTGGATACTTCCACCTCACCCTGCTCGCCCAGAACATGGAGGGTTACCAGAACCTCTGCCGCCTGGCCTCCAGGGCTTACCTCGAGGGCTTCTACGGCAAGCCCCGCATTGACCGAGAAATCCTGCGCGAGCACAGCGCCGGAATCATCGCCATGACCGGCTGCTTGGGGGCGGAAATCCCCCAATTCATCCTGCAAGAGCGGCACGAGGAGGCCGAACGGCGCTTGCAGGAATACCTGAGCATCTTCGGGGAGGATCGCTACTTCGTGGAGATCCAAGACCACGGCCTTCCCGAGCAAAAAAAGGTCAATCGGGTGCTCAAGGAGTTCGCCGACAAATATGGCCTGGGGCTGGTGGCCACCAACGACGGCCACTACGTGCGCAAGGAGGACGCCGAGGCCCACGCGGTGGTGTTGGCGGTGCAGAGCAAGGCCACCTGGGATGACCCGGGTCGCTGGAAGTTTCCCTGTGACGAGTTCTACGTCAAGACCCCTCAGGAGATGCGCCAAACCTTTGCGGCGCAAAAAAGCGCATGGGGTGCCCGACACGACGAGCTCTTTGATAACTCGGTGGACATCGCCCGGAGGTGCGAGGTCGAGCTGGTGCCCAAGAAGGTCCAGTACCGCATTCCCCGCTTTCCGCTGCCCGAGGGACGCAACGAGATCACCTATCTGCGCGAGCTGACCTTCGCCGGGCTCTTGAGGCGCTACCCCGACAAGATCACCGCTGCCCTCTACGGCGAGTTTCTCCGCAAGCTGGGAAAGTCCGTCCCACACGGGGACGGGGAAACCCTATCGCTGGAGCTGGCCCGGTTGGAGGACCTCGAGGCCGCCCGCGCGGTTCTGCCTGAATTGACCGAGAACATGACCTGGGGACCCTGGGAAATCCTCTCGAGGGCCGTCTACGAACTCAGCGTGATCGAGCGGATGGGCTTCCCTGGCTACTTGCTGATCGTTCAGGACTTCATCAACTGGGCCAAAGACCAGGGCATCAGCGTGGGGCCCGGGCGCGGCAGCGCGGCGGGAAGCCTGGTCACCTACGCCATCCGCATCACCAACATAGACCCCCTGGCCTACGACCTGCTTTTCGAGCGGTTTTTGAACCCGGCCCGGGTCTCCATGCCCGATATTGACACCGACTTTTCCGATGTGCGGCGGGCCGAGGTAATCGAGTACACCCGACAACGCTATGGCGATGAGATGGTCGCCCAGATCGGCACCTTCGGTAGCCTGGCAGCCAAGGCCGCCATCAAGGATGCCGCCCGGGTCTTTGGTCTGCCCCTCAAAAAGTCAGACGAGCTGGCCAAGCTGATTCCGGTGGTCTTCGGCAAGCCTACCCCCTTGGAAAAGGCCATCGAGACCATTCCTGATCTCCGGGCCGAGATGGAAAAAGACCCCTTGGTGGCCCGGGTGATGGAGGTAGCCCAGAAGCTCGAGGGGCTCAACCGCCAAAGCTCGGTGCATGCCGCAGGGGTGGTGATCTCCGATGTGCCCCTACAGGACTGGATCCCCTTGATGCGGGCCGGGGACGGCGGCGGCAAGGTCACCCAGTACGACATGAGCTCAGTGGAGGCCCTCGGCTTCCTCAAGATGGACTTTCTGGGACTGCGCACCCTCTCCTTCCTGGACGAGTGCAAACGCATCGTCAAGGAGTCAAAGGGCGTAGAGATTGACTACGACACGATTCCCATTGACGACCCAGCCACCTTCGAACTGCTGGGACGGGGCGAGACCAAGGGGATCTTTCAGCTGGACTCAGCGGGGATGACCTCAGCCGTGCGTGGCCTCAAGCCCCGGCGCATCCAGGACATCATCGCCCTGGGGGCCCTGTACCGCCCCGGCCCGATGGAAAACATCCCCACCTACATTCGCCGCCACCACGGGCGCGAGGCGGTAACCTATGACCCCTTCCCCAACGCCGGAAAGTTCTTGGAGCCCATCCTGCGCGAAACCTACGGGATTCCGGTGTATCAGGAGCAGATCATGCAGATCGCCACAGCCGCCGCAGGATACAGCTTGGGCGAGGCCGATCTGCTGCGCCGGGCCATGGGCAAAAAGAAGGTTGAGGAGATGCAAAAGCACCGGGCGCAGTTCAAGCAGGGGGCTGCAGAGAGGGGAATTCCCGCGGAGGAGGCCGATCGGCTCTTCGATCTGCTCGAGGCCTTTGCCAACTACGGATTCAACAAGTCGCACTCGGCAGCCTACGCGATCCTCACCTACCAAACCGCGTATGTAAAGGCCCATTACCCCGTCGAGTTCAACGCCGCGCTGCTCACCGTCGAACGCCACGACTCCGACAAGGTGGCGGAGTACATCCGCGCTGCCCGCCAGATGGGGGTCGAGGTGCTGCCTCCAGACATCAACAACTCCGGCTTCAGCTTCAGCGCGGTGGGCCAAAATGTCTTGTTTGGGTTATCCGCGGTAAAAAACGTGGGCGAGGGCCCTACCGCAGCCATCATTCAAGAGCGCGAGCGCGGTGGGCGGTTCAAGTCGCTGCCGGAGTTCCTCAAGCGGGTAGACGCCAGCGTGGCCAACAAGCGGGTCATGGAATCGCTGATCAAGGCGGGGGCTTTCGATGCCCTTCATCCGCAGGGGCGCGGGCCCATGCTTGCAGCCCTCGATGACCTCCTCAAGTGGGCCCAGGTGGAACGCGAACAGGCCCAGTCGGGCATGATGGGGCTGTTCGGGGATGCGCAAGAACCCGCCATCCCCAGCCAACCGGTGCTGGATACCCTGACCGAACTGCGCTTCGAGAAAGAAGCCCTGGGCATCTACGTTACCGGGCACCCGCTCTCGCGCTATGAGGGGCTGCGGGAGGCCGCCAGTTGCACCATCGAAGAGCTGCCCAAGGGCTACCACGAGATGAAGGGAAATCGTACCCGGGCTCGTTTGCTGCTGGCCGGTCTGGTAGAGGGGATTGCCAGAAAGCCCACCAAATCCGGGGGGATGTTGGTGCGGTTCACCCTGGGCGACGAGACCGGAGCGGTCGAGGTGGTCACCTTCGGTAAAGCCTATGACCGGGTCTCTCCGCTCTTGCGTGAAGATGCGGCGGTGCTGGTGGTGGCTGAGGTTGAACCTGACGGGGAGGGCGAGACCTTCCGAGTGATGGCTCAAGAGGTGTACCCCTATGACCACCTCGAGGGCATGCCCAAAGTCCTGGAGCTGAGTCTCGACCTGGCCCTGCTGGACGAGGAGCGGATGCTCGAGCTGAGGAGCCGCTTGGATGAATTCCACGGCTCCGTTCCAGTACAGATCAAGGTGCGGGGTCCGGGCGGCTGGGCCCTGGTAGAAGCCCGCGAGGTCAAGGCCACAGAGGAGGCGGCGTCGGCCTTGGCTGCCCTGGACTGGCTGGAGGCTTATCTGATCCCCGACCGCGATGCCCTGCTGGCAACCAGTAAGCCCCCTGAGGGCTTCCGCTCTAACGGGGAGGATCCGGGGCCCGTGGTGCCGTTTTAGAGCATTGCAGGCGCGATTCCTGCGGTCGTTCTAAGCAGTAGGCCGGGAGGCAGGCTTGCCGTGGGAATTCCGATGGCCAGCTGAGCCGCTCCACTCACTGGGAGCCGGCAGAAGCCAATTGCGCATGGAAATACGCGAACCCCGCAGCGGCATGGGCTGCCGCCCGGAGAGGGTATGTTTGGCCCAGCCAATTTGTGCCTGCAATGGCTCCCTGCTCATATCCCGTAGCGTATACGGGAAATCGTTACGGCTGCGTTACATTTGCACATTAGCGGATTAAGGTTTCTTAATCCTTGGAGGAGCCGCCTAAGCCTGCATGGGGCGTGAGCCCCCCGGCTCACCCGGCTCTTCCCAGGCCAGCTCAATCAAGTCCACCAGCTCTTCCACCGGGATCTTGTACCGGCGCGATAACCGGGCTACTTGAGCCCCCAGGCGCTTGAGCTGGGCCAGGTAGTGCTCAAAGCCCCCCTCACCCGCCGAGGTTTGCTCCTCGAGGTCTTCGGCAATGCCCAGAAGCCAACCCACCAGCTCGCTGGCATCTTCCTCTGATAGGCCCGCGGTCAAGGTTTCGTCCTCTAAAAACTGCTCGGTCAGGCGCTCCAGCATTGGCCATAGCATACCCCGGCCCAGGAGGGCCAACTGAGAGCCGCCTCGCGCTGCGGTTCAGCGGCCGGTCGAGGGGTTCAGGGCCGATTTGGGGTAAAGCACCTCATCTTTTTGCACATAGCCCATTCGCCGGGCCATCGCCTCGCGAAAGACCGGGGTCTGGGCCGAGTCCACCTCACCGGTCAGGGCCGCAACCGATTTTTCCAGGGCCTGGACCTGCTGCACAGCGGCTCGAATCTCGCTTTGGGTATGGAAAAAGCGCTGCACCTCGAGACCCCCCAGCACCAACAGATGCAGTGTGCCTAAGGCAAAAACCAAATGCAGAAAACGGTAAATCGGCTTCTCCACGTTGTTTGAGAGTATAGCACAGCAATTCGGCTAGTACCCGTGCAAATTACCTCCCCTCAGCCAAAAGAACCCCGGCTGCTCACGGGCTTAAAAAAAGCCGGGCCCTGCCCGGCTTCTGGTTTCCTGGCTCAGCGGCTCTGGCCCTTGAGGGTATCGCGGATTTCCCGCAGCAGCAGCACATCCTCCGGGGTAGCGGCAGGAGCGGGGGGAGGGGTGAAGCGAGCCGCAAAGCTTTGAAAGGGACGGACGATGAAGAAGTACACCACCGCAGCTTTGGCCAAAAAGCTGATGATCGCGGAGACGATCAAGCCAAATTTGAAGGGGCCAATCAACCAGGCGTTCTCGATGGACTTGAGCTGAGGGGGCAGGCCCAGGGTTAGGAGGGGGTTGATCAGCCCATTGACCAGGGCATCCACAATCTGGGTGAAAGCAGCCCCAATCACCACCGCCACCGCCAGGTCAATCACGTTGCCGCGCAGAATGAAGTTCTTAAAACCTTCCCACATACATACCTCCAGGGTGTATAGAGAGAACCACTCAGGTCGCTTGAAGAGCTTCCACGGGCAATGCGCTTGGTTAAGGATGGAACAAAACGACCCGCGGTCACCATAAGCTACCCCGAGGGGGTACGTCAAGACCGCCTCAATCCGGGGGAAGCAGGGCTCGCTCCGCTCTTGACCCCCACCCCTCGAGCCCTGACAATCAAACTCGTGAACGCTTTCAAACCCCACCTGCGAGGTCTGGCGAGCTATCCCTATCGGGCGGTGGATGCCCCCATCAAGCTCGACCAGAACGAAAGCCCTTACGACTTACCTCCCGAGCTGAAGCAACAGGCGCTTCGGCGGCTCGAGGGGCTCCACTGGAACCGCTACCCCTCGCTTCATGCGGACGAGGTGCGGGCCAAGCTCGCCGAGGGGCTGGGCTGGCCCCCTGAGGGGTTGGTGGTCAGCCCAGGCTCCAACCTGCTGATCCAGGCCCTGGTACAAGCCGCCAATCGGGTCGTAGACACCGCCCCCACTTTTCCTCACTATGCGTTCTCGGCCAAGATGCAGGCCGCCCCTTACCAGCAGGTTCCCTTGGGCCCAGAGTTTACCCTGCCCACCGAAGGGCTATCCCAGGCCATGAAGGGCGAGCCGGCCCTGGTCTTTCTACCCAACCCCCATGCCCCGACCGGGCGGCTGTTCCCCGCTTCCGAGGTTGCCGTTCTGGCTCACCAGGCTCGAGAAACCGGTGGGTTGCTGGTGTTGGATGAGGCCTATCAGCAGTTCTCCGGCAGCGACCACCTCGAGCTAGCCCGCACCAACCCCCACGTCGCCCTGCTGCGCACCTTCTCCAAAGCCTGGGGGCTGGGGGGGATTCGGGCAGGGTATCTGCTGGGATCTACCGAAGTCTGCGCGGTCGTCCAGAACTTTCTACCCCCCTTCGGAGTCCCTGCCCATACTGCGGCCATCCTCCTCACCGTGCTCGAGCACCCGGAGTACACCCGTGGGGTGGTGCAGACCCTGGTGGCCGAGCGCGAGCGAGTGTACGCTGCACTCCAAGAGCATCCGAGTTGGAAGGTCTATCCCTCTCAGACCAACTTCTTCCTGATCCGCACCCCCGATGCCGCTGCGGCCTACCAAGGACTGCTCGCGCGGGGCATCCTGGTGCGTCGCCAGGATCACTACTTCGGCCTCGAGGGCTGCATCCGGGTCTCCATCGGGACCCCGGAGGAGAACACCCGCTTCCTAGAGGCGGCCCTGGCCCTTCCTGAGGTTTCCCATGCGTAGCGCCACGGTTGAACGCAACACCGCCGAGACCCAAATTCGGCTCACCCTCCAGCTCGACGGGGCCCCCTTCAGCTCGGTGGGGACCGGTCTGCCCTTTCTCGATCACATGCTCTACGCCCTGGCCCGGCACTCGAGGTTTGGCCTCGAGGTGACCGCCAAGGGCGACCTCGAGGTGGATGTGCACCACCTGGTCGAAGACCTGGGCATCACCTTGGGGATGGCCCTCAAACAGGCGATGGGGGATGGGCGGGGCCTGGAACGCTACGGCGAGGCCAGTGTGCCCATGGACGAGACCCTGGTCAATGTGGTGCTGGACCTCTCTGGCCGCCCTCACCTGGCCTTTGTACCGGAGGAACTCGGGCTCGAGGGGGCCGCCGGCGGGGTCAACGCCTACCACCTGCGCGAGTTCCTGCGGGGGCTGGTCAACCACGCCGGGCTAACCCTGCACGTGCGGGTTTTGGCTGGACGGGAAGCCCACCACGTGATCGAGGCCACCTTCAAAGCCCTGGCCCGGGCCCTGTACGCAGCCACCCGGGTGACGCGCACCGACCTCCCCAGCACCAAGGAGGTGTTGTGAGGGGGTCCGCATGAAAACCCTACTCATTGACTACGGCTCAGGCAATCTGCGCTCGGCGGCCAAAGGGTTGGAAGCAGCCGGATTCACCGTCACCCTCTCGGCCAACCCGGCTGAGGCCCGCAGCCACGACCTGCTGGTGCTGCCTGGACAGGGGCATTTCGGTCAGGTGATGCGCTCCTTCTTGCATTCGGGGTTCGAAGAAGGAGTACGGGAGCATATCGCCAGGGGTAAGCCGTTTCTGGGCATCTGCGTGGGGATGCAAATTTTGTTTGAAGCCTCCGAGGAAGCCCCTGAGGTGCCTGGGCTAGGCCTGATTCCGGGCACGGTACGGCGCTTCCGGGCCCCGCGGGTGCCCCAGATGGGCTGGAACACGGTGGAGTTTAGCGGGTGGCTCGAGGGGCTCTCCGAGCGGTATTTCTACTTCGTGCACTCCTACTATGCCCCGGTGGTTGAGGGCAGCATCGGCATTTCCGTGTACGACGGCACCCCTTACACCGCGGTCTATGCCCACGGTAATGTGGTGGCCCCCCAGTTTCACCCGGAAAAAAGCGGGGCCAGCGGCCTCGAGCTGTTGCGCTCCTTACGAACCCACTTCAAAAGCTGATCACTACTTCTCCTGCAGCAAGTCCTGCACGGTGATCAGATGGCCCTGGGCCCCCACCGCACTGGCCGCCAACGACCCGGCCAGGTTGCCAATGCGGGCGCTCGTAAAGGGGTCTTTCCCCTCCATGATGGCGTGGGCAAAGGCCGCCGTGAAAGCGTCCCCTGCGCCGGTGGTGTCCACCGCATGCTCGAGCACATAGGGCTCAATCAGCTCCTGGCGCTTGGGGGTGATCACGATGCTGCCCAAGGCCCCCACCTTGACCACCACATTCTCCAAGCCCCAGCCCCTCAGCTCGGCCACCCCCTCGCTGATCGAGGGTTTCTCGGTCAAGGCCAGGAGCTCTTGTTGGTTCATCAGAAGGTAGGGCACGTCGTGCAGAAGGTCTAAAAGCTCCCGCCCCGCCGAACGCACCGCACCGGTGCCCAGGTCGGCGAAGATAGGCAAGCCCCGCTTTCGGGCCGCCTCGAGCACGCTCATGGCGTACTGGCGCTGCGGCCCCCCTACCAGGGCATATGCCGAGAGCACCAGGGCCTCCATACCCTCCAGAAACCGGGGCTTGAACAGGGCAGGGTCGAGATAGCGGCTGGCCCCACCCGCGGAAACCATCGAACGTTCCCCGCCGGGCAGCAGCAGAATCAGCACCGAGGAGGTGTTTTGCTCGGGATCGCTCTGCAGGTACTTGAGGTCCACCCCCACCCGGCGCAGCTGGCTCAGGGCCACCTCAGCGAAGGGGTCATGGCCCACCCGGCTGGCAAGCCAAACCCGGTGGCCCAGACTGGCCAGATGGGCCGCCAGGGTGCCTCCAGCCCCACCCGGCATCATCAGAGCCCGGCTCGAGGGCACCTCCTCCCCCGGTTCGGGGATTCGATCAAGGAAATAGATCAGGTCTACCGAGACATCGCCTAAGACAAAAACATGCATTCCTGGCCTCCGGGCCATTCAACCTCCGCTCGCAGGTTGGCTAAGCCTAGTGTAGCCGAGCGCCGATCCGATTTGAAGGTGCAGCTGGCCAAATCCTGACACTGGGTCAGTAATACCTCGAGGGGTCTACGTAGCGAAACCCATCGCTGCTGATCACGATCACCCGGAACCACATCTCATCGCTGGGGATCAACACCCCCCCACCGGTGTTCCCGATGATCTGCCCCCGGTATACCCGCTCTCCCACCGAGACTCGAGGTTCCGAGAGGTTCACATACTGGGTGGCCACGTTCTCGCTGTGGCGAATGGTGAGGGTCCAGCCCAGGTTGGCGATATACAGGCTATCAATCACCACCCCATTGGCGGCGGCGGCGACCAGGCTCGAGGGCTCCGAACCCTGAATGGTCTGCCAGTCATTGCCCCCTGCACCATAGGCCTCAGCCACCCGCCCCCCCTGTACGGGGAACTGCAGCGAACCCACCAGCTCCCGGGGCACCGGGGCGGAATCGGGGGCGGTGTCTCGGGGACGGGCGTTGGCCTGTTGCTGTTGTTGCTGACGGCGCAGCTCCGCTTGTCGCCGGAGTTCAGCCTGGCGCCGGGCCTCCTCAGCCCGTCGGCGCTCCTCTTCAATTCGGCGCAACTCAGCGGTGATGCGGGCCCGCAAGCTTTGTAAATCGGCTTGCAGCTGGGCCTGGGCCACCAGGGTCTCGCGCAGCAAAACCTGCCGTCCAGCCTTCTGTTGCTTCAGGCTGGCCAGGGTCACCTGCACTGAGGCCCGGTTTTGATTGAGGGCCTGGATGCGCTCTGCCCGGGCCTGGCGCTTATCGCTCAAGTCCTTGACCAGCAGCTGCAATCGGGTGCGCTCGTCGTTAAGCTGCCTCACGGTGGTGGTGATCTGGTCCATCAGGTCGGTTTGATGCTGGCCCAGCCGACCCACCCAACGGGTGCGCACGGCCAGGTCGGTGAAGGACTGGGCCCGCAACAGCGGCAAATACCGGCCCGCTTTCTCGCGGTACAAGCTTTGAAGCATGGTAGAGAGCCGGGCTTTGAGCCCCTCGAGCTGTTGTTCCAGCAGGGCAATCCGCGCCTCCGTATCCTTGCGCTGGTTATCCAGGCTGGTGATCTGGGCGGTAAGCGCGGCCTTCTCCCGCTCGAGCTGGGTGATCTGGGCCTCGAGGCCGCGCAGCTTGCCAAGCTGCTGAGCCGTGGCTGCATCTAGGTTGGCCAGGTCGCGGTTAAGCTGGGCAATACGGGCCTGCTGTTGCTGTTGCAGACGCTGGTTTTCCTGGGCTTGCTGCTGGAGCTCACTCAGAGACTGAGCCCAAGCCGGCCCCATGCACAAGACCAAGGCCAAGCCCAGCCCCAAGAGGGTGCTTTTCCAGACTCCCTTCACAAATCCGCCTCCCGCAGATTGGCCCGGCTGGCGATAAACGCCCCCATAGCCCCCAAAAGCAAGGCCAGGAGCACCATCGCGGCTGAGGCTCGGATGAGATCGCTCTGGCTCAGCACCGGCACAAACGGCAAGAGGTTTTGCAGGGCTGCGGCCAAAAAGCGATAGGAAAGCGCCCCCAGGATCAAGGCCAGCAGACTAGCGGCCAGGGTCAAGAGAATCCCCTCAGCCACAAAGGGGCCCTGTATGAAACGACGGGTAGCCCCCACCAGCTGCATCACCCGCAGCTCATCGCGACGGTTCTCGATGGACAGGCGGATGGTCCCCATCACGCTGAAAAGGGTGTCCAACAAGAGCAGTACGATTAGGATGTTGACCGCAACCCGCAGTCCCGTAAGTACCCGCACCAATTGCTCGGTGAGGGTACCGCCATACTCCACGCTGTCCACGCCATTGAGGCGCTCGAGCCGCCGCCCCACCTCGCGCACCTTTTGGGGGTCGGAGAGCTTGAGCCGCAGGGTGTCGGGCAGTGGGTTCTGGATGAACTCCCGGGCCTGAGCCAGGTAGGGGTAATCAAGCTGAAGCGTGGCCAGGGCCTCTTCCTTGGTTTGTAGGTTGACCTGGGCCACCTCAGGCCAGGTCTTGATCTGGGCCAGAAGCGCCTGAGCATCGGCCTCCGGCTTGAGAAAAGCCGCCACCTCGAGCTCCCCCTCGAGGGAGGCCACCACACGGTCGAGGTTCCACAGCACCAACCCCAACAGAAACAGCAGGGAAAACGATACCAGTGCGGTAAAGAACGTAGCCAGGGTGCTGGTCAGGTGCTGACTCAGCGAGCGCCAAGCCTGAGAGAGCGCGTACACGAAAGCCAGTGTACCGTTTATGCCGGTTGGTTACGTGAATTGGGGCTTAGAGCGGCTTTGGCCTTTCCCCCCCTCAAACCCCCAGTTTATCCGTTCGTTGCTTCTCGACCGGCAGGCCGGTCAAGCCATTGAAGGCGTCCACTTCCTCGAGGAAGCGTTGAAATAAATAGAGCGAGTCGTGCGGGCCCGGGCAGGCCTCGGGGTGATACTGCACGCTGAACACCGGATACCGCAGGTGGGCCATGCCCTCCAGGGTTCCATCATTCAGATTGATGTGGGTGGGTTGGAACTCCTCGAGGCTTTCCGGGTCTACCGCATAGCCGTGGTTTTGGCTGGTGATCTCCACCTTGCCGGTCAGCAGGTTCTTGACCGGGTGATTGGCCCCCCGATGCCCAAACTTGAGCTTGAAGGTGCGCCCCCCAGCAGCCAAACCCAGGAGCTGATGCCCCAAGCAGATGCCGAAGGTAGGCACCAAACCCATCAGCTTCCACAGGGTGGCGTGGGCATAGCGGGGCATAGAGGGGTCGCCAGGGCCATTGGAAACGAATAGGCCGTGGGGCTCTAAAGCCATGATCTGGGCCGGACTGGTCTTGCCCGGCACCACAATCAGCTCAAAGCCCATCTCGGCCATGTAGCGCATCTGGGCATGCTTAATGCCAAAATCCATCACCACCACCCGGCGGCGGCCCTTGAAGGTAGGAAACTGATAGGGCAGCGGGGTGGAGACCTCCGGGGTCATGTCACGCCCGTCAATATCGGTCCACTTCCGGGCCTCCTCGCGCAGCGCATCGGTATCGGCTGGGCTGAAACGGTGGGTGGGGGAGCCAAAAGCGCTGGCATGGGCAATCACCCCCTTCATCACCCCGCCCTCGCGGATTTTGCGCACCAGGGCCCGGGTATCTATGCCCTCCAGGCCCACCACCCCGTACTCGCTCATGAACTCAGCCAGACTCTGCTGCGCCCGGGGACCTGCCGCGTAGGTGCTGAACTCCTTGGCCACGAAACCACGCACCCAAGGGCGATTGGACTCCATATCAAAAACGTTGACCCCATAGTTACCTTGATGGGGATAGGTCATGACCACGATCTGCCCGTTGTAACTGGGGTCGGTGAGGATTTCCTGGTAGCCGGTCTGGGCGGTGTTAAAGACCACCTCGCCTACGTTCTTACCCCGGTGTCCGAAGGCATAGCCGTGATACACCGTCCCATCTTCTAAGACCAACACCGCGCGCTCTTTCATCCCAAGCTCCAGAGTATACGAACTTTCTGCATTTATATACGTAAGCGGGGTCAGGTTAGAAGCTTCTCTAGCTCTACCTCCAGGGTTTTCTCGTTGGCAAAGGTGAAGCCCCACTGATTCTTAAGCTCGTCCAGGACCTGTTCGGGAATCCCCAAAAGCACATAGATGAGTTGCTTGGCGGGAATGCGCAGGTCTTGGGCGATGCGCTGGTGGCGCTCCAGCGCCACATCGTAGTTGCCGGTTTTGCACTCGAGCATCAAGAACTTACTGGGGGTGCGGGCCAGCAAGTCCACCTCGAAGCGGTCCCCGTTGGGGTAGATCAGCACCGGATTGGCCAGCAGATCATGGGGCAGGTTGCGCCGCCGGAGGGCCAGTTGCACCACGCTCTTGGCATAGCGCTCGAGCCACCCCCCGGTCAGAAAATTGTTCATCCGCCCTTCGGCGGTGAGGCGCCCGTAAATCCGCCGCTGCTTGGAGCTATAGGTATAGCTCTTGAGAAAACCGGTCTCCTTGAGCACCGTGCAGAACTGGGTGACAATCCCGATATCGTTTTGGCTGGCCGAAGCCAGCGAGTACTGAAACTCCCCACCCCCCTTGGTGGCGGCCACCTTGAGTTTCTCGTAGAGGCCCTCGAGCGCAGCGAAACGCTCCCCCAAGAAACTGCTGACCCGCTCCAGGATCTTCTCCTCGACCTCGTTGCCGCCGTTGCGGCTTACCTGGAGCCCGAGCCCCACCTCGCTCACGTAGTCCGAGACCCGGGTAGAAGGGCGCTTGGGCTCCTGGCGTGGGGGCTGGGCTTGCGGCTGGGATGGGGGGCGATCCTCGGGCCGCCCTCCGCGGCGCTGGGCCCGCAGCTCCTCGAGGATGGTGCGCACCGTCTTGAGGATGACTTGCTCGGTCGGGTTGGTAGAGGGGGTGGTCTCGAGGGCCAGTTGTTGCAGGGCAGCCCCCGCTCCCCCTAGCTCAGGCAGCGGCTGATGGGCCAGCAGGCTCTTGGCCAGCCACAGCTCGAGCTCGTTTTGCAAACGCTCGCGGCATTCCTCAAAGCTGCGCCCCCGCACCAATAAACCCCCGATTTCGGGAAGGGTGCCTTCCAGGTATCCCCCTTCGCCGGGGCGGTACTGGGCTTGCTTGAGGAGGGCAGCGAGGTAATCGGTAAGGAGTCCCATACTCTGATTCTATTCCCCAGCGCCTCCCTCACCGCAGGTCATACCCGCACCGCCCCTCTGCTCACCGCACCGGGTGCTTAAAGGCTCGCTGAGGGTCGAGTACCTTGGTCACCCCAATCTCTCGGCAGTTGTCGTAGAAGGGGCAGGCGCTGCATTCCTGGAAGACCTTCGGGGGCAGGTTCTCGCGGGTGGTCACCCCATAACCGAGCGCAGTAAAAAACTTAACCTGGAGCGTCCAGGCAAAGATTTGTGGAACCCCCAGATCCTTGGCTTCGCGCTCAGCCGCCAGGGCCAGCCAGCGCCCCAAACCCTGCCCCTGCCGGTCGGGGTGAATGGCCAGACCTCGCACCTCAGCGATGTCATGCCACAAAAGATGAAGCGCCCCCGAGCCCACAATCTGCCCATCCTCATCCTCCAAAACAAAAAAATCGCGCAGGTTTTCGTAGAGGTGATTGTGGCTGCGCACCAGCATTAATCCGCGCTCCGCCCAGTATTTGATCAGGGTGTAGATGGGCTCTACATCGGCCATGCGGGCCTTGCGCAGCTCAACCCCCGCATCCCAGCGCACTCGCGGCAGAAGGACCGTTCCCAGTTCGATGATGCTGCTCATTCGTCTCTCGCTCCCAGCGGGCGCAGGTCATGCACCCCTACACAAGCTCTTTCTTAGCCGCCTTCAAGGCTTCTTGCACTGCTTCCGGCGCGGTTCCCCCGTAGGAGCGTCGTCGGTGAATGGCGGTCTCGAGCCGGGTGAGCTCGAGGGCATCGGCTTGGTAAGCGGGGTGAAAGCCCTGCAGTTCGCTCAAGCTGAGATCGCGCAGCTCTTTGCCCTGTTCCAGACAATGGCGCACCACCCGCCCCACCACGTGATGGGCTTCGCGGAAGGGCACACCCTTTTCCGCCAAGTAGTCCGCAAGCTCCGTGGCTAGCGAGAACCCCGATTCCGCGGCTTTAGCCATCGGCTCAGGGTGCCACTGGAGCCCCGGAAGCATCGCGGCCAGCAGCTTCACCGAGGCTCGGTAGGTGTCGCAGGCATCGAAAAGCGGTTCCTTGTCCTCTTGCAGGTCCTTGTTGTAAGCCAGCGGCAGGCCCTTAAGCACCGTGGCTAGGGCCACGAAGCTGCCCAGCACGCGTCCCGCCTTACCCCGGATCAGCTCCGCGTGGTCGGCGTTTTTCTTCTGCGGCATGATCGAGGAGCCCGTGCTGAAGGCGTCGGGCAGGGTCAGGAAGCCAAACTCAAAGCTGCTGTAAAGGACAATCTCCTCGGCCAAGCGGGAAAGGGTGAGCTGGGCGATGGCCAGAGCCGCCAGGGCCTCGAGGGCAAAATCGCGCGAACCCACCGCGTCCAGCGAGTTGCGCATGGGGCGGGTGAAGCCCAGGGTTTGTGCGGTGAGGTGGCGGTCAATCGGAAACCCCGTACCGGCCAGAGCCGCCGCACCTAAAGGCGACTCGTTGAGGCGGTCGAGGGCGTCCTGAAGGCGACCGGCATCCCGCGAGATCATCTCGTAATAGGCCAGGAACCAGTGCGAGAGCAGCACCGGCATGGCCCGCTGAGTATGGGTGTACCCGGGGAGGATCAGGGGGGGCTCGAGGAAGCGCCCCGCCTCCTGAACCAGCACCCGGCGCAGCACCCCCAGCTCGGCCAGAATCGAGCTGAGCTCCCCACGCAGCCATAGCCGCAGATCCGTGGCCACCTGGTCATTGCGGCTGCGCGCGGTGTGCAGCTTGCCCCCTACCGGGCCAATCCGCTCGATCAGGCGGGTCTCGATGTTCATGTGAACATCCTCCAAGGCCTCGCGCCACTCAAACCGGCCCTCTAGAATTTCCTGCCGCACCTCGAGGAGACCCTGGCGAATCTGGGCCTCCTCCTCAGGCCCAAGGATTCCCTGGTGGGCCAGCATGGCCGCGTGGGCCAAAGACCCCTCGATATCCACCAGGGCCAAGCGTTGATCGAAGCTCCAGGAGGCATTGAACTCCTGCGCCAGCCGATGGGGGGCTTCGGAAAAACGCCCCCCCCAGGTGCGCTGGCTCATGAGCTCACCTCCAGGGTCTTGCGCAGCATGAAGGGGGGTGGGGTGAGGGGGTTGGGGGAGCTGTAGCGCAGCTGGGGGTCCTGGACGAAGCCAAACCGGGTGTACCACTCGAGCAGCCGCGGTTGATCGTAGCGAACCGCCAAACGGACCTCTCGAGCCCCCAGGGCGATGGCCTTTTCCAGCGCGGTCTCCATGAGCCGCTGCCCCAATCCGGTTTTACGGTATTCCCTCCGCACCCCGAGCCTCCGAAGTTCCCATACCCCAATCTCGTGAGGGTGGCGGGTTAGCCGCACCGTACCCACCGCCACCCCATCGGTCTGCGCCAGCCAGACATACCCGCGCGCCAAGTCGGCCTGAACCCTCTCTGCGGTTTCTCGGTGCCCCGAGGAGTCTGGGGCAACCTGCCCCGCCCAGATCTGGCGCACCAAGGCCGCGATGGTCTCGGCATCGGTGGGGAGAGCCGGGCGAATCTCGAGCACTTCCCCCCTCCTCAATCCTTGGGCTGGGCCTTGGCCCGTACCCGCAGCCGCAGGCTGTTCAGCTTGATGAACCCATCGGCGTCGGCCTGGTTGTACCCCCCCTTCTCGTCGAAGCTGACCAGGCTCTTGTCATACAGGCTCAGCGGGGATTTGCGCCCTACGGTGATCACACTGCCCCGGTACAGCTTGAGCCGGGCCGTGCCGGTCACGGTCTGAGCCACATGGTCAAAATAGCTTTGCAGCGCCTCACGCTCGGGTGCGAACCAGAAGCCATTGTAGACCAGCTCTGCATATTTCGAGGCCAGGCCATCGCGCTGGTGCAACACCTCGCGGTCTACGGTCAGGCTCTCCACCGCGCGCCGGGCATGGTAGAGCAGGGTCCCGCCTGGGGTTTCGTACACCCCCCGCGACTTCATCCCCACAAAGCGGTTCTCGACCAAATCAATCCGCCCGATCCCATTGCGCCCCCCAATCTCGTTGAGCTTGGCCAAGAGCGCGGCAGGCGCCAGCTTCTCTCCGTTCACCGCCACCGGATTCCCCCCCACGAACTCCACCTCGAGGTACTCGTAACGGTCAGGGGCCATATGGGGGTCGGTGGTCAGGCGAAACATGCCCTCCGGCGGCTCAGCCCAGGGGTCTTCCAACACCCCACCCTCAAAGGAGTTGTGCAGCAGATTGGCATCCACGCTGTAGGGTTTCTCGAGGGTGGCCGGGACTGGAATCCCGTGCTTGGCCGCATATTCAATCATCTCCGGGCGCCCCACAAACTCCCATTCGCGCCAGGGCGCAATCACCCGGATGTCCGGCTTGAGCGAGTAGGCCGTGAGCTCGAAGCGCACCTGGTCATTGCCCTTGCCGGTTGCGCCGTGGGCGATGGCCTCGGCCCCTTCCTCCTGGGCGATGCGCACCAGGTGCTTGGCGATGAGGGGTCGGGCAATCGAGGTCCCCAGCAGGTAGTACCCCTCATACAAAGCGCCGGAGCGGAACATCGGAAACACAAAATCGCGGACAAACTCCTCGCGCAGATCAAGGGCCTGGGCCTTGATTGCTCCGGTTCTGAGGGCCTTGACTCGGGCTTCCTCTACCTCTTCCCCTTGACCAATATCGGCGGTAAAAGCAATTACCTCGGCACCATAGTGCTCAATGAGCCACTTCAGGATGATGCTGGTATCCAAGCCGCCGGAGTATGCAAGCACGATTTTCATTCATTCACCTCAGAGGCGGGGCACTTGGCCACACAAGCCTCTACAGTACAGCCTAAGCAGATGAAGTACAACCATGAGCCGGGAAAAGGCATGCGCATAAGTATACGGACCCACCTCACCACCGTCAAGGATAGAGCGCCCCCAGATTCCGAATGCGGTAGGGTAGAAGCCATGGCCCTTCTGTATGCAGCCTTGCTCGGGTATCTGTTCGGTTCGCTCCCCTTCGCTTACTGGTTCGGGCTGATGCAGGGCAAGAACCTGATGACTGAGGAGTCAGGCGACCTCGGAACCCTAGGGGCTTGGCGCACCCTGGGTGTGGTTCCCGGCGTGCTGGTGGGGGTTTTGGGGGGGATGAAGGGGTTGATGGCGGTAGCCCTAGGAGAGTTTATGGCTCGAGACCTCAACGGGGGCTTGGTGGCCGGGGCCTTTGCGGTGCTCGGGCACTGTTACTCCGTGTGGCTGCTGGGCCGTGGAGGGCGAGGCCTGGCCCCAGCCGTGGGGGCGTTGTTCGCGGTCAAGCTATCCCTTTTGGGGGCTGGGCTCCTGCTGGTAGGGCTGGCCTATGCCCTCACCCGCAACCCCAACCGGGCGGTGTTCCTGGCCGCACTGGTGTTCCCGCTCTCGAGCCTCTTTATCGGCGGGGGGATGGCCTATCTTTGGTTCGGGGTCGGGGTGGCGGCCCCGATCCTGCTAAGGCATCGGCCCGGCCAGAGGCGAAGCCTCACCTGAGGAGAGCGCTCTAGTCCAGGTTGGTTCGCCGATCCAGGGCCCTGGCGTGGGCTTCCAAGCCTTCTTCTCGAGCCATCCGGGCCCCCAGCCTCGAGAGCCGGGCCGCGGCCTTCTGGGTGAGCCCCACCACCGGGATCACCTTGAGAAAATCCCGCAGGGCCAGCCCTCCCCCAAAGCGGGCGGTAGCCGAGGTGGGCATCACGTGGCTGGGCCCGGCAAGGTAGTCCCCCAGGGCCTCGCAGGAGTGCTCCCCCAGGAAAATTCCCCCCGCGTTGCGCACCCAGCCCACCAGCTCGAGCGGATCGTGTACGGAAAGGCACAGGTGCTCAGGGGCATAGAGGTTAGCCAGCTCCAGGGCCTCCTCCAGGTCCTCTACCAGGACCAATCCGCTTCTGGACAGGGCTTTGCGGGCCACCTCAGCCCGGGGAAGGCTCGAGAGCTGATGCTCGAGCTCCTCGCTGACCCGCTCTAAAAGCTCCCGATGGGGCGAGAGCAACCAGGCCTCGGAATCGGGGCCATGCTCGGCCTGGGCCAGCAAGTCCGCCGCAAGCAGCCGGGGATCGGCGGAGGCATCGGCTATGATCAGGGTTTCGGTCGGGCCGGGCAAGCCCTCCATCCCCACGCTGCCGTACACCTCACGCTTGGCCAACACCACGTAGCGATTCCCCGGCCCCATGATCTTGTCCACCCGGGGCACCCGCTCGGTGCCATAGGCCAGCGCGGCCACGGCCTGGGCCCCCCCCATGGCGAAGAGCCGGTCCGCCCCGGCCACCCAAGCCGCGGCCAAGATACCGGGATGCACCTGCGGTGGGCTCGCCACAACCGTCTCCCCTACCCCAGCCACCTGGGCCGGGACCACCGTCATCAACACGGTGGAAAGGAGCGGGGCACTGCCGCCGGGGACATACACCCCAACCCGGTCAAGCGGGCGCACCAGCTGCCCCAACACCCCCTCCGGGCCTGCCTCGAGGAACCCGCCCCAGGGCTCCCGACGATAAAAGGCCTCGATGCGCTCCTTGGCGGTCTCGAGACCATCGCGCAGCTCTGCATCGAGGGCCTCGTAGGCCTCTCGCCACTGCCGCTTGGGAATTTCTAGCACGGGGTACCCATCCAGCTCGGTGCTGATGCGGTCAAGGGCAGCATCCCCTTCCTGTTCGACCGCGCGAAGGATGCCCCGCACGGTCTCGAGGGCATCCCCGTACTCGAGCGTGGGCCGACGGTTGGCAAAACGAGATCGCAGTTGTTCCGGAGACCTGATCATGAGCTATGGGCCAGCATACCGGATGGCCGCGTGAGGCAAAAGCCAGGAGGATCCCCCCGATCAGCCGTATCGCTTACGGCGGCGGCGACGGCGGCTGGGGTTATGGGCTCCCCCCTCGGGCTCCCCCGCAACCACACGAACCCGCTCCCCCCGGCCCTTCTCCGCTCGAGCGCCAAACTCCAGCCGCTGCACCTCCACCAGCTCGGCTTCAAACACATGCTCCCCCACCTTCTGGGTCAGCCGAACGGGGTAATCCTTCTCGTCAAAATAGAGCAGGCTTAGGCCAGGGCGCAAGCGGTAAACCCGCACCGGTTTTTCCTCGGCATCCCCGGCCTGTTTGAGGGATTGGTCGGGAAGGCGCTCCACATACGCCCGGCCTCCAACCAACTGGAAGGTCTCTACCTCGCCGACCTCGAGGTCCAGCTCGCCTATCGCCAGGATCAGCGAGAGAGGATCGTGCATCTCGCTGAGGTAGGGAATGGCCAGGTCCTCCTTGCCCTGGCTCACCGTGACCAGGCCGTCCTCCCTGGAGAACTCCACCTCCATCACCCGGGTCCCCCCGCCCTCCACCCGTTCGCGGTACCGCCTGGGCAACCCCTCTGCGTCTAGCTCGCTCTCCCAACGCTGGCGGGTTTTAGGTAGGGGCAGCTCGACCTGCGCCTCCAAGGTCAGGCGCACCCCTCCCGAGCGGGGCTCGAGCAGCAAGCGCTGCTCCCCAGCGGCATGCCCCGCGTAGGTGAGCTTGTAGCGCAAGGACTGCGCAGCGGTCATCTCCATGAGGATTATCTTACCTTCTGGTCCCAATCGGCTTTATTGCTCGCGCAATACATATCCTGCCCCACGGATGGTCTGGATCAAGCGGGGTTCCCCCCCGGCCTCGAGCTTCTGTCGGAGTTGCTTAACATAGACCTCAACCACGTTGGCATCCCCAAAGAAATCGGTGCCCCACACCTTGTCCAGCAGCAGCTGTTTGTTCGTCACCCGCTCGGGGTTTTCCAGGAAGGTCTGGAGCAGGCGAAACTCGAGGCTGGTCAGGGTGATCTCGCGCCCCCCCCGCTTGACCATGAAGCTCTCTGCGTTCATCTCGAGGTCGGAGAAGCGCAGCACATTCGGGGCTTCCGCCTGGTGACGACGCAACAAGCTCCGCACTCGAGCGATGAGCACTTCGAAGCTGATGGGTTTGGTGACGTAGTCGTCGGCCCCGGTGTTGAGGCCATGAATCTGGTCCTCGGGGGCATCGCGGGCGGTCAGCATAATGATGGGCAGCTTCTCATCGGCTGCCCGTAACCGCCTAAGCACCTCAAGGCCGTCTATCCCCGGCATCATCACATCCAGAATCACCAGGTCGGGGTAGCGGATCCGGGCCTGGGCCAGACCGGCCTCCCCGCTCTCGGCCAGGTCCACCGCATACCCCTCATACGATAACCCTCGCTTGAGAAAGCTGCGCACACTCGAGTCATCGTCAATCACTAAAACGCGCTGCATAACCCTCCGAATCTCGCACAGTTTTTGGGATCAAGCTGAAGAACGGCTGAGGGTATTCTACCCCAGCCAAGGGGAAGTTCAGCCGCGGTTCAGCGCTGCCTCAGCCCCACCCTCTAGGCTCCTCGAGTCGCCCTAAGGGCCTGAAAGGAGCACAGGATATGGGTTGGATTATTGCTATTTTGGTCGGGGCTTTGATTGGTTGGTTGGCCAGCCTGCTCATGGGAACCGATGCCCGCCAGGGTGCACTGGCCAATATCGTCATTGGAATTGTGGGCTCAGCCCTGGGGCGCTGGCTGTTCGGCGATGTCTTACACATTGGCGGGGCGGTGGCAGCCGGCAGTTTTAGCCTGCTAGGGCTGCTGTGGGGAGTGCTGGGGGCAGTCGTGCTGATCTTTATCCTGAGGGCCTTGCGCCTCCTATAGTTTTGTCTTGTAAACCATTATGCGTGCTACCCTCATCCATAACCCCAACGCAGGCGGGGCCAACAGCCTCGATAGTACTCAACTCCTGTTGGCCCTTAAGTCCGCGGGGTATGAGGCCTGGTTCTCTCCGACCGAAACCCCTGAAGAGCTTGACCCCGTGCTGGCCCATCCCACCGATCTGGTGGTGGCTGCTGGAGGAGATGGCACAGTGCGAGCCGTAGCGGCCCGACTGGCCGGCGGCAGGACTCCAATGGCGGTGGTACCCATGGGCACAGCCAATAACGTGGCTGGGGCCCTGGGTATCTTCGGCCTCCCTCCCCAAAAGATCCTGGAGGGCTTGGCCAAGCCCCGAAAAGTTTGGCTGGATGTAGGACGGGTACAGACCCCCTGGGGGGAAGACCTCTTCCTTGAGGCCGCTGGGTGGGGGATTTTTGCCTCCACCCTCCACACCTACGACCCTGAGGGAGAAAAAAGCATTTTGCGCGGGTTACAGGCCGGACTGCAAACCGTCAGCGGATTTCAGGCCCAGCCCCTGCGAATGTGGTGCGATGGAGAGGCCTTGGAAGAACCGCTGCTGTTGCTCGAGGTGATGAACACCCCCGCCCTCAGCCACCGGGTTCGGCTAGCCCCAGGCGCTGATCCCACCGATGGGCTGTTAGACGTGGTAACGGTGAGCGATACCGCACGCGTTAGCGTGATCGGCTACCTTACCAGTTTGCTGCAGGAGCGGCTCGAGGAGCTTCCCAATGTGAGTGTACGGCGCTGCCAACACATACGGCTGGAATGGGACGGCACACCTTTCCACCTCGATGCTGAGGTGCACCATCAAGATGGCCCTGGTGAAATCGAAATAGAGGTCTGGCCCAAAGCGCTGGAAGTCTGGCTTCCTGCCGCCGAGCCCAAAGACCCGCCCCCACAAGCCTCCCAGCCAAATGCAAATAGCCCTGAGAAGGGTTCTTGAGCGCGAATTCTCGAGTTGAAACATGCCCCCTGAAATCCCCGATAGGACTGCAGAATCAGGTGCCCCAGCGGCTTTCCCCAAAGGGATGATGCGGATTGATTTGCACTGCCACAGTGAGGCTTCCCACGACTGCTGCACCCCGCTTACCAGCTTCCCAGCCCGCTGTGCTGCGCGTGGGATCAACGTTCAAGCCATCACAGACCACAACGAGGTCTGGGGGGCCCAGAAGCTGCAAACCCTAGCCCAGGGCAGTGGCCTCACCGTAATCGTGGGCGAGGAGATCTCGAGCCGCGATGGCGAGTTGATAGGCCTATTTCTCAATGAGAAAATTCCCCCTGGGCTCAGCGCTGAAGAGACCGTAGCGGCCATAAGGGCTCAGGGAGGCTTGGTGCTCTTACCCCATGGCTTTGACCCGCTCAAGCGCTGGCGGCTGAACCCCGAGGCCCTCGAGCAGCTAGCCGACAATATAGATATCATCGAGACCTTCAACGCCCGCATCTCCCGACCGCACTGGAATCGGGTAGCGGTTCGCTGGGCTGAAACCCATCAGCGGCTCCAAAGCGCGGGCTCAGATGCCCATACCCTGGGTCAGGTTGGCGATGCCTGGGTACAAACCCCTCAGCGGCCCATCTGCGGGCCGAGCGATCTTCTTCAAGCCCTGCGAGAGGGCACCGTGATGGGCCACTGGACCCATCCAGCCTGGGCCTTCGTCCTCAAGATGTGGGATTTTGCCCGACCGCGAAGATCCCCTCCGGCTTAAGGAGAGCGCGAACAACCCCAAAGGCAGGGATAAGTAAATGAAAAACCCCCGGTCGGCAGGACCGGGGGGGATTGGCTCCGCGGGTAGGACTCGAACCTACGACCATCCGATTAACAGTCGGACGCTCTACCGACTGAGCTACCGCGGAACGGGTCTCAGTGCGCCCAAGAGCGAACGCTAATATAGCAGAGCCAGCCGCGCTTGGCAAGCTCACCTTTTTCTAGGCCGGCTGAGCAGCCGGGGTAGCCCTTGAAGGGACCGCAACAGCCTCCAGGGCTTGATGCAACACCTCCACTCGAGCCCCCCGCCGGTTGGCCTGCTCCGAGAGTACCCGCCGCCACAGCTTCCCCCCCGGCTGACCTTTGAGCAGGTTGAGCATGTGCCGGGCCACAGCCCACAGCGGGGTGCCCTGCTCGAGCTGGGCCTCGGCATACGCGATCATGGACTGGGCCACCTCGAGCCGAGTGGGGCGCCAGGCCAGGCCATACCCGCGCCAATCGGCCTCAGCCAGCACGAAGGGGTCTTCGTAGACCGCACGTCCCAGCATCACCCCGTCGAGGTGGGCCAGGTGGGTCTGGGCTTCCTCTAAGCTGCGAATTCCACCGTTCAACACAATGTTTAGGTGGGGGAAATCCTGTTTGAGCTGATACACCCACCCGTAGCGCAAGGGCGGGATGCTGCGGTTCTCTGCAGGGGAAAGCCCTTTGAGGATGGCTTTTCGCGCATGCACTACAAAGGTTTGAATTCCCACCCCAGCCAGCCTCTCAACGAAGCGGCAGAGCAGCGGGTAGGACTCGAGGTCGTCCACCCCCAGCCGGTGCTTGGCGGTAACGGGAACCGACACCGCCTGACGCATCGCCGCCATGCACTCGGCCACCAGGTCGGGCTCCTTCATCAAACAAGCTCCAAACCCCCCACCCTGAACCCGCTCGGAAGGGCAGCCCAGATTCAGGTTAATCTGGTCGTACCCCCAGGCTTCCCCGATCCTCGAGGCCTCCGCCAGGGTCTCTGGCGTGCTTCCGCCTAGCTGTAGCGCCACCGGATGCTCGAGCGGGTGGAAATCCAGCAGCTTAGGCCGATGGCCCAGCAGGATGGATCGATCCACCACCATCTCGGTGTAGAGCAGGCTCCGGCGGGTAATTTGCCGCAGCAGGTAACGAAAATGCCGATCGGTCCAATCCATCATGGGAGCGACCGAGAGGGGATGAGGATAACCATGAGCAGAAGGGTTAGGCATCATGCGGCCCCTCCAGCAGTTCACGGGGAAACGGCTTTGGCCCGAAACTCCTCCGGGGAAATTCGGCGCGGCTCGCGAAAGGCGATGTTCTCCCACTCCCCCTCTTCAATCACCTCAAGCTGGGGGTTGAGGGCGCGGAAATGGGCCACCACCGCCTGCACCAAATCCTCTGGGGTAGAGGCGGCGGAGGTAATGCCTACCGAACGGACCCCCTCGAGCCACTCCGGCTGAATCTCCTCAACCGTATTGATCCGCTCGGCCCGGCCCACCAGGCTGCGAGAGAGCTCGAGCAGCCGCATCCCATTGGAGGATTGGAGGCTGGTCAGCACCAGAAATAGGTCTACCTGTGGGGCAATCCGCTTCACCGCATCCTGGCGGTTCTTGGTGGCGTAGCAGAGATCATCGCGGCTGGGCACCACTAACTGGGGAAACCGCTGCTTCAAAATCTCGATGGTGGCCAAGGTGTCATCCACCGAGAGGGTGGTTTGGGTCAGGACCACCAGCTTCTCGGGGTTGGGTACTTGTAGGGTGCGGGGGTCGGCCAGACGGGGATCCCGGCCGATATGGGTGTGCACCGCCACCAGGAAGGTGTGTTCTGGGGCCTCACCACGGGTGCCTTTGACCTCCTGATGATCCGCAGAATCCCCGATCAAGAGGATGGTATACCCCTCCTGGGCATAGCGCTTGGCCTCGGAGTGAACCTTGGTGACGAGCGGGCAGGTCGCATCAATCTGGGATAGCCGCCGCTCAGCGGCCTCCCTGCGCAGTTCGGGGGGAATACCGTGGGCCGAGAAGACCACCGTATCGGCCAGCTTGTGTTCCGCGCGTAGCTGCTCCACCTCAGACAGGTCTTCGACAAAGTGCACCCCGTGTTCAGCCTCGAGGCGCTTCACCACCACATCGTTGTGGACGATGGCGTGATACACCACCAAGTCGCCCTCACCCTTGAGTTCCTGGGCGGCCTTTTCCACCGCCTCAATGGCCATTACCACCCCTGCACAGAACCCTCGAGGCTTGGCCAGATAAATTCGCTCAACCATACCAAGGCCTTACCCTAGCACGTCCGGCAGTAGGCAGGGGTAAGGCAGCATGCTAAGTGAACCTGCCAACGGCCCAACTCGAGGCTCACCTGTCCCCTCGGATGGGCCCTCGGTAAGCTCACTCCTGCAAAGCGATCACAAAGGCCGAAGCCATCTCGTCATCCTCGGCCAAATTCATCACCTTGACCCCGCTGGTCGCCCGGCCATACTGCGAGATGCTGGCCACCTTGGTGCGGATGGCAATGCCCCGCTTGGAAAGCACCAGCAGGTCCTCGGTGCCCTGCACCCGCATCAAAGCCCCGAGCTGCCCCACTTTGTCGTTGGTATTAAAGGTGATCACGCCCTGTCCGCCGCGGCCCTGCAGAGGGTACTCAGAGACGGGGGTGCGCTTGCCGTAGCCTTTGGTACCCACCGCCAACACCTCCCCCTCGTACCCTTGGGGCAACACCACCAAGGAGACCACCTGATCGCTGCGCCCCCCCTTGAAGCGGATGCCGGTAACCCCCTGGCTGGCCCGCCCGGTCGCACGTACATCCGCCAGGTCAAAGCGAATGGCCTGGCCGCTCAGGGTAGCCAGCATAGCTTGATCCCCTTCTTGGGCCATACCGACCGCGATCAAGGCATCGTTTTCCACCAAGTTGATCGCGATGAGCCCCGCCGAGGAAAGGTTTTGGTACTCCCGAATCTCGGTCTTCTTGACCAGGCCCTCTTTGGTGGCAAAAACAAAATAGCCCTCTTGGGTCAGGTCGCGCACGTTGAGCAGGGCCGCCACTTCCTCGCCCTCGACGAGCGGGAGTAGGCTCACCACGTGGGTGCCCCGGGCTTGTCGGCTGGCCTCGGGGAGTTCATGGACTTTCTCGCCGTAGACCCGGCCTCGGTTGGTGAAAATCAGCAAGGTATCGTGCATGGAGGCCACAAACACCGAGATGGCCTCGTCCTCTTCCTTGGTCTTTCCCGCTTGGGCCCCTACCCCACCCCGGCCCTGAGCCCGGTAAGCCTCGAGCGGGGTGCGCTTCATGAAGCCCTGAGCGGTCAGGGTGATGACCATCGGCTCGTCCTCGATGAGGTCCTCAAGGCTGAACCCCTCCTCGAACTCGGTGATCTGGGTACGGCGCTCGTCGCCAAAGCGCTTTTTGACCTCCAGCAGCTCATCCTGCACCACCCGCCATAGCCGCTTCTCATCCTCGAGGATCGCACTAAGGCGGGCAATCTCCTCCATCAGCTCGCGGTATTCCTCCTGGAGCTTTTCCCGCTCCAGCCCGACCAGACGCTGAAGGCGCATATCCAGGATGGCCTGGGCCTGGATCTCGGTCAGGGCGAAGCGGTTGATCAGTCCAAGCCTTGCCTCGGCCGCGTCCTGAGATGCCCGGATCAAGGCGATGACCTCGTCAATATGGTCCAACGCGATGAGGAGGCCCTCGAGGATATGGGCTCGCTCCCGGGCTTTGCGCAGCTCATACTCCGTGCGCCGCCGCACCACCAGAGCCCGGTGGTCCAGGTAGTGCCGCATCATCTGGGGCAGGCTGAGCACTTTGGGCTCGCCGTTCACAATCGCCAGCATGTTCACGCTGAAGGTGGTCTGAAGGCGGGAGTGCTTGTAGAGCTTGTTGAGCACCACCTGGGGGTTGGCTCCGCGCTTGAGCTCGATCGCGATGCGCATCCCCTGGCGATCGGACTCGTCGCGCAGGGCACTGATCTCTTCGATCACGTGATTCTTGACCAAGCCAGCGATCTGGGCGATTAGGTCGGCTTTGTTGACCTGATAGGGGATCTCGGTGAAGACCAGCATGGCCCGCCCATTTTTCTCCTCGTTGCGCACTCGAGCCCGCACCTTGAGGGTCCCGCGCCCACTGGCATAGGCCTCGGCGATGCCCCGGCGGCTGAGCTTGGCCCCGGTGGGAAAATCCGGGCCGGGCAGGCGCTTCAGGATCTCCTCGAGGCCGATCTCCGGATTGGCGATCATGGCCACCAAGGCGTCTACCGTCTCGGAGAGGTTGTGGGGAGGCAGGCTGGTGGCCATCCCCACAGCGATCCCTGCCGCACCATTGACCAGCATGTTGGGCAAAGCCGAGGGCAGCACCTCAGGTTGGGTTTGGGTGCCGTCGTAGTTGGGCACCATGTCTACGGTCTCTTTGTCCAGGTCCTGCAGCATCTCATAGCCCACGGCAGAGATCCTGGCCTCGGTATAGCGAGGGGCCGCCGGTGGGTCCCCGTCCACCGAGCCGAAGTTGCCCTGGCCATCAATCAGCGGGTAGCGCAGGTTCCAGTCCTGGGCCAGCCGGGCCATGGTGTCGTAGATGGCCGCATCGCCGTGAGGGTGGTATTTACCCATCACCTCCCCCACGATCTTGGCGCTCTTGACGTGCTTGCGCGTAGGAACAACCCCATCTTGATAGGCGGCGTAAAGGATGCGGCGCTGCACCGGTTTTAGGCCATCGCGCACGTCGGGCAGGGCCCGGTCCACAATGACCGACATGGCATAGTTGATAAAGCTCTGCTTTACCTCATCGGTAATCTCAATCGGCAAAACCTGGGACATTCATTCGCTCCTATGTAGCGGCAGAAAAAAAGCGCCTGGAGGCACTTGCTGCACTCTTCAGTATACCCCATCCGGGTGGTTATGTCAAAAACATAATGAAGTCCGAAGCCTCTATCCTCGAGCAGGGTTAATCCCCCTGAGGCGGATATGTTTATATTTGGGTAGCTCATAGGGGTATATCCGCTAGCATGAGCCCAGTATGGTCGCGGATACCCCTGCCTCTTTCCTCGAGCCACCTCCCGCTCCGGCTGAGGTGGCGCAGGTCGAGGCTTGGGTGCGGGAGGCCTGGGAAAACCGGCTTGCCAGCCGCACCTACAGTCAGGAACTGAGCCAGAAAGCCCTTGACCTGGCCCGCTCCACCGGATACCTCCAGGGGGAGGGGTATGCCCTGCGCAATCTGGGGTTCTGTCAGTATCAGGCCTCCAATTTCACCGAAGCCCTGCCGCTGCTCTCCGAGGGGCTTCAGATCGCTCAGGTCCTCAACGATGCGGGGCTCGAGCGGGACTGCCTCAACTACATCGGGGCCATCTATGCTGGCCTGGGTGAGCTGGAGAGGGCCTTGGAATATGTCGAGCGCACCTATCGGCTCAACCAGCGCATCGGGGACCAGTCCGGTATCGCCGCCAGCCTCAACAACATCGGCATCGTCTACAAGCAGATGGGCCGGGAGGAGGACTCCGTACGGGCCAAGCTGGAGGGAATTGAGCTGGCCCGTGCGCTCCAGGATCAGCCCCGCGAGGCCTTCATCCTGTGTAACCTGGCCTCCAGCTACATCCCTTTAGGGCGGCTCCAGGAAGCAGTCCAGGTCTCCTATCAGGCCCTCGAGCTGTGCCAAGCCCTCAACCTGAAGGATCTGGAGGCCAAGGTTCGGGTTAACCTGGCCGAGGCTCTGGCCCAGCAGGGCGATCACGCCAAAGCCCTCACGCTGCTGGATTGGGTGCTCGAGCACGCCCAAAACACCGGGCTCAAAGAACCCCTGATCCACTACTGGATCAACGTGGCCACCCTCCACGCCAGCCAAGGCAGCCACACCCAAGCCCTACCCGCCCTGCAACAGGCCCTGCTCGAGACCCAGGCCCTGGGGGCCAAAGACCTCGAGCTACAGGTTCACCAGCGCCTGTGGGAAACCCACAAAGCCCTGGGCAACTTTGAGCGGGCCCTCCAGCACCATGAAGCCTATCATCAGCTTGAAACGACGGTGCGGGCCGAAAGCGTGGAGCGCCGCCTCAAGGTGTTCGGCATCACTCGAGACTTGGAAAAAGCCCGGGCTGAGGCCGAGATCGAGCGGCTGAAGAACGTAGAGCTGGCTCGAGCCCTGGAGGCTTTGCATCAGGCCAACCTGGAGAAGAGTGCGTTGGTGCAGGCTTTAGAAGAGCAGGTGATCCGCGATCCCCTCACCCGGCTCTACAACCGCCGCCACCTCGAGGCCACCCTGGCCAGGGAGTATGCCCAGGCCCAGCACAGCCAGCAGCCCTTAGCCGTGGCCATCGTGGATGTGGACAACTTCAAGCACGTAAACGACCGATTCTCGCACCTGATCGGAGATCTGGTGCTCCAGAAGGTGGCCGAGATCATGAGCCAGAATGCCCGAGAGAGCGATTTTCTGGCCCGATACGGCGGGGAGGAGTTTGTGCTGGTGCTGCCGCAGAGCAACCTCGAGACCGCCCGCCCGGTCTGTGAGCAGCTGCGGCTGGCCGTCGCTGCTTACGATTGGAGCACCATCCACCCCGAGCTCCAGGTCACCATCAGCCTAGGGTTGGCGGCAGACCCCCACCTGCCCAACCACGAAAAGCTGCTAGACTCCGCCGATGCTCGCCTCTACGAAGCCAAGCACAGCGGGAAGAACTGCCTGAGGTACTGACCTCTACCGGGCCATCACCGGCTGAAGGGCCGCCGAGAGCTCCAGGGCCAGCTCGAGCGCCAGCAAATCGTCCTCCAGCGTCACCAGCGGGGGTTCCCCCTTCTGGATGCGGTCTACGAAATGCTTGAGCTGACGGCGCAGCGGGTTATCGTTGTTGAAGGCGGTGCGTTCAACCTGCACCTGGGTACGCCCATTGGGTTCGACCTTATCAGGGTCAGAAGCCCCTAAGGGGGCCCGGTGCAGCGAAAGCTCGGTGTACTCGCTGTTAAAATCCAGCCGGAGCACCTCGCCGGGCTGGGTGATGGTCAGGCTGCGCTCGGCCATGGGGGAGATGCGGCTGGCGGTGAAGAGGGCTCGAGCCCCCGAAGGAAAATCCAGCACCGCCTGGGCATACTCATCCAGGCCATCCACCTGCCGCCCTACCACCGTGTAGCGGTTGGGGCGCTCTTTCAGCAGCAGCAACACCAGGTCCAGGTCGTGAATCATCAAATCCAGGACTACCCCGATGTCCCGAATTCGGCGGTTGTTGCCTACCCGCCTGGCCTCCAACACCCAAGGGCCCCGCACCAGTTGCATCAGATCGGAGACCGCGCGGTAAAAGCGCACGATATGCCCCACCTGCAAGACCAGTCCCCGTTGCTCGGCGATTCGCACTAGCTCCCGGGCCTCGTGGGCGGTACGGGTCATGGGCTTTTCCAACAGCACATGAATTCCGGCCTCGAGGAACATTCTGGCCTGAGCGTAGTGGTGAGAGGTGGGAGAGGCAATGGAAACCGCCTGCACTCGGCCCAGCAGCTCCTCTGGGTTGCTGTAAGCGGGGATCTCGAGGTCCTGCTCAATAGCAGCCTGGCGAAATGGATCAGGGTCCGCCACCCCCACCAAGCGAACCCCCGGAAGACCGGCATACACTTGAGCATGATAGGTACCCATCACTCCTACGCCCACAACGCCGACGTTTAGCTCCATAAAGTCTCCGCAACACGGAAGTAGGGCTTCATGACCTGAATGGGATGATACACCTAAACCTGCCGCTTTCTCATCAAGCCCATCCTAAGCTAAGGCTTATATCTGAAAGCTGGCTGAAAGCTCGGCCCAGGTGGGTTGGAGCCGTCGGGCCAGTTCTACGTGGAGCCGGTGGGAGCCCCGATGCACGACAAAGCGGCCCCGGTACGGCACTCCAGCCAGGTACAAATCCCCCAAGAAATCCAGGGCCTTGTGCATAGCGGGCTCGCGCAACATCCGCAGGGGGGTCAGGGGCTCAGTATCGCTGAACACCAGGGCATTTTGCAGCGAGGCCCCCTGGATTAAGCCTTGAGAGCGCAGCGCCTCGAGCTCACTCAAAAAGCCAAAGGTTCGGGCCGGAGCCAGTTCCGCCAAAGGTGTGGGAGGGCACTCCACGGCTTGGTAACCGATCTTGGGGTGCGGGAATGCGATGGTCACCAGCAGCGAGAAGGCCTCGGCTGGTTGGGCCAGCAGGCTGCTGCGCCCCTCCTCGAGCCGCAGGGGCGCCGGTAGCGACCAGGCTGCGGCGTCTGGGCTCGGGAAGGCCTCGAGGGCCTCGAGCCATTCCTGGGCGCTCCCATCCAAGATGGGGATCTCGGGACCGGTCACCTCGAGCAGCACCCCTTCCCAGATCCCCCGGATGAAGAGGGCCGCCAACAGGTGCTCTACCGTCATCAGCCGTACCCCGTTGGCCCCCAGCACGGTGCAGCGCGCGGTGTCCACAACCTGCGAGGCCAGCGGGCGAAACTCCACCCCCCCGACCCGAAACCGTACCGGCCCCGATTCAGGGTGAATGCGCACGGTAGCCCTTTGTCCGGTATGCAGCCCGATCCCCTCAAGCTCAACCATCTCCCGACCTCAGCCAGCCTCGCAATTTGCGCTCCACCCCCACCAGCCAGTCCAGCAAGGCCAGCCGGCGCCAGTGCTCTCGAGCCGGACGGGCCAGGACCGCCCCGGCCCAGGTCTCCCCTGGGGGAACATCCTTGGCCACCCCGCTGCCCGCGGCAATTCTGGCCCCTCGCCCAATGCGCACATGGTCGGCCACCACCACCTGTCCGCCCATCACCACCCCGTCCTCTACCACCACACTACCCGCCAGGGCACTGCTGCCGACCATTACCACACCCCGACCAATTCGCACATTGTGACCGATCTGGGTGCCATCGCCAATCTTGGTTTCCGCGCCGATGCGGGTCTCTCCCACCACGCTGCGCTGTACCACACACCCCGCCCCCAGCTCTACCCCCTCCTCGAGCACCACCCGGCCCGTGTGGGGCAGACGCTTCCCCTCTTGAAACCCAAAACCGAGGGTTCCCAGCACGGTGCCCGTACCCACCCAGCAGCGAGGGCCAACCAAGCTGCGCCGGTGCAGGGTTACCCGGGCCTCCAGCACCCCCTCTTCCCCCACCTCGGCGTCTTCGCCGAGGTAGCTATAGGGGCCAACCACCGCCCGCGCCAACACTCGAGCCCCGGAGGCCACAAAGGCGTAGGGGCCAACCATCGCGCTCGGGTCTACAGCAGCACCGGCTTCTACCGTAGCGGTGGGATGAACCCCTGCCCCCGTCCAGAGCAGGGGAACCGCGAACAGCTCGAGCAACCGGGGCCAGGCTTTCCGGAGGTCGCGGACCCGAATCCGGCTGACCGCATCAGGGCAAAAGCTGGTCTCATCCAGCACGAGCGCGGCCCCACTCGAGAGCGCTACTTCGAGGAACCGGGGTTCACGCACCATCACCAGCTCTCCCGGAGCCGCCAGATCCGGTGAGGCCAACCCCCGTACCTCGAGGTCTGGGCCCTCGAGCCTTCCTTCAAGATGGGCAGCGATTTGAGAGAGCAACATACATCACGCCAATAGCGGTGAGCCATCAGCGCTTGAGCACGTTATCCGAAGTTACCAGAGCCTCCCGCAGCACATGCAGCATGTCCAAGGCTTTTCCTGTACCCATGGCGACCGCCTCTACCGCGTTCTCCGCTACCACTACCGGTACCCCCGTAGCCTCCTGTAGCATCACATCCAGATTGCGCAGCAAAGAGCCTCCGCCGGTTAGCAAGATGCCCCGGTCAATAATATCCGCCACAAGCTCCGGCGGGGTTACCTCGAGGATCCCCTTAACCCCCTGAACGATCTTCTCCAGAGGTTCATGAAGGGCCTCAACCACATCATCGGTAGAGACCTCGATGGATTTAGGCAGCCCGGTAATCAGGTCCCGGCCCCGTACCTCCGCCACCACCCCCTGGTCGCCCGGCAAGCGCCTTGCAGCCCCAATCTTAATCTTCAGCTCCTCAGCCGTGCGCTCGCCTATCAACAGGTTGTACTTGTTGCGAATGTGGCGAATGATTGAATCATCGAATTCATTTCCGGCAATCCGCAGGCTGGTCGAGCGGACAATGCCCCCCAAGCTAATCACCGCGATATCGGAACTACCACCGCCGATATCCACCACCATGCTGCCGGTAGGCTCGGCAATCTTGATCCCCGCACCAATGGCTGCAGCCAGAGGCTCGTCAATCAGATAAGCCCGCTTGGCCCCAGCTTCAACGATGGCCTGCACCACCGCCCGGCGCTCCACCTCCGTGACCCCAGAGGGCACCCCCACCATGACCTGGGGGCGAAAAAAGCGCACTGGGGGCAAAACTTTCTTGATGAACAGCGTAAGCATCCGCTCGGTCAAAGTGTAATCAGCGATCACTCCATCTTTAAGCGGCCTGGCCGCGATAATGTTACCGGGAGTTCGGCCCAGCATACGGTAGGCCTCGGCTCCAACCGCCTTGACCTCTTTAGAGCCCGAGACCATAGCAATCACCGAAGGTTCACGCAGCACAATGCCCTTGCCGCGCATATAAATCAGCACCGAGGCGGTGCCGAGGTCTATCCCCACATCTTCCCCTCGCAATGAAAACAAGCCAGCCATAGCGATTCATTGTACTTGTTCCCGGGGGAAGGGCAAGAACAAAGCGGGAAGCCCGCTCACCCATGCCATTTCCAGCACGCCTGCGGTCAAACCCCACCGAGAAGCCTCGCGCAAGGTGTTAGATTAATCAAGCAGATGAGCGATCAATCCGTCCCTCCCTATGAGCGCTTCCGGCGGAGCTTTCTGCTAGGGATCATGGGCTTAGGCTTGTTGGCATCGCTGCTATCCCTCTTCATGGGCCAGCGCTCGCCGGGGGTCGGGATTTGGGATAATCTGACCATACCCCTTGTCATTGGGTTGTTCAGCTTCCTGCTGGTGGTGCTATGGCGAAGCTGGATCAGTACTGCCTGGGTCGGTGCGGCCGGATTAATCCTGATGTTTTCATACCAGCTGGGGAATCTGGCCTATCGAGCCACCACTGGGACGCTACAGCGGGAAGGGCTGGGGGATGGCGCCATTTGGTTTGCCTTATTTTTCCCGCTCGCTTTTTTAATCTTACCCCTGCGAGCTGCTCTTCTAGCCTCCGTTGTCTATTACCTAGCCGGGCTGAGCACCACCGCTATGGGCTTGCTGGTTGCCCAAGGAAGCAATGGTCTAAATTTTGCAATCGTCAACCCCATCGGACAATTTTTCCTCAGCCAGCTGGCGCTTTTAGCCATGATCTACCTCTATGCTCACAGCCAGGCTGAATACAGCTCGGTCCACCAAATGGCCTATACCGATGCTTTGACCGGGCTACCCAATCGCCGTTCCATGGGAGCGTGGATTGAACGTGAATTGCGTTGCCATAGTCCCCTTGGTTTCTCAATTCTTTTGATTGATATAGATCACTTTAAACAGATTAACGACTCCCACGGCCATACCATAGGAGATCAGGTTTTACGCGAGGTCGGAATGCGCATCGCCTCGGCCTTGCGGGCGGAAGATGAGGTATGTCGCTGGGGAGGAGAGGAATTCTTGGTTTTGGCCCCCAACACCGATCAGGCCGGGGCCCAGCGGCTGGGCGAGCGCCTAAGTGAGGCTCTAAGAAAAGAGCCTCTTCTTGGCAGTTTATCCCCCACCATCAGCATAGGATTGGCTTGTTGGGAAAAGGGAAGCACCGCCGAAACCCTCATCCAACGGGCCGATGAAGCCATGTATCGAGCCAAAGCGCTGGGGCGGAACCGCTTGGAAGTAGCTTAGCACATAACAATTAAGCTCCCCCCAGGCAGCTTTACCTGGGGGGTTTGGTTATGGAGCGGGAGACGGGACTCGAACCCGCGACCCCAACCTTGGCAAGGTTGTGCTCTACCAACTGAGCTACTCCCGCAAATAATAAAACCCTTGCACTGACCTACTCTCCCAGGACCCTT
>NZ_QWLB01000003.1 GCF_003574355.1 Meiothermus granaticius NBRC 107808 | reverse complement strand
GCGTTTACCCTTCTGGGGCAGTTCCAGCCCCAGCAGCTCCCCCGCCCATACCCCCATCCGCACCCCCAGCACCTGGCGAGGGCAGAGGTGACGGTGCAGCTCTGAGCTTCGCCTCAGAAGTTCGGCTGTAGGGGGGGGAGGCATTCGCGCTTCCTCTCTTTGAGGCCAGTTTACCTCAGCAGGGTTTCTCGGCCCCCCGCCGGGCATAAAAGTACCAGTTGAGGAAAAAGTTGATCGCATAAAATCCCGCCACTCCGTAGAAGAACGCGGTGGGGTGCCCTATCCGAGCAATGATCGCAGCAAGCGTCAGCGAGAAGAAAAAGGGACCATAGGCGGCAACAGCTGCGGTCCAGCCGATCACCCCCCCGGCCTTGCGCGGTTCGAAGATCATCGGCATCTGCTTGAAGGTGCTGGCGTTGCCGATCCCGGCGAAGAAAAAGAGCAGCAGCATGAAGCCCACGAAGTAGGGGAACTGCTCGAGCGAGCTGGGGTTGACAAAGAAGCTCATCCCTACCGCGCTCAAGAGCATGCCCAGGGTGCTGAGCTGGGTTAGCCGGGCCCCGCCCAGCCGGTCCGCCAGGAAGCCAAAGATCACCCGCACGGTTGAGCCCACCAGCGGACCCCAAAAGGCCAGAGCCAGGGGGTCGGGCGCGCCCTCGAACCTGCCGTACAGCTGCCGGATCAGCAGCGCAAACACCGCCGAGAACCCCGAGAAGGAACCGAAGGTGGCGAGGTACAAGCTGGTCATGATCCAGGTGTGTTTATCGCGGAAGATGTCGAACTGCTCGCGGAAGTTGGCCCGCACCGGCACGCTCTTGAGGAAGGCCCAGGCCAGTCCGGCCCCGATCAGGATGAACAGCGTCCAGACCAGGGCCGCGTTGTGGAGCCAGATGGGGCTCGAGAGCCCGTTCTTGGCGGTGAAGTTCTGGGGATTGCCCAGGTTCACAATCCCACTGGCAAAAAGGGCAAACCCCACCACCCAGGGGGTGAGGAACTGCACCACACTCACCCCGAAATTGCCGATCCCAGCCTGGATACCCAGCGCGCTGCCCTGCAACCGCTTGGGGAAGAAGTAGCTGGTCGAGGGCATGAAACCGGAGAAGTTCCCCCCTCCGATCCCGGCCAAGAAAGCCAGCAGCAAGAGTGCCCAGTAGGGGGTATCGGGGTTTTGGATGGCATAGCTCCAGCCCAGGACTGGAATCAGCAGGAGCAGGGTGGAAAAGGTGACCAGGTGGCGGGTTCCCAGGATGGGGGGCAGGAAGGTCCAGAGGATCCGCAGGGTTCCCCCGGCCAGCCCCGGCATAGCGGTGAGCCAGAAAAGCTGGGTGGTGGTGAACCTAAAACCCACCCCAGGCAGCTTGACCACGATGGCCGAGACCATGAACCACACGATGAAGGAAAGGGTCAGGGTGTAGGTGGTGATCCAGAGGGTGCGCCAGGCCAGGCGCTGCCCTCGACCCTCCCAAAAAGAGGGATTTTCGGGTTCCCAGCTCGAAAGCCAGGTTCCGTCCTTGGTGGGGAGGCTCGGCGACATCAGCGACCTCCTTCAGGGCTGTGCTCAAAGCTGTGCTCGAGGTGAGGGGCCGCTCGGTTGAGCAGCGAGAGCACGGTCAGGTGCATCCATATCGCCGCCACCAAGGTGAGGAGGAAGAGCACCAGGAAGGTGGTCTGGGGCAAGCCCGTCCAGCTCTGGGCGTAAGCGAAGAGCGGCGGAAGGAAGAACCCGCCCAGTGCCCCCAGCATCCCCACCAGCCCCCCCACCGCCCCCACGTCCTTGGGGAAGTACTCGGGGATATGTTTGTAGACCGCAGCCTTGCCCACACCCATACCCGTCCCGATCAAGAAAACCAGGGCGGTAAAAAGCCAGAGGCTCATGTGCCAGGGAAGCACCTCACGGTTTCCCGAGGCCAGCTCGAGCACAATGTGCCCCTCCGGCATCATCAACACACCGGAGGCCAGGAGCATCAGCCCGAAGGTCCAGTACATCACCCGCCGGGCCCCGTAGCGGTCGGAGAAATAGCCCCCTACTGGGCGCAGCAGGCTGGCCGGGAAGATGAAGAGGGCGGTGAGGAGGGCCGCCTGGTACAGCGGCAGCCCAAACACGTCCACGTAGTACTTGGGCAGCCAGGCCGAGAGGGCCACGTAGGCCCCGAAGACCACCACGTAGTAGAGGCTGAAGCGCCAGACCCGGATGTTCCGCAGGGGACGCAGCATCTCCAGGAAGGGCCGCCCCTGCCCTGGTTTACGATCTGCGCGGGGGGTGAAGAGCCACATGGCCAGGGCCATCAAGACCAGCAAGACGGCGTACAGGAACGGCACAAAACGCCAGCCGCCCGGCATCAAGCCGCCCAGGTAGCCCGCTGCCGGCACCGAGGCGATGAGGGCCGGTCCGATAAACTTGGTCACGCTGGCACCCACATTGCCGGCTCCGAAGACCCCCAGGGCAAAGCCCTGCTGCTCGCGGGGGAACCAGGCGGCGTTCCAGGCGATGCCCACACTGAAGGCGTTGCCGGCAAAACCTACCAGGAAGGCATAGAGGAGCAGCGCCGGGTAGCTGGTGGCCTGAGAGACCAGGTAGGCCGGGATGGCAGTGAAGAGGAGCATGACCGTAAAGACCCCCCGGCCTCCGTAGCGGTCGGCGAGGATGCCGGCCAGAAGCCGCCACAGGGAGCCATTCAGGATGGCCACCGCCGAGAGCCAGCTGAGCTGCACGTCGGTCAGGCCGAACTCCTTGCGGATGGGGATGCCCAGCACCCCAAACATCAGCCATACCGCAAACATCAGGGTAAAACCGAGGGTGGAAAGGGTCAGCACCTCCAGACGCGCTTTGCGCTCGAAGGCGCTGGGCGTGGCGCTAGTCTGAACCATAAGCGCCTCCTTTGTCTTGCAGGGCGGCCTGGGGCTTGGCGGATGTTGGGTATGGTGGGGCAACCGGTGGAATCGGCTGCAAACGGCGCGGCTTGCGTACCCAGATTACGAGCTGCCAGGGTCGCCACAGGTAGCCCAGCGGTACCGTGAGGATGTGGATCAACCGGGTGAAGGGAAAGACCGCCAGCAGCACCCAGAAGTTGAAGACGTGCAGTTGAATCCAGAAGGGGAGATCGGCGACCAGCTCGGGGCGGGGGCGCAGGGTGAAGATGGACCAGAGGTAGGGGGTGAAGACCGAAGGAAACCAGAAAGAGCCGTAGCGGTACATCACGGCGGTCAGGATGCCGGTGAGGATCGAGACCAGGAGGAGCAGTAGCACGATTACATCGGTGGGCCGGGTTACGGCCAGGATGCGCCGATTGGAAAGGCGGCGGTAGAGCAGTACCAACAGCCCACCCAGTGTCCAGAGGGCCAGGGCCAGGCCGGTGATCTCGAGCAGGTACAGCCTCATGGGCACTGCGTTCCACAGCAAGAGCCCCTGCGGAACCAACAGCGCAGCCAGGTGCCCCAGCAAGATGATCAGCAGGCCCCAGTGAAAGGGCACCGAGCCAAAGTAGAGCAACTTGCGCTCTAAGAGCTGGCTGGACAGGCTAGAAACGCTAAAGGGCTTGCCCCGCATCCGCTGAAAGCTGACGATGATCAGAAGGGCCAGGGCCACATAGGGAAACACCTGAAACAAGAGGATATTCCAGTTCATTCGTTACCTCCCTTCCAGAACGGGAGATTGCGCACCAGGGAGCCCATCACGACGGGAAGCGGAGAGGTTTGCTCAGGTATTGCAGCCAGCTTGGTATAGGGTTTGACCGCCTCGAGTGTCCCTTCCAGGAGCAGCAGATAGGGGTTTTGGGGCTCGAGGGTCTTGAGCGTGTGGACGATCTGGTGCAGGGCCGGCCCCAGGAGTTGTAAAAGCTCGGGTAGGGGGGTTTCGGCCACGGCCAGGTAGCGCAGCACCGGGATCAGGTGGTCGGGTATCTCGCCTGCCGTGTCTATGCCCAGTCCCAGGTACGCCGCGTTGAGCTCGGCCATCAAGCGCCCGCGCCGGTAGTCCTCGCCATAGACCGCGTAGCCGATGTAGGGCGCGGTGAGTGGAGTGAGCTCGAGGGTGCGGGTATAAAGCTCCTCCCGCTCAGAAAGCCTGAGTTCGGAGATGGCCCCCAGGAAGCGCTCGAGTAAATCTTTGGCTCGAGTCTTCGGCAAAGCGTTGACCCGCTCCCAGAGCGCTTTTGTAGAGCCAGCAGTGGGGTATTGATAAGCGAGCGCCAGGGTTTGCAGCAGAACTTTCACGGCTAATCCCCCCTCACGGGTAACTCGATAAACCCGACCCCCGTCTCTCCTTTGTGTGCCAGGGGGTCGTTCCAGACTTCTGTGGCCATCTCGCGGTGGTAGGGCGGCACCACAAAGCGCTCCTGTAGGGTGGGCTTGGTGGTGAGCTGGTAAATGGCCTCGATCTCCTCGGGGGTGGTGCCTGCCGCCTCCACGATTTTCAGGGTGGCTGGGTCTATGCTTCCTTCCACACTCTGACGGCGCTTGTAGATGCGTACTGCCAGCAACTTGCGCAGGATGGGTTTGATTACCTCCACATTGCCCGCCGCGAACAGGTTGGCCAGATACTCCAGGGGCAGGCGGGCTTTTTCCAGGTGGTTGAACAGCTCAAAATCTACCTTTTCGGGCGGGAGCTCGAGCCGCACCAGTCCCTCTTCGATGCTGCTCACGATGGGCGAGAGCGGGGGGATGTAGAAGAGCATGGCCATGGTGCGATACTCGGGGTGTAGCGGCAGGGCCAGCTTCCATACCTTGACGAACTTGTACACGGGCGAAGCCTGCGCGGCCTTGATCCAGTCCTCGCCCAGGCCGTTAGCCCTGGCCGCCGCAATCACCTGGGGGTCGAAGGGGTCGAGGATCGCGTCCAGTTGGGCCTGCACCAGTTCCTGAGTCTCGGCGTTCGCCGCCGTAGCAATCCGGTCGGCGTCGTAGAGGATGGCCCCCAGGTAGCGGATGCGGCCCACGCAGGAGTGGAAGCAGGCCGGGGCCTGGCCGGTCTCGAGGCGGGGGAAGCACAGGATGCACTTCTCGCTCTTGCCGGTGGCCCAGTTGTAGTAGACCTTCTTGTAGGGGCAGGCCGCCACACACATGCGCCAGCCCTTGCACTTGTTCTCGTTGACCAGCACCACCCCATCCTCGGCGCGTTTATAGATAGCGCCGCTGGGGCAGGCCGCCACACAGGCCGGGTTCAGGCAGTGGTTGCAGATGCGTGGCAGGTAGTTGAAGGCCACCCGCTCAATCTCGGCCATCTGGGCCTGAATCTCCGGGGCCACGCCCACCCAGTTGGGGTCGTTCTGGGCGTACAGGTTGCTTCCGCCCAGGTCGTCGTCCCAGTTGGGGCCCGCTTCCAGGTTCATGGGTTCGCCGGTAATCATCGAGACCGGGCGGGCTACCGGCTGGTCGTCGCCCTCGGGGGCACTGAAGAGGTTCTGGTAGTCGAAGGTGAAGGGCTCGTAGTAGTCGTCGAGTTCAGGCAGGGCGGGGTTATAAAACAGGTTAGTCAGGCCGCGGGCACGGGAATGAAGCCGGAGCTCCAACTGGCCGTTTTTCTTCTCCCAGCCCCCCTTGAACCGCTCCTGGTCTTCCCAGCCGGTGGGGTAGCCGGTGCCGGGCCGGGTCTCGACGTTGTTCCACCACATGTACTCGGTGCCCTTGCGGTCGGTCCAGAGGTTTTTGCAGGCCACCGAACAGGTGTGGCACCCGATGCACTTATCGAGGTGGAAGGTCATTGAGATGTGAGCACGGACATTCATAGTTCTCCTTCGGAGGTGTCAAAGGTCGCAGGTCGCAAGTCGCATGACAAAAAGCTTTTGATCTGAGACCTGCGACATGAGACTTGAGACATCCTCACCATTTCGGCTCCTCTACCCGCCGCACGTACACGAAGGTGTCGCGGTTGACCCCCACCGGCCCCCAGTAGTTGAAGGCGTAGGTGAACTGGGCGTAGCCGCCGCTCATCAGCACGGGCTTCAGGCGGGCGCGGGTGATGGAGTTGTTCATACCGGCCCGTTTGCCCCGCAGGGGCGACTTGGGGATGCTCAGGGTGCGCTCGGTGGCGTGGTAGACAAAGACCGTGCCCCTGGGGATGCGAGCCGAAACGATGCAGCGCTGCACAAAGACCCCGTTATCGTTGAAGAGTTCCACCCAGTCGTTGTCGCGGATGCCCAGCTCGGCAGCGTCTTTGTCGTTAAGCCAGATGGGGTAGCCCCCCCTCGAGAGGGTCATCATGCGGTGGTTGTCGGAGTAGGTGGAGTGGATGCTCCACTTGCCGTGCGGGGTGATGTAGTTCAAGAGCTTGCCCTGGGCCTGGGCTTTGGAGATTTCGGTTTCCAGCAGCATGGAGTGGTCGGGGCGCGGCTTGTAGGTGGGCAGGTGCTCGCCCCAGGCCAGGTAGTTCGGGTGGTCGAGGTAGAAGTGCTGCCGTCCGCTCAGGGTGCGCCAGGGGATGAGCCGCTCGAGGTTCAGGGTGAAGGGGCTATAAGCCCGGCCCCCATTGATGATGGCGCTCCAGGTGGGGGTGGTGAGCTGGCGACGCGGCTGGGCCACCAGGTCGGAGAAGCTGATGCGGGTGTCGCGCACCGGCTCGGCCAGGTCGGAGAGCTTTACACCGGTTTTCTTTTCCTCGTCTTTGAACGCTCGGTAGGCCAGTTCGCCGTTGGAGACCGGGTCGAGGTAAAGGATGGCCTCGGCGACCTGTTTGGCGTCCTCGAGGCTGGGGTACACGCGCCCGTTTAGCCTGCGGCCCTGGCGCTGGCGCAGGTCGTCGTAGAAGTCGGCTGCCGGAATGGTCAGGCCGTGCATCCCCACGCCGTTCTTTTCGAGGGTGTCGCCCAGCGAGATCATCTTCTCGTACACCAGTGGGTACTGCCGCTCGACGATGCGGAACTTGGGCAGGGTCTTGCCGGGGATGGGCTCGACCTGGCCTTTCTTCCAGTCGCGGTCATCGGGCTGGGCCAGCTCGTCGGGGGTATCGTGCTGGAGCGGAATCATCACGATGTCCTTGACGGGTTTGGAGAGGTGCGTTTGGGCCAGCTCAGAAAACTTCTGGGCCACGGCCTTGTAAATCTCCCAGTCACTTTTCGATTCCCATAAAGGCGGAACCGCCGCCTGCATGGGGTTGATGTAGGTGTGCATGTCGGTGGTGTTGAGGTCTTCTTTTTCGTACCAGGAGGCGGTGGGCAGCACGATGTCGGAGTAGAGGGCGCTGGTATCCATGCGGAAGTTCAGATCCACCACCAGGTCCAGCTTGCCCTGGGGGGCTTCCTTGCGATACCGCACCTCCGAGACGTGCCCATTGGCCTGTTCCTCGGCCACCGCATTGGTGTGCGTACCCAGGTAGTGCTTGAGGAAGAACTCGTGCCCCTTGGCCGAGGTGCCGATGGCGTTGCCCCGCCAGATGAACCAGACCCTGGGCCAGTTGGCGGGCGCGTCAGGGTCGTCTATGGCGAACTCTAATCGCCCCTCCTTGAGTTGCTGCACCACGTGGGCGATGATCTCCGCGTCGGTCTGGGCCCCGGCTTTCTGGGCTTCCTCGACCACTTCCAGACTGGACTTGTTGAACTGCGGGAAGAAGGGTAGCCAGCCCTTGCGCACGGCGCGGGCCTGGTGGTCTATGGTGTGGTCGGTTCTGGAGCCTACGGTCTTGTCGTAGTCCTTGTAGCCCCGCTCGTAGCGCCACTGGTCGGAGTGGACGTAGTGGAAGCTGGGGGTGTTTTGCTGGCGGGAGGGGTAGCCCCAGTCGCCCGCAAAGGCAATGGGCCCCCAACTGGCCTGGTTGGCAAGCTTCTCCTGCCCCACATAGTGGGCCAGCCCGCCGCCGTTCACCCCCACCGCGCCGGTGAGCATCAGCGCCACGATGCCCGCGCGGTACAGCAGGTTGTTGTGGTACCAGTGGTTGGCCCCGGCCCCGATAATAATCAGGTTCTTACCCTGGGTCTTTTCGCCGTTTTCGGCCCACTCGCGGGCGTAGCGGATCAGGGTCTCGCGGTGGATGCCGGTGTACTGCTCCTGCCAGGCCGGGGTATAGGGGCCTGCTTCCTCGTAGGAACTGGGATAATCGCCCTCCAGGCCGCGATCCACCCCGAACTGGGCCAGCAGCAGGTCGAAGACGGTGGTGACCGTAATTTGCTGACCATCCTTGCTGGTGATGTGCTTCACGGGCACACCGCGTCTGGACTTTTTGTCTGCGCCGAAGTCGTCGAACTCGAGCGGTTCCACCCCGTCGGCAACCTCCCTAAAACTCAGCAGTGGGCTAATTTCCTCACCCGTCTTGGCATCCTTAAGCTCTAAATTCCACTTACCTTTCTCGCTCTGCCAGCGAAACCCAATCGTCCCGCCAGGCATCCTGGGTCGCCCGGCCTTCTCGTCCCAGACCAGCAGTTTCCAGTCGCCGTTCTCTTCAGTTGAGTAATCCGCAAGTTGATTGGCCCGCAGATAGCGCCCCGGCCTGCCGTCTTTGACCTCGACCAGAATCGGACTGTCGGTGTAGCGCTTGAGGTAATCCAAGAAGTAGGGCACTTGCTTCAAGACGTAAAACTCCTTCAGGATGACGTGGTTCACCGCCATCCAGAAGGCTCCGTCCTGGCCTGGATTAATCGGCAGCCACCAGTCGGCGTACTTGGCCACCTGGTTGAAGTCCGGGGCAAAAACCGTGAACTTGGCCCCGGCGTAGCGCCCCTCGGCGATGTAGTGGGTATCGGGGGTGCGGGTCATGTTCAGGTTGGAGCCCACCACCGCAATAAAGCGGGCGTTGTACCAGTCGGCGGCCTCGTGCACATCGGTCTGCTCCCCCCAGATTTCGGGAGAAGCGTTGGGCAGGTCGCAGTACCAGTCGTAAAAGCTCAACGGCACCCCGCCCAGGAGCGAGAGGAACCTCGAGCCCGCCGCATACGAAATTTGCGACATGGCGGGAATCGGGCTAAAGCCAATTACCCGGTCGGGGCCGTGCTGCTGGATGGTGTGCACCAGCGAAGCCGCAATAATTTCCAGCGCTTCGTCCCAGCTAAACCGCCGGTAGCCGCCCTTGCCCCGCGCCCGCTGCCAGCGTTTGCGCTTCTCGGGGTCGTTCACCAGGCTTTTCCAGGCCTCTACCGGGTCGGGGTGTTTCTCCTTTGCTTCGCGCCACAGGTCGAGCAGGGCCCCGCGCACGTAGGGGTACTTGACCCGGATGGGGCTGTACAGATACCACGAATAGCTCACCCCGCGCTGACAGCCCCGAGGGGTAATGTCGGGCAGGTTGGGGTCAATGGCCGGGTAGTCGGTGGCCTGGAGCTCCCAGGTCACGATGCCGTCCTTGACAAACACCTCCCAACTACAACTGCCGGTGCAGTTGACCCCGTGGGTGGTGCGGACCCGCTTGTCGTGGGCGAAGCGGTTTCTGTAAAACTCCTCCCACTTGCGTTCGGTGGGGGCTTCGAGTTCCTTAATCCAGTCGCTCATGCGCTCCTCCTGCTGCGTATCCGTTCGGCCAGGCCCACCCGGCGGTTGCTCCAGAAGGTGTACGTCAGAACGAACAGCACCACTACCCCAACCAAACCTGCCAATGCCATGCGCCACATATCGGACTGGTTGGTGTTGGCGGGCTGGCCTGCTGTCTGGGCAAAGAATGCGGTGAGGGCCGAGATTTCTTCAGGGGTGAGGGGTTTGCCCTGGTAGCTTTCGCGCATCACCGGGAAGGCGATGTTGCTGAGTACGCCTTGAATGCCCGCCGCTCCCAGGCGGGTGTGCAGGTCGGTGAGGTTGCGCCCCAGGCTGCCCCCACCCATGGGGCCAAGGTTGCCTGCCGTGTGGCAGGCCATGCAGGGCGCACCGCCGTTCTGCAAGCGGGTCTGCCCACTAAAGAGGGCTCTGCCTTGGGCCGCGAGTTCGGGGCTCGCAGCCGGGGTAGGTTGCGGGGATGCTGCCGGGGGGGAAGCCTTTCCTCCCAAGCCCTTTAGATAGGCCACAATGGCCTTGGCGTCGGCCTCGGAGACCTGGGGCATGGCGGGCATTGTTCCGTTGTAGGCCTGCCCAGCCACCTCGAGCGGCCCACTGAGGCCCTCCCGAATCACCTTGAGCACGTGGGCTTCATCGGCTGCCCGGGGGTTCGCGGCCAGGGGCGGGAAGACGCCTGGGATGCCCTGGGCGGTGGGCCCGTGGCAGCCTGCACAATGGCTTTGGTAGAGGGCCTGGCCATCCTGGGCCCAAGCCAGACCCCAAAGCACACCCGCCCATAGAATCAGGGGGATTCCCTTCATGCCAACCTCCTGTTTGTGCGATCTTGTTCTGATTCCAGCCAGGACAGAAGCGCCTCGAGCTCGAAGAAGGGACGCTCGAGGCCCGTCCGGGCATCCTTGATGCGGCCTTCCCAGTGGCCGGCCTCATCCGGCCACAACAGCACCAGATACACCGGCGACTTGGGCGGGGGTAGGTTGCGGGGGGTGGGCTCCTGGGCCATACACCCCTAGCTTTCCCCTACCCTCTAAACGCCCGCTTACAGCCTCGGGACATTTGCACCATTCGAAGCCTCTAGGCTGTAAACCAACGGGAGGTAAAGTTTGAACCGCATCCGCTGGCAACTGGACCCTCGGGGGTGCATCCGCGCCTGGGGACCCGGTGCGGCGGCCTTTTTTCGTCTGCCAGCGGAACAGGTACTGGGCAAACCCTGCGCCGAGGTAGTTCGGGGCACCGATGGGTTTGGCCGCCCTTTGTGTGGGCGCTGCCCGGTACTGCGCGAGATCAAATACGGGGCCTACCAGGCCAGCACCGCGCTCTCTTGTGGCGGTAAGCGCCTGCGTTGCCAGGGGTTTGCCCATGGCGATATCCACATCGAGCTCAAGCCCGAAAGCCAGCGGGATTCCAGCGAGGTGCTGGCCTCGCTCTCCTGGGCGGTACGCAAGCTGACCGACGAGCCCGAGCGCTTCTTCCAGACCTTGCAGGTTTTCCTGGCGGGTCTGCGCAAAAACCTGGGCATGGAAGCGGCCGAGCTGTTCCTGGCCGACCCCCAGGAGCGCTACCTGGTGCTGACCGCCTACGATGGGGTACACCGCGAGGCGTTCATGGAGAAGCCCTGGTTTGCCTGGGGTGAGGGCTATCCGGGGCTGGTCGCCCTGGGGCACCGGGCCCTGGTTACCCACGACCTGGCAACAGACGCCCGCTACCTGCGGCAGAAGGTCAAGAAGCTGGGCTACAAGACCTATGTGTGCTACCCCCTCGAGCTTCCCCAGGGTCTGATTGGGGTGCTGAACCTGGCCAGCCGCGACCCCCAAATAGACGATGAAGCCCTGCTCGAGCAGCTCTCCCTGATGGGCCCCATGCTGGCAGCCTCGCTGTACATGGTGCTGACCCGGCTGGGCGAGCGAGGGCTGCTCTCCATTGCGGCGGCACTGCGGCAGGGCCACGAATCCCAGGGCCTCGAGGCGTTCCTAGCCCAGGCCACGACCCTCAGCAGGGCTTCGTGTGTGCGGCTGGTACTTCAGGATGGGCGCAACCTCAGCCAGGGCCGCTGCGAAGCGCCGGAGTGCCCGCACGTGCAGCAGTGTCCGGTCTGGCAGGGCAAGGTGCGGGGGGTCAAGGTGGGGTTGGAGCCCTGCCCCCATACCGCAGAAGGGCGGCTCCGCTACTGCTTGCCGCTGTGGTCGGGTGGGAGCGTGGTGGGGGTGCAGCAATTTCACTTTGCCCGCACACCTCAGCCGCCCAGCCAGGCGGTCGCGCCGATCCTGTGGCTGGAGCGTCTAGGGGCCGAGGCCCTCTGGCCCCATTCAGAGCAAGCTGAGAAGGAAAGCCCCTTGCTGGAGATTCACACCCTGGGGGGCTTGCAGGTACGCCGTAGGGGCGAGTTGCTCTCGGCCAAGGCCTTTGGTCGCCGCCAGGCTTACACGCTGTTAAAACTGCTGCTCGCCCACCGGGGCCAGACCCTTTCCAAAGAAGAGCTTTGTGAGTGCCTGTGGCCGGGAGAAGACCCCCGCGAGACCCAGCGCCGCCTGCATGTGCTGATGCACGGTCTGCGCCAGGCCCTGGAAACCGACCCCACCCAGCCGCAGATTGTGCTCCGCGAGGGCGAGGGGTACCGTTTTGCTCCACAGGTTCGCTATTTCCTGGACTTAGAGCGCTTCGAGGCGTTGTTGCACGAGGGCGATGGTCTGGAGGGCACCGCAGCGCTGGAGCGCTACCGCGAAGCCCTGGCCCTCTACAAAGGTGACTTCCTGGCCGACGAGCCCTACGCCGACTGGGCCGAGCTCGAGCGCAGCTACTTGCGTGAGCGGGCAGTGGGGACTTTGTTCCGGGTGGCCCAGATCGCCGAGGCGCTTCACCTGGTGCACGAGGCCCAGTCGGCCTATCGCCGCATCCTGACCCTCGACCCCTGGCGCGAGGAGGCCTACCACGCCCTGATCGGAACGATGGTGCTTTCCGGGCAGGAGTTCGAGGCCCGCAGCCTCTTCGCCCAGTACCGAGCGCGGATGGAACGCGAAGGTTTACCGGTTTCCCCGGAGTTGGCCCATCTGGTGCACATGAGCGCCTGAGGGAAGCCCTGCGGAGCCCAGTAGACTACAGGCGGTGGAAGCCGTTACGGTTTTGGCCCAAAGCCTGCTCTTTCGTGAACTCGAGCCCACAGACCTGAGGGCCCTTGCAGCGGAGGCTCACTTCCGCCTCCTGGCCAAGGGAGAGACCCTCTTTCTCCAAGGTGACCCGGTAGACTCGCTGCACCTGGTGGCCCAGGGGTTGATCAAGGTCTACCGCCCCGATCCCAAGGGGGGCCGGCAGATTGTCCTTCACCTGGAAGGCCCCCACCGCCCGGTAGCAGCCGTTGCAGTGTTTCTGGAGCGGCCCCACTACCCGGCTTCGGCGGAGGCGCTCGAGGAGAGCCGGGTACTGGTCATTCCCCGTGAGGTCTTTGACCGCCTGGTGGACACCCGCCCGCCGGTGGCCCGGGCCATGATCCGCTTCCTGGCCCGGCGACAGCAGCAACTGGTGCATCTGCTGGATCGGCTGGTCTTCCATCAGGTAGGGGCTCGGCTGGCCGAGTACCTCCTGCACCGCACTGAGGTCGAAGGCCCGGGATTTCACCTGCCCACCAACCCCGAGCTGGCCGCTCTCCTGGGCACCGCCCCCGAGCCGGTGAGCCGCAAGCTGGGGCAGTTCTTCCGCGAGGGCCTGATTCGCATGCAGGAGCGCCGGGTTTGGATTGAAGACCCTGCCGCCCTACGGGCTATAGCGGAGGAGTAAGGGCAATTAAGCTTGACCCCAGTCATGGCTCGAGCCCAGCCAGGCATGGTGCCATAGGCCTATGGCCTATCGCTACATCCTCGATCTCCAACAAGAAGCCACCATTCAGGCTAAAGAGGTTGTGAGCCGCTTGCTACACCGCGAGGGAGGTGTACGTACCCGGATCTTCGCCTTCGACGCGGGCCAGGAGCTGGCTGCCCACAGCGCAGCGCATCCGGCCATCCTGCAAGTCCTCTCGGGGCAGGGGCGCTTGACGCTGGGCGAGGCCAAACCCGGCACCTGGGTCCATATGCCCGCCGGACTGGTCCACGCCATCCGGGCCGAAAGTCCCCTAACCCTGCTGCTAATCTCCCTTCCCAAGGAGTGAACCCATGATTGCACCGCCTCGAGGCATCAAAGTTCCGCTAAAGTCTGTAGCCCTGCCTAACGAGCACGGGGGCTGGGGGTTTACCCTCGAGCCCATTCTGTTGGGCTTGCTGGTGGCCCCAAGCTGGGCCGGACTGGGCTTGGGGATTTTTGCCCTGGCGGCCTTTTTCACCCGCCATCCCCTGAAGCTTTGGCTCTCCGACCTGCGCAGGGGCAGGCTCTTCCCCCGTACCCCACTGGCCCGGAGTTTCGCACTGCTGTACGGAAGCCTGGCCCTGACCGGGCTACTCTTGGCCTCCCTCCTGGCCAGAGGGCCCTTCTACTGGCCGCTGCTGACCGCCTTGCCGTTGATGGCCCTTCAGCTCTGGTTCGACGCCCACAACCAGGGGCGCAACCTGCTCCCGGAGATCTCCGGTGCGGTGGCGATGGGCTCTATCGCTTCAGGGATCGCGCTGGCCGCCGGCATGGAACCCTGGCCGGCCCTGGGCCTGTGGCTGGTTTTAGGGATGCGGGCCCTGGCCGCCATCTACTACGCCCGAACCCAAGTGATGCGGGCTCGAGGGGTCAGGGTAAGCCCCCGCTCCGCTTATGGGGCCAGCTCACTGGCGACCGGGGTCTTGGCTGTAGGGGCCGTTTTCGGCCTGGTCCCCTGGCTGAGCGTGCTGGCGCTGGGCTTGCTGCTGCCCGTTTCGCTGTACACCTTCTCCCGCCCACCCACTCCGGCCAAGGTGGTGGGCTGGACGCAGATGGGCTTCGGTCTGCTCATCGTCGTGCTGACAACCCTCGGGGTGAGAATGCCCTGAGGCCAGGCGCTGCCTTTGCCTTATTGCTCTGGGGCTTTGGCCTCCCGCTTAGCCCGGAGCTGGAGCAGCATCTCGCCCGTCACTACCCGCCGGGTCATCGCGTAGATGAAGAGGCCCACCGCCCCGAGTTGCAGCAGCCCCGCGCCCCCCAGAAAGAGCCTCAGAACAGGGTTACCGCTGTGGAGCATCCAGGGCTCGAGCACCAGCCGCAGAATCAGCCCGGTGTTGAGGGCCATATAGGTAGCCGCCTCGAGCCGGTCTTGGCGCAGGCGGCCTGGGCGAGGCATCATCCAATAGGCCACCCCCATCACCATGCTGAGGAAAAACCCCATCAGCCCAGCGTGGACGTGGCCGGTCTTGAAATAGGGGATTAGGCCGGGCCAGAGGTAAAAGGCCGTACCGCTCAGCGCGGTATAGGCCAGGTAGAGCAAGCCGGTACGGATAAACAAAAACTCCCAGAAATACATGCTCGGGGCTCCGATCTGCTAGGGTTCCCCTTCCAAACGATGCCGATTGGGCCCCGCCGATAGCCGGCGGTTTTTCTCCACGCAGCTCGCCCACAGCTCGGGCAAGTCTTCCTCGGGGTAGATGGCTGAGACCGGGCAGGCCGGGACACAGGCCCCGCAGTCAATGCACTCGTCGGGGTGGATGTAGAGCTGATCCCCGCCGTCATAGATGCACTCCACCGGGCAGACTTCCTGGCAGCTTCGATCTTTGACCCCAATGCAGGGCTCGGCGATCACATGGGGCATCGGGCCCTCCGAGGAACTGGGGTGCGAACAGCGGGGATCGGACTCTGCATGCGGCTCACCTCAGCCCCTAGCTTTGAAGCACCAGGGCAACCCTGGCCATGACTCAGGTCATAGCCAGGAGTTTGGGCTTTTCCCAGGGCTCGAGCCACCCCGGCCTGCGGTTCAAACCCCTCCCGGCTCTACTGTCACCGGGGGCAGCGAAGCCCCCTGTAAGAACCCCACCGCCTTCAAGGCCCTCTCCTGGCCCATTCGCACCACCTCAGGCAACCCCACACCGTGATACGCGGCTCCGGCCAAAAACAGCCCCGGCAAGGCTTCGGCCTCGAGGGCCTGCTGCACACGATTCAGGTGGCCCACCGTGTACTGCGGAAGCCCTTGCTCCCAACGAAAAACCCAAGCCCGCTGCGGCTCCGGAAGCCTGCCCCACAACCGACTCAGGTCGACTTTGGCCAGGTTCAACAGGGTGGCCTCGTCCCCGTCCACCCCGGAGAAATACGCCCGCACCAGGCTGTAGCCCTCAGGAGCCCGAGCGGCCCACTTCTGATCGGTCCAGGTAAAGCCCCGTACCCGAAACCCGGCGTTTGCCGCCATCAGCATCCCATGCCCCACGCGAGGGGGCAGCTTCTCCTGGGGAAAGGCCAAGCTCACCGTAGCCGAGCGGCCATAGGGAATCTCCCCCAAGGCTGCGGCGGCAGCAGGGTGCAGCCCCTGGAGCAACCGAGCCGTGACCGGCCCTGGGGTAGCCAGGAGCACCGCATCAGCCTCGAGCCCCCCCTCAGCGGTGAGCACCTGCCAGCCTTCGCCCCGTTGCCTCAGCCCCTCCACTGGGGTGCCCAGGCACACCTCCACCTCAGGCAAATGGGCCCCTAGGGCTTCCACCCAGCTTCCCAGCCCCTGTTTGAGCGAAGCAAAAAGCCCCCCGGCCTCGCGGCTGCCCCGCTCTTTTCGCTGCTGCAAGGCCCCCCGGATCAGGCTGCCGTGGGTTTGCTCGAGGGCCTTGAGCTGAGGGAAGGCCGCCAGGGTGGAGATCGCATAAGGATCCCCACCATAAATCCCCCCCGAGAGGGGCGCAGCCAAGCGCTCCCACAGCTGGGGTCCCAGCCTGCGGGTGATAAAAGCCCCAAAGGGCTCATCCTGCTCTGGCCCCTTGGGCAGGACGAGGTCAAGGGCAGCTCGAGCCTTGCCCAAAGGGCTCAGCAAGGGGCTCATGGCCATCGCCCGCAGATCCCCTGGGATGACCATCTGTAACCCCGGCGGAATCGGCAGGGCTTGATGCCCGTCGTGAATCAGCGCGGAGGGCTGGGTGGGGATGGTTCCAACCATCTGCGCCTCGAGCCCCAGGTCTTTCATCAGGGCGATCGCCCAGGGCTTGTAGCGCACCACCGCGTCAGGGCCGCCCTCGAGCACAAACCCCTCCTCGACCACCGTGGTGATCTTGCCTCCCAGCCGGGCTTCGGCCTCGAGCAGGGTGATCTTCAGCTCCGGGGCCGCCCGCCGGGCGTAATAGGCAGCCGAGAGCCCCGAGATTCCCCCACCGACAATGATTAGGTGCGCCATCTCAACAAAACTCCGCCCATTTCCGAGCCACCACCTCGCGCAACACCTCGATGTAGTCGGGATCGGCATTGAGGCTACGGGTACGCAAGAGGCGAAGCCCTAGCTTTTGTGCGGTGTTTTGAGCCTCATAATCGAGGTCGAAATAGACCTCTAGGTGGTCGCTGGGGAACCCCACCGCCGTCACCACCACCTCTTTGTAGCCTTGGGCAGCCACTTCCTCGAGCTTTTGGTTGATGTCCGGCCCAATCCAAGGCTCAGGGGTCCGCCCCGCCGACTGCCAGGCCGTATCCCAATGCTCCAGCCCCAGGCGCTGGGCCACCAGCTCCGCTGTGGAGCGAATCTGGCCGGGGTAACGCCCGTCCTGTGCGGCCCGCTCGGGGATCGAGTGAGCGGTGAAGAGGAACAAGGCCTTAGAGGGCTCGACCAGGCGCCAGCGCTGTTCCCCCACCCGCGTGCTCACCGCTTGAATATAGCCAGGGTGATCAAAGTACTCCTCTACATAGCGGATTTCAAAGGGGTTGCCCAGCTCAGCCAAGGCCTCCTGTACCTTCTGCTGGTATTCAGCGGTGCTGCGGGCGGAGTAGTGGGGGGCCGCGATGATCCCCACCGCTTGCCGCACCCCATCCTCGGCCATGGCCTCAACCGCCTCCCGGATCAGCGGATGCCAGTGCTTGGTGCCATGATAAACCCGCGCCGGACCGCGCACCCTGGCCCCAGGAGAGGCTTGCAGCAACTGCGGATACAACGGCAGGGTGGCATTGAGGGCGGCCTCGAGCCGCACGGCTTGGGCAAAGGTGATCTCGTTGAGCGGGCTGCGCCCAATGAGGTGGTAGCGCTCCTCGAGCTCCTGCAAAAGCTCTTTGGTGGGGGCTCTTCCCCGGCGGATATCGGTGTAGTAAGGCTCGATCTCGTGACGCTGGTAAGGCGTACCGTAGGCCATAAACAGTATATTCATAGGGTTCCCCGTGGCTAGGCCAGATCCTCCATCACCTCGCGGATGGGCTTCTTGATGCAGGTGAACATCGGCGTATCGGAAAGGGTGTATTGGCTGGCCTCGGTGAAGCGCAGGCGCTGTACCAGATCCACAAACTCCTGGGGGTAATTGGAATCGAAGGCCACCACAAACTCCTGATCGTCAATCCCATAGGAATAGGAGGTGTTGAGGGTTACCCCGGTAAACGGCGCCGAGACATAGATGTGCTCGTCCATCATCCCCTGGCGGGCCTGAGGGGAGAGGTCGTACCAGGGGCGGGTTTTGATGAAGGGGTAGACGAAGAGATACCCCCCCTGCCCCGGCAGCAGATGCACCCCCTCCCCCTCGGGGTTGAAGCGGTCCACATAAATTGAGCGCTTCTGCATCGAGAGAAACGAGTAGGGTTGGCTCAAATACCCCATCAGCTGGGTTTTGTTGAGCTCGGCCTGCATGGCCTGAAACTCGTTTATGCTGAAGGCAATCCGCCAGAGCATGAAGTCCACATCTGCGCGGGTCCCCACCAGCGAATAACTGCGGAGGATGAAGCCCTCTCCGCGCTCCGACCAGCGGCACACCACCTCGGAAAACTCGGCCTTGGCGGCCTCGCGCTCGGCCTTGGGCAAACGGCGAAAGGCCGGATCCAGCTTGTAAAAGGCATAGTTGAGGAACTGGCGCTTGGCCTGGTCGGGGGCCTTGCGGCTGATCAGCCCGGCAGGATCAAGGTCCACCATCCGGCGGGTCTGCTTCTCGCTGTACTCGCGCGGTCCGGAGGCTCGAGGTTGGGTGGGAGGAATTTTGGCTTCGTCAGACATGCTTTGGCTCCTGTAAACGACTAAAGCTGTGTACCACCTCGGCCAGGTGGGCCACATGATCCGGCGGGGTGGTGCGGATAACCCCGTGGCCAAGGTTGAAGATGTGCGCCCCCCCCAACCCCGCCCGCAAAACCTTATGGGCCTCGCGGGTGATGACCTCCCTCGAGGCCAGCAGCACGCTGGGGTCAAGGTTGCCCTGCAGGGTCTTTCCAGGAAGCTGAGGGCGGATGCGCTCGAGGCCCAAGCGCCAGTCCACGCTCACCGCTTCACAGGGCAGCTCAGCGATGACCGGATAGAGGTGCGAAGCCCCCACCGCTAAGTAGATGCGGGGCACCCCCAGCCCCTCCAGGGCGCGCAAGATCGCGCTGTTATAGGGAAGGGCGAACTCACGGTAGGTGGCCGGGTCGTGCAGACCGGCCCAGGAATCAAAAAGCTGGATGGCCTGGGCCCCGGCCTCGACCTGCATCCTCAGGTAGCGGATCGAGACCTCGGTGAGCTTGGCCAGCAAGGCGTGGGTAGCGGCGGGCTCGAGGCGCAAAAAAGCTCGGAAGTCCTCGTACTCCTTTGAGCCCGCCCCCTGAATCAAGTAGGTAGCCAAAGTCAGCGGAGCCCCACCAAACCCAATCAGCGGAACCCCTTGGGGCTCGAGCTCCCTGCGGGTCAGTCGGAGGGCTTCGGCCAAAAAGGGGGCCAGTTCCTCGCTGCTGGGCACCCGCAGGGCCTCAACCTGTGTCTGGGAGCGAATGGGATCGGCCACCACCGGGCCCGGACTAAAGGCGATCTCCACCCCCATCGCGGGGAGGGGGGTCATGATATCGCTGAAGATGATGGCCGCGTCCAGCGGAAATCGCCGCAGGGGCTGCAGGCTGACCTCAGCCGCCAATTCAGGGGTCCTCACCATCTCCCAGAACGAGGCCTTGGCCTTGATGGCCAGGTATTCAGGCAGATAGCGCCCAGCCTGGCGCATCAGCCACAGCGGGGCCCGCTCCGTATCCTCCCCCCAGGCTGCCCGGAGGAACAGCGGGGTCGAGGGCTTTGGGCTAGGATTTTTCTCAAGACTCATGCGGATTCCTCATCAGGCAGGCCTTCCAAGCGATCGGTACGACCGTGCACTTTGTGCATACCCTCCAAGCGGTCGGCACGACCGTGCGCGTTGCGCATATTTTCCAGGCGGGTCTTGGCGTCACCTTCTGGGGTAAACCGGTACCCCACCCCCCAGACGGTGTGAAAGTAGATGGGGCTCGAGGGGTCAGGCTCGAAGAGGCGGCGCAAGCGCAGTACGAAATTGTCAATCGTGCGGCTGGAGGGGAACACCTCCTGGCCCCATACCCGGTCCAGGATCTCGTCGCGGCTCACCACCTCCCCAGCCCGTTCGGCCAGCAGCCTGAAGATGGCCAGCTCGCGCTCGCTGAGCAGCTCTCTGCGCCCCCCTTGCAGGTGGGCAGTCCAGGTGTGGAAGTCCACACGGTACCCACCAAAGCGGTACTCCGACACCGTGCGGTGCTCCTCCCGGCGGCGCAGCAGGTTCTCCACCCGAGCCAGGAACTCCGGCAGGTGAAAGGGCTTGCCCATGTAGTCATCCCCCCCCACCCGCAACCCCTCGGTACGCTCCTCGGGGGCGCCTTTGGCCGACAGGAACAGCACCGGGGCCGAAAATCCCGCCGCCCGCATCCTACGGCAGACCTCGAGGCCACTCAGTTTGGGCAGCATCACATCCAGCACCACCAGCTCAGGCTCCAGCGCGCGCCACAGGGTTTGAGCCGCCTCTCCATCTGTGGCCACAACAACCCTCAAACCCTCGCTCTCGAGGTTGTCGGCCAGAACCTGGGCCATGGCCGGCTCGTCTTCTACAATCAGCACCTGACCCTTCACGCCGGGCTCCTCTCTGGGGCTGAAACCGCCCCGCTGCGGAGCGGCAAGCGCACCCGGAAGCGGCTGCCCTGAGCCAGGGACTCCGCCTCCACGCTTCCCCCCATCAAGGCGGTGATCGAGCGCACCAGGTAAAGCCCTAGGCCCAGGCCCTGGGTCTCCCGGGTCGCCTCCTCACCCGAGCGGTAAAACGGCTCGAAGATACGGGCCAGCTCACCCCGCCGCAGCCCCACCCCACGGTCTTCGACCTCGAGCACGGCCTGGCCCTCCTGGGCCTTCAGGCGCACCCAGATTGGCTTCTCACGCCCAGGGCTGTATTTCAGCGCATTCTCCAGCAGGTTAGAAAAGACCAGTCCGAAGGCTTCAGGATCCAGCTCAACCCAGAGGGGCTGGGGGGCAGGCTCGAAGGTCAGCGAGGCCCCTCGAGCCTCCAGCACCGCGCGTTGGTGAGATAACGCCTGGGCCACAACCGGGTTGAGGTCGTGAACTCCACGATCGGCTTGATGCAGGCCCTGCTCGAGCCGGGCGGTGGCCAGCAAGCGCTCGGAAAGGCTTTCTAAGCGCGAGATTTCCTGGTTCATGTGCTGCAGGTAATCGCGCTGCTTCTCCTTGGGCAGCTCGCGCAGATCCAGGGTTTGCGCCAGCAGGCGCAGGGTGCTGATGGGGGTGCGGAACTCGTGGGTGGCTGCCATCAAGAAGTTCTGCTGGCGCCGCTTGAACTCGCGTTCAGAGGCCAGGCTATGAGCGATGATCCACAACCCCGCCAGCATCACCACCAGGAAAAAGGGGCCCTCAAAAGCGAACATCCGCAGGTAGCGCAGCTGGCTCTCGCGGTAGCTAAGAAGGGGCTCAGGCCGCACATACACGTTATCCCCCTGAATCTCGAGCTGGGGGAAGTCCCGCCGGAGTTCCTCGGCCAGAGCTGGGCGCTCGGCTGGGCGGGTTTCCGCCCAAAGCCGCTGTACCAAGGCAGCCTGCTGCAGCCAGGCCGTCTCGGCATAGGCTACAGTCTGCTGAATGTAGTGCCGCTGGAAAAGGATCCACCATCCTACCTGAGCCACCAAAAACCCCACCACCAGGGCAAAGGTCACCCAAACCCAGCGCCTCGAAAGCCGGGGTTGGAACCGAGGCCGATAACGAAACAACCCATCCCCCCTTACAACCATTCTCCCTCGAGGGCCTGCAGGGCATAGTAGGTGATGATCAGATCAGCCCCAGCCCGCTTGATGGCCTGTAGGGTTTCGCGCACAGCTCGAGGCTCCTCCAGCACCCCTGCCTGCACCGCCGCTTTGAGCATGGCATACTCTCCGCTGACCTGGTAGGCCACCAGGGGCAGATGGGTCTGGGGGCGCAACCGGGTCAGGATATCCAGATAAGGCAAGATCGGCTTGACCATCAGGAAATCGGCCCCCTCGGCCTCATCCAGAGCCGCCTCGCGCAGGGCTTCACGGGCATTGCGCGGATCCATCTGATAGGTAGCCCGATCCCCAAAGCTCGGGGCGCTGTGGGCAGCCTCACGGAAGGGGCCATAAAAGGCGCTGGCATACTTGACCGCGTAGGCCAAAATACCCACCTCGGTCTGTCCAGCGGCGTCCAGGGCCCGGCGGATGTACCCCACCCGTCCGTCCATCATGTCCGAGGGGGAGACGAAATCCACCCCGGCTTCGGCGTGGGTCAGCGCCATCCGAGCCAGCTCAGGCAGGGAGGCGTCGTTGTCAATGATCACCCCCCGGGGAGTCTCCTTGAGCAGCCCACAATGGCCGTGCGAGGTGTGGGCGCACAAACAGACATCGGAGTAGAGCACCACATCGTTGCCAAAAGCAGCCCGCGCGGCCCGCAGGGCGGTAGGGACCGGACCCTCTGGGTCGGCTGCGCTCGAGCCCCGCTCGTCTTTGGCCGAGTCGGGCAGCACCCCAAACAACATCACCGAGCGCACCCCGAGGTTCAAGGCCCGCTCGAGCCCGTGCAAAAACCCCTTCAGGCCCAGCCGGGAGACCCCTGGCATCGAGGCGATGGGCTCCTCGCCCTCACCGGGGATCAGAAAAAAGGGCAGAATCAGGTCGCTCGCCCGTACCACCGTCTCGGCCACGCTCTCGCGCAAAGGGGCACTCGAGCGCAGGCGGCGGGGGCGGTAGGGCAGGAGGTTCTGGTCCTGCGGGCTGTTGGTTGCCGCGCTCTGCTGGCTGTTGGTCAGGACACTCTGCTGGCTATTGGTCTCAGCGCCCCACGGGCGGTGGGTCTGGACCCCGGTTTTGACGGTCATAGTTCTCCTCGTATGGTTTCCACCGCCTTGAGCACCCCTCGAGGGTTGGCCGCGGGGGCGGTTATACAGGACAAACCCCGCTCGAGCAGATGCTTGGCGGTAATCGGGCCAAGGGCTACCAACCGGGCTTCCTCCGCCACCTTAGAGGGCAAGGCGGTGATGGCCGAAGGGCTTCCCAGCACCACGATATCCGGTAGCGGTAGCTTCGGCGGCCAGGGCTTGGAAAGGGTGGTATACACCACCAGGGTGCGCACCTCGAGCCCCCCCCGGCGGAGCTCCTCGGCCAGGGTGGGCAGGGCCAGGTTGCCCTGAGGCACCCCTACCGGCCCCCCTTCCCCGCGCTTCAAAAACGCCCGGGCCAACCCCAGGCCGCTGGCTTCAGTGCTCACCAGCTCGGGCTTAACCCCAGCTTGCTCCAAAGCCTTGGCGGTGCCCTCCCCTATCGCCCCTAGCCGGTGACCCTGGAACCCTCCCCCCAGCTCCTCAACCGCCCGCACCGCCGCTGCGCTGGTAAACAACCACCAGGGGCAGTCCTCCAGAGGCTCCAAGCTGACCCCCCGCAGGGTTCGGGTTTGCACCAGGGGGACCCGCAGCACCTCAAAGCCGTGGGATTCCAACAGGGCCTCGAGCCCCTCCAGCCGGCCCTCGGAGTGGGTCAACGCGACCCGCAGCGCCCGCTCGCTCATCCCCCCACCCCCTGCGGAAACTCGGCTTGAATTTGGCCGAACACCGCCTCGGCCACGGCCTCAGGGGAGGCTGCACGGGCTTGGTAGAGCCGGCCTCCATACCAAGCCAACAGCTCGAGCCCCCCCTCCCCTACAACCTGAGCGCTGGCCCCCAGGGCCAGTTGGCATCCCCCGGCCAGGCGGGCCATCAACCCCCGCTCGGCCGCCACGCTGCGCTGGGCCAGAGGGTCATTCAGCCGGGAGAGCAGCTCGAGCAGTTCGGTATCCGATGCCCGGGCCTCGAGGGCCAAGGCCCCTTGGGCCGGCGCCGGAACCACCAAGCGGGGCTCGAGCACCCGGCTGTGCAACCCCCTCAGGTCCAGCTCGAGCCGGTGGACCCCAGCCTGGGCCAGCAAAATCGCCCCGTACTCCCCCCGGCGCAGCTTCTCCAGCCGGGTGGGCACATTGCCGCGCAACTCCGCCACCTGTAGATCGGGGCGCAGGGCCTCGAGCTGGGCTCGGCGCCGCACCGCACTGGTACCCACCCTTGCCCCCTTCTTGAGGGGCAGCAGCCCCTCCTCTGGAGCGTACTCTTCTGGCCTCACCAGGAGCAGCTCCCGCGCGTCCTCGCGCACCGGGACCGCAGCCAGAGTCAAGCCGTTCACCCCCGCGCTGGGCAGGTCTTTAAAGGAGTGCACCGCCAGGTCCGCTTGTTCGGCCAAAACCGCGTCCTGCACAGCCTTGGTGAAGAATCCCTGTCCCCCCATCTGGGCGAAGGGCAGCCGCTCGCGGTCGCCCTGGGTCTCGACGATCACCAGCTCGCTCCCCCGGCCCAACCGGGCCAGCTCGGCAGCAACCCAGCGGGCCTGCCACAAAGCCAGCCGGCTTCCCCGTGTGGCAATGCGCACAGTCCTAGGCACGCGGGGCCTCCTCGAGATCCGCCCGGCCTAACCCTGCCGCCTCGAGGAACGCCTGGGCTGCTTCCAGGCCGTGTTGCCGGGCCAGGCCCCGCAACCCCTTGAGCGGGAGGTGGGCAAAGCGGTTAGCCAAGCGCTCGAGCTCGCTGGGCTCCAACAGCTCACCCAGCAAATCCTGCAGGGTGGCCTGGTAACGCTGGCGCAGTTGCGCGATGGCCTTTCCAATCTGTCGCTCCGCCCACTCCCCCGAGGCAGCCTCCACTTCCTCCTGCACAATCCGCTCGGCCTGAGCCAGATGCGCCCGCAACTGTTCGCGCCGCGCTTCTCCCAAAGCCTGCATGGCCTCGTGGTCAATCAGGCGGATGCGGGGTGGAACCGCCTGGGGGTTTACGTTGCGCGGCAACCCCAGGTCTGCAATCACCCTAAGCTCGGGTTGACGCTGCATAAACCCTTCCCCCAACAGGAATTCTACCGGGGTTGCACTCACCAGGCCATGGACCCGCGGAGCCTCCCTCAGAAAGGCCTCTAGGCTCATGGCCTGAGCCCCCAGCTCTTCTGCGAGGGCGCGGGCTTTCCCCAACGAGCGGTTCACCAGGAGGAGTTGGGTGGCCGCCCTGGGGGCTAAGCTGCGGGCGGCCAAGCTCCCCATCTCCCCAATCCCCACCACGGCTACCCGCGCTGCCTGCGGCAGGGATCGCTCGAACTCGGGCCGGGCCAGGCTGAAGAGCGAAGCGTTGGCGGGAGCCAGCGGAACCTCGCGACGCACCCGCTTGGCAATGCGCAGGGCGGTCTGAAAGGCAAACCCCACCGTGGGGCCTACCGTTCCGGCTGCGCGTGCCGCCTCGAAGGCCGCACGGACCTGGTTCATGATCTGGTCTTCGCCGGGGTTGAGCGAGTCGAGCGAGGCCGCTACCCGGCACAACTGCTCGAGGGCCGCCTCGCCTTCATAGGCATAGCTCCGCACCCCTTCGGGGGCCAGGGCCGCCCGGGCAGCCTCCACGCTCACCCCCTCCCGCAAGGCCACCACCAGGTCACAGCGGTTGCAGGTGGTGATGGCCACCCTCTCCTGAATCGCCTCGAGCTCCGATAGAGGGCGCTCCTGGAGCCAGCGAGTCCAGGCCTCGAGGGCCTGGGTTCCCCCGCGCCGTTGCGACACCCCAATGAGCACCAGGCGTTCCATACCAAATACTGATTATCACTACCGGTAAAGAACAAGTGTCACCAAAGTGTCAAAGCGGCATCCCTCTCGAGTTGTGCTATGTTCAGGCCATGAGCACCCGTACCCCCCTGATCCAGCGTTCCCAAGAACTGTTCGAGCGGGCCCAAACCGTAATTCCCGGCGGGGTTAACTCGCCGGTGCGGGCCTTCAAGGCCGTCGGCGGAACCCCCCGGTTTATCGCCAGAGCTGAGGGGGCGCGGCTGTGGGATGCCGACGGAAACGAGCTGATCGATTATCTAGGCTCCTGGGGGCCGATGATTTTGGGGCACAAGCACCCCAAGGTGCAAGCGGCCCTGCGCGCGGCCCTCGAGGAAGGCACCAGTTACGGCGCCCCTACCGAGCGTGAGGTTCGGTTGGCCGAGTTGGTGTTGCAGGCTTATCCCAGCTGCGACATGGTCCGATTCGTCAGCAGCGGCACCGAGGCTACCATGAGTGCGCTGCGGCTGGCTCGAGGCTATACCGGTCGGGACCGGATCGTGAAATTCCGAGGCAACTACCACGGCCACGCCGATGGGCTGCTGGTGCAGGCTGGTTCGGGGCTTCTGACCGCAGGGGGAGGCAGCGCTAGATCGGCTCCCAGCAGTGCCGGGGTGCCCCAGGCGTTTGCTGAGCTGACCCTGGTGGCTGATTACAACGACCCAGAAAGCCTCGAGGCGCTCTTCGCGTCACAGGGGCCAGAGATTGCCGCGGTGATCTTCGAGCCGGTGGTGGGCAATGCTGGGGTTCTCATTCCCACCCCTGAGTTTCTCGAAGCGCTGCAAGGCCTGACTCGAGCCCATGGCGCTCTGCTCATCGCCGACGAGGTGATGACCGGATTCCGCCTGGCCCCAGGCGGGGCGGTGGAGCGGCTGGGGCTCGAGCCCGATTTGGTCTGCTGGGGCAAGATTATCGGGGGTGGGCTGCCGGTGGGGGCCTATGGCGGCAAGCGCGAGATTATGGAGCAGGTGGCCCCCAGCGGGCCGGTGTATCAGGCCGGAACCCTCTCCGGAAACCCCATCGCCATGGCGGCGGGGATCGCCACCCTCGAGGCCCTGGCCGAGCACCCTCCCTACGCCCAACTCGAGGCCTACGGCCAGGCCTTGCAGACCGGGCTAGAGGAGATTGCCCGCTCCGCCGGGGTTCCGGCCACGCTCAACCGGGCAGGCTCAATGATCACCCTGTTCTTTCGAGAGGGGCCTGTCCAGACCTATGCCGAGGCCGTGGGCTCCGATACCGAAGCCTTCAAGCGATTTTTCCACGGACTCTTGGAACAAGGAATCTACTGGCCTCCCAGCCAGTTTGAAGCGGCGTTCTTCTCAGCCGCTCACGGCGAAGCCGAGCTCAAGGCCACCCTCGAGGCTGCCGAAGCCGCCCTGCGAAACCTTGCCGCCGGACGCTGACGCCGACTCAGGCCCGGCTGGGGTCCACGGCCTCGGGAATAGGGCCAAAGGTTTGCTCGTAGCGGCTGATGTTTTCGGCCAAACTATGGAGCAGGGCCTTGGCATGCTGGGGCGAGGTGATGATGCGGGCCACCACCAAAGCCCCGACCACATTGGGATCGGTCTGGGGTTGAAGCAGGGCAAAGTCCAGGTAGAACTCATTCTTCTGGTGGGAAAAGACGGCGAAGTTAGCGTACTGGCCACCGGCGGTCTCACGGTCAATGTCAATGCGCAGTTCGGGCATGGTGGGTTGTGCGTCGTTCACGCTAAGGCCTCCTTGAGGCGGGGAATGCTTTTCTTGAGCTGAAGGCGAAGGCGGCCCAGATGTTGCATGGAATCCATCAGCACCACCAGCAGGTAGTTCCGCTCCAGAGGAACCAACAGCAGAGGTCCCTGCGGGTACTCTACCATGACTTCTTCCACCTCCCCGCGCCCCAGCTCTTGGGAAAGCGCCCTGGCCGAGGCCAGAGCGGTGGAAGCCGCCCCCCCCAGAAAATCCACGTCGGGGGCCTGCTCACCCCGTAGGCTTTCCACTATGAAGCCATCCTCGGCCACCAGGGCTGAGGCCAGCACACCGGCAGTGGTTTGCAGCTCTGCAAGCACCATTTGCACCATAGGCATCCCTTTCACAGCGTCTTAGCAAGGCGCAGGGCCAACCGCGAAAGCTCATTCCCCACGCTCTTCCGGTCTGCAGTGCGGTCCACCACCGCCCCTAAACAATAGCGCCCAAACACCACCGCCAACACCTCACGCTGCTCGGTGGCCAGGCTGAAGCGCTTGGGCGACCCCCCCAGGCTCTTGCTGAGGGCCTGGCTGTTCCGCAATAAAGTGGCCAGTTCCGCCGCCAGCAGTTCAGGTTCAGGGCTCGAGTTCCCCGCGCTCTCAATCACCAGACCATCCTGGGAGGTGAGCACCGCTTGACGAATTCCCAAAGGCTCGAGCGACTTGAGCACCAGGTTAAAGTAGCACAAGGCCCTGGGGGGGCTTGGCCCAATTGCACCAAAAACCGGCCTCCGGGGTCACAGGCTCCACCCTGCAGTTCGGGCTGAGGGTTTACGAGTAGCCGCGCCGGTTCTCCAGGGCCCGCGCCAAGGTGACCTCGTCGGCATACTCGAGGCTCCCCCCCACCGGCAAACCATAGGCCAGGCGGGTCGAACGAACCCCCATAGCCGCCAACCGCTCGGCCAGATAGCTCGAGGTGGCCTCCCCCTCGACGGTCATCCCCGTCGCAAGAATCACCTCGCGCACCCCTTGGAGGCGCCCAAAGAGTCCCTCGAGGTTTAGCTGCTCCGGGCCAACCCCCTCTAACGGGTTCAGGGCTCCCCCCAGCACGTGATACAACCCCTCATATTCCCCGCTGCGCTCGATGGCCATGAGGTCATTGATGGTCTCCACCACACAAATTAGACCGTGGTCGCGCTCGCTGTCCGAGCAGATGGGGCACAGCTCGGCCTCGGCCAGATTGCCACACCGCTTGCAGGGGTGCAGGCTTTCTGCCCCCTCAAGACCCTCGAGCAATTCCCTGGCCGCATCTGGGTTTTGCACCAAAAACAACCCCAGCTTTTGGGCACTCTTAGGCCCCACCCCCGGCAGTCCAGCCAAGGCCCGCACCAGCTTGAGGAGTTTCTCAGGGTAGCGCATAGGTCAATCGCCTAGGGCAAGGCAGGGCCCTTCCCCTGCCTCCTCCCGGCTAGAACATGCCCCCCAGCATGTTCCCAATCCCACCCAACTCCCGGCTCATCTCCCGCTCGGACAGCTCGTGGGCTTTGGTTTGGGCGTCCTGAACCGCGACCAAGATAAGGTCTTCCAGGGCTTCTAGGTCTGAAGGATCCACCGCCTCGGGCTTGAGCTTGATCCCCTGGATATGCCCATGGCCATTGGCGGTAACCTCGATGAGCCCACCCCCGGCGCTGCCCACCACGCTCATGCTGCCCAGCTTCTCCTGAACCTCCGCGGCTTTTTTCTGGGCCTTTTGGGCCTCTTTCATAATTTTTTGGATGTTCATCGCTCCTCCGTCAACAGCTCTATTATAGGGGAGCCCTCAAGCAGGTTTGGCTGCCGGAATTCCACCGCGCAGGGCCACTCCAACCACCGAAGCGCTGACCAAAAGCCCCGCCAGCAAGAACACCAGCGGAGCCCCCAGGTGAGGTTCTGCCAGCCCGGCCAAGGCCGCCCCAATGATCTGCGCGGCGGCCATCACCGCCTGGAACGCAGCAAACACCCGACCCCGAATCTCGGAGGGGGTATTGCTCTGAAGGATCGAGCGGGCTGGAATGATAAACAAGGTATTGGCCACCCCCGAGAAAAAGAAGGCGATCAAGGTCCAAGCAAACACCGGCAGCGCCCCAATGCTGGCCTCCAGGATTCCAAACGCGGCCAATCCTAGCAAAAACAGTCGCTCTCGAGGAACCCGCCCACTTAACCCACCAAACCCCAGGGTGGTGAGCATCACCCCCAAGGCCATTGCCGATTCGATCACCCCAAAACCTGCCGCCCCCACCCCCAGCACCTTATTGGCAAAGATGACCATCAAGACCCCTTCTACCGAGCCAAAGCAAGCCGCAGTGAACAGGAGCCCTACGGTGGTTCGTATAGCGGGGTTCGACCATAAAAATCGCACCCCCTCTCTGGCCCGCAGCCAGTAGCCCGCGCTCCCCGTTGCCTCAGGGGCCAAGCGGGGCAGGCCCAGCAACAGCAGGGCCGAAATTACGTAGGTAATGGCGTCGAAGTAAAACGCTATGGCTGCCCCCACCGTAGCCACCAGCACCCCGGCTACCCCCAAAAAGGCCACCTCGGCAAAACGTTGGGTGAAGGCCATCAGGCCATTGGCTTCATCCAATCGCTCGGCTGGGACCAAGTCGGGGATTGAGGCGTTGGCCGCAGGGTCAAACAGGGTGGTCAGGGTTTCCACCAGGAACACCAGCCCTAAAATCACCAGCAGGAACTTTCCCCCCAACAACGGGATCAGCGGTACCAGCACAGCCCGTCCAAGATCAGCCAGAATCATGACCCGGCGGCGGTCTTGGGTGTCGGCCCAGGTGGCCAGCAGTGGCCCCGCCACAATCCGGGCCACAAACTGCGCCACCAAGGTCAGGGAGACCCACGCGGCCTCTCGAGTCAGGAGGTACATCAGGGTGAGCAGGGCAATCCGATGCACCTGGGTGCCCGCTTGCGAAACCAATTGGGCCAAAAACAAACGGCGAAATCCAGGGTGGCGCAAAGAGGTCCACATAGGGGATGTGGCGACATATTACTATACCTTGGTATTGGTTATGCACCCGTAAGCCGGGTGGGTCTGGGCTTACCTGGGGTGAACAGTGCATAAAGGTTACTCAACCTGCCCCTTTGCCGGTTCCACTGAGCCATCTAACCCGCCTTTATGGCTAAATCATGGCAGAATGAGTTGCCATGCGCCTGGGCATCATCGCCGAGATTCACGCCAATCTTCCAGCCCTCGAGGCCGCCCTCGAGGCCTTACGCAAAGAAGGGGTTGAGCAGATATGGGCCATCGGGGATATCGTCGGGTACGGCCCGCATCCCCGCCAAGTGATCCGCAAGCTGGACCGCGAAGGCATTCCCTGTGTACCAGGAGCCGCCGACCTGCGCGTAGCCTACGCCCTCCCAGCTCAGGCTCGGGAGGGCATCGCCGAGACCACCATCCTCTGGACGCGGGCCCAGCTCGGCTCTCGAGAGATGAACTTTTTGCGCAACCTACGCTCGCGCCACCGCCTGGATACCCCAGGCGGACGGCTGATGGCCTTTCACGGCTCCCCCGAAGACCCTGAGCAAAAACTAGACCTCGAGGCCCACCCCGCCGAGATCCTCAAGATGCTCGAGGGGCTGCGTTCGCGCTATGGGGTGGTAGCCGGACGGCACATCCCCTTCCGCCGGGCGGTTCACAAGGGCGTCATCTATGACCCCGGTTCGGTCGGCTTGAGCCTGGGCGGTGAGCCTGGGGCCGATGTGCTGATCCTCGAGGACGACATCAACGGGGATCTGGTGCATCACTTCCTCAAGCTGCCCTATGATTACGGCCAGGTGGCCTTCGATCTGGCCGCCTGGGAGCTGCCCGAGGTATTGGCCGAGGTGGTGCGCCAAGGGCGGTTTCCGCAATAGGGGCTATCGGCCGGCCAGAACCGCCTGGGCTTCCTGGGCCACCTCGGGCTGGGGGTCATGGCCCAGCCGGGCCACCGCGTCCCAATCCCCAAACCGGGCCAGGGCTCGAGCCGCGGTGGCGCGAACGACGGGGTTTACATCTCCAGCCGCCCTGCGCACCAGCGGCAGGTGCTCCTGCCGGTTGGCCAACACGATCAGGGCGTTGCGGGCCATTCGGGTACGGCCTGGGCGCAAGAACACGGTTCGCTCATAGCGTCGGGCAAAGGCCCGGCTGGAGAGCGAGAAGAATTCCTCGAGGTCGGGGTGGGCCAGCTCAGGTTCCGGACGAAACCCCGACCAGAAGACCTGGGGCTTGCGGTTCCAAGGGCAGACCTCCTGGCAGAGATCGCAACCAAACAGCCAATCCCCAATTAGGGGCCACAACGGGGCCGGAATCAGCCCCCGGTGCTCGATGGTCCAGTAGCTGATGCAGCGCCGGGCGTCCAGGGTTCCGTCCCCCAGCAGGGCCCCGGTGGGGCAGGCGGTCAGGCAGCGGGTACAGCGTCCACAGCGGTTGGGATAGGGCGGGGCGGGCTCAGGGGGCTCGAGGCTCGTCAGCAGCAGGGCCAGACTCAGGTAGGCTCCCTCCCCCATCCGCATCAGCATGGCGTTGCGGCCAACCCAACCCAGCCCGCTCAGGACGGCATAGCTCCGCTCCGAAAATGGGCCGGTGTCCACATATCCCTTGGCTTGCACCCCCAGCTTGGCCGCGCAGTCCTCGAGCTCCCTCAGGTAGGGCTCCAGCAGGACGTGGTAGTCCCGCACCCAGGCGTAGCGCGCCACCCGACCCAGCCGCACCCCGCCCTCAGGTGGGCCCGGGTCGGGGTAGGCCTGGGGCGCGGCCAACACCAGCACACTCCTGGCCCAAGCAAAGCGCTGCGCCGGCTCGAGCCGGGTGCTGGGGAGCAAGTAGTCCATGGAGGCGTGGTTTCCCGCCTCGAGCCAGGCTCGGTAACGCCGCTGGGCCTCTTCCGGCAGGCCGAGCGGTGCCCATTCCGCGAGAAACCCCCGCTGCTGGGCTTCTTGGCGTAAGGTAAACCAGGGCTCCACCCCTTCACTTTCCCATATACTTCTGCGCATGGAAACCATTCGGGTTGCACTTTTGGGCGCGGGTACGGTGGGCTTGGCTTTCGCCGGATTGTTGCCTCAGCACCGGTCTCGCTGGGCCGCACTGGACGTACAGCTCGAGCTGGTCAAGGTTTTGGTACGCGATGAGCACAAGCCCCGTCCTGGCCTTCCAAGCCGCCTCCTCACCACCCAAACCCAAGGATTTTTACAGGATGTGGACGTGCTGGTAGAGGTGGCGGGTGGAACCGGCCTGGCCGGGGATATGGTGATCGAGGCCCTCGAGGCCGGAATCCCGGTGGTTACCGCCAACAAGGCCCTTCTGGCCGAGCGCTGGGCCGAGCTGCGGGAGTATGCCGAGGGGGGCGAGTTGTACTACGAAGCCAGCGTGATGGCCGGAACCCCGGTGCTGGGCGCGCTGGGCAGCCTGTGGGGAAACCAGACCCGAGAGCTGCACGGCATTGTCAACGGAACCTGCAGCTACATTCTCCGACGGATGGAAGAGGGCTCGAGCTACGAGGCGGCCTTCAGGGAAGCCGGGGAGCTGGGCTACTTGGAAGCCGATCCCAACCTCGATGTGGGCGGAATTGATGCAGCCCATAAGCTCACCGTTCTGGCCCGGCTCACCGTAGACCCAGGCCTCTCCTGGGAAGAGGTTCGGGCCCGAACCAGAGGGATTGCCCACCTCACCCCCCAACGGTTGCACGAGGCTCGTGTCGAGGGGCGGGCCGTGCGGCTCGTGGCCAGCCTCTATCCCGAAAAGGGGCAGTGGGTTGCGGCGGTGCGCCCGGTCCAGCTCCCCTTGAGCCACCCCCTGGTCACCCTGGGCAGCGGACGCAACGCCCTGGTCTATCGCGGCGACCCCATCGGAGAGCTGGTTTTCGCTGGGGCCGGGGCTGGCGGAGGAGTAACGGCCAGCGCGGTGCTGAGCGACCTGTACAAAGTGCTGCTGGGCATACCGGGTAACCTGCCCATCCCCCAGGCGCTGCCGGCTCCAACTGTGGAGATCGAGCCGCTCGAGGAGGTTTAGAGATGTCGTAACATGGCAACCGATGATCGGCTACTATAGCACCCGTGACCCCCAGAAAACGCCGGTGTCCTTTGAGGAAGCCCTGCTCGAGGGCCTGGCCCCTGATGGGGGGTTATATGTCCCGAACCGCGTCCCCAAAATCCATCCAGCCCACTGGATGGAGGCCGGGACGATCGCTGAGGTGGGGTGCCGGGTACTGCCGGGTTGGTTGGGCCAGGAAATCCCTGCCGAAACGCTGGAATCCATCATCCGAGACGCGCTGAATTTCCCCTGCCCGCTGGTGCGGCTGCGCGACGACCTGTTCGTGCTCGAGCTGTTCCACGGCCCCACCCTCTCCTTCAAGGACTTCGGGGCGCGCACCATGGCCCGGTTGATGCAGCATTTTCTGCGCCAGCGGGGCGAGCGGCGGATCATCTTGGTGGCCACCTCGGGGGATACCGGCAGCGCGGTAGCCGACGGTTTCGCCGGGCAAGACAACCTCGAGGTGGTACTGCTTTACCCCAAGGGCAAGGTCAGCGCGGTTCAGGAGCGACAGCTCATCGTCCGGCGCAAGGGGGTGCGGGCCCTGGCGGTGGAGGGCAATTTTGATGACTGCCAGCGCATAGTCAAGGAAGCCTTTCTGGATCCAGAGCTGGCCCACCTACCCCTGTCCAGCGCCAACTCCATCAACATCGGACGGCTCCTGCCGCAGTCACTGTACTACCTGTGGGCTGCCGCCCAGACGGGCTCCCCCACCCCCCTCAACTTCTGCGTTCCCAGCGGGAACCTGGGCAACCTGACCGGTGGGGTGTTGGCGGCCTTGATGGGCCTGCCGGTGGGGCATTTCATCGCAGCCCACAACGACAACCACTTCTTCCCGGACTTCCTGGCCGGTCGGGCCGAGGCCTACCAGTTCCTACCCACCATCGCCACCCTCTCCAACGCCATGGATGTAGGCTCGCCCAGCAACTTCGAACGGCTGTACGCCTTGCTCAGCCCCGAGCGAATGCGGGAGTGGATCTGGGGCACCACCGTCTCCAACCCCGCGACCCTAGAGCGCATGGCTCAGGTGTACCAAACCCACGGCTACCTGGCGGATCCCCATACCGCGGTGGGCCTCGAGGCCGTCGAGCGTTACCGTGCCCGCACCGGTGACCCCACCCCTGTGGTGGCCCTAGCTTCTGCCCATCCGGCCAAGTTCCCTGAGGTGGTCTCCAAAGCGCTGGGCCTACCCGGACCCAAAGAAGCTGCGCTGGAAGCCTTGTGGGGGCAAGAAACTCAGGTCCACACCGTAGCCCCCACCCTGGAAGCCCTAAAGGACCTGCTGCTGTAGCCCTTTCGAAGGCTTCAGCTTCCCATCATCTGAAGGGTTATCCTGCTAGGAGTGCGCAGCGTTGGCCGCATCCCCTGGCAGGCCGTCTCTCGGCTCTTGCCCTTTTTGGCCCTGCTGCTGATCCCCATCGCGGAAGCCCGTTACCTTTGGGTGGATGCCCTGAGGCCCGTCTATCCCCCGCCCTCCTGTGCTGCTGGGCCCGACTGCACCAAAGCCATGCCGGTCTCGGTGGGGCTGCTGGCGGAGATCCAAGCCACGCCGGCCTCGAGCCCCGCCGTTCTCCCGACCGCCCTCCCCCACCCCATGCCCCAGCAACGCGGGGTAGGCCCGGCCTCGAGGGCAGGCCAGCCCCATCCAAACTCCTCCATCAAGGCTACCCCCAGAGCCCCGCCCTGCATCTCTGAGCCTCAGGTGTCTATGGATCCCTCGTCCCTAACCTCATAAGGAGTACTCCGAATGCTGCAAAACTCCGAGATTGCTCGAGAAGCCCCTTCGTTTTGGCGATACCTTTGGCTGGAGTGGCTGCGCCCAGTGAGCGAAGCCGTGCTGGTGGCTCTACTGGTGACCACCTTTCTCTTCACCACCGTGGGGGTGGTGGGTACCAGCGACCTCCCCAACCTCAAATCCGGCGAGCGGCTCTGGGTGCCCAAATACCAAACCTGGCTGCATCGCTTCGGCTGGGGCAGCTTTCAGCGGGGAGAGCTGGTGGTGGTCAAACCCCCGCTCACCTCGCCCTATGCGGTGCAGCCGCTTCCGGTGCTGGGCCCGTGGGGGGCGACCTTTCGGCCCTTCTTCATCAAGCGAATTGTAGGGCTACCCGGCGATCGCCTGCGGATGGTCGCAGGACAGCTCTACATCAACGGGCGGGCGGTTCAGGAAAGCCACACGGTGCCGTACTGGCAAAAGCTGGGCCAGTGGGATCAGACCTCCGCCCTGGCCAACTCCGACACCTGGCCCTTCCGCCATGGCCAGGCCGGCGATTTTGTGGTTCCCCAGGGCATGTACTTTGTAATGGGGGACAACCGCAGCCCCGGAGGCTCGGAGGACTCGAGGGACTTCGGCCCAGTCCCCCTGAGCCAGATCGGGGGTCAGGCCAGCACGGTGGTGTGGCCCCCTTTGCAACGCGACCTCTACGGGCACTGGCAACTCAACTGGGGCAGCCTGCAGATCCCCCCTGGGCTGCGGGGTCTGCCCTGAGAACGTGATACGCTGGAGCGACGGTATGGCTAATCCTAAAGCAAAAGAAAAACCCAATAAGGAACCCTTCCCTGGGGCCTACTTCCTCGGGCTCGTCATCACCCTGGCCTTGCTGGTGGGCGTGGTAGCGGTGGGGGCTGGACTGCCCCCCGCGGTCTCCGGCTTTTTGGTGACCCTGCTGTTGGGAGTCACGGTAAATCCCAAATACGCAATCGGCTTTCTCTGCGCGGGGGTCTTTTCCGCCGTGCTGGGCTTTGCCGGCAAGGAGCCCCAGGTGGCTTGGGGTGGGGTGGGGTTGATCCTCTCGAGCCTGATCGTCTGGCGGTGGATTAAGTCCTGAGCTATGCGCCCCCGCCTTACCCCTGAACGCCTGGCCCAGACCCTAACCCTGGCTGGGGTGATTGCCGCGGTCTGGTTTTACCTGGTGGCCCGCAGCGATTTTGGGGTGGCTTTGGCGGTCGCCACCCTGGTGGGCAGCGGGGTGGTGCAGTACGGCAGCGGCAAACCCTTTATCATCCCGCTGTTTGCCCTGGTTCTGGGCCTGCTGCTGGTGGTTGAGGCGATCAATGGCAAGCTGGCGGCAACCCTGATTGGAGCGGGCTTGGGAACCGGCCTGCCCTATCTGGTCTATCGCCTGAGGAGGCATCATGAAGGCGGCTCTTCTTCATCTGGCAACCCGTGACACCCCAGAGCGCACCCTCGAGGCCGCCCTGAACTTGCTCGAGCAGGCCTACCAGCAGGGGGCCAACCTGGCGCTTTTGCCAGAGCTTTTCCCCAGCGGGTACCGCTACCCCGACGCGGTGCGAACCCCCCAGGTGCTCTCGGCCTTACAGGGCTTCGCCCAGCGCACCGGGATGGTCGTGGCCGGAGGGGTGCTCGAGACCTCAGGAGAGCGCTACGCCAACCGCGTGCACGTGCTGGGGCCAAGCGGCCCGATGGCCCGCTACACCAAAACCCACCTGATCCCCGCGTTCGGCGAGCCGGAAACCATGGTGGCGGGGAATCAGCTGGTGACCCTCGAGCTCGGGGGCTTTAACCTCGGCCTGGCCATCTGCTTCGACCTGCGCTTCCCCGAGCTATTCCGCGCCTACGCTGTGGACGGGGTGAATTTGTTCCTGGTCCCCTCGGCCTGGCCGGCCAGCCGGGCCTACGCTTGGGAACTGCTCACCAAAGCCCGGGCGGCTGAAAATCAGGCTTATCTGCTGGCGGTGAACCATGCTGAGGAACCCTTTGGGGCCGCGAGCCTGGCCCTGGATCCCCTGGGCATGGAACTGACCCGGCTCGAGTCCGAAGGGGTGCGGGTGGTGGAGCTAACCCCAGACCTGCCCAAGCGCCTGCGCGAGGAGTTCCGGGTGCTCTCGGAGCGCCGCCCCGAGCTTTACGCCGGCCTCTTGAAAAGCCCGGCGACCAAGTAGACCAGGGTCCCCAGCATGAATCCATCCCCCCAGGCCGGAGTGTAGGGCCAGAGCTGATAAAAATCAAAGCGGGCATACAGCAGCAGCGGCCAAGGCAACAGGGCCCAGACCAGCCCATATTGCCGGTATCCCACGGCCAGCAGCGCAGCCAACCCCACCCCCCGCAGATACATCAGCCAGCCCGATCCCATCTCGTTTTGATAGATGAACCAAATGAGGTTGAGCCAGATCCCCATGACCGCCCAGTTCCAGCGCAGGCGGTGCCTCAGCACCCCACCCAGACCAGCCAGACCGATCCACACCAACACATCCAGCATGGCCACAGTCTATCGTGCTCTAACCTCGGCCCTGGCTGAGCCGGGGTTGGTCCAGGAAGAACGCCCTGCGGTTTTCCGGCCACATCAGCCAAATTAGCCCCAGAATTGGCTGAATCAGGGGCAAGAAGCCGTAATCAATCCCGTAGTCGTGCCAAACGGTGCGCCCAATCACCCCCGGCTCGAGCAGGCTCAGGGTGCCCACGAGCAAGACCCCTGCGGTCTCGAGGGTCAAGATCCCGACCGCGAGCCACCAGGCCCAAGGTTTGCGCAACACAAACCCCAAGGTCGCCAGCAGGTACAGCAAGGCCGCCACCGCAGACAGCGCAGGGGGGAATTTATCGGTTACGCCCGGCTTGAAAAAGAGCTGGTAGACGGCTCGAGTCCCCGCCGAGAGCGCCAGCACAGGATAAGAAACCGCCAGAATCTGCCCGATGGCCCGAACCACTGTGGGGGTCAAGCGGTGCGACATGTACCCCAAGCTACCCACAAACAGGACCGGGGTTTGTATGGGAAATCCCGCTTTTGGTCCTGCTCCCTAGGGCACCGAAGCTGCATTTTCCCAGCGCCAGTTGAAATACGCTTCAAAGCTGCGCCGCCAAGGGGTCCAGAGCCCCGTTAGCTCGAGCTTTCCCAGGTCGAGCACCGGGGTGGGCTCGTGCTGTAAGCGCTCCAGCACATAGCGCTGGGCCTCCTCGGTCAGCGGCTCGGGGAAGCGAGCCCGCACCCAGGGCCGACCCACCTCCCCCCACAGGTACTCCAGCCAGGACCGGGCCAGCACCTCGGTACGCCGCAGCTCATCGTTTAGGAACAGTCCTCCCTGGGCCAGCGCGGTCCCGATGTTGTTGGAGGGGGTACCCCAGGCCGAGTAGGCCGCCAGTTGGGGGAGTTCCTGGGTTCCCAAGAGGTATTTCATCAGGGCCGGGTCCCCTCGGTTAACCCGGGCGATATCCGCCACAGCCACCCGCCCTTCGCGCAGGCCACGCAAAATGGTGAGGAGCCCCTGGCGTGGGTCGGGGCCGGTATACGCAACCAGCACCAGATCAGGGTTTCGCTCCACCTGAAGGGCTCCGGCCGATTGGAGCAGGCGGGACACGCTCTCCTCGAGTGGGATGCCGTCATAGCGCACCACCTGCTTGGCTGCGGCGGGGTTGTCGTATAGCACTTTGACCCGTAACCCCGGCCGCAGGGCCCGCAGCAACAATACCTGCCCGGTCTCATCGGCTCCAGGACGGGTAAACACCTGGAGGGTGGCCGCTTCAGCCAGGGCCGGGGAGCCCGGCAGGGCGTCATCCCAGGGCACCTCTACATAGTCGAAACCCGCTTCTGGGGTAAGGGTACGGAGCACCTCGAGGTTGCGCGCCCGGTCTTTGCTATCCGGGGCTCGAGGGATGATTCCAAAAATCAACACCCGCCCACCGGTGCGGAGCTTCCAGGCCAAAGCCGGGGCGATACGCCCCTTGGCCTCCTCAGCGGAGATGGTGGAGGTGCGGCTTTGCACCAGCCCGCCATATACCAGGGCATCCATGCTGACGATGAGCCTGGTGCCTGAGGTGCGATCCAGCCAAGCCGCTAGCTGAGCAGGATCGGCCCCATTCTGGCCCTGATACAGCTCCGGTGGCGGACAAAGAACCAGCCCCCAAGTGCAGGGCAGCCAGTTGGGGGGCCGATTATCGAGAGGAATGTACAGGGTCAAGCCATTCTGAGCATCAGCCAGGCTCCACAGCAGGGTAAACACGAGGGGCAAAAGGCGCATCGTTCTGAAGTCTAGGAGAGGCTCAGATGAGAAACGATTAGACGGCGATATGGATGATCAATATTTTAGAGCTATCCACCCCACACCGCCTTTAGCCGCTTGGCCGGTTCCCAAAGCCGGGTTCCCCGAGCATACACAACATAGGTAAAGCCCAGCAGGGTCAGGGCCAGCAGCACATCGAAAATTAGGCGCTCTGGAGCCGTAAGGCGCTGTGCAAACTGGAATACCCCGATCCCTAGGGAAACCCCGTCATTGTTGCCCTGCAAGAACAGATCGGCAGCGAAGTTGTGAAAGGCATGAACCACAGTGGTCACCACGAGCGAGCCGCTCTTGAGGTACAGGTAGCCCAAGGCCATTCCCACCAGGAAGTGGCTGATCAGCAGAAAATCCGGCTTCTTGAAGAAAAGGTGGGTCAGCGAGAACAACCCCGCGGAGACCAGCAGGGAAACCAAGGCGGGGTACCTCGAGAGGAGCCGCCGAAAGATAAACCCCCGGTTCAGTACCTCTTCCTGCAGCACCCCCAGTTCGCCCAAAAATCCAATCAGCAGAAGCCCCACCGAAGGTAGCTCCACCGTAAACGGGTGGATTCCCACACGGTTCAGGAGCACCATATAGCCCCCGGTGAGGCTCAGGGTCAGGAGCCCTGCACCCAGGGCAAACCCCGCATCCTTACCCCCGAAGGCAAACGAAAAGGCCTTGGCTGGAACCCCCCCCAGTTTCTGGGCATAGAGCAGGAATAAGCCACTCAGCACCCCGGCCAGCAGCACATCGGCCCACATCCGGGTGACGGGATCGTGCATCACTGCGTTGCCCAGCCCAAGGGCCAACAGCAGGCCAAAAACCAAGCCGGTTCCTAGCACAAAGACCCCGATTGCTCCCAGAATTTGGAGGGCGATCTGCCGCAGGGTCGCTTGGTTGGACAAAGGTTTGGATAGGGTCATACGGTTCTCCTCGAGGGATCTACGGATTCAGTTTTGATTTACCGAGCTACGCCAGGGCCTGCCGGGACTGGGCCAGCAGCCTGGCCCGCAAAGCCAGGCCCAGGGTGCGGGCCACAATCATGCTCAGGGCCATCAGCACAAAAGCTGCCCGCCAGGCTTCAGCGCCGGTAATTCCATGTTCGTAGGAAAACCGCCCCACCTGGGAAGCCCAAGCATGGGTCGCTAGCTCAGCGAAGAGCATTCGCCCGCCAATAACCCCAATCCAGACCGCTGCATAGCCCCAACCCGCACGAATCACGATCTGACCTTGATCCCCACTCCAGCGCACGTCCATCAAGGCCAAGGCAAGCAAGCCAAATAGGGCGCCCGCTGCCGAGGCCAAGAGGTACATCGCCCCGTTGCCCCCTTGCAGGGGGAGGCTGCCCAGGAAAAAGAAGGCCACCCCTGTGGTGATGAGTGCGGGCCGCAGATAGGTCCAGCGGTCCAAACGGCGCTCGCCGAGTTGGGTCAGAACCATCAAGGCCAAGAGGCTAAGGTTGAGTACGAGGTCTAAGGTGCTCATGTTCATCTCCTTTGGGGGGTTACAGCGGTTTCCATCCAGTGTTCTTTCGGTTCAGGCGCAACGAAAAGCGCCGCAGCCAGATCAAGGGGAGGTGAAGCCCTGTCGAGGGGGTTCGAGCGGCTCGAGCCCTCCCCTCTTGCCGGGCTTCCGCCCGAAGGGCCTCGGTGTGCTGCTGGGCTAAAGCGATCTGAAGTTCCAGGTTGGCAAACATGGCTCCTCCCTTTGGATCAATCTGAGTGTCGTTTTTCTGCGTCCTATACGCCTTGTCACTCGGCACAAGGCGGTTCTAGTACCTTTGGCCAACCCACGCTGGAGGGCTGCACTCCCTCAAGCTCTGGGGCTATGAGGCCGCACCATTGCGGCCAGACCAAGCCCAATCAGAATCAGTGGCCAGACCCCAGCAAGGGCGAGGTTGAACAAGAAGGATGCGCCCAGCAGGGTCAGCACCCCGCCTCCAACCGCTGCGGCCAAGGCTCTGCCGGAGAAGCCCTGGTCAGCCTCGAAAAAGCCATAGGCCCGGGCCAAGGCCAAAACCCCTGGCCCCAGCAGAAACAAGGCCCACCAGTTGCCGAGATCCAAGCCGGTGAGGTTTTGGATCAGGAAAACCCCACCGAGCGCCACCAGCACCATCCCGCCGATCATCGAACCTGCCCGCTGCGTCTTCATGGCTTCCTCCTGGGGGGCGGCATCGCCGCCGAACCTGGAGGCCATTAGAGCCTTTTCCGGGGCGGGGGCCATCGTCCGGCGGGGACAAAGGGCCATTGGCCTTAAGGACAATGCCCCTTTCCCCCGAGTGGCCTACCCTAGGAGGGTCTTTAGTCGCTAAGGAGCAGACCGCGCTATGATTGACAGCTTGGCAAAAGTACGCCTGTACACCCCCAACCTCGAGGAAGCCCTCGGTTTTTATCAGTTGCTGGGGCTGCATGTGATTGGAGAAACCCCGGCCCGTAAGGGGTATCGGTCGGTCAAGCTGGGATTTGCTAAGGGTCAGGCCCACCTAGAAATCCACAATGACCCCATTCTCCAGTTCGCCGACGTGGTGCTCGAGGTCTCCGACATAGAAGCCATCTACCGCCAGCTCCGCTGTAACCCCAGCGTGCTCTGGCTCCAGCTCCCCACCCAAACCCCCTACGGTTGGAGCGCAAGCCTGCGCGGCCCCGATGGGAACATGATTGGCCTGGTTTCCAAGGGCGCTGCAACCCCCTAACCAAGCCCCAGCCCAGTGGCATACTGAAGCGGTGAGCGATTCTCCCATCAAGGTTCTGCTGGTAGATGACCACGGTGTGGTCCGCCAGGGAATGCGGCTATACCTCTCTGCCGATCCCCAAATTCAGATTGTGGGTGAGGCCAAGAACGGCCAAGAAGCCCTGGAGCAGGTTGAGAAGCTCGCTCCAAACGTGGTGATCATGGATCTTTTGATGCCGGTCATGGACGGTATCAGCGCAACCCGCGAAATCAAGCGGCGCTTCCCTGAGGTGGAGGTGGTCGCAGTGACCAGCGTCCTCGAGGACAAGAAGGTGGTGGATGCGGTACAGGCTGGGGCCATGGGCTATCTGCTCAAGGACGCCGATGCCACAGCCCTCTCCGAGGCCATTCACGCCGCCAATCGAGGCGAGGTACGGCTGCATCCCGAAGCGGCCAAACGCCTGGTGCGCGAGGTGCGCACCCCCCAGATGCGCGAAGCCCTTACCCCCCGGGAAACCGAGGTGCTCCGCTTGCTGGCCAAAGGCCTCTCCAACAAAGCCATTGCCCGTGAGACCGGGGTGGAAGAGCGTACGGTAAAAGCCCACGTGAGCAGCATTATGGCCAAGCTCGAGGTAAGCTCACGCACCCAAGCTGCGCTCTTTGCCCTCAAGGAAGGATTGGTCGAGTGAAACCGCTCGATCCTGCGCTGCTGTACAGCCTGGTGGCCTCCTCTTTGGATGGGATTGTGGTCCTCGAAGAACGCTGGAAGGTGGCCTATGCCAATGCCGCCGCTTGCCGGATCCTAGAACGGCCAGAACAGGAAGTTATAGGGCACAGCATTCTCGAGTTCATCGCTCCACACTACCGCGCTGCGCAGCAAGCGCAGGCTACCCGTGGGGTGGCCGGGCTTTACGACACCATCATTCGTAGGCCAGGCGGGCAGGAGCGAATCGTCACCTACTCCACCGAGCTGTTGGAGAACCCCGAGACCAGCTTTGCCATCCTGCGGGACGTGACCGAAGAACGCCAGGCTCAGGCTGAGCTCGAGCGCAAAAACAAGCAGCTTGCGGCTTTGCTCGAGGTCTCCCGCGATGTGGCCTTGACCTTGGAGCTTAAGCCCCTGCTGGCCCAGTTGTTGGAGAAGCTCGCTGGGTTGGTGGAGTATTCGGGGGCGGCAATTTTCGTGCTGCATGGCGAGGTGCTCGAGCTGCTCTGCTACCATGGCCCACTCCCCCAAGAACAGCTGGTCCAGAGCTGGGATCTACAGGTTGCCACCCATACCGCCGAGGTCATCCGCAGCCGCAATCCGGTGGTCATTCCTGACGTTCACGCCGATACCCAGATGGCCAAGGCCTTCCGGGTGACCGCCCAAACTCAACTGGGGTACATCCCCGAGCGTATCGGCACCTGGATGGGGGTTCCGCTCATGGTGCGTGACCGTATCCTGGGGGTGCTGGCCTTTGACCACCAAAGCCCTCAGGCCTACCGTCAGGAGCAGATCGAGCTGGCCCAGATTTTCGCTCAGCAAGCGGCCGCCGCCATCGAAAATGCCCAGCTTTTTGAGCAGGCTCAGGGTAAGGCGGCGCTCGAGGAGCGGGCCCGGCTGGCTCGAGAGCTCCATGACTCCGTCTCCCAAGCCCTCTACGGCATTGTCCTGGGGGCCAGGGCCGCACTGAACGCAGCCGAACATAACCCCCAGGCCCTGCGTGAGCCGCTCGACTACATTCTCTCCCTCGCCCAGGCTGGGATCGCCGAGATGCGGGCGCTGATCTTTGAGCTGCGCCCCGAGTCCCTGGCCGAGGAAGGGCTGGTGGCCGCCCTAGCCCGCCAGGCTGCAGCGCTCAAGGCCCGGTATGGCCTCGAGGTTGAAACCCATCTCGGTGAAGAGCCTGAGATTCCCCTCGAGGCCAAGGAAGCGCTATATCGCATCGCACAAGAAGCCCTGCACAACGTGGTCAAGCATGCCGAGGCCACAAAGGTTAGCCTCCGGCTCGAGCACAGCCCGCAGCAACTCGTCTTGCAAGTGCAGGACGATGGTCGGGGCTTTGATCCCCACCAGGAGTTTCCTGGGCACCTAGGCCAGCGCACTATGCGCGAGCGGGCCCAGGCCATCGGGGCCCGGCTACACCTCATCAGCGCCCAGGGCTGCGGCACCCGCGTGAACGTTTCGCTCGAGCTGGGCTAGGCTCAGGCCTTCACCTCGAGCTAATCCACCGGTGGCATACTGGTCTTGGATACGTAACGCCCTCTTGAATTTTTTGGTTCAAATATCACAGCGTATCCCGGAAGCACGGCCTAACATTAGCTCAGCCTGCCCATTGCAGGCGCAAATTCTCGGGTTTGTGTTTCTGTTGCAGTTTTGATTGAGTTAAAATCAAGACTTTTTAGTCTTTTGCCTATTGACGGCAAGGGGTCGTATGGGTATGCTCCTGCCAGTTGGAAGCCAAAAACAAAACCCGCTTCCACACCGTCTGGGAGGACACCATGAAAAAGACCGCTCTTAAGATCGCTGCTCTCATTTCCTCCTTGATTGCCCTCGCATTCGCCGCTGGTGCCGCTACCAGCTGGGGTTAAGCCTTCCTGTAAGGCCATTTCGGTGCAGGCTGTGATGCCTGCACCTGTTCTTTTGGTTTTGGGCGGTAGACTCACCCTGTGCGGCCGTGGTTTGAACTGCCCCCCCCTAGGGTACTGGCCTACATCTTGGCCCTTCTAGGGCTGCTAGTCGGGGTTGAAGCCCTGCTGTGGCGGCTCAGCCACCACCAGCCCTTTAGCTGGCTGGACGTGGGGTTTTGGGCGGTGCTGGCCTTCATCGGGACCCGAAGCAGGGTACAGCTCCCCTTCGATGCCTCAATGTCCCACCTCTTTGTGGTGGCCCTGGCCATCGCCGTATACCTTCCTGGCTGGCTGGCCCCGCTGGTGGTTTTTTTGGCTTCTGTGGATAGGAAGTTCGGGCGGCCCGACTACCCTTGGTATAAGGAGCTGTTCAACAAGACCCAGCACGGGCTGGCCACCGGGCTCAGCGCCCTGGTGTGGTATTTTTTCACCACCTACGGGCGGTTCTTGGGTGGAGAAGTAGGGATATACGTAAGCCAGGGGCTGGGGATAGGACTTGCCTCGGTGGTCTTTGTATTCATAAATATTTCGGCTGTTGCTTATGTTATCCACCTGGTCTCGGGGGCTTCTTTCCGAAAGATATGGTTCGAGAACTACAGCTGGCTCTGGAAAAGTTGCCTTATCCTGGCTCCGGTTGGGTTGCTGCTGGCCAAGTCCTACACCACCCCCATCCTGTTCGGCTGGGGGGGGTTTACGGTGTTGTTCCTGATGCTCCTGCTGTACTACTCCCGCTACTACTGGGACGAAAAGGTGAAGCTCGAGGAGGCCTTCGACAACACCGTTGAGGTGTTGATGCGAACCATTGACGCCAAAGACCCCTATACCCGCCTGCACTCCGAGCGGGTTGCTGCCATCGTGGCCGACATGGCCGAGCGCATGGGGTTTGACAACGCCGATCTCAAGCGCATCACCTACGCGGCCCGGATTCACGATATCGGCAAGGTAGCCATCCCCGACTCGGTGTTGCTCAAGCCCAGCAAGCTGAGCGCTGAAGAGTTTGACCTGGTCAAAAGCCACGCCAACCGGGGGGTTGAGGTACTGAGGCCGGTGCTGCCCTTTGTGGCCAAAGGGGTGAAGCAGGTGATCTTGTACCACCATGAGCGCTGGGATGGCAACGGTTATCCTGAACGGCTACAGGGGGAGCAAATTCACCCTTGGGCGCGGCTGGTTTCGCTGGCCGACTCCTACGAGGCCATGACCGCTGGGCGGTCATATACCCAGGCCAAGTCGCCACAAGTCGCCCTTGATGAAATAATAGCTCTGGCCGGGCGCCAGTTTGACCCCGAAGCCGTTAAGGTTTTCGAGCAAGCTTGGCTCGAGAACCCCATCTGGAAAGACCGGGAGGTTTTCTTACGAGCCTATTCCTCGCTGCTGCCCTCGTCGGAGTTGCCCTTGCCCTCCTCGCCGGAGCCCGTCCCCGCGACCTTGCCGGTCTCGAGCTAAAGGCGGGTTGGGCCTTTGTCCTAGCGGCCCTCCTTAACGGGGGGCTAGCCCTCGCTACCTACAAGAACCTGCTCCCCCCCGAGGTCGCCGGGCCGCTGGCCAAGCTGCTGGTGCTGCTGTTGGTGGGGTATGGGTTGTGGCTCAACAACCATCTCAGGGGGTTGTGGTTCGCTACCCTGGGGCTTTTGAGCAATACCCTGGTGATTTTTGCCAATGGCGGTCATATGCCCGTGAGCCCGGTGGCTCTGCGGGCGGCCGGGATGGAGTATGCCATTGACGAGGTGGCGCGAAAATACGATGCGGTGCACAGCCTGATGGACGCCTCCACCCGCTTGTGGATGCTGGGAGACATTATCCCTTTGCGAATCGGGGATGTGTACCATAAGGTCATCAGCATTGGGGATGTGTACCTGGCCATAGGCGTAGCCCTGACGATCCTCGAGGGCGCCCTGCAGGCCCGGCGCAAGGCCGAAGAACCCTTTGACATTGACCTGCGGTTTTAAGTTCAGCGCTACAATGGCCCAGGGTGATTTCACGTGAAGAACAACTACAAGATTTGTCTTATCGAGGGCGACGGCATCGGGCACGAAGTAATTCCAGCTGCGCGCATCGCCCTAGAAGCCACCGGGCTACCGCTCGAGTTCGTCGAGGCTCGAGCGGGATACGAGCTCTTTGAAGAGGTGGGCACCTCAGTACCCGACGCCACCGTAGAAGCAGTCACCCACACCGACGCCACGCTATTTGGGGCCGCAACCAGCCCCACCCAGAAAATCCCTGGGTTCTTTGGGGCCATCCGCTACCTGAGGCGCAAACTCGACCTCTTTGCCAACGTGCGCCCGGCCCGGCATCACCCCGTGCCGGGCTCACGCGAGGGGGTGGATTTAGTGGTGGTGCGGGAAAACACCGAGGGGCTTTATGTGGAGCAGGAGCGCACCTACTTAGGGGGCGAGATCGCCATTGCCGACACCGTAATTACCCGCCGGGCCAGCGCCCGCATCGGTGAATACGCTGCTCGGCTGGCGGCCAGCCGCCCGCGCAAAAGTCTGCATATCGCGCATAAGGCCAACGTACTACCGGTGACCCAAGGCCTGTTTTTGAGCACTGCTCGAGCCGAGGCCGCCAAGCACCCCGAGGTGACCACCCAAGACATCATCATTGACAACTGCGCCATGCAGTTGGTGCGCGCTCCGGAGCGTTTCGATGTGATCGTCACCACCAACCTCTTTGGGGACATCCTCTCCGACCTCACCGCGGGGTTGGTCGGGGGCTTGGGGATCGCCGCCAGCGGAAACATCGGCCTCGAGCATGCGGTCTTTGAGCCGGTGCACGGCAGCGCCCCCGACATCGCCGGAAAGGGCATCGCCAACCCCGCCGCCACCATCTTCTCCGCCGCGATGATGCTGGAGCATCTGGGTGAACACGCCGCCGCAGCGCGGCTCGAGCGAGCGGTTGACAAGGTGCTGGCAGAGGGACCTCGTACCCCCGACCTGGGCGGCAGGGCCACCACCCGTGAGTTTGCTGAAGCGGTGGCTCGAGCCTTCTAGGCCCATTTTCCGTCTATCCGGGTGCGACCGGGGGTCTGAGACGAAGATTAATCTTGCCTTTAGATACGCTTTTCCTGCTTGAGCTTTGCCCTTGGATATCGTAAAACCCCTTGGGCAGGGAATTCTTCGTTGCTCCAGCGCTTAGGCGTCCTCCGCGACTTGCATGGCCCAGGCTGCCCTTAAAACCCCATGAGCATCGAAAGGTTAAGGCCAATGTGCAAATGCCCGCGTAAAACCCCAGAGGTCAAGTAAAGTAGGCGATGTGAGCACGGAAACGCGGTTTTGCCATGCTATACTTACACACACCATGAGATTTGTGTGGGAAAGGGGTCGGCGTGCGTGACTTCTTTGGCGGCTTATTGCGGCCCAGGGTCGAGGCGCTCGGCCTAGAGATCGGGACGTCCAACCTCAAGCTGGTGGAGCTCTCGGGGAACCCACCCTCTCTGCGTGGTCTGGCAATCCGGCCAACCCCCCCTGGGGCCATCCAGGAAGGCTCGATTGTAGAGCCTGGGGCGCTGGCCAACGAACTGCGAGAGATGCTCGGGGAACTCCGAACCCGCAAGCGCTACGTGGTTACTGCGGCCAGCAACCTCTCGGTGATCACCCGCACCCTCCAGGTCCCCAAAATGCCCCTCAAGCAGATGGACGAGGCGGTGCGCTGGGAAGCCGAGCGCTACATCCCTTTCCCCATTGACGAGGTGGTTCTCGATTACTCGCTTCTGGACAGCCATGAAACCATACCCGATGGCGAACAGATGGACGTGGTGGTCGGGGCTGCGCGCCAAGAGACCGTGGCCAGCCTGGTTGAAACCCTCAAAGCCGCCGGCCTCGAGCCGGTGGTCATTGACGTTAAGCCCTTTGCTGGGCTGCGCACCCTCGGGGGGCGGCTCAAGGGAACCGACCGGGAGCCCATCACCCTGTTCCTGGAGATCGGGGCTGAAAGCAGCGCGCTGGTGCTCACCCGGGGCGAGCGCCTGCTGCTGAACCGCATCATCAACCTCTCCGGCAAGGACTTCACCGCCGCCATTTCCAAAGCCTTCAACCTAGACCCGGTAGCGGCGGAAGACGCCAAGAAAAACTACGGTCTGGCCACCATCCCTACCGAGGATGAAGACCTGCTCCTGGACTTTGATGCCGAGCGTGAGCGCTTTAATCCCGCACGAATGTACGACGCCATCCGCCCGGTGTTGGTCGAGCTGACCACCGAGTTGCGCCGCAGCCTCGAGTTCTTCCGGGTTCAGGTCGGAGATCTGGGGGTGGATCAGGGCTTCGTCGCCGGAGGGGGCAGCAAGCTGCGCAGCCTGGTGCCCCTGCTGGCCGACACCCTGGGCATCCCGCTGGAGATTGCAGACCCCTGGCAGGGAATTCAGGTGGACAAGAGCAAGTTCGATCTGGATTACCTCAGGGGGTTATCCGCAGAGTTCGCGGTACCGATCGGCCTGGCCCTACGGGGGGTGAGTCCGCTTGATTAATCTCAACCTGCTCCCTAAAAACCTACGCCGCCGGGTTGAGCCTGGCTGGTGGCGGTTGGCTGCCGGGGTCTTCGTGCTGGCCATCCTGGGTACGGTGGGTATCCTGCACTACAACGCCCTAACCCGGGTACAGGCCCTGGAAAACGAGCGCGACCAGCTTCAGCTCGAGGTCAACGTGCTGCGGCCTTTCATCGCCGAGCAGAACCGGCTCAATAGTCAGCAGCAAGACCTGCAGCGGCTCCTCTCGGTACGCAACGCCCTGCGGACCAAGTTTGTACCCTGGTCCGATGACCTAGCATTGGTCATCAACCAGATCCCCCGTGAGGGCAAAGGCTTTGGGGTAGCCCTCAAGAGCATCTCCAGCAAAGCCCTTACCCCCCAGGAAGTCAGCGCGGGCACCGCCAACGGCGCCTACGACGGCAAACCGGTCAACGTGGAGTTTGCCCTGCAGGGCCAGGCCTTGGGTCAGAATGCCCTGATCCGCTTCGTACAGGCCTTTGAGTCCTCCGATCGCTTCGGCATCAACTTCCAACAGGCCAACCTGGACCAAAACAGTGGGCTTTACAACTTCGGAGCCACCATCGGCTTAATTGCCCCAACCCAGACAGCCCAAGTCAACAACCCAGGAGGTGCGCAAAATGGTAGCCCTTCTCGCTAGAATGGGCCAGCGCGAGTGGGCCATTGTCTCCATTGTGGTGGCCCTGCTGTTGGGGCTGCTGTGGTACTTCTTCGTTACCCAGCCCCTGCAAAACCGTATTCCCGACCTCGAGGCCAACATTCAGCAGCTCCAAAGCGAGCGGGACAAAGGCCGCGCGGCCCAGGCTGCCCTGCCCCAGCTGCGCGCTACCATTGCGCAGCTCGAGGCCGAGCGTCAGGCTTTCCTGCGTGAGCTGCCCCCTACCGAGCAGATCGGTCAGGTGCTGAGCCTGCTGGCCCAGCGGGCCAGGGAGAGTGGGGTGGTGCTCAAAACCCTCAACCGCACCCCCGGCGGCCCCTCGGATGTGGCCAATGTGCGCAGCACCAATCTGGCTATCACGGTGGAATCCCCCTTCCCCGAGTTGTATGTCTTTTTGAAGCAGCTCGAGAACCTGCAACGCTTCTCCACCATCTCCGGGCTCAACCTGGCCTTGGGGGGCGATCAAACCGCCAATCCACCCATCAATACCAGCCTAACCATGACGGTCTACACCTACACCGGACAAGGCTCGGAAGCTCAGCCTGCGGTCCAGGGCCAGCCTACCCAGGGCCAGCCAGGACAAGCCCCTAACCCATCCTCCCAGCCTGGAGGTCGGCCGTGAATTTTCTCCAGCGGATGCCCCAATCAGCCAAGGTTGCCCTGGTCGCAGCTCTGCTGGTTGGCGCGGTGGCCACGTGGTATCTAGGCTTTGTGCGGCCCAATCAGATGGCCCAGCAATCCCTTCTTCCTCCCACCCAGACCAATCCGACCCCCCAAACTGCCCGGCCGTTGGAGGTTTTACCCCTACCTTTCTTGGTCACGGAGGCCCCCAAAACCCCTACAGACACCAAGGGTGAGGCCGTCGCCAGCACCCCTACCGCTCCTGCGCCCAAAGTGACCGTTCCCCCCAACCCCTTTGTACCGCTGATCGTAGAGAACCCGGCTCAGGCTACCCCGGTGGCCCAGGCCACCCCGCCGGCCAGCGCGCGACCCAGCCTGAGCCCCGTCACGGCCCGCCCGATTCCCATGCAAGCAGGTCGGGTCACCGTGCAGCAGCCGATCACCCCGCTGCCTCAAGCCAACCTACCGGCCACCCGGCCCGCACAGCCCAGCACACCTAGCCTGACCGCCGTGCAGGGCCAGGCCCGCCTTAGCCCAGGCGGCAACGGGAACAGCTTGCCGGGATCGCTTAGCCTGAGCAGTGGGGCCCTGCCCATTCGCTTGGCCCCGCTGAGCCGTGAGCTGAGCGCAAGCAGCCCACAGGATCAGACCACTGCTGCCCTAGACCCCAGCCTCGAGAGCAACACCCGCCTCGACTATGCCCGAGCGGAACTGGATGCTCGAGTCAACCAAGTGCTCCAACCCACTAGCAACCTCAGCAAACCCCAAGAGGCTGTGGCGGCTAGTGGCGTGGGGCAGTATGTGCGCGAACAAGGGCTCAAGCTCTCGGGCGTGGTCTTGGGGGCCACCAACGTAGCTATTTTCCAGACCAAAGATGGCTTCGTGGTGTTACCGGTAGGCCGAACTCTACCCGGAAGCGAGATTCTACTCAAAAGCCTAAACACGAAAGAAGCGCTGTTGGTGCGGGGTTCGGAGACTCTGAACCTCCCGGTTGAAGACCAAGCCCCTTGAGGCGGTGAACCATGAGAAGACTTGTTGCCCTTTTAGTGATCCTCAGCCTAGCCATGGCGGGTAGCCTCCCCAAGGACGCCCGTTTCGATCAGCCGGTTACCAACGTGGGGGCCAATATGCCCTTGGCTGCCCTGCTCGAGGCCCTCGCCAAGAGTGTAGGGCTCTCCCCCATCCTCCGCGATATTCCCCAGGTTACGGTCAATGCGGACCTAGACAAAAAGCCCTTCCGCCAGGTCTGGGATCTCCTGATCAACGCCTATGGCGACGGCAAACTGGATTATGCCCTGCTGGACAACAATGTGATCGTAGTAGGGCCGCCGGCCATCGTGCAGCAAGCCCAGGGGCAGCAAGCCCAAACCCCTCCAAGCAGCGAGCCCACCACTCGAGAGTTTTACAATGTTCGCTCCTCGGAACCGGCCCAGTTGGCCCAGTTCATCCAGCAGGAAATACCTGGGGTAAAGGTGAGCGTTACCCCTGGAGCCAACGTGCTGGTGGTGACTGGAACCGCCAAGCAACAGGCCGATGTCAGCGCCCTGCTACAGCGGGTAGACCAGCCCAAGATCACAACTACCGTACCCATAGTGCAGAAGTCGTTCGCCCTTTCCCACGCTAAAGCGGTGGAGCTGGCTCCCGTGCTGACCAACGCCCTGCAAGGGGGAAACCCGGCCTCCTCCAGCGGCCCGGCGCAAGGCCAAGCAGGGGGAACCGGCGCGGCTACAGTGGTTGCGGATGCTCGGTCCAACACCATCATCGTCACCGGGACCCCCGACCAAATTGCCCTGATTGACCGGCTGATCCCCCAGCTAGACCGCCCGGTTCAGCAGGTGCAGCTCCAGATTCGCGTCCAGAGTGTGAATAGCGAGGTGTTTCGCAACCTTGGGGTTACCTGGCAAACCATCTCCGGGGGCAACCTGGTCGGCAGCATTCTAGAAACCGGGCTGAACCTCATCTTTGATGCCACCCGCAGCCTGACCTCGCTCAACATTCGGGCCACCCTAGATGCCCTCGAGGGCCAGAGCCTTTCCCGCCGGCTGAGCGATACCAACCTGCTGGTCGAGGACAACTACGGCGCCGATACCGGCGACCTCAGAACCACCGGAGCCAAGGGGGCCGAGGTCAAGGTAGGAGGATTGCTGATTATCCCGCTCACTACCGCCACCTCCACCGGAACTGCCCAGACCAGCACCCGCGAAGTTGACTATGGCTTGTTGGTGCGGGTACGTCCGCAAATCACCAACGATGGCAACGTGATCTTGGAGGTGTACACCCAGGTTGGCGACGACCCCACCTCTGGCCCGGTCTCTGGCAGCGTTCGAATCCCCCAGCAAACCACCCTGTCCAAGCTGCGGGTCAAGGACGGCCAGACCCTGGTACTGGGGGGCCTAATCCAGAAAACCACCACCAACAGCGAGACCAAAGTGCCCTTTTTAGGGGATATCCCCCTGCTGGGCGAGCTGTTCAAGCAGAGCAAGCGCGACACCAAAGACGATGAGCTCATCGTCATCATCACCGCCAACATCGTCAAAGATCAAACCGCAGCCGCCCGCTAGTCTGGGCTTTGGGAAGGACCGGGGCTTCGGCCCCGGTCCTGCTTATGGGGGAGCCATTTATCCTTCGAACCTACCGTGTTAGGCTGGCATTATGCGTTTTTTGACCGCAGGGGAATCCCATGGCCCCCAACTCACTGGAATCATCGAAGGTCTGCCCGCTCAGTTGCCCCTCAGCGCTGAGGACATCAACCCCTGGCTCCGAAAGCGGCAAGGAGGCTATGGGCGCGGACGGCGAATGGTGATCGAGACCGACACCGTGGAGTTTATGAGTGGGGTGCGGGCGGGTCGCACCACCGGGGCCCCGGTTACGCTTGTCATCCGCAATACCGACTACCGCAACTGGAGCGAGATCATGGACCCGGCCCCCGGCAATGAGCCGCGCAAAAAAGCCCTCACGGCGGCCCGCCCCGGCCATGCTGACCTTTCCGGGGGGATGAAGTACGGCCACAAAGACCTTCGCGATGTGCTCGAGCGGGCCTCGGCCCGGGAGACCGCAATGCGGGTGGCGGTGGGTGCCGTGGCCCATAAGCTGCTGGGGGCGTTTGGGGTCAGGAGCGCAGCCTATGTGCCGGGGATGGCCGGGGTTTGGAGCGAGCGGGCCTTTGACTGGAGCCTGCTCGAGCAGATCGAGGCCAGCCCCGTGCGAATGACCGACCCCAGCGCCGAGGCCGAGGTGATCGGGCGGATAGACGCGGCCAAAGCTGCCGGGAACACCCTGGGGGGGATCATTGAGGCCCGGTTTCAAGGGGTGGTACCGGGACTGGGCTCACAGATGCACTGGGAGCGTAAGCTCGATGGGCGCATCGCTCAGATGGCCATGAGCATCCCGGCGGTCAAGGGGGTGGAGATCGGGGCCGGTTTCGAGAACGCCATGAAGCCAGGCTCCGAGGTTCACGACGCGATCTACTGGGAAGCCGGGCGTGGCTACTACCGCCAGACCAACCGGGCCGGGGGGACCGAAGGGGGGATGACCACCGGCGAGGAGTTGGTGGTGCGGGCTGCCCTCAAGCCCATCGCCACCCTGATGACCCCGCTGCCCACCGTAGATGTGGTGAGCCATACCCCCGCTGATGCCGCTAGGGAGCGCTCCGATACCACGGCGGTACCCGCAGCCAGCGTGATCCTGGAGGCTCTGGTGGGCATCGTGCTGGCCCAGGCTTACCTCGAGAAGTTCGGCGGCGATACCCTGGAGGAGCTCGTCGAACGGGTCGAGCGCTACAAGGCCCGTGTGCTAGCCTATTGAGATATGGCCTTGAGCGTTGACCCTCTACCCTCCGCGGCGGGACCCATTCCTGCTCCGGCACTTTTTGATCCGCGGTTCCCCCATGCTCAAGGTTGAGCGCCCCACCACCTGGGTTGCGCTCACCGGGTTCATGGGCGTGGGCAAAAGCCGCATCGGGCGGGAGCTGGCCCGTGAGCTGATGCTGCACTTTATAGACCTGGATCGCTATATCGAGCGCGAAACCGGGCTCTCCATCCCCGATATCTTCCGCCATCTCGGGGAGAGCACCTTCCGGCAGCTCGAGGCGGAGGCCGTGGCTGAGCTCACGGGGAAAGACTTCCTGGTGCTCTCCCTGGGGGGTGGAACCTTCGTGGGTCCCCAAAACCGCGAAAGCCTGTTGCAGCGCGGGCCGGTGGTGAGCCTGTGGGCCAGCCCGCAAACCATCTACGAACGGGTCAGCCGCCGCCCTGGGCAGCGCCCGATCCTTGACCCTCCCCACCCCGCCCCTGGGGAAGCCCCCAAAGACCTGGCCGAGCTGGCCTACGAGCGCATTCAACGTCTACTGGCCGAGCGGGAAGCCATCTATCGTCAAGCCACCATCCATGTCTCGACCGATGGACGGCGGGTTCCTGACGTGGTGGACGAGATCATCGAGAAGCTGTGGAACTATGCCGACAACGCTCAGGATTGAATCGCCCTTTCCCTATCCCATCCTCCTGGGGCGGGGGCTCGAGGTCCCCCGCTCAGAAGGGCCTAAGGCCCTGCTTTACGACACCGCGGTCGAGGGCTTTGCCCTTGGCTTGGCCCAGCGCCTGGAAATTCCCTACCGCTTAGGGCTGGCAGGGGGCGAGGGGGCCAAGACCCTCGAGACCTATGCCCAGGCGCTGTCCTGGCTAGCCGGGAAGGCCTTGCCGCGCAACACCACCCTCTATGTCGTGGGTGGGGGCACCCTGACGGACCTGGGCGGTTTTCTGGCCGCAAGCTACCTGCGGGGGATTCGGTTCATCAATGTTCCTACCACCACCTTAGCCATTGTGGACGCCTCGGTGGGCAATAAAACCGGAATCAACCTCCCCGAGGGCAAAAACCTGGTGGGTGCTTTTTACGCTCCTGAAGGGGTTTACGCTGATCTAGAGGCCCTGGCCACCCTGCCTGAGACCCCCTTCAAGGAAGGCTTGGTGGAGGCCTTCAAGCATGGCCTCATCGCTGGGGACGAGGGCCTGCTCGAGGTCGAGCCGCTGAGCCGCTCAAGCCCGGCCCTCGAGGCCTACCTGGCTCGAGCGGTGGCGGTCAAGATCGCGGTGGTTGAAGCCGATCCAAGGGAAACCGGTGAGCGCCGCAAGCTGAACCTGGGACACACCCTGGGGCATGCCCTCGAGGCGGCTACCCAGCACCAGCTCTCCCACGGAGCCGCGGTTGCCTACGGCCTGCTGTTTGCGGCCCTTCTGGGCCGGGCTCATGGCGGCACGGACTTGACCCCAGCGGTACAAAACCTGCTGGCCTGGCTCTCCCCTCCCCGGCTACCCCCGCTGGAGTGGGAGGCGCTGGCCCCTTTCATGGCCAGGGACAAAAAAACGCTCGGCACCTCACTGCACTGGGTGGTGCCGATGGGGATGGGCAAGCTAGAAATTCATCCCATCTCCGAAGAGGTGCTGCGCCAAACCTACGCAGAGTTCCTCTCCCTGAGCCCGAACCCCTGAGCTCTTTCGGCTATGTCCTGACCGTCTCCCTCACCTCCTGCGGGCTCGTCTCGGGAAACGCCACCCGTTTGTGCAGAATGCGCACCGCAAAGTCGTAGGTGAAGTAGCTGTAGGCCCAGTTTGCCATTACCAGAAGGCGGTTTCGGAAGCCGATCAGATAGTAGAGGTGTACTACCAGCCACAGCGCCCAGGCCGCGAAGCCCTTGAATCGCAGCCGCCCGATCTCGGCGATGGCGTGGTTGCGGCCCAAGGTTGCCAGGTTGCCTTTGTCGATGTACCTGAACGGCTTTTGCCGCTGTCCCCGCACCGCACGCACGATGTTGCATCCAGCCAAAACCCCCTGCTGGATGGCGGTCTGGGCTACCTGCGGGTACGCCTTCCCATCGTCGCCGGCGAGGGCGTTGGAGTCTCCGGCCACGTAGATCTCGGGGTGCTCGGGGATGAAAAGCTCCGGCGCGGTGACGATCCGGCCTCCGCGCCCGGCGGGTAGCCCCGGAATTGCCACCCCGGTGACCCCCGCGGCCCAGATGGTGCTGAAGCTGGGCACAAAGCGCCCGCTCTGGAACCGCACCCCCCCTGACCCGACCTCAGCCACCGGGTCGCCGTAGACTAGCTCGACCCCCATCGCCCGCAGGAAGCGCTCGGCGTAGCGGCTGCTGGACTCGCTGAAGGCGCTCAGGATGCGCCCGAACCCCTCCACCAGCACGATCCGCATCTCCCCCGCGATCTCCGGGATGTCGCGCGAGATGACGTGCCGCTTGGCCTCGGCGAAGGCCCCGGCCAGCTCCACCCCGGTCGGCCCGCCGCCCACGATCACCGTGGTCAGGAGCGATTTGCGCCGCTGAGGGTCACTCGTGCGAGCAGCCTCCTCACAGGCCGAGATCAGGCGGTCACGGATGCGCAGGGCGTCCTCGAGGCCCTTCATTCCCTGGGCGTACTGCGCCACCCCCGGCAGGCCAAAGTCATTGGTGCGGGTTCCCACCCCGACCAGCAGGTAGTCGTAGGGCAGCAACTGGCCGTCCACCGTCACGGTCTTGGCCTGGGGATCAACCCGCTCAGCGTTGCCCATCAGGAAGCAGGCGTTTGTATAGCGGCGCAGAAAGGCCCGGATGGGAAAGGCGATCTGCGGTGACTCGAGTCCACCTGAGGCTACCTGGTACAAGAGCGGTTGGAAGAGGTGATAGTTGTTACGGTCCACCAGCGTAATCCGCAGCCCCGGCTCACGGGCCAGTTCGCGCACCGCATTCAGCCCAGCGAATCCCGCCCCCAGTACCACCACGTGCTTCTCGGACATGAAGCCCTCCCTGGGCCAGCCCGTCTTACCCAAAAGACACCGACCCTCAGGACATTTGTACTTCTTTGTGAAAGGAAGTACAAGAAGACACCTCACACTTCATCTCGGGCAAACCGGGTCAGGAGGTAGGGCCTCCGGTCTGGGACGGCCTATACGCTGCTCAGCGTTGATACGCCTTGGCCTTTTGTTTAGCCCCACACGAGGCACGGACAATCAGCGGGGCGGGCAGGCGAATCTGGGGGCGCTCCGGCACAACCCCCCGAATCAGCCCGGAGAGCATCTCCACCGCCAGGCGTCCCTGCTCCACTGCCGGAATCTGGATGGTAGTTAGGGGAGGGATCAGGTATGGAGCGGTAGGGATATCGTCATACCCGACCACCGCAATATCTTGGGGGATGCGCAACCCCTTTTCATGAATCGCCGCCATGGCCCCCAAAGCGATGGTGTCATTTCCGGCGAACAGGGCGGTGGGATAGGGTTTTCGCTGCAGAAGCTTCTGCATAGCCTCGTAGCCGCTGGCTGCGCTGTAGTTGCCAAAGCGGACCAGCTTTGGGTTGTACTCCAACCCCGCCGCCTCGAGCGCCAAGCGATACCCCTGATGCCGGGTCTGGGTAGCGAAATAGTTGTCCGGCGAGAAGGTGATGTGCGCGATTCGGGTGTGGCCCAGCCCGATAAGGTGCTGGGTGGCTCGGCTGCTGGCCTCGAGGTCGTCGGTCTCCACCGCGTAAACCTTCTCCTCCAGCTCTGCCCAGCGCCTAAACCCGATCAACACCACCGGAAAGTTGCGCCGGATCAGCTCGGGGAGTTGCTTGTCGTCCGAGCGCAGGTTAAGCACGATCAAGCCATCAATCCGCTGTCCACGCACCAGCTCGAGGTACACATCGGCTCGAGAGACATCTTCAACCGTCTCTAAAAGCACCCGGTAACCGTGCCGATGGCTAGTATGGCTGAGGCTGTAGAGCAGTTGAGGGATATAGGCATCCACCTTCAGGTGCTCGGCGTGGGAAACCACCAAGCCCAGGGTGAGAGTCTGCCCACTCACCAAGCTGCGAGCGGCAGCGTTGGGCACGTATCCCAGTTCTGCGGCTGCCTGCAGCACCCGGGCCCGGGTCTCCTCGCTGATATTAGCCCCAGGCACATTGTTGAGCACGAAGGAAACCGTAGTCCGCGAAACTCCGGCGCGCTTAGCGACTTGATGGCTGGTAACCCGGGATTTGGGCGTCATTTGGGGAAGGTGGCCCTCATTCAGCTCCGCATTACCGGCTTGGAGCGCAGGGGCTCGGGAATCCAGTCTCCGTGAGCAGCCAACAGCTCGTCCACCAAGCTCCAAATCTGGTCCAGATCGAGCTCGGCCGCGGTATGGGGGTCTAACATGGCTGCGTGGTAGACGTGCTCCCGCTTACCGGTGAGCACCGCCTCAACCACCAGCGACTGCACGTTGATGTTGGTCTGCATGAGGGCGGCCAACTGGGGGGGCAGGCTTCCAATGCGCGTGGGCTGAATCCCGTTTTTATCCACCAGGCAAGGCACTTCCACACAGCACCCCTCGGGGAGGTTCTCAATCAGGCCATGGTTGAGCACATTGCCATAGACCACCCGGGGCGTGCCGGTCTCCTGGCTATGGATGATCAGCGAGCCATACTCGTGGCTGCGGTGTACCGGAAGCGGATGGGTGTTTTGCTCCAGCTCCTCGCGCAGGTGTTCCCAACCGGCAATCTGCTCCTCGCAGCGGCGGATGTACTCGTCCAGGGGAATGCCGAACCTCTCGATCAGGTCGGGGCGATCGCGCTTGATGAAATAAGGGGTGTACTCACTGAAGTGCTCGCTGGACTCCGTAACGAAGTAACCCAGGCGGCGAAACATCTCATAGCGCACCTTGTCCGCCAGCTGCACCCCCCCACCATGCCCACGATAGGCCGTTTTGCCGCTCTCGAGAAAGGCCCGAATCTTGGGATAGAGATCCTCGCCGTTTCGCTCGAACCTGAGGTAAAAAGCCATGTGGTTGATCCCAGCACAGAGGTAGTTGATCTCCTCAATGGGCACCTCAATATCCTGAGCCAGCTGCTCGGCGGTGCCCTGCACGCTATGGCATAAGCCCACGGTCTTGGTACGGGTGGCCTTGAGCAGGGCCCAGGTGTTCATGGCCATGGGGTTTACATAGTTGAGGTGCAGCACATCCGGACAGAGCCGCTCCATCTCGTGGCTCATCTCCAAGAGCACCGGGATGGTGCGCAGGCCCCGCATGATCCCACCGATTCCCAAGGTATCCGCGATGGTCTGGCGCAGACCGTACTTTTTGGGAATCTCAAAATCAAGGACCGTCCCAGGCTTGTACCCGGCCACCTGGATCATGTTGATGGCGTAGTCAGCCCCCTCGAGGGCCTGCACCCGGTCCGTGGTCGCGATGATTCTGGGCTTAGCCCCCAGACTCTCCGCTAACTTATGCGCCACAATCTCCGAGGTCTTGAGCCGCTCCGCATTGATATCGTAGAGCACCAGGGTAGACTCCGAGAGCTCCGGAAAGCTGAGGATATCCCCCATCAAGTTCCGAGCAAATACCGTGCTGCCTGCGCCGATGAAGGTGATTTTAGGCATACATCTTCTCCTTACGCTAAGGCCAAAGGGCCTCTTGATCAGGGCTGATTTATCGCCGATTAACACCTGCTACTAACGCGCGTCAGTACGATACCGCGTGCGCTTTTATCTGTCAAGCGTGGGCGAAGCGGTGTCAAAACCCCCGGGAGATCAAGGCCGGCGGTAGCGCTGGGGTACAATGAAAAAGCGCACCAGCAGGGCTCCTCCGATAAACCCCCCGATATGAGCCCAGAAGGCAATCCCTGGCACCCCCCCCGCGCTCTGCCATAGCTGAAGCAGGGCCCAGTAGCCCAGATAAATTAGGGCAGGCACAGGCAGGGGGAAAAAACCCACCAGTGAGAAGATCAAGGCCCTGGGAAAGAGCACAATATACGCCCCCAGCACCGCTGAAATGGCTCCTGAAGCCCCAATCATTGGGGCATCTCCCCCGATCAGGCCCTGGAAAAAAGCGGCAATCACCCCACCCAACAGATAAAACACCAAGAAGCGCCCGTGGCCCATACGGGCTTCTACGTTGTCGCCAAAAATCCACAAGAACCACATATTGCCCAAGATGTGCGCGATGCTGCCATGCAGAAACATGCTGGTAAACAGGGTTGCCCATTGCCCACTGGGGTCGGCGAAAAAACGCGAGGGGACAAAGGCATAGGCCGAAAGCACCTGGGCAGGATCGGTGAGAAAATACGTGTAAATGAAGGCCAAAAAGTTGAGCAAGATCAGTGAATACACCACCACCGGGCGAATTGGCAAACGGTTGAGGTCATACAGTGGGAACATGGCTTCCAGATTACCCCAGTGGAACCCGCAATTAGGAATTGGCCCTTTGGAGCCCACCGAGAGGGCCTTCATCCCCCTTTCATATTAGAAACCTAGAGTGCTCGAGCGCCTTGTGCAAATCGCATGAGGTAGACTTCTGTAAAAGGAGAATATCCCGCCGTGGAAAGCCCTGGCAGTTGCCGACTTAAGCCCGCCCCTGGGGGTTTCTACCTGGCGTCATAGCTATTCCGGCAACCTCCGGGGCCCAATCAAACCAAGGAGGTTGTCATGCATTTCCCCATCTCCAAACTCCACTTCTCCACTCAGGGAGGCCCCCGGTGAACCGGATCTTCCCTACTCCAGAAGCAGTACGCCCGCACCGGCCTTTCTCACGCTGGGATCTACTGGTCATACCTGGCCTGATCGCCTTGTTTGTGCTGGTGGAGCTGGGGCTCAAAGGAGCCGCAGCCCCGTTCGGCCCCAAAACCCCGGACCTCACCGTTTCGCTCAATCCGGCCAACCTGCCCTACTATGGCCTGCGAACGCTGCTGCGCATGGCCGTGGCCCTGGTCTTTTCATTTGGCTTCACCCTGGTCTATGCCACCATTGCAGCCCGGGTCCGAGGGGCTGAGCGGGTGATGATCCCGGTGCTTGATTTTCTGCAATCCCTCCCCATCCTGGGGTTCCTCACCGCAACCACCGCGATGTTCCTAGGGATATTTCGGGGCAGCTTGTTGGGCCTGGAAGCCGCTGCGGTCTTCGCCATCTTCACCTCGCAGGTCTGGAACATGACCTTCAGCTTCTATGCCTCGCTGACCACCCAGCCCAAAGAGCTCCAGGAGGCCGCCCTGATGCTGCGGCTCTCCCCCTGGCAGCGCTTCTGGAAACTCGATGTGCCCTATGCCATGCCTGGGCTGGTCTGGAACACCATGATGTCGGTCTCGGGTGGCTGGTTCTTCGTGGTGGCTTCCGAAGTGATCAGCGTGGTGGGGCGTGATCACCCCCAATTTCTACCCGGTGTGGGCTCGTATGTGGCCCTGGCCATTCAGCAAGCCGATGTCCGAGCCATGATTTACGCTGGCCTCACCGTACTGGTGCTGGTGTTGCTGTATGACCAGCTCTTCTTCCGACCCTTGGTGGCCTGGAGTGAAAAGTTCAAGATCGAGCTCTCCCAAGGACAGGACACCCCCCACTCCTGGGTGCTGACCGCCTTACAGCGGGCTCGGTTTGCCGGGCGGATCGCACAGCTACCCGTGCCCCTGTGGGAATGGCTCTGGCGGGCAACCGCGCTTAAAAACCGACCGGTTCGGGTCAAGGAGGTCCGTTCCATCACCCCCCAGCAGCGGCTATTGGGGTGGGGTTCTACGGCCCTTATCGCCATCGTTGCCCTCAGCTCCCTTGCCTATCTCTGGACCTTTCTATTCGGGCCAGGGTGGGGGTTTGCCCATGGACGCCTTCTCCAGCCCAACCCCAACCTCAATCCTGAGTTTAGCGCCAGTATGGCCAAGCGCTTCGAGGATCTGGGGGTCCGCCGCTCATCGGAAAATGCGGTCTGGTTATCGGAGGTGTGCCGCATCTCCAACAACGGGCAGACCATAAGCCCTGAGCTGGCCAAACTCCTGACGGAATACCGGCTCGAGCCCACCGGATGGCTCGAGCGCTGTGCCAAACCTCTGGCCCCCGCAGGGAAGGTTTCACTGTTAGAGGTGCTTCACGTGCTCAAGCTCGGCTTGTTTACCGCTTTGCGGGTCACGCTGTTCGTGCTGCTGGCCATGCTGTTCTGGGTACCGATCGGGGTTTGGATTGGGTTGCGGCCTCAGCTTGCCGGTTGGGTGCAGCCCCTAGCCCAGTTTGGGGCCGCGTTCCCGGCCAATCTGTTGTTCCCTATTTTTGTCATCCTGATCATTCATTTTCACCTCAATCCGGAGTTTTGGACGGCCCCGTTGATGGTGCTGGGAACCCAGTGGTACATCCTGTTTAACGTTGTGGCTGGGGCCACCGCCCTTCCCTCCGATCTCAAAGAGGCCGCCAAGGTCACCGGCCTCAAGGGATGGAGCTGGTGGCGCCGCCTGGCGCTGCCAGCCATCTTCCCGGCTTTTGTTACCGGTGGGATTACCGCTACCGGGGGGAGCTGGAATGCCAGCATTGTCGCCGAGGTGGTGAGCTGGGGCGATGTCACCCTTACCGCTACCGGCCTGGGCGCTTATATTGCCCACTGGAGCACCGGGGAGTTCAACCCCCATGTGGGTCTGGGCATGGTGGTCATGGGGCTGATGGTACTGGCCTACAACCGGCTGGTTTGGCGGTCCTTGTACCGATTGGCCGAAGAGCGATATAAGCTGGCTTAAGCGTGACCAGCCCGGTCCATTGAAGGCTCTCTGCACCCCTTTCCGAAAGGATTCCCCGCATGACCCCTCCCCCCAAAACCTCCAATCCAGTCATCCTCAGCGCCCAACACCTCTCCAAGTTCTTCGTGAGCCCCGAAGGCAAACCGTTCACGGTGCTCGAGGACATCAGCCTCGAGCTGCGCGAGGGCGAAATTGTGGCCCTGTTGGGCCGTAGCGGCTCCGGGAAAAGCACCCTGCTGCGCACCCTGCTGGGCTTGATTCCGCCCAGCCGCGGCGAGGTGCGTTACCGCGGCCAGCCGGTTACCGGGCCCATGCCCGGGATGGCCCTGGTGTTTCAAAGCTTTGCCCTGTTTCCCTGGCTTACCGTTCAGCAAAACGTAGAGCTGGGGCTCGAGGCCATGGGCATTCCGGCCGCGGAGCGTCGGCGCCGGGCCCTCGATGCCATCCGGCTCATCGGGCTTGATGGGTTCGAGTCGGCCTTTCCCAAAGAGCTCTCGGGCGGGATGCGGCAGCGGGTAGGGTTCGCCCGGGCCCTGGTCACCAACCCCGACGTGCTGTTTATGGATGAGCCCTTCAGCGCCCTCGATGTGCTCACCTCAGAAACCTTGCGTTCGGAGCTGCTGGATCTGTGGGCTGAGCAGAGAATCCCCACCAAAAGCATCCTGATCGTAACCCATAACATCGAAGAAGCCGCCCTTATGGCCGACCGTATCCTGATCCTCTCCGCCAATCCAGGGCGGATGCGCTCTGAGATCCAGGTACCCCACCCCCGGCTCGACAACCGCAACCACCCTGCTTTCAAGGAACTGGTCGAGCAAATTTACCGCATCATGACCACTCCAGCCGGGGGAGCCAGCACCCCCACCCTCCCTGCCGAGCCCCGCAGCCTGGGCTACCGGCTTCCCGCGGCCAGCGCCGAGGCCTTGGTGGCCCTGTTAGAGCGGGTGGGAGAGGAGCCCAACTACGGGCGTGAAGACCTGCCCCGGTTGGCCGATGAGATGCAGCTCGAGGTGGATGATCTCTTTCCCCTGGCCGATGCCGCAGCCCTTTTAGGCTTGGCCGAGGTCAAGGAAGGCGACATCCAGCTCACCCCTCAGGGCCGCCTTTTTGTTGAACAAGATGGCAGCGCCAGAAAAAGGGTTTTCGCGGCCCGTCTGTCTGAGCAGATCCCGCTAATCGCCCATATCCTGCGGGTGCTGGAGGCTCGCCCAGGCCGGAGAGCACCCGAGAACCGCTTCCTGCAAGAACTCGAGGACTACATGTCCACCGAGGATGCCGAAGCGGTTTTGGCCACCGCCATTGATTGGGGGCGCTACGCCGAGCTGTTTGAGTACGACTACAACGCCGGGGTGCTCTCCATGGAAGAACCCGTACCCATCGCCCGCTGACGGGGCTCGAGCCCCGAGGGGTATAATTGGAGCCTATGGCTTATCGAAGACTTGGGAACAGTGGTCTGCACATCTATCCTATCGCCTTAGGCACCATGCAGTTTGGCTGGAGCGCAGACGAAGCCGCCGCTCAAGCGGTGATGGATGCTTTCGTCGAAGCCGGGGGCAACCTGATCGACACCGCTGACATCTACACCGTTTGGTCGGAGAAAGGCGACAACCCCGGCGGGGTTTCTGAGGAGATCATCGGGCGCTGGATGAAATCTCGCCGCAATCGGGATCAGGTAGTCATCGCTACCAAGGTGCGGGGGGCGATGGGGGTGCGGGGCAGCGAGGGGCGAAACAGCCCTTACCAGCGCGAAGGCCTCTCTCGCAAATGGATCCTCAAGGCCTGCGAGGACAGCCTGCAGCGACTGGGGGTGGATTACATTGACCTATACCAGGTTCACTGGGTGGACAATCAGGTCCCCATCGAGGAAACCCTCTCTGCCCTTACGGATCTGGTGCGGCGGGGATATGTGCGCTATATCGGCTGCTCCAACTTCTCGGCCTGGCGCTTGATGCAGGCCTTGTGGAGCTCGGATAAGCACGGTTATGAGAGCTTTGTTTCGATTCAACCGGAATACAGCCTCGTGGCCCCCACCCGCTACAACTTCGAGCACGAGATCGCCCGGGTCTGTGAAACCTATGGCCTGGGAATTATCCCCTACAGCCCCTTGGCCGCAGGGTTTTTGACCGGGAAATACCGCCGCGATCAGCCCCTACCCCAGAGCGTGCGGGCTCAAGAGATCACCCACCGGCGTTACAGCGAACAAAACTGGAACATCCTGGATAAGGTTCTGGAGATCGCCGGGCAGCGGAACGCGCACCCTGCGCAGGTGGCCCTCGCCTGGCTTCTGGCCAAGCCGCAGATGACGGCACCCATCGTGGGGGCCAACACCGTAGCCCAGCTCAAAGATTTGATGCCCGCGGCTGAACTGAAGCTCTCTGCCGAGGAGTTCCAGGCCCTTGAGGAGGTCTCCGGCTGGCAGCGCTCCCGCACCGAGCTCGAGCGCTAAACCTCGCCTCCTGCCCGGCAAACACAACCCCCGCCAGAAGGCGGGGGTTGATGCTTAGAGCGCTTTAGGGTCAAGCCTTTTCGGCTCCCACGCTCACCTTAAGATGAATGGGGACTTCAGGATGGGGCTTGTAGACCAAGGTGTACTCGCCTAAGTCCTTGATCGGCTTCTCCAAAAGCAGCCGCTTGGGATCAATGGTGATCCCGTGTTGGGCTTCCAGCGCCTGAGCCACCTCACGGCTGGTCACCGAGCCGTAGATCTTCTGGTCTCCCGCTTTCACCCGCAGTTGCAGGGTGATGGGCTCCAAAAGCTCCTTCAGGCGCTCCGCCTCCGATTTGCGCTCGGCAGCCTTCTTGGCCTGGGCGCGAATTTTGGCCTCCAGGGTTTTAAGGTTGCTCTCACTGGCTACGGTAGCGAACCCGCGCGGCAGGAGGTAATTGCGGGCATAGCCCGGCTTGACGTTGACCACGGCTCCTACATCGCCGAGGTTTTCCAGGGGCTCGAGCAAAATCACTTTCATTGCGGACCCCCTATTTGCGCACCAGCTTTTCGGTGAAGGGCAGCAACCCCATCATCCGGGCCCGCTTGATGGTGCGGGCCAGCTTGCGCTGATCCTGAGCGTTGAGCCCACTGCGGCGGCGGGGCAAAATCTTCCCGGTCTCCGAGAGGAAGCGCTTCAGGACTTCCACATTCTTGAAGTCGTTGAGGTCAAAGGCCCCTACCGCAGCGGCCACTTTGGGTTTGCGGCTGCGGCGCAATCCCCGCTCACCGCGCTCGGAGCGGTCTTTGGCGCCCCGGTTCTGCATCTTTTTGGTGCTCAAAACGGTAAATCCTCCTCAGGTGGAAAATCGTCTTCTAAGCCTTCATCAATGTTTACCTTGCCCGCACGGCCTTTTGGAGCAGCCGTTGCCGCTCCCTGGGAACCGGCTCCACCTGTATTCGTTCCAGTTCCACGGGCAAGTCGCTCCAGACGGCTGGCCTCCACACGGGTGGTGAAGCGGCGAGTACCATCTTGAGCAGTCCAGGAGTCGTTTACCAAGCGCCCGATTAGGAACGCTCCATCCCCTTTCTTGAGTTCCCCCGCGAACTCGGCCAGCTCTCGCCAAGCCTGAGCCTCGACATAGTGCACCTTCTCCTGCTCTTGCCCCTTGGACACATACCTCTCGTTCACCGCCAACGAAAAGCGGGTCACTGCAGTGCCTTGCGGGGTGTAGCGCAGTTCAGGATCCCGGGTCAGGTTGCCTACCAGCACCACCTGATTGAGCCCGTCCCGCAGGCGCTCCTGGCCCCGGGCATCGGTGATGGTAAGGGAACCCTTCTTCCCCTCTAGGCTGACCACCTCGATCCGATCAGCCCGGATATCCAGGCTGCTCTTCTTCTGCCCGTCCTGTTCCCAGGAGCGGTACTCGAGCCGCCCTTCCACCAAAAGGGCCGTCCCTGCTTTGAGGGAGTCGCCCCAAAACTCAGCGCTTTTGCCCAACAGCTTGACCCGGTGGTACCAGGCCAGTTCACGGGCCTGCCCCTGCTCATCGGTAACGGTGTCATTACCGGCCAGGTTGAGCTCGAGCACGGCCAGGCCGCCCGGGGTGTAGCGCATCTCGGGGTCTTGGGTCAGGGTGCCTATGAGGGTGACGCGGTTGAGGCCTCGAGCCATATGAATCAGTCCTTTTCGTTACGGTCAGTGTACTGCTTGCTCTCCCCTCGACACCCCATGTTTGGGGCTAGAGGCAACGGTTTGGGTCTATGCTCTAAACCTCTGAAACTCAAGCCCTGGCGGGTTACTTCTTCCGCCATTCGGGACGGTCGCGGATGATGGTAACGCGACGGACGTGGTCACGCAGGCGGAGCTCCTTCTCCAGCGCGGCGTTGCTCTCCCCACTCGCTTCCACGGTATAGAACACCACATTGCCTTCCGGGTCCTTCTGAATCGGATAAGCTAGGCGGCGGTTCCCCCAGTCGTCGGTGTTCTGGATGCTTACCCCGTGACGCTCGAGGGTGGCCTTGATGATCTCCTTCTCCTGTGCAGCCTGGGCCGCATCGAGGTTGGGGTTGAGGATCAGACCGATCTCGTATTGAGCCATACTCACCTCCTTTCATCCGGTGCCCCATCAGCACAAAAAAGCGCCGACCTCAGGGTCACGCAACAGCAAAGTATAGCAGATGATGCCCCCGCAAACTAGGCTTCCTTCTCCCCCCCACGCCGCCCCCGGAAAACCATCCGAAAGGGAATTTCCGAGAGGCCCAGGTCCTCACCGATGCGGTTGCGCAAAAACCCCTCAAAAGGCCGGGTCACAAACTCCGGGTAGTTGCAGAAAAACACAAAGGTCGGGGGGGCCACCTCGGGCTGGGTGAGGAAGAACAGCTTGAGGGGCTTGCCCTTGAAGTTGGGAAGCATGGTCTGGGTAGTCCAGAGCGAGAGCCAGCGGTTGAGTTCGGCGGTCTCGAAGCGCACCCTGGCCAGGTGGTACAGCCGCACGGCCTCCGAGAGCAGCTTATGCAGGTTCTGCCCGGTCAGGCTCGAGACATACAGCTTGGGCAGGCGCTCTAGGTGCGAGAGCTGGAGCTTTAGGTCGGCCCGTACCTTGGGGGCTTCAGTTTTGGAGACCAGATCCCACTTGGTCACCGTCAGGATCACCGGTTTACCGGCCTGCAAGGCCTCGTTGGCCAGTTTCATCTCGAAATCGCCCAACTCCCGGGGATCTACCACCACCAGCACCACATCCGACTCTTCAATCACCGCGTGCGAGCGGCGGATGGCCAGCTCTTCAACCCCAGTCTCGGGACGGCGGCGAATTCCGGCGGTATCCACCAACAAGAAGCGGTTCCCGCCGTAGTCAAACTCCACATCTATGGCGTCGCGGGTGGTCCCCGGCAGCTCCGAAACAATCACCCGCTCCTCGCCCAAAATGGCGTTGAGCAGGCTGGATTTCCCTGCATTGGGGCGACCCACGATGGCCAGGCGAATCGGCACCACCTCGGGCTCGGCCTCCCCCTGACGCACCGGCAAACGCTGCCAGATGGCCTCCTCGAGGTCATCGAAGCCCCTCGAGTGGACCGCGCTGGTCGGCACCGCCTGGCCAAACCCTAAGGCATAGAGATCCCCCAGGTAATGCTCGTGTTTGGGGTCATCCACCTTGGTAGCCACCAGAAGCACCGGCTTGCCCTGGCGACGCAGGAAATCGGCCACCTCGAAATCGGCTGGGGCCAGATCGGCCCGGCCATCCACCACAAACAGCACCAGATCCGCACCCTGAATGGCCCGCTCCACCTTGGCCTTGATTTTCTTTTCCCACACGTCCCCAGACCACAGTCCCCCGGTATCCACCAGCTTGAACCGGCCCCGGTCGCTTTCCACCTCGCCCTCTTTGAGGTCGCGGGTTACTCCGGGTTGGTCGGCCACCACCGCAAAGCGCCCCTGACCGGGGCGGCTCACTGGGCCAGGGTGCTTCTGGCCCAGCAGCTTGTTGAATAAGCTGGACTTACCCACGTTGGGGCGACCTACAATGACCACACGATGCATACGTCTCCTCGGTTGCGATGCCGAACAACCCACCCTGCCCCAAATGACCATTGGCCCGGCAACACTCGATGTTAGCATACCGACAGAAGCTGTATGGAGGCGAAGGTTTGTGCCATTGTAGGGATGGGCCGGGGCATTGGCCTCAGCGTGGCCCGGCGCTTTGGGGAGATGGGATACCGTCTGGCCTTGCTGGCCCGCAGCGAGGAATGCCTGCAAAACTACACCGGGGCCCTCGAGCTAGACGGAATTACTTCCCTTCCACTGGCCGCGGACGCCAGCCGCCCCTTCTCCCTCATCTCCGCCGTGCGGGAAGCGGAAAAGCGGCTGGGGCCGGTAGGGGTGCTGATCTACAACGCTTACGCCTGCTGTCCGACCCGGCCTTCGGAGCTCAAGGTGGAGGAGCTCGAGGCCACCCTACGGGTCAATCTCTATGGGGCTGTAAACGCCGCACAGGCCGTACTGCCCTCGATGCTAAGGCGCAAAGCCGGAAGCTTGCTCTTCACCGGCGGTGGGCTGGCCCTGCGCCCCAGCGCCGCCGAGGCCGCCCTTTCCATAGGGAAAGCCAGCCTACGGGCCTATGTCGGAGCCCTGGCCCAGGAGCTGGCCCACGAAGGCATTCACGCCGCTACGGTGACCATTTGTGGAAAGGTTCAGCGCGGCACCGCCCTCGACCCCGACCTCATCGCAGAAGCGTTCTGGAAGCTGCATACCCAACCTAGAGAAGGCTGGCAAACCGAGGTGGTTTTCAAACCCCCGCATGACCAACCCTAGAACCCCCCAGCGCTATAGGCCGGTGAAAACCTGAAGCCGTGACCGTGTAAACGTGCGTTAGGCGTACCTCACTCGCCGCTACTGAGCGACGTATAATACCCGGCGGTATCGGAGGTGCTCTCTTGAACCTGCATGAATATCAAGCCAAAGAGTTGCTGGCCCGCTATGGTATCCCGGTGCCCCCAGGGAGGGTGGCTTATACCGCGGATGAGGCCAAGGCGATCGCCAGTGAGTACGGGGATACCGTGGTGATCAAAGCCCAGGTTCACACCGGAGGGCGAGGCAAAGCCGGAGGGGTCAAGCTGGCCAAAACCCCCGAGGAGGCCCGGGAAAAAGCCAGTCAGATTCTCGGGCTCAACATCCGGGGCTTCGTCACCAAAAAGGTGTTGGTTGGCAAGGCGGTGGATATCGCCAAAGAGTACTATGCTGGGCTGATCCTGGATCGTGTAACCCAGCGGGTGGTGTTGATGCTCTCCAAAGAGGGGGGGGTGGATATCGAAGAGGTGGCTGCCGAGCGGCCTCAGGCCATCCTCAAATACCCCATCAACCCCGCTACGGGGCTGCGGCCCTTTGAGGCTCGAGAGCTGGTCAAGCAGGCCGGTCTCGAGGGCAACCTGGGCAAGCTGGCCGGGGTGCTGGTGCAGCTTTATCAGGCCTATGTGGGGGTGGATGCCTCTACGGCCGAGATCAACCCTCTGGTGGTCACCGCTCAGGGGGAGGTGGTGGCTGCGGATGCCAAAATTGTCCTCGACGACAACGCCCTCTACCGCCACCCCGACCTCTCGAGGCTGCGCGAAGCCGAGGCCGAGCATCCCCTCGAGGTCGAGGCCAGCAACTACGGTTTCGCCTACGTCAAGCTGGAGGGCTCGGTGGGGATTATCGGCAACGGCGCGGGTTTGGTGATGTATACCCTGGATCTGGTCAACCGCAGCGGCGGCAAACCCGCCAACTTCCTGGATATTGGGGGCGGGGCTAAAGCCGATGTGGTCTACAACGCCATTAAGGTGGTCTGCAAAGATCCCGATGTGAAGGGCATTTTCATCAACATCTTCGGGGGCATCACCCGGGCCGACGAGGTGGCCAAGGGTGTAATTCAGGCCATGAACGACGGCATTCTGACCAAGCCGGTAGCCATGCGGGTTGCAGGCACCGCTGAGGAAGAGGCCAAGAAGCTGCTCGAGGGCAAACCCGTGTACATGTACCCCAGCTCGATCGAAGCAGCCAAAGCCATCGTGGAGATGGTCAACGGGGGTGGGCGATGAGCATTCTGGTAGATCAAAACACCCGCGTGTTGGTTCAAGGGATCACAGGGCGCGAGGGCCTCTTCCACACCGAGCAAATGCTCAAGGCCGGAACCAAGGTGGTGGCCGGGGTCACCCCTGGTAAGGGCGGCCAGACCGTGCAAGGCATACCGGTATACGACACCGTAAAAGAAGCTGCGGCCCAGCACGGGGTAGATGCCTCGATCATCTTTGTGCCCGCAGCCGGGGCCGCAGATGCGGCGCTCGAGGCCGCCCACGCCGGAATACCTTTGGTGGTGCTCATCACCGAGGGCATCCCCACCATGGACATGGTCAAGGCTGTGGCCGAGATCAAAGCCCTGGACAAGGTGCGCTTGATCGGTGGAAACTGCCCAGGGCTGATCACCCCTGCGGCTTGCAAGATCGGCATCATGCCGGCCAGCGTGTTCAAGCGCGGCAGGGTGGGGCTGATCTCCCGGTCGGGCACCGTGACCTACGAGACCGCCAAGGCCCTCTCCGACGCCGGGCTAGGGATCTCGACCTGTGTCGGCATTGGCGGTGATCCGATCATCGGCAGCACCTTCAAGGACCTGCTTCCGCTTTTCAACGCCGACCCCGAGACCGAGGCGGTGGTGATCTGCGGCGAGATCGGTGGCTCCGACGAGGAGGACGCCGCGGCTTACGTCAAGGCCCACATGAAAAAGCCGGTGGTGGGGTTTATCGGCGGGCGCAGCGCCCCCAAGGGCAAGAAGATGGGCCATGCCGGGGCCATCATCAGCGGCAATGTGGGGACGCCGGAGTCCAAGCTGGCGGCCTTCGCTGAAGCGGGGGTGCCGGTAGCCGATACCATTGACCAAATTGTGGAGCTGGTGCGGGCTAAGCTGCAGGCTTCCTAACCATACCAGGCCCTTAGGCGAGCGGCTTCCTGTGCAAGCTCCTGAAGGGCCTCGAGCCTAACCCCCACCCCCAGGCCCCTTTCCTCAAGGTAGGGGATCACCGTCTCCGAGGCCAGGTTGCCCACCAGGCTGTCCCCCGCAAAGGGACAGCCGCCAATGCCCCCCAGGGCTCCCTCGAGCCAGCGGATCCCACTGTCCAGCACAGCCTGCACCTTCTCGAGGGTGCCCTCCGGCCTGCTGTGCAGGTGTGCCCCGAGGGAGAGCGGCCCAAACACCTGAGCCACCGCGCTGAGGGTCTCCCCTATAGTCTGGGCGGTGGCCACGCCGTAGGTGTCGGCCAGCGCAATCTCCCGAATGCCTAGCGCGCGCAGCCGACCCACGAATTCCACCGGCAGATCCGGACTCCAGGGGTCCCCATAGGGGTTGCCAAACCCCATTGAAAGGTAGACCACGAAGCGGAGCCGGTCTTGCGCCTGCTCGGCCATGCGGGCCACCACCGCCCAGGACTCCGCGATCCCCCTGTTGAGGTTTTTGCGCTGGAAGGTCTCGGAGATGGAAAAGGGGTAGCCCACGCTGGTCACCTGAGGGGCTGCGAGGGCCCGCTCGAGGCCCTTCTCATTGGCCACAATGACCAAGTACTCCCGCCCTTCAGGGGCAGGCAGTTGGGCTAACACCCGCTCGGCATCGGCATGCTGGGGGACCCAGTGCGGCGAGACCAGGCTGGTCAGATCCAGGTGGGAAAACCCAGCCTCTAAAAGCCTTTTCAGGTACGCCACCTTAACCTCGGTTGGGATCAAGCCGGCAAAGCCCTGCCAGGAGTCGCGCGGACACTCCACCCACTTCATGGTTCACCTGTGTAGCGGGCAATCCCCTCGGGCTGCACCACATACAGCTCCCCCCGGTGCGGAAACCCCTGTCTAAACACATCCCTAAGGCTCATCTCGATCAGCTCCGGGTCAATTACACCTGGGCGCAGCACAATCCGGGGGGACGTGATGGGAAAGCGCATCGGGTCAGAGAAGTCGAGATCCAGCGTGATCAGCACACAGTCTTGGCTCTCAACGTAGCGGTATAAAACGTAGTCCGAGCACCCGGCCAAACCCACCTCCCGAGCGGTGGTGACCTCATGTCCCTGGGTGGTGAGCCACCAGTAGATGCGGGTCGGTATGTTTTCGTCGAGCAGAATTCGCACCGCCCAATTTTACCCGGCCCCTAATCCTCCGCTGCGGAAAAAGCCTGGCGGGTCACCGGAGCGGGCCTCGAGCCCTGCAGCTCGAGCGCCGGCAACTGCAGCACCACCACCAAGGCCAGCATGCTGAGGCCTGCAGCCACGAAAAAAATCTCGCTCAAAGCCCCGCTTAGGGCCAGGCGCAAGCCGTGCACCACTGCATTGGCCAGATCCATCCCTCCCAACCGGGCCAGGGTTTGCTGGGTATGGGCCAAGGCTTCAGGGCTATCGAGCACCTTGGGGTTGACCAGGTCTGCCAAAGCGGAGGGCGAGAGCTTGGCGGCTGCGCCCCCCAGGTTCGAAAGCAGGTGGTGCGCCAAGTAGCTGCTCATGATGGCCCCAAAAACCGTGGCCGCTACGGTAGAACCTATCTGCCGGAAAAACTGGTTGGCACTGGTGGCCATCCCCAGGGCGGCTCGAGGGGTGGCATTTTGCACAGCTACCGTCAGAAGCGAGTTGATCGGCCCTAAGGCCAAGCCCAAAAGCACCATAAACGCGAAGGCCAACCACAGCGGGGTGTCCAGGCTAAGACGGCTGGTCAAAAGCTGAGCCCCCACCATCAGTACCGCCCCCGCTACGATAAAGGGCTTGTATCGCCCGGTGCGGCTAACCGCCCTCCCCGCCCACGTGCTGGTCACAATTAGCCCCAGCATCAAGGGGGCCAACACCAGCCCCGATCCAGAGGCGGTCTCCCCCTTTACGCTCTGCATGTAGAGCGGCAGATAAAGGATCGCTGCGTACATCCCCGCAGTGTTGAGAAAACCGGCCAAATTAGCGATGAGAAAGGTGGGGTTACGGAACAGGCCCAGATCGAGAAGGGGGGTTCTGGCCCTCCACTCCCACCCTACGAACAACAGGCCGAAGATGATCGCCCCGCCCAGCAGGCCAAGGGTTTGCCAGGACTCCCAGGCCTGAGCATTGCCCGCCCAGGTTAGGCCCAGCAACAACGGGACCAAGGCGGCAGCGAGCAGGACAATACCCAGATAATCTACCCGGCCCTCAGCCGGGGTGCGTCTGGCCGGTAGATAACGGGCGATCCCCCAAAATGCGGCAACCGCAAAGGGCAGATTGACAAAGAACACCCAGCGCCAGCCGACATGATCGGTCAGAAAGCCCCCCACGATGGGGCCAACCACGCTGCTAATCCCCCATACCGCACCGGTATAGCCCTGATAACGCCCCCGCTCCAACGGGGTAAAAATATCCCCGATGGTGGTGAAAGCCATGCTCATCAGCATCCCACCGCCCAGCCCCTGCACCCCACGGAAGAGAATCAGCTCGAGCATGTCTCCAGACAAACCTGTGAGGGCCGAACCCAGGGCAAACAACACAATCCCCAGCAGCATCAAGGGCTTGCGCCCATAGAGGTCAGAGAGCTTACCGGCCACCAGCACGGCCAAAGTGCTGGTGAGCGAGTAGCCCACGAAAGCCCAGGCGTAGTATTGCAGCCCCCCCAGCTCGGCGATGACCCTTGGCATGGCCGTGCCCACCACCGTGAGGTTGAGGGAGGACAGAAAGAGCACCACCAGCACCCCCATAAAGGCCAACAGCTTTTCCTGTGCGCCGAGCCCGGAGGCATCGGGTTTAGAGGTCACTCGCCCCTTACGAACCTCAGGCATAGCGGGCCTCCTTGAGGTAAGGCTCGAGGGCCGCCAAACCCGATAGGGCCTCAGACAGCACGGTTTCCGGGATATGGCCATAGTGCTCCTGCAGCACCTGGGCCACGATCTGACGGGTCTTCAGCCGAGCCTGAAGGCCTTGCTCGGTCAGATAAAGCTGGAAGCGCCGTAGGTTGTTCTGGTCCATCCTGCGTTCTACCAAGCCCAGTTCCACCAGGCGGTTGAGAATGCGGCTAACCGTAGGCGGGGGAACCTGCATCTCTCGAGCCAGCTCGCTCGGGCTGTGCACCCCCTCTTCAATCAGCCGCAGTGCGGTTAGCTCGGTGAAGTCCAGGTGCAAGGCCTGCTCCAAGGGCCTATCCAACACCGCTCGAACGCTGCGGGATAGGCGCAAAAGCGCAGAGGCTGTTTTCAGTAATAAGTCTTCCACTTGAAATACTTTATCATGAAAACCCCTCGGCAACAATCCATAGCCCCGGCTGGGGCCGGGGCTATAAGAAATCTGTAGGTGGGGAAGGGTCAAGAAAGCATCAGGCCGAGCTTTTCCCTCGAGTGTTGATCTTGAGCGCGGCCCAGATCGGGCAGAAGTTGAGCGCTGCGGTGACCACCATGATCACACCCAGCAGAGCGAAAATCCACTTCCAGCCTCCCACCGCCACAAACAGCGCGATCAGGAAAAACACCACCGCCAGGATCCAGCGAACCATCCGGTCCGTGCTACCCATGTTAGGGGTCATATCTGCCTCCTTGGGCTTAAGCTTAGCACTCCGCTAAGGGACAAATGCTCCATGTCCCACACAGACCGCCGGAGCTCCGCTAAGAACCCCCTCCAAGCCGCTCCTGAATCTGATTGAGGTGGTGGCGCTCGTGATAGACCAGGGTTTGCAGCCAACCCAGCGCGGTGAGGTCTCCCCAGAATGGATGCCGGTAGACCGGGGTCTGCGACAATACCGCCTGGTTTTCCCCAACTTCTTCCAGTAGCCTCGAGCGCACCGCCTCGAGCCGCGCACGCAGCTCCGCCCGCGAGAGCCCTCCTTTGGGTTCGGTCGGCGGCGGAGCCAGCAGACGCCCATCCTCTCGCACGCGCATTGAAGGCAATGGGGGGGGCAGCTCGACGTCGCCCCGCATCCCCTTGATCAGGCGGCGAATCACCTTGCCGGCCCCTTCTTCAACCGCTGCGATGTGTTCCAGCACCTCTGCTGGGCTCCAGGTTTCGGGAGCCGGTCGGGCGAAAAGCTGGGCCTCCGGAAGGGCCTGCAGCAAGCCCAACACCTCCCGTCGTGACTGCTCGAGCAACCGCACACAGGCCTCAGGGCCACCGTACCGGGCCAACGACTCCGCCTTTGGGGTCATGGCGGCATTCTACTTGGTTATAGGGCCGGCCCCCAGGCTAAAGCCTAAGGCTCGGAGGAAAGCTTGGAGAAGGCTTCCTCTATACGCGAAGACACCGGCAGGCTGATCAACCCCCGCAGGTACAGCTCATTAACCGCATCCACCCCCGCCACCTGGCGAAGCTGCTCGAGCGAAACCCGCTGTTCCCCCCGGGGCAGGCGCACCTTTACCTGATCCATCGTTCCGGGCACCCACTCACACTGGATATCTATCATTGTTACCTGCATTTGACACCTCCTATAACCTTCAGCCCTTCAGAGCCAGGTACCGGATCTCGCGTAGATGTTGAGCCTTGTCCAACAAACTAACGCTCGACGCTGAGGTTCAACTGAGTGGGGGAAATAGGGACCAAAGCCCAACAACACCGTAGTTAAACGGTAGCATCGGGATCGGTGAACAATGTCCCGATGGAGCCTTATGGTGCATCTCGACAAGGTGAACTTCATTAGGAAAGCGCTTCCACTTGACCGGGTAGAAGCTGTGGGCATGGCCACAAAAGCGGATGCGGTAAGATGTTCGCATCATGATTTCCATTGACCTTTCCGGCAAAAAAGCCCTGGTGATGGGGGTAACCAACGAATACAGCCTGGGCTGGGCCATCGCGCAAAAGTTGGTGGCGGCGGGAGCCGAGGTGGCCCTGAGCTATCAGGGGGAGCGGTTGCGCGAGAAACTCGAGAAGCTCACCGCGGACCACCCCCATCGGCGGCTCTATACCGTGGACGTAACCGACGAGGCCGCCCTCAAGGCCATGTTCGAAGATCTAAGCCGCGCATGGGGGCGGCTGGACTACGTGGTCCATTCGATTGGGTTTGCCCCCCGCCCCGCCATGGAGGGTCGCTTTATCGAGACCACCGCCCAGGACTGGAACACCGCCCTTCAGGTCTCGGCCTATTCGCTGGTGGCGGTAGCCCGCGAGGCTGAACCGCTGCTGCACGAGGGGGGAAGTTTGGTCACCCTGACCTATTACGCCGCTGAAAAGGTGGTGCCCAAGTACAACGTGATGGCCATTGCCAAAGCTGCACTCGAGGCCAGCGTGCGTTACCTGGCCTACGAGCTAGGGGCCAAGGGGATACGGGTCAACGCCATCAGTGCCGGGGCGGCCCGCACCGTGGCCGCCATGAGCATTCCCGGATTCCGCAAGATGACGGCCAAATATAGCACCATCGCCCCTCTAAAGCGAATGATTACCCATGAGGAAGTGGGCAATTTAGGGCTCTATCTGCTCTCCCCCTTATCCAGCGGCACCACCGGCCAAACCATCTATGTGGATGCAGGGTACAGCATCATGGGCATGGATCTGGATGATGGCCAGGGATAAATGCAGATCAGGTTCTGAATTCAGAGTATCCGTTTGCCCAGGGAATGATCTGGGCCAGATAGTTGTCTGCCCTCGAGCCGTTCTGATACCCTCTGGACCCACCATATAAGCATGCAGTGCGGCGCACCCGCTTTTAATGTTTGATCAGGTAGCGGGCCCGGCCAGCACCATAGCCCGCACGTCGGCTTGCTGAATGGCCAGGGCAACATACGAGCCCACACCGGGTAGAAATTGGGGGTGATCACGCCCCAAACCGCAGCAGCTTCCAGGCCTCACGGTCCGTGACGTACTGGAGTGAGCCAGAGCGCCACAAAAACCCTGCGCCACCCAAGCTAGAAGCCACTTGGGGAGCCAGGGATTGGCTTCCTCATGGCTGGTCCACCGCTCCCTCGAGCTCTCCTCACTGCTGACCTGAAAAGGGCCGCCCGGCGAGGGCGGCCTGAGGAGGCGAAATCGGGTCCAGGTCGAGCCGAGCGGACCCGTTGCTGGGGCCATGGGTCTCCCCTAGTGGGTTCCCAGGGCCGCGCGGGGGCTCCAGGCTGGGCGACCCTCGGCGAACACCACGTACCCTAGCAAGAGCCAGCCCAGCGCAGTGTGGGCACCAAAGACCCACCCCGGCAGTTCCTGGCCGGTGAGGGCAGTGAGGAGCAGAGTCGCCGGCAGCGAGAGACCGCACAGCAGGGGCACCAGCCGATGCCAACCCGAGAGCCCCCCGCTCAGCAGTACCGCCACGCTCACCGCGAAGGTCAGGACCATGCTCAGCGGCCAGGCCAGGTCGGTAACGATGTAGAACGGGCTCGAGGTGGGTACCTTCAAGATGTCCATCAACGACTGACCGAGGGCCAGGGGCAGCGTCACCAGCGGGGCGGTAGCGAGGAACCTTCCCAGCGAACCGCGCCCGCTGGCCTGTAGCCGCCGCAGGCCGATCATGGCGGCCAGCCAGCCCAGGGCGAAGGCCGCGTAGAGCAGGGCGCCGGTCACGTCGGTTTGTTCGTTGGGGGTCTTGGCGAAGCCGTGGCGCAGGCCCTCGAGCAGCAGGGCGGGGGCGCCGATCATCGCCAGTAAACCAAGGGTGCAGGTCGAGAGGGGTAAGTTCATGGTCTTCTCCTTGGGCTCAACCGAGCCGGGCACAGGCTAGCCGGGGGGCCGTGACGGAAGCGTGACAGGGGACCGGGCACCCTCCTGGACAGGTTTATCCTCTGCCGTGCAGATGGTTGCGGGGGCCAGGATGGCTCGGCGGCCTCGCCCCGAATCCTGCGTTTATCACTCCAGAGGAGGAAATACCCGCGGTGCGCTTGGTCAGTCACTCTCCAGTCACGCGGCCCTCCCCATACTGGCCGCGTTCCCGGCAGAGGCTGGGGGGCCCACAGAACGCAGGAACACCAGACAAGGAGAAGATCATGAAGCAACTTTTCGCGGTTTTGGCAGGTGCGCTGGTGGTGGCGATGACAGCGTGCGGCGGGGGCGGAGCCGGTGGAGGCGTCCCGGACGACGCCATCCAGGGCAGGGTCTCGCTACTGGGCGGCTCGGCCAAGGGCACCCAGGTGATCGCCTGTACCCTCGAGGGCGACACCTGCAACCTGGGCGGGACCGCCGAGGCAGGCTCGGACGGCAGCTACCGCATCCCCGGGCTCAAGAGCGGCCAGAAGTACGTGGTGCTGGGCCTGCTCGACGCCGACAACGACGGCCAGCCCGACTACGGTGGGGTCTACGGCGGCCCCAGCAACCCCACCCAGGTCAGCCCGCCCAAGGGCGGCGTGGACTTCACCCTAAGCGCTGGAAGCAGCCAGAGCCTGCGGCCGTCGTTCAAGCGCTAACGAGAAAGGGCGTCAGGATGAATCGGCCTAAGGCCCCTTTGGAGGAAATCTATGCGACTAAAAATTCTAGGATTCACAACGCTGATGGCCCTGCTCGCAGCCTGCGGTGGGGGCAATGGCGGCACGAACCCGCCCCCGGCGAGCAACACCCTTTCCGGCACGGTGCGGCTGGGGAATAAGGCCAGCAGCGCTCAGATAGCCTCGAGTGGGCGACTCCTCACCTCGGATCAGGAAGAGTTCGTCCCCGGCGAGGTGATCGTGCGGTTCAAACCGAGCCTCTCGGTGCAGTCGGTGAGCAGTTTGAGTGTGGGCGGAGTGAGTCTGCAGCGGGTGCGGGCGCTGGGGCTGGAGTCCACCGGCCTTTACCGCGCCAGCACCGACACGGCGGGCACGCTGCGGCTCGTTCAGGGGCTGCGGGCCAGGGGCGACGTACTGTGGGCACAGCCCAACTTCATCCAGAGGGCGCTCAAAACCCCCAACGACGAGTTTTACCCGTACCAGTGGCACTATCCCGCCATCAACCTGCCGCAAGCCTGGGACATCGAAGACGGCACTTCCAGCCCGGTCACGGTGGCGGTGGTGGACACCGGCGTCCTGGTGCAGCATCCCGATTTCGCGGGCAAGCTCCTTCCCGGCTACGACTTCATCACCGACCCACGCCAATCGAATGACGGCGACGGACGCGACGCCAACGCCGACGACCCCGGCGACGAGCCCGGCGGCGACAGCAGCTACCACGGCTCGCATGTGGCGGGGACAATTGCAGCGGCGACCAACAATGGCACCGGCACTGCCGGAATTAGCTGGGGGGCCAAAATTGTCCCGGTGCGCGTCCTGGGCGTGGGCGGCGGCACACTGGCCGACATCGCTGACGGGATGCTGTGGGCAGCAGGGGTCAGCGTGGCGGGCATTCCGGCCAACCCCAACCCCGCGCAGATTCTCAACATGAGCCTAGGCGGGAAAGGCCGCTGCGCCGACTCCCCGGCCTACCAGGACGTGATCAACCAGCTCCTCGCTAAAGGGATCATCGTGGTAGTGGCGGCGGGCAACTCCAACGAGGATGCCGCCAATTTCCGCCCGGCAAGCTGCTCCGGGGTGATCACAGTGGGGGCCACCGAGTTCCAGAACGCGAGAGCCCGCTACTCCAACTTCGGCCCGCGCATTGACCTGATGGCTCCTGGCGGGGACGTGCAGGCCGACCTCAACAACGACAACTTCGCCGACGGGGTGCTCTCCGAGCACCGCAACGATGCCAAAAACGACTATGACTACGTGTTCTATAACGGCACCTCGATGGCCGCACCGCATGTGGCGGGCGTGATCGCGCTGATGAAGAGCAAAAAGCCCGCCCTGACTGGGGCCGAGGCTTTGGACATCCTGCGCCGCACCGCCCACCCGCTGGATGGCACGGCTTGCACCGGGCAAGGTCCGGATTCCCATCCTGGCTCCGACTGTGGGGCAGGTCTGATTGACGCCTTCGCCGCGCTGCAAGCCCTGGATGGCGGAGGTGGAACAAACCCCAACCCCGACTTCACCCTGAGCCTCTCGCCCAACAGTCTGGTAATCCCGCCCGGCAGTAGCGCCAACACCACGCTCACCGTCACGCGCAGCGGCGGCTTCTCCGACTCGCTTTCCCTGAGCCTCAAAGGGGCTCCAAACGGGGTCACGGGCAGCCTGAATCCCAGTGGCAACAGCGCCACCCTGACCCTAAACGTGGCTGCCAGCGTGAAACCCGGCTCCTACGCGCTCACTCTGGAGGCCGCCGGCGGCGGAAAAACCAAAACCGCGTCCTTGAGCCTCGCAGTGGGGACGAGCGCGGCCAAGCCCACGCTCGAGGGCGCCTACGTAATCGCCTGCTTCTACTTAGGCAATGACTGCGACCAGATTAAGAGCAGAATTATCCAGGTCAAGGGCCAAACCAGCGGGCCATACAGCTTCGGCGACCTTGCGGCGGGCGACTACCTGCTGTTCGGCTGGAAAGACCTCGACGGCGACAAGGATGTGAGCGCCGGTGACTACCTGGGAGCCTACGTGGAGAACGGACAGATCGCCCTGGTGCGCCCCAGCAAGAGCGGCCTCAACTTTGCCTTGGAAGAGGTGCAGGGCACCGGAATGCTCTTGGACCAGGTGCAGCACGCGTTGAGGAGCTTGCGCTCGAGGTAGGTTATGACCACCCCCAAACTCTTCGTGATTCGGGTTTGGCTCGAGCCCACCGGCGAGGGCGGGAGCGTTTGGCGGGCCTCGGCCACGAACACCCGCACTGGTGAGCGCAGGTACTTCCAGCACCCGAGCGAGCTGGTGCAGTTCCTCAATGCCTCGGTCGGCGGCGCGATGGGCGCGACAGAACCCTCGAGCTAACCCGAAACCCTTTTCGCGCATAGACGGACTTTTGCCCGTCTGTGCTTTTTGCTGTCTGGGAGCGCTCTTACAAAAGCTGTTGCTCAGTCACAGGCTCTCGCCTACAGTGCTGGCGCAACCAGGCAAAGCCTGCCATTACCACCAGGCAAAGCCTGTCGTTGCCACCAGGGGAGCCCGTGCAAAGGAGAAGATGATGTTCAAATCCGACGGCAGCACCTGTGGCGGGCGCGGCGGCAACGGCCTAACGCGGGCCTTCATCTACCTCCAAACCCCCGACTATCAAGAATAAGTCCGCGCGACCCAATCGAGCCTTCCCAACCGGGGAGGTTTTTGTTTTAGGGCCGGGGATCATTTGGGCGAGGAGTCCGCGAAGCCATTACCGCGCTAAAGCAGGAATCTCGAGGCGTTATTTCTGCGTCCCAGACGATCGGTTACCGGCGAGGAGCTATCCACCTTTCCCGAGCTGTCACAGGCTGGTCACAGAGACGAGCCTAAGCTACCCGTGTACAAAGGAGAACTCCATGAACCCCATCCCAGCATCCCCGGCTCTAGGCACCTCGCTCAATGTCTTGGGCACCACCGTGACCTACCTCGCCACCGAGCGCGAGACCGCCGGCAACTACGCCCTGTTCGAGCTGACCCTTCCCAGCGGGGAAGGCATGGTGCCGCACCAGCATCCGCTCGAGAGCGAGCACCTGTACGTGCTCGAGGGGCAACTGACGGTCCGCCTGGAAGACACTTTGATGCAGCTCGAGGCCGGGCAGAGTCTGTTCATCCCGCGCGAGGCTGTGCACGCTTTCCAGAACACCGCCGCTGTACCCGCCCGGGTGCTGGCGACGCTCTCGCCCGGCTTCCCACACGAGAAGTTCTTCGCCGAGTTGGGGCGGGCCGCTGACCTGCACGACAAGTTCCTGGCCGAACTGGGACTACGCAGCGGAACCCCGAAGCCCACTGTAGACCTCGAGGTGCTCGTGGCCACCGCCGAGCGCTACGGAATCACAATCCTGCCCTGACAGGAGAACCTCATGCGCCGCCTTATCGCTGCCCTGTATCGCTGGCTGGGCCAACGCCAGCGGAGCCCGCTCGAGGCCCACCCCTGGCTGCTGAGCACACCCGGTGGGCAGTCCCTGAGGGAGTTAGGCTCATGAACCTCCCCCCCCAGGAAACCCTGGTGCGCGAGTTGTTCGGCGCCTTTGCCGGGCATGACCTCGCCACCTTACAAATCCTCCTCTCCCCAGCTTTCGTGCTGCACGTGCCGGACCACCTGCCCTGCGCGGGCAGCTACCGGGGTTGGGAAGGGGTGCTGAGGTTTTGGAGGGAGATGGCTCATCAGGGCAAAAGCGCCCTCGAGGCCGAGATCCAAAGGGTGTTGACCGGCCCCGACTACGCCGCAGTGCTCGCCAACGACCACACCGAGCCCGGCAAAAGTCGGGTGGTTTACGTGCTGCGGCTCGAGGAGGGCCGGGTAGCCGAGTGCTGGATGCACACCTGAGGCTGGGCCTCGCATAGCGAAGGCTTCTCGGCGGATACGAAGCTGGTCGGCGAATCAGGCCAGGCGGTGGTGCATCCACACGTTGGGCTCGACATAGACCGCGTGGTCCTGAGCCAAGGAAACATGCACCGGAACCAAGGCCCCGGGCACCAGGGTTTCCCCGTCGGTGTCGAAGGGCAACCCGGTCCACCCGCGCCAGTCGTCCAGGGTTCCGGCGATCGTCATCGAGTAGGGCGCCACCTTCACCACGGTGCCCCCTGCGCGGGCATGAACCCGCAACCAGGGGTCAGCGGGCAGCCCGTCGGCTCGAGTACGCCGAGCATACTCACCCATCGGCGTGCGCGGCTCGGTGTGCTTTTGGCTGGGGCGCACCGGTGCGAACAAATCCTTGAATCCCAACCGTGCGGCGTTGGCCCGCATCGCCGACAGCATCTGAGCTGAGATTCCCTGACCACTCACCTTGGGGTGCACCACGATCTCCAAGGCCGAAACCGCGTTGGGGATTCGCCCCAGCAGGGCATCCCCGTCGGCCCAGCGCACCACCGTGTCCCAGCCGCCGTTGGGCAACTCGAGGCGGCGGAACTCCGGGCCGAAACCGAAGGGCACACTGCACCCCCGGGCCAGTACGGTATCCGGCTGGCCTTGATCAAAAGCCAGCAGGATATAGTCGTGGAAGCGCTCGAGCCGACTCGGCGAAAAGTACAGGTTGGCAGTGGGGTCGTGAAGCATAAACTCCGGCCAGGCCGATACGAGTTCGTCGGCCCACATTGCCGCCTCGAGGTCGGGGCGCTCGGTCAGGGATACGACTTTGAGGTTCAGAAAAGCCCTCCGATCTAACCACCTGGGCACACTCGATAGCCTCTACCGCAGCGCCTGATCTGGCCTGGGTCGGGACACGTTACAGCACACCGTGCGTCGTAATGGTGGGAAACGTGGCTCGAGCAAGCCCATTTGCGAATCCCGCCATGGAAATATGAAACTCCGGCCATGGATATGGCAGTCTCCTTGTGGAAACCGTAAAGCTCGGGTGGGTCAACCCTAAAGGACTCCGGTCGCTCTTCGGCCCGGAGTCCCAGGGCTAAGGCCGAGCGGGTGGCCCTGTCGCTGGTTAGCCAAGGCTATCCCCTCGGTGGGGGCTCGGCGCCCAAGCTCCGAGGATCTGTGTCAGCCGGGTCAGGGTGGCCTCGAGCCAGGCGCCGGACGAGCGCGGCGGGGCTTGTGGTCGGTCCCGGCGGTGCGCTGCGGCTTGGGCGAGCATCTCGAGGCGGTGCAGTTGGGCAAGGTTACGCTGGAGTTCGAGGTTCATAAGGTTCCTCCCTTGGTTCGCCTAGGATAGACCGGGAGGCGTGACCGGCCTGTGACAAGGTCAAAGTCGCAGCAGAAGCCAAAAACCTCCCGCTAAAAGCGGGAGGTCTGCGGGCCAGGCAATCTCAGGACCAGTAGCAGGTCAGGGCAAAGTCGTGGTTGCTGCTGTTGACCGCCCCACCCATCAGGATGCGCACGGTGGGGACGCGCTCGTCGGGTTGCAGGGCCAGCGCCCGGGCCTGGTCGTCCTTGGCCCCACCGACCGGGGGGATTATCGCGCCGCTGAAGCCGTTAAGCCGCTGCACACTCAATCCGGCTTCGCCACCCTGCAAGATCGGCAGTTTGTCGGTCGCGGGTTGTAGATCGAAAGAGGATTTGGGGTCGGGCTGAGGATTGGGCTTAGACGGCGACGAGCAGGCTGCCAGCAAGCCCAGGACTGCAATCCAAAATGTGGGTTTGAGGTTCGTGGGGTTCTCCTTGGGGTCGGGGCCCCCCGAACGCCGCGCCCAATCTAGGCGCGGCGGTGGGACCAAACTGTGATCACCGCGAGGCCAAGACAAACCGCCGGCCCAGCCGCCGGTCTCGAGCCCTACCCTCAGGCAGCGGTCTTGGGGGCCAGGGGCTGCCGGGGCTTGGGACGGAGTTCGAGGTACACCCGCAGGGCGGCCAGGGCAGCCACGCCCGCCACTCCTACAAGCAGCCCAGGCTTCACCGTCATCAGAAAGACCAGTCCCAGCGCTAGCCCCGAGCGCAGAGCCAGCCAGGCCGAGTAGCCGCGGTCCTCGAGCAGAGCCCGCACTGCCGGGGTCAGGGGGCCTTGCCCCGCCCGCATCTCCCGGCCCAGCGCGGCCTGCCAGGGGGGGTCGAGACGCTTGCTCCCCACGAACACCAGCAGGAAGATTCCAAGCGCCAGGTCGGCCCAGGCGATCCGGAAGCCCCAGGTCGTTACCATTAGGGCTAAGCCGGTGAGGAGCAGCAGCGGTGGGGCGAGCTTGCCCAGTGGCCCGATGGCTTTGAGCAAGGCCAAGGCTGCGCCGAGTCCAACGAAGTCCTTGGCTCTTCGGGCTTGGAGCAGGGCCACAGTCCCCACCCCTTCCGCGGCAAAGAGGGCCAGGGCAGCAAAAACGTGGATCAGCTTGAGTGCGAGGTACAGGGTTGCCAGCATAGGGTTCTCCTCCAGTGTCCCTCAGGACAGGCCCGAGGATAGGGGTTGCACTGTGACTCATTCGTGACTCTTGGGGTAGGGCCCTGGAAACCCCGCCCAACCCGCTCGATGCAGAAGCATTCGCACCTTTGTCCCCTTTCGGTCAAGCTCACCGCACCAGCCCTGTTCGCCGAAATGCGGTGGCGATGGACTTAGCCGGAGCAGTCACAGGCTGGTCACATGGAGGTTTTTACCCTGTGTTCGCAACCCTCAGGGGTGCAAGGAGAGACCATGAACAAAGCGTATAGAGTGGTGGTTGGCTTGGGAATCCTGGGGCTGGGCACGCTGGCGGTGATGGCACAGCCGCAAGGCAAAACGGTGATGGGGTCAGAAGGAATGCTCTTCGGGGCCAAGGTCTCGAGCTGGGCTAAGCTCAACGGCAAAGGCGGGGTGCAGGAGGCCGGGGTCACGATCCCCCTTGCGGCCATCGAGAAAGCTCCCCTGCCCACCCCGAACACCCCGCCCCCCAGCGGCGAGCCGATGATGATGATGCCCACGCTGAGCCTGGAGTTTCCGGATGTGGTCAAAAAGACCACCTTCTTAGACCACCTGGACCTTTACTGGGAGCAGTTCGGCCACCCGCCCGAGCGCTACCTGGCCCCCCACTTCGACTTCCACTTTTTCGGGGTTTCCCAGGCCCAGGCGATGGCGGTGGACTGCAAAGACCTGACCCCGCCCGCGATGGAGATGACCCCCAAGGGCTATGCGCCCGCCGTGCCTCCAGGGGCCAAGGCCGCCGAATTCTGCGTGCCAATGATGGGTTTCCATGGGCTGCCGCTCTCGGAGTTCAGCGCCCCCGGGCAGCTCAAGCCCGGTCTCTTCGACAAGGTGATGATCGCGGGCTTTTACAGCGGCAAGTACACCTTCACCGAGCCCATGATCACGAGGGAGTTCCTGCTCAAAAAGCAGAACTTCAGCTTCGAGGTGCCCCGCCCCGCCAAAGTCGGGCGCAAGACCCTCTACCCTACCGTCTTCACCGCCACCTTTGACGCCAAGGCCAACGCCTACAGCTTCGTCTATAGCGGCTTCGAGGCGGGCGAGTGAGCTGTGATCGCGTTCCAGGAAGCGGCCTTGAACAAGGGTTGGGGGCTGGACGGGGTAAGTCTTTACGGTCCTCTTCAAGGGGCGAACCTCGAGGTTCGCCCCCAAGCTGCAGCTATATGAAACGCATCCGGGCCCCGCAAGCAGACCGCCGAGGTCAAAGGTCTGATTGCAGGCATGGGATTGCCCCTAACACCAAACTCGCCGTAAGGAGAATGCGATGAATCGCCCCTCTACTCTGCTCCTGGTGCTCATCACAACCCTGGTCTTCGCCCAGCCCCCGGCCCCATCCATCTCCACCCAAGCCCAACGGGGGATGGCCCTGGTTTTGCAGCAGTGTGCGGCCTGTCACGGGGCGCGGCTCGAGGGCCGCTACGGCCCACCCTTATCCGGGCCACACTTCCTGGGTCGCTGGGGCGGCAGGGGTGCCGAGGAGCTGCGGCGCTACATCCTCACCCGGATGCCGCTGGGTCGCGCTGGGAGCCTAAGCCAGGAGCAGACCCTGGACCTCCTCGCCTACCTCCTTCAGGCCAACGGCGTTCTCCACGCCGAAACACTGAATCTTGAGGCCCTGCCCAAGCTCGTGCTCCCCCGGCCCTGAGCGCTCAGAGGATTTGCCGGTGCAAGGGCTGATTGAGGAAATCGGCCCGCAAGTCTTTGGGCAGGCCCAAGGCCGTCTGGTGAATCCAGTCCTGGGCGGCCTCGAGCTGCGCCTTGGCTCCCGTGTCGCCGAGGGCCTCGAGGATTTGAAACGCGGCGAACCGCACCTCGGCAGGGCTCAAGAGCGAAAGCGGATATCTCAGGGCTTCCTCGATGGTGGCTTTGGCCTCCTCAAGCCGTCCCAGCTTTAGCAGCGTCCGGGCTTTGTAGGTCAAGGCCGCCGCTTCCACCAGCTTTAGCCCCAACGGCCCGACCAGGTCCAAGGCTTCCTCGCACAGGCTCAGGGCCACCTCGGGAGCAGCGAAGCGGGCCTTCATCAGCCGGAGCTGGGCTTGCAGCTTGGGTTTGGGGATTTGGCCCAGCAGGGCTTCGGCCTCCCCCAGCGGTTGCGGGTTCCCCGTGACCTGAGCCAGCAGTATCTGGGCCGTGACGTTCGACGAGAGGTGGGTATCATGCTGGGCAAGGAAGTCCCTGAGTTCGGCCTGAGCCCGCTGGCATTGCCCTAGCGCGTACAAAACCTGCGCCAGCACTAGATAAGTGACCTTTGGGGGCTCAGCCAGGTCGAAGCGCTCGGCCTCCTGGGCCGCCGCCCAGGCTTCGGGCAAGCGGCCCAGTGCTAGAAAGGTCCGAGCCTCGGCGGCGCACGGCCACACCAGTCCTCGGTCACTCACCGCCACCCGCGCCGCGATCTCCTTGGCCTGGGCGATATCGGCTAGGACAACCTCGGCCTGACCCAGAACCAGCATGCTGTGCGCCCGGCGGCTGAGGATGCGGGCCTTGGCATAGTGGAACTGGTCGTGATGGTCAATCATCGCCAGGGCCGTGTCGAACTGCCGGACGGCCTCGGTGTGGCGGTCCAAGGCGGCCAGCAGGACGCCCTCGTCCTCGATGGCAGCCCCCTGGGCCTCGAGTGCCTGCGGGTCGCCCAGTTCGCCCATCTTCCCGGCCAGGCGCTTGTACGCCGCCAAATGCTCCCAGGCGAGAGCGAAGCGGCCCAGCCGGATGCAGCATATCAGCGCGGTTTGATGCAGCGTGGCCCCGCTCCAGGGGTCGTCGGGCTGGACGCTCGCCAGGGCCTCGTCCACCTTGGCGAGTGCATCGGCAAAACGCCGGGTCATGTACAGCCAAACCGCCCAGTTTGCCAGTGCCCGGGTCTTCTCTTTGGGGTTGCGTGCCAGCTGCACCAGTCGGGCACTGGTCGCCCTCATCTCCTCGAACGAACCGCTCACCCCCAGCACCTCAAACAGCTCGGCCACCGCCTCGTACTCCCTGGGGTCGGAGTGTCGGCGGTAGATGGCAATGGCCCGCTCGCAGAAGTCTCGAGCCTCCGCGGGCAGCGAGCCGTTCATGGCCTGCTGTGAGGCCCGGACCAAGAACCCTGCGGCGCTGGGCTCGTCGCCCGCTTCCAGGTAGTGCTGAGCAATGCGGGCCGGACTCGCGTTCTTAATCCCCTCGAGCCAGCGCGCGACTCTAGCGTGCAAAAGCTGCTTTACCGCGAGTGGGGTTCCCGCCAGCACGGCCTCGAAGACCAGGTCGTGCACGAAGGCGTTACCTCGCAGGATCTGTGCCGCCTCCAACTCGGCGTGGGCCTCGGCCAACTCCATCGCCGGGTGCTCCAGCACCGTGCCCGCCAGCTTCAGCTCGAACTCGCTCCCCGCCACCGCCGCCACCCGCGCCAGGTTGAGGGCAGCCGGCGAGAGCCGCGCCAAGCGCCGCCCGATCAGGGCCGCCACCTTGCCGGGTGGTGCCAGGCGGACCGGTAAGCCCTGCTCCAAAGTATCGGTCTCGATGAGGTGCTTCAGGGTCTCGAGCACGAACATCGGGTTGCCCCCGGTGTAGCGCGAGAGTCCCGCTGCCAGGTACTCCGGCGCAGGGATCTCTAGCCCCTTCAAGAGCGTCAGCACCGACTCTAGCTCCAGCGGCTGAAGCTCGATCAAAACAGCTTGGCCGGTCTCCACGAACTGCAAGGCAAAGTGGTCCATGACCTCGGAGTTGTCGCCGCTGCGGTAGCAGCCCACATATCCACGCAGCCCGGCACCCCCCAGCGGAAACACACTGTTCATCAGGTAAGTTCCCACCTGGTTGCTGGCCTCATCTTGGAACTGCAGGTCGTCGAGCAGCAGCGCGTCGTGGTGGCGCGCCAACAGATCGAAGATTTCGCGGTGGGCCTCGAGAAAGCGTACCTGGTGGAGCGGGCTGAGGTCCGGAGTGGCATCGGCGTCGCCCAGCTCAGGCATCCAGGGAGCCAGGGTCTGGCGCACCCAGGCGGGCAGCGGCTCGCCTGGGTACTTCGCCAGGATGGCCCGTAGGTGGCGGAAGTTGGAGGAGTAGGGCACCCCCACGTCACCTGGGCGGGCCTCGAGGCGAACATAACCGCCCTTGCTCGCCAGGAAGTCGCTCACCAGACGGGTCTTGCCCACGCCAGGCTCGCCCTTGACGAAGATCAGCTTGCCCGCCTCCCACGCCGCCTCCATCGCGGCCCACTCCCGCTCCCGCCCGGCCAGCACCGGCGGTCGCAATACGGCTGCCGGGATCACGCTCCTTTGCAGCTTGGCCGGGGCATCGGGCATGGCAGTGCCCGCCTCGATCATCCGCAGCAGCTTGAGGGTCTCGGGCAGGGGCTGGGTTCCCAGCTCCTGGGCCAGTAGGGTGCGGCAGCGGCCCAAGGTGGCGAGTGCCGACCCCCGGTCCCCCAGCAAGTACTGAAGCCGCGCCACCTGGCGGTAGCCCTCCTCGGAGAGGGGCTCCACATGCAGGCGAATCTGGGCGTATTCCAATGCGGCTTTGAAGTTCCCGGCCCGCTCGAGGCGACTCGCCTCGCCCTCAGCCGCCCGGGCCCGCAACTCGCGGAACTCCTCGCGCGTGCTCTGTACCCATTCGGCGAAGTCGGGCAGGTCGTCGTAGTCGAGCCCCTCGAGCAACTCCTGGTCTTGCTCCAAAAGCTCCAGAGAAGGGGTTTCCAGGTAGGAAAACTTCTTGAGATCCACCTCGACCTCGGGGTGCAGTTCGATGCGGTCCTCACCCAACACCACCTCGCCCCCCGAGAGCCGCAGTCGGCGCAGCAGTTGACGCATATTGTTTCGGGCGGTGGTCTCCCCCGACTCCGGCCATAGCCACCCCGCCAGCTTGTACTTGCTGACCGGTCCTTCCAAGGCCAGGTAGGCCAGCACCGCCGCCGTCTTGCGCTCGAGGGTCACTGTGCCTGAAGGGCCGGTCAGCCGAGGTGCACTGAGAATATGCAACCTGAATCCCATATCCACTCCCCTGCCGGCCTGTCGGCGACCTCAATCATATCTGGCCGGTAGCCGCCGAAAAATGCCCCCTGGGGGCATAGCTTGGTGACCATACGACCAAGCGCTTGGTCGGAACATCGGCCCTTCAGCCCTAAAGCCAGAGCCCACCGAAGCGGTGGGCTCTCTCGAGTTGGGCCCCTGTCGTTTAGCGGCGTTTACGCCCCCCTTTTCCACCGGGCTTTTTACCCCCTCCACCCATCCCACCAAACTCCCCGCCTGAGCCACGCAAAAAGCTCTTGAGCTTGTTCTCAAACTCGGGAGCCTGCCGGGGCAGGCGCTTGGGTCGGGGGGGTTCTACCGGCGGGGCGGTGAGTTCTTTAATCGAGAGGTCCAGGCGGCCTTTTTCATCGCGGCCCAGCACCATCACCTGCACGGTCTCCCCTTCGGTAAGGTGGTCGCGGATGTTTTTAACGAACTCGTGGGCAATCTGCGAGATGTGCACCAGCCCTGATTCCCCCGAGGGGAACTCCACAAAAGCCCCAAAATCCATGATCCGAGTCACGCGACCTTCTACGATAGCACCGGCTTCAAGCTCCATTCAGGCTTTCCTCCCAAAAGCGTAAACCCAACAGCATGCACACACCTCTGCTTGTAGGGGATTCACGGTACATCACTATATCACCTGAAGCTCATTTTTGTGCCAGACCACTGCATTTCTTATATAACGTTTTTATAGTACCTGTTATAAAAAATGATATACTATTGCCATAGGCAGGAGGAGTCTATGGTCACCGATCAGCGCAAGGAGCTATGGTTTGAGCTCGAGCCCGAAGAACGCCAGATCATGGGCGCACTGCGTGAGTTTCTTCAGGCCGAGGTGGCTCCTACCGCACAAGAACGCGACGAGCGCGGGGAATTCCCCTTCGGAATCGTGAAAGAGTTGGGCCAGATGGGGGTCATGGGGGCACAGGTTCCTGAGCAATACGGTGGGGCCGGACTTTCCACCCGCAGCTTCGCCCGTATTATCGAGGAGATCGCAGCCATAGATGGGGCCTTGGCCCTCACCGTAGCCTCGCACAACTCCCTGTGCACGGGCCATCTGCTGCTGGCCGGGAATGAGGCCCAAAAGCAGCACTACCTACCTAGGCTCGCTCAGGGCGAAGTGCTGGGGGCTTGGGGCCTGACCGAGCCCGGAAGCGGTTCGGATGCCGCTGCCATGCGTACGCGGGCCGAGCCCACCCATGAGGGCTGGCGGCTCAGCGGTTCCAAGCAGTTCATCACCCAGGGTTCAGTGGGTGGAATTTATGTGGTCAATGCCCGCACCGATCCCGCCCCAGAGGGCAAGAAGCACCTGGGGCTCTCGGCTTTCATTTTCGAAACCCCCATCGAAGGGTTCAGTGTGGGGCGCAAGGAGAAAAAGCTCGGCCTGAACGCCTCTGATACCGCGCAAATCCTCTTCGAGGGGATCAGCTTGCCCCCAGAAGCCCTGTTGGGCGTGCGGGGTCAAGGTTTTTATGACGTGATGCGGGTGCTCGAGGGCGGACGCATCGGGATCGCAGCGATGGCGGTAGGGCTGGGGCGGGCCGCCCTCGAGTTTGCGGCGAAATATGCCCTGGAGCGCGAGCAGTTCGGCCAGCCCATCGCGGAGTTCCAAGGGGTTTCTTTCAAGCTGGCGGAGATGGCCACGGGCTTAGAAGCGGCTCGGTTGCTCTACCTCAAGGCGGCGGACCTCAAAGACGCCGGTCGCCCCTTTGGGATGGCTGCAGCCCAAGCCAAGCTCCTGGCCTCGGAAGTGGGCGTCCGGGCCTGCGATGAGGCCATCCAAATTCTTGGAGGATACGGCTACCTCAAGGATTACCCGGTGGAGCGCTACTGGCGCGACGCCCGGCTAACCCGCATCGGTGAGGGCACCAGCGAGATCCTCAAGGTCATCATCGCCAAAAATTTGCTGGCCCAGTATAGGTAGGGGCTACGGGGCCTTCCGCTCGAGCTTCCCGCTTGGGGCCTAGGGCCTTAAGCTAGTAGCCGTGCCAGGGATTGCGATCATAGGAGCCCAGTGGGGCGATGAGGGAAAAGGTAAGGTCACCGACGCGCTAGCCGAAGCAGCTGATTTTGTGGTGCGCTACCAAGGCGGAGCCAACGCGGGGCATACCGTAGTGGCCCAGGGCAAAACCTTCAAGCTCAACTTGCTGCCCACCGGGGTCATTCATCCCCAGGCCACCAACGTGCTGGGCGACGGAATGGTGATTGATGCCTACCGCTTCGCTGAGGAGTTGAAGCAAGTACGGACCGAAGGGTTGAACCCCAAGATTCTGGTCTCGGAGAAAGCCCATCTGGTGCTGCCCCACCACAAAGCGGTAGAGGCCCGCCACAACTTCGTGGGCACCACCGGGCGGGGCATTGGCCCGGCCTACTCCGACCGGGCCCGGCGGGTGGGAATTCGAGCCGGGGATCTGCTCGAGGAGACCGTGCTCAGGGAGCGGGTCGAGACCCTGCTGACCGAGAAGCCCAACTCGACCCGGGAAGCCGGTTGGGACAGCCCGCAAAAGGCCCTTGCCGACCTACACCAAATGCGCGACCTACTGGCACCCTATCTTGCCGATACCGGAGCCATACTGCGCGAAGCCATCAAGAGCGGCAAAAAGGTGCTCTATGAGGGGGCCCAAGCCACCCTGCTGGACCTCAACTATGGCGACTACCCCTACGTGACCAGCTCCCACCCCACGGTGGGCGGAATTCTGGTGGGGGCCGGGGTGAACCACAAGGGCCTCAACAAGGTCTACGGGGTCGCCAAGGCCTACGCCACCCGGGTGGGCAACGGCCCCTTCCCCACCGAGCTGCCCGAGGCGGAGGCCGAGTACCTGCGGCAAAAAGGGGGGGAGTTTGGGGTGACCACCGGTCGCCCCCGCCGCACCGGCTGGCTGGATCTGCCCCTGCTCAAATACGCCTGCGAGGTGAACGGCTTCGACGGGCTGGTGCTGACCAAGCTTGACGTGCTGAGCGGCTTCCCCAAAGTGAAGGTAGGGGTGGAGCATACCCCCGGTGGGGTGCGCTATCTGGAGCTCGAGGGGTGGGGTGAGTTAGCCGGGATTCGCACCCGAGAAGCCCTGCCATCGAGCGTGCTACAGCTCATCGAGTTGATCGAATCGTACACCGGGGTGCCGGTGGTGATGTTCTCCACATCCCCGCGCCGTGAAGACACTTTCGGCGCAGTAAGTTGGGTTTAACCGCGCTGATCCCCGCCAAGCGGTTCAGGTACAATCGGTCTACATGGACCCCCAAGAGCTGCTCGAGAAGCTCCTGGCCCGCACCGGGCTGGGCGAGCTTCATATCGCCACCTTGCGCAAGCTCGAGGCGGTGATGGGGCCGCTGGCTTCCGAGGTGGCACTGGCCTTCTATGACTATCTGGGCCGCGACCCGGAGATGCGCGAGATTCTTTGGGCGGTGCCTGGGCGGGTGGAGCGGCTCTATGGAAGCTTCGCCCGCTGGTACCGCGAGCTGTTCTCGGGGTGTTACGACGTAAGCTACAGCGCACAGCGCATTCGCATCGGGCTGATCCACGCGGCGGTAGGAGTCAAGCCCAGCTTCATTATGCCAGCCATGGGGATCGTGCAGGAGCTATCGCTTGAGCACATGCGGGACAGCTTGCGCGGGAGTGAGCTCTTGGCTGGGATGGAAGCCCTCCAGAAAATCCTGGCCATTGATCTGGCCCTGCTGCAGGAAGGGTATAACGCGGCCATGGAAGAGGGGTTTCGCATGGGGATGGGGGTCAGCCAGCGGGAGGCCCTGGCGGCGGGGGCCCGAGTGCTGCTCGAGCGGGCCCAGTAGCCCCGTTTCCCCTACAATGACCCTGTGATTCGGGCAGTGCTGTTTGATCTCGACGAAACCTTAATTCTCGACCATCCTGTTTCCCTGCACGCCCTCCAGAGCTGCGCGTTCTATGCGGCCTCGAGGTACAGCCTGGACTGGGACCGGCTGATCCTGGACTTTAGCCGACACGCCAAGCAGTTGTGGGAGGGCTCACCAACCTTCGAGTACACCGAACGCATCGGCCATAGTTACGGAGAAGGGCTATGGGCGCGCTATGCCCAGACCCACCCCGCGCTGGCCCGGTTGCAGGAGTGGGCCCCGCAGTACCGGGCATCGGCCTGGAGCGCGGCGCTGGCCGAGCAGCAAATTGAGGACCCCGCCCTCACCGAGGCGCTGGTCCAGCGGTTCATCCGTGAGCGGCAGCTCTACCCCCGCTATCCCGAAGTGGATTCCCTGCTGAAAACCTTGGCTCCTGGTTACAAAATCGGCATTGTGACCAACGGGGTTCCTGAGCTACAGCGCGACAAGCTCGAGGGATGCGGCCTGATGCCCTATGTGGAGGCCGTCGCGGTCTCGGGCGAGCTAGACCTGGGCAAGCCCGAGCCCGGTATTTTCCAATCGGTGTGTGCAGCCTTGGGGGTTGAACCCGCCGAGTGCGTGATGGTGGGGGATAACCCCGAGCGGGACGTAGCGGGGGCCATTCGCGCGGGGATGAAATCGGTATGGGTAGACCGGGGGTTCAAGCCAAGGGATGCCCGCTTTCAGGCCGACCTGGAACTGCGAAACCTGCTCGAGCTGCTGCCCTGGCTCGAACAACAGTCCTGACTCAGCTCATATCCGGCTGGCCTGTAGCCCCCAGCACCCTCTGCCACAGCTCGCTCTGGGGGTGAATTTGCTTGCGCTGGGCAGTGGCCAAGGCCAAGGGGACATAGGCAAAATGCCCGTTCCAATAGCCGATCATCAGGTCGGTACGCCCGGCCATTCCGGCATGAACCGCGTGCTGTCCCAAGGCCAGGCAGTACTCCGAGTCCGCGGCGTTGGCCGCTACGCCCCGGATGATGTAGCTGGGGTCAATGTACTTGATGCTGAACTCGAGCCCACAGCCCTGCAGATAGCGACTGATCTCCCCCCGCAGGAAAAGCCCCACATCGCCCAAGCGCAGATTCCCCGAGGCATCGCGCTCCCCGCTAGAAGGGAGCAGTTCCTGCGCGGCTCCTTCGGCCACCGCCACCACCGCGTGGCCTCGAGCCCGCAAGCGGGCCTCGAGCGCCCCCAGGAAAGCCTCTAAGCGGAAGGGCACCTCCGGGACCAAGCAAAAGTTCACGTCGCTGTTGGCTAGGCTGGCATGGGCGGTAATAAAACCGCTGTGGCGACCCATCAGCTTGACCAGCCCAATTCCACCCAAGGCCCCCCGGGCCTCCGCATGGGCCGCCTCAAGGGCTCGGGTGGCTTCTTCCACCGCGGTAGCAAAGCCAAAGCTGCGCTCGACCCAGAGGATGTCGTTGTCAATGGTTTTGGGAATTCCCACCACCGCGATCTCCAGACCGCGCCGCAGGATTTCTTGGGCCAAGGCCGAGGCCCCGCGCAAGGTCCCGTCTCCGCCTACTGCAAACAGCACCCGCACCTTTAGCCGCTCGAGGGTCTCGATCATGTCACCCAGCTCCTGCGGGCCGCGCGAGCTGCCCAGCAGGGTTCCGCCTTTGGTGTGGATGTCCTCGACCACTGCGGGGGTGAGGGAAAGCGGCTCGAGGCCGTTTTTTGCCGCCAATCCGGCATAACCGTAACGGAAGCCATAGATCGTGGGCACCCCGTAGGCATAGGTCAGGCTCAGCACCACCGAGCGCAGCACATCGTTGAGGCCGGGGCACAACCCACCGCAGGTTAGAATTCCACAGGCAATCGTGCTGGGGTCGAAAAAGAGCTCGCGGCGCGGCCCGGCCATCTCAAAACTGGGCGGTTCGCGGTGCAGGTAGGGCTCGAGCTCCTGCAGGGTGGAGGGCAACAATACCCGATCCCGCTCCACAAAGGTGGAGCGGATCTGCAACAGGGGGTTGGGAAAACGGGTGGGGCCTAAAACCTTCACCTGGGTGGAGAGGGAATCCGGCAGCATGGGGCGATTGTAGCGCCTGGGGACTGCGGATGAAGCCGCAGCCCCCGGCTCAAGGGGAGGAGGGCTCGAGCAAATGGGTGAGGCGGTTGCGCTGGAGGTGCTCGAGCACCTCTGCCGGGATGGGGTCTTCAGCCGCACAATAGTCGGTGGCGCAAACCTCTAACCCCGCCAGATAGGCCTCGTTGTGGGCCCAGAGGTGGAGCAGCCAATTGCTTTGGGGATCAAAATCCACCGCCCCATCCAACCCCCGCGACAGCCAGACCAGGGGGCCTTTGCCATAGGCCAGGGCGTAGAGTTCAGCCCGAAGATGGCGGGCAAAGGCCCCGTTTCCCTCCACCAAAGCCCCCGTTCTCAGCACGGTACCGTCGCTGAACCTCCAAAACGCCACAACCGCCTTCCTTTCCGTTCCTACCCGGGCTTTCTCACACCACCCCTGTGGGCACCAAGTACCAGTAGGCCTTGTTGAAGGCTATTTTTTCGAAGTGGACCAGGGTGCTGGGGGCGGCGGGCTGGGGTGGACGCTCGTAGGTGAAATCAAGCAGGCTAGCCTTGTTGTGCCCGGTCTCGAGGAAACACATCACGTGTCCGTCATAGGTGGCATGCTTGGAATCGGGGTTGCGCTCTTCGATGGCGGCGGTGATTCGTTCAGCAATGACCGGGGCCTCGAAGTGCGCGGTAGAGCCCGCCTTGGAGATGGGCAGGTTGGTGGTGTCCCCCAGGGCGTAGATGTTGGGGTAATCCCGAACCTGCAGGGTGGTGCGATCGGTGTACACCCAGCCTTGGGCATCGGCGACGGGGCTGCCCTCGAGGAACTTAGCCCCCCGATGAGGCGGTACCATCACCAGCAGGTCGTAGGGAAGCTCGGTGCCCTCGAGGCTATAGGCAATTTTCTTTTGCGGGTCCACGCTCTCGAGGTTAAAGAAGGTCTCGGCCTTGATTCCACGCTCCGCCAGCAAGGGCTCGGCGATCGCGGCCACGCTTTCGATGGAGAACACCCGGTTGATGGGGTAGGTATAGGTGATCTCGGTGTTCGCCCGAATGCCCCGGCGAGTCAGGTACTCGTCGAGCAGGAAGGTGAATTCCAGCGGGGCTACCGGGCACTTATGCGGCAACCCCCCAACCCCTACCACGATCTTGCCTCCTTGGAACTCCTCGAGCGCGGCGTGGAGCTTCCAGGCGGCTTCCTCGGTGTAGAAGTGGTGGCCCCCCTCAACCAGCCCCGGCACGTCTTCGGGGGTCACCCTCGAGCCCGTGGCGAGCACCAGATAGTCATAGTTGAGGGTTTGGTCCCCCTCGAGGGTGACGCTCTGGGTTTCGGGATGCAGGGCCACCACCTTGCCGATCTCCAGGTTGACCCGTTTGTTCAAGAGGCTCCGCAAGCTACGCGAGAGGGTACGGGGGTCTTGCCAACCGAAGGGCACATAGAGCCAGCCCGGCTGGTACAGGTGACGTGAAAGTGCGGAAACAAGGGTAATTTCAGCACGATCTTGCAGCTTTTTCGCCAGAAGGTTGGCGATCAGGGTCCCGCCTGTACCGCCTCCAAGTACCAGAATCTTAGGTGTGCTCATAATTGCCTCGCATGCCTCAAGAAAACCCTTCCCTAAGCGCGTATCGCCGCCCGCAGGCCCCGGCTAGTGCGTTTTTCGCACGATGAAGCGTGTGGCCCCGCCTTCGACCTCCTCGAGGCCTACCAGCTCGTGGTTGGCCTTGGCCACCCAGGCCGGGATATCCTTGGCCGAGCCAGGGTCGCTGGAGAGCACCGCCAACACATCCCCCACCTGAGCAGATTTAATCGTGCGGATAAGCTCCATCAGTGGGCCAGGGCAAAAGCTGCCGCGAGCGTCAATCTCTTGGGTGATGGGTACAGTAGTCATAGTAACCTCCTAAATGAACACCGTCTGGGCGCCTTCAGATTTCTGAATGAAGGTGGCAACCCCTACGACCTCTTCGACCAAGGGCTCGAGGTCTTCTTTCTTGAGGTCAAACATGTCCATCGTGGCCCCACAGGCGTACAGGTGGACCTCCCCGATCTCCTTGGCATCCTTGAAGTTTTTGAGCCAGTGCGGCACCTGCTTAGCCTGCATGATCTGGGCCATCTGGGCTTCCATCCCGGCGAACTCATCGGGCATTACCATCGGGGCGTTCTCTGCCCCTTTGCGGAAGGCGTTGAGCCCGCCGAAGGTGAGGAACACCGTGACCTCCTTTCCCATCGCTGCCGCCCCGGCAGCCAGAATCGAAGCCGCCATCAACTTGTCTGTGGTGCCACTTTCAAGGATCATTGCGAGCTTTTCCGACATGGCCGAACTCCTTTCACCCTGATTATCTTCCGCAGCCTTGGGAAATATGTCCCCTGCTCCTGGGCAGGCCAGTCCGCCCGCAGGTAATGCCCTGGTAACGTCTCCGCATTACCTTCAGGCCAAAGGGGGTTTTTTATGGAGATCACCCAGATACCCCAGGCTCAAGGGGCCTCCAGCGGGCTGCGCTGGATACGTTGGCTCGAGAGCGTCGGTCTCGAGGAGGTGCCTCTGGTGGGCGGGAAAAATGCCTCCCTAGGCGAGATGATCCGCGAGCTCTCACCCCTGGGCATCGCTGTCCCCGGTGGGTTTGCCATCACGGCCCAGGCCTATCGGCACTTCGTAGAAGAAAACCACCTAGCAGAAGCCATCCGCGAGATCTATGCCGAGCCCACCTCGGCGGTGCAAGCCCTAGAGGCTCGAGCCCACCGGCTGCGCACCTTGATCCTGCAGGCCCCGATGCCAGAAGACCTTAAGGGAGAAATCACCCGCTGCTACCGCGAGATGGCCGAACGATATGGGGGGAAAGAGCCCTACGTCGCGGTGCGCTCCTCAGCTACCGCGGAGGATCTGCCCACCGCCAGCTTTGCCGGGGCCCACCAGACCTTCCTGCAGGTGCACGGGGAGCTCGAGCTCCTGCGCTCGGTACAGGAGTGCTTTGCCAGCCTGCATACCCCCCGGGCCATCCGCTACCGCGAGGACATGGGCTTCCCCCACGAAAAGGTGCTGCTTTCGGTCGGGGTCCAGCTCATGGTGCGCAGCGACCTGGCCAGCTCAGGGGTCATCTTCACCCTCGATACGGAGACCGGGTTCCGGGAGGTGGTGGTGATTGATGCCATCTGGGGGCTGGGGGAGAACATCGTTCAGGGCAAGGTCAAACCGGATGAATTCAAAGTGCACAAACCCACCTTGGCCCAGGGCTTCCGGCCCATCGTGAGCAAAAAGCTGGGGACCAAGGAGTTCAAGCTGGTCTACAACCAAGCCACCCATCGGCTCGAGAACCTCCCGGTCTCCCCCCAGGAGCGGGCTCGCTTTACCCTCAGCGAAGAGGAAATCCTGACCTTGGCCCGTTGGGCCATCCGCATCGAGGAGCACTACTCCCAAAAGCGCGGCCAACCCACCCCCATGGATATCGAGTTCGCCAAGGATGGGTTGAGCGGCCAACTCTTCGTCGTACAGGCCCGGCCCGAGACCGTCCAAAGCCAAAAACTCGGCCCACAGCTCGAGATCTTCACCCTCAAAAGCCGCGGAAAGGTGCTGGCGGAGGGGATTGCGGTGGGGCAAAAAATCGCGGTAGGTCAGGCCCGGGTGATCCACGACCCCAGGGAGATCCAGCAGTTTTGCGATGGGGAGGTTTTGGTCGCCGAAAACACCGACCCCGATTGGGAACCCATCATGAAACGGGCCTCGGCCATCGTCACCGAGCGCGGAGGCCGCACCTCACACGCCGCCATCGTGGCTCGAGAGCTGGGCCTCCCGGCGGTGGTGGGAGCCGAAGGGGCCCTGGGGGCGATCCCCATCGGGCAGACCCTCACCGTTTCCTGCGCCGAGGGAGAGGTGGGGCGGGTGTATGAGGGGCGGCTCGAGTTCAGCACCGAACAGCGAGACCCCACCGCGCTGGGCCCGACCCGCACCAAGATCATGGTCAATGTGGGGAACCCCGAGCAGGCCTTCGAGCTGGCCCGGTGGCCCAACGATGGGGTGGGGCTGGCCCGGATGGAGTTCATCTTCGCCGGCTATGTCAAGGTTCACCCTCTGGCCCTGACCCGCTACCCCACCCTGCCGCTCGAGGTGCAGCGTCAGGTAGAGGCCCTGACCGAAGGCTACACGGATAAAACTGCCTATTTCGTGGACAAGCTGGCTCAGGGCATTGCCACGCTGGCCGCGGCCTTCTATCCCAAAGACGTAATCCTGCGCTTCAGTGACTTCAAGACCAACGAGTATGCCGCCCTGGTAGGAGGGGCCGGATTCGAGCCCAAGGAGGAAAACCCCATGCTGGGTTGGCGGGGGGCCAGCCGCTACTACCACCCGGATTACAAGGAGGGGTTTCTGCTCGAGGTTGCCGCGGTCAAACGGGTGCGTGAGGAGATGGGGCTCAAAAACCTCAAGGTGATGATCCCCTTTTGCCGCACCCCCGAGGAAGGGCGCAAGGTGCTGGCGGTGATGCAGGAAGGGGGGTTGGAGCGGGGCAAGGATGGGCTCGAGGTCTACGTGATGGCCGAAATCCCCTCCAATGTGCTCGAGGCCGAAGCTTTTGCTGAACTGTTTGACGGGTTCAGCATCGGCTCCAACGACCTGACCCAGCTGATCCTGGGGGTAGACCGGGACTCCGCTCAGGTCTCGGGGCTTTTCGATGAGCGGCTGCCTTCGGTCAAGCGGGCCTGTACCCTGCTGCTGGAGGCCGCCCACGCCCAAAACCGTACGGTGGGCATCTGCGGTCAGGCTCCCTCCGACTATCCCGAGTTCGCGGCTTTTCTGGTGGAGCACGGGATTGATTCCATCAGCCTCAACCCCGACTCGGTCTGGCGGGTCAAGGAGCGCATCCTGGAGGTGGAGCGGGCCCAACGCTAAAGGCCCTTATTCCTGTGCGGAAGGCCCTCCTGATCGCACAGGCTGCAAAGGAGGAGGGGGTTATGAAGCGTGAACGGGTGGTGTTGTTGGGGGGACAGGTGGTCATAGGCGAGGAGATCGAACCCAGTGAGTTTCCCGATCTCGAGACCTTCCGCCGCCAGGCGGCCCGCTGGGAGGGGCCGGAAAACGTGCTGGTGATGCGCAATGCCCGCATCGAGCGCGGGGCCCACAGCGAGCGGCTGGACTATCTGTTGCTAAAACGCGATGAGATCAAGGCCCTGGGGATCGGCCTGGGGGTGGAAGGGTTGGCCGGAGCGGGGCTCGAGCGGTAATCCAGAGGGGGATCGTATGCGCGGACTCAGGGATAAAGTGGCCATCGTGACCGGGGCGGCTCATCCCGACGGCATCGGGGGAGCCACCGCCCGGCGGCTGGTTGAGGAGGGGGCCAAAGTACTCCTCACCGATGTGGAGGATGAGGTGGGCCAGGCCTTTGCCCAGGAGCTCGGTGCGCTCTACCAGCACCATGACGTGAGCCGCGAGGCCGACTGGCAGGCGGTGGTCGAGCAGGCGGTACGCACCTATGGCCGCCTGGATATCCTGGTCAACAACGCCGGGGTGGGCACGTTTGCCGATGTGGAGCAGGAGACGCTCGAGGGGTATAACCGGGTCATCGCCATCAACCAAACCGGGGTCTGGCTGGGGATGAAGCATGCCGTGCCCGAGATGCGCAAAGCTGGGGGTGGGAGCATCGTCAATATCTCCTCGATTTTCGGCACGGTGGGTGGGTTCGGGGCCTCCGTCGCATACCACTCGGCCAAGGGTGCGGTGCGGCTGATGACCAAAAATGCCGCGTTGCGCTATGCCAAAGAGGGCATACGGGTTAACTCGGTGCATCCTGGATTCATTGACACGCCGATGATCCGCCCGGTCAAGGATCCCTCAGACCCCGCGATGGCCGCAACCCTACAGGCAATCCTCAGCCTAACCCCCATGGGGCGCTTGGGTAAGCCCGAGGAGATCGCCGCGGTGATCGCTTTTCTGGCCTCGGAAGAGGCCTCATACTGTACCGGGGCTGAGTTTCACGCCGACGGAGGCTGGACCGCAGCCTGATCGGGCGGCCTGGACTCCTCTAGGGCTGGCCCTCAGGAGGCCGCCGTTTCCAGTTCTAGAGGCTCTTTGAGTTCAGATGGGCTCGGCCCAAAGTCCCTGAAACCCAGCAGCCGCAAGCCCATCATCACCACAAAAACCGTCCCCCCCTCGTGGGCTAAAACCCCCAGCGGTAGGGGTACTTGCCCCAGCAAAGCCAAGGCCCCTACCACCACAATCACGCTCAGGGCCAAAAGGAGGTTGAACCGCACGGTGCGGTTGGCGGCCCGGGCCAGGGCCAGGGCTCCGCTCAACCTCGAGAGGTCGTTGTTCATCAGCACGGCATCGGCACTCTCCAGCGCGACATCCGAACCCGCCGCCATCGAGATGCCCACATCGGCGCTGACCAGGGCGGGGGCGTCATTGACCCCGTCGCCAACCATCGCCACCCGCCCCTCGGCCCGCAGATCGGCAATGATTCGGAGCTTCTCCTCGGGCAACAGCTCCGCCCGTACCTCGGGCACGCCAATTGCTTGGGCAATATGCTGGGCCACCGCCAAGCGATCGCCGCTGAGCATCACCACCCGCAGCCCCCGCCGGCGCAGGGCTTTGACCGCCGCAGCGGCCTCGGGCCGAGGGGTATCGGCCACCGCAAGCAGGGCCACAATGCGGTTTTCCCGGCCCAGGAGCAGGGTGGTGAACCCCTGGCCTTCGAGCCGCTCGAGGTGGGCCTGGACAAAAGCGGATAGGCTGGCCCCCTGTTCCTCCGCCAGGATGCGGGTCCCGGCCCAGACCCGCTGGCCCTGCAGCTCCCCTACGATGCCCTTGCCGCGCAGGGCCTGAACCGCTGTCACCGGCGCGGCCTCCCCCGAGAAGGCTGCGGTAATGGCCTTGGCAATGGGGTGCTCGCTGTACCGCTCGAGGCCCGCGGCCAGGGCATGGGCCTGATCCCGGCTGCCCTCGAGGGGAAGAAGCTCCACCAGCCGCATCCGCCCCTCGGTCAGGGTACCGGTTTTGTCGAAGGCCACAATCCGCGCCTGAGCCAAAGCCTCTAGCGCCGCCCCGCTCTTGAACAAAACCCCGGCCCTGGCCCCTGCGGCCATGGCCGAAAGCACCGCGACAGGGGTGGAGATCACCACCGCGCACGGACTGGCCACCACCAGAAAGGTCATGGCCCGATACCAGGCCTCTGCCGAGGACAGGCCCAGCAGGTAGTGCATGAGCCCATAAATCAGCGGGACCGAGAGCAGCACGGCCAGGGTGTAAGGACCCTCGAGCCGCGCCGCGAACTGCTCGGTAGGGCTCTTGGCGGCTCGAGCCGCCTCGACCAGTTGAATCAGGCGGGCCAGGGTGCTCTCGCTGGCGGGCCGCTCTACCCGAGCCGCCACCACCCCCTGGCCGTTCAAGGTCCCGCTTTTCAGCACATCCCCCGGCCCCTTGTGCACCGGTACGCTCTCGCCGGTGATGGCGCTCTCGTCCACATAGGTATGGCCTTCCTCGAGCCGAGCGTCCGCCGCGAAGCGTTCCCCCGGGCGCACCAGCATCAGATCCCCCACCTGTAGGTCCTCGAGGCTTACCCAGACCTCCTGGTCCCCGCGGCGCACCGTAGCCCCCTCCGGGCGCAGGGCCATGAGGGCTTCGATGGCCCTGCGGGTACGGGTAAAGGCCCAGTCTTGCAGGGTGTTGGAGAGGCTGAAGAGAAACAGCAAAATGACCCCGTCGGCGGCCTGGCCCACACTTAGCGCCCCCAGGGCCGCGATCACCATCAACAGGTTGACATCCAGCTTGTGCTCCTTAAGCAGGGTCTGAAGCGCAGCCAGGGCGCTGGGAACCCCTCCGGCCAGGAAAGCCACAAGGTAAAAAACCTGCTCGAGCCCGTCCTGACCGGCTCGAGCCGCGGCCAGCTCTCCGATCAAACCAACCAGGGTCAGGCCGGTTAAGAGGAAGCCCCGAGGGACCGGATTGCTCCAGAGTAGGGAGAGAACTCGGTTTGGCTGCCGGGGAACCCCCGATTGGACCATGCCCATAGGTTAACTGTAATTCAACCCGGTTACGGGCGCATTACCAGCTTGTCCCAATTCGCCCCCTGCAGCAGGCCCGGTTTTGGAGCGAATCCGCGGAGTTCCCCAGCGGGTCAGGGCAGCGTCAAGGGTTGGGGGTGTCAATGCCCCGTTCACACACTTGTAACCAGATTAACAAGCTAAACTTGAGCTGTGGAGTTGGACCGCCAGGCCCAGTTCGAAGCCGAGGCCCTGTCGCGCCGGGTGCTGTTGCACGATTTGTTGCATCGCCTGCGCGGGGAACCCAACACCCTCCTGCCCTTTGCGGTGGTCAGCGAGTTACGCCCTAAAGGCGAGTACTACAAAGGTCTTCAGACCATCGAGGTGGACAAGATCGTCGGCTCGGTGGATCGCTACGACGACTTCGATGCCCATTTTTTACCCCGCGAACCCCACACCGTGGAGCGCTGGACCCGCATCCGCACAGCCCAGCTCAGCGGTACCGAGTTCCCGCCGATTGAGGTATACCAGGTGGGGGAGGTGTATTTCGTCAAGGATGGCAACCACCGGGTCGCGCTGGCCAAAGCCCTCGGCCAACACTACATTGACGCCTACGTGATCGAACTGAACGTCCCGGTAGACCTAGACCCTAACGACACCCTGCACGACGTGATCCTCAAGGGCGAGTACGCACGGTTCCTCGAGGCCACCCACCTTCATACCCTGCGCCCCGATCACCCACCCATCCTGTTTTCCAAGGCCGGGCGCTACGATGTGCTCCTGGACCATATCCGCACCCATCAGTACTTCATGGGGCTCAACCAAAAGCGCCACGTCAGCTGGGAAGAGGCGGTGACCGACTGGTACGATCAACTCTATGCCCCCACGGTGGCTGAAATCCGCGAGAACGGGGTCCTGCAGGAGTTTCCGGGCCGTACCGAAGCCGACTTATACCTGTGGATCTCCGATCATCGCTACTACCTCTCCCAGGCCATTGGCCATGACGTGGGGCCGGAGGAGGCCGCGCGCTCGGTGCGGCGGGCTGCCCACAAAGGGCCGTTGCTGCGGGCCCTGGAGTGGTTAAGCCGGTGGTTTCAGCCCCGCAGCCCACAGATGGGCTGATGGCGTGTGAAAAAGCAGAGACTGGGTTTGGCAGCCCAGTCTCTGAGTTTTAAGGGGCGCTCAGCGCCCCCGGGGGACCTTGACCTTCGCCCCTTCAACCCTCGAGCTGAAGGGAAACCTCCCCTCCTGGGTGAAGGCTGGACCGCCTGCACTGCGGATAAACAAGCCGGTCAGATAGGCCACCACCGCCCCCATCACAAAGCGGTAGGCATCGGTGTCGTGCAGCCCAGCCCCCATCAACGCAGCGGCAAAAACCAGCATGAAGGCGGTGCAGGCCCAGAACAACCCACGCCGCACGCTGGGCGCGAAGCTGCGCCCGGCCTCGTGCATCTTTCCCAGATACAGCGACACACCCATCAACCCAACCCCGCTTGCCAGTACCGCTCCAAACACCGTTTCCATGCTGAGGCCAATGTTAGCCAGAAAGCATGAGGAGGCTCTGCGCATCTGCACATGAGAGCGCAACATTAAGGCTTCGCAAACCGTAGACTTGGGCCATGGCTACGAAAATCCTCGAGAACGCCCATCTGCGCCTGGAGATTAACCCTGAAGTAGGGGCGAGCCCCGCTGCGTTTGAGGCCAAGCGGGGGGGCGCCTGGCTACCCATTCTGCGGCCCACCCCCCGGCCCCTGCCGGAGAAATCCAGTCCTTACAGCAGCTTCACCCTAGCACCTTACTCCAACCGCATCCGCGGGGCCCGGTTCAGCTTCCAGGGCCGGGAATACCTGCTCAAGGCCAATCCGCCTGAGGGCAATGTGGTCGCGGGGATCACCATTCACGGCGATGTGCGCAACCGCCCCTGGCAGGTGGAGCGAGAAACCCCCGACACCCTGGTGGCCCGCTTCGACTCGGCCCGATTCCCCGACAGCAACTGGCCCTGGGCCTATCGCGTGGAGGCAACCTATCGGCTCGAGCAAAACACCCTCGAGACCTACCTCGAGCTGATCAACGCCTCCTCCGAGGAGATGCCCGCCGGTTTCGGCATCCACCCTTATTTCATGCGCACCCTGGCCGGTTCGGAGGATGCACGGCTGCAATTCCAGGCCAAGGGGTACTACATCCCAGATGAAACCCTGATCCCTACCGAGGGCATGCAGCCCATCCCCCCTGAGCTGGATTTCCGCCTTCCCCGCTCCCCCGGCCATCAGCATATTGACACGGTGTTCGGGGGCTGGGGGGGGACTGCCCGGCTCGAGTGGCCCGGTTCTGGGGTACACCTGCACCTCGAGGCCGATCCGGTTTTCTCGCACTTCGTGGTCTTTACTGCCCCGGATGGAACCCTGGCCCTCGAGCCCGTCTCCAACGCCACCGATGGCTTTAACCTGATGGCCAAGGGGGTCCGCGGTACGGGGGTACGCATCCTGGAGCCCGGGGGAAGCCTGGCCGGGAGCATCCGGATGACTATCGCAGGACTCTAATCCCCGAAGGGGTGCGAATCCGGGCTTCTAGGCGAGGTTCTGGGCCGGGCTCCAGGCCCAGTTCGGGCTCAGCCCCGAGCCCCACCAGCACCGCACGAACGGCTTCGGGATGCGGGTAAAACCCCACCAGCTCGAGCAGCTCGCAGCCAGAGGGGGGAAGCGAGTCGGTCGGGTGGGCCGCTCCCCACTGAATCAGGCTGGGGACCAGCCCCCCTTCCCGCAGTTTTCCATCCGCGGGCAGGCTAATCTGCCAGTGCAGGTGGCCTCGGTAGGCCTCCCTCACCTCCCCCAAGGCTACCGGTGAAGCCGCCACCGAGGCATGGATATCCTCGGTGCGGGCCACCCAGTGCAGCAAGCAGGGGCGTTCTCGAAGCCGGGCCTGCACCCAGGGCTCCTCCAGGCCAAACCAGCGGGGGTGCTGGGGGGGTGGGGCCTCAGGGTCAAGGGCCAGCACCTCGAGGTACCGGCGGGCTCCCAGGCGGAGCAGCCGGTTGTGGGTGCCCATCTGGGGGTGCTTTCCGCCGGGGGAAAGGGCCACCCCCAAAAAATCGCCCACATACTCCGCCCCTTCCTCCAAAGACCCCGCCGCCACGACCAGGTGATCCAAGGTGACCGCCATATCGCCATTATGGACTGGGGCGGACTATCATGAGGGCGATGGATCTGAATCAGAGTTACCGTTCGTTGGTGCTGGCGGTAGCGCAGCACCCCAGCGTGAAGCACCTGATGCTCACGCGGGGCAAGGGCTTTTCCCGACGCTTTGTTGCGGGCGACACCTTGGAGGAAGCCCTCCAGGTGGTGGAGGCCCTCGAGGCCGACAAAATTCACGCCATCCTCGACTTGTTGGGTGAAATGGTGACCTCGGAGGAGCAATCCCGGCAGTTCCAGGCCGAGATTCTTCGCCTGATCCAGGCCCTTGCCGCCAAACCCTACCCCCGCTATGTGGCCCTTAAGCTCACCCAGCTCGGGTTGGATCTCGACGAGGCCCTGGCTGTTGAGCTGATGCAGGGCCTGCTCGAGGAGGCCCGCAAAACCGAGTGCTTCGTGCGGATTGACATGGAAGATTCCCCCCGCGTAGACGCCACTTTGCGGGTGTACCGACGGTTGCGCGAGGCTGGGTATACCAACACCGGGATCGTGTTGCAGAGCTATCTCAAGCGCACCGAGCGGGACCTCGAGGCGCTTTTACCGCTCAAGCCCGCGGTGCGCATCGTCAAGGGAGCCTACAAGGAGCCGCCCGAGGTGGCCTTCCAGGACAAGCGGCTGATTGACGGACAGTACCTGGTACTGGCCAAAAAAGCCCTGGAAAATGGGCTCTACACCGCCATCGCTTCGCACGACCCGCACATCATCGGCGAGATGAAGCGCTGGACAACCGAACGCGGCCTAACCCCGGAGCAGTTCGAGTTCCAACTGCTCTACGGGGTGCGTCGGGATGAGCAAAAGCGCCTGGCCGCCGAGGGGTACACCGTGCGGGCCTATATACCCTACGGCACCGACTGGTATCCGTACCTGTCGCGCCGCATCGCCGAACGACCCGAGAACCTGATGTTTGTGGCCCGCAGCCTGGTGCAAGGATGAGCCTGACCCTCGAGCTGCTCCCCGAACCCTACGCGATCTGCCGACTCGCGGCCCACTCGCCCATCCCAGCCTGGGCCGAGGGCGGGGGGTTTGTCGGGATCAGCCGCAGCCCCGAGGAGCTTTCCATCGTCTGCTGGGAAAGCAGGGTGCCGGCTGGGGTCCAGGCCGAACGCGGGTGGCGGGCCCTCAAGCTCAGGGGGCCTTTCGAGTTCTCCCTGTGCGGCATCCTGGCCTCGGTATTAAATCCGCTGGCCCAGGCCCAGATCGGTATCCTTGCGGTCTCTACCTTTGACACCGATTACGTGTGGGTCAAGTCGGGTCAGCTCGAGCCAGCCCTCCAGGCCTTAGAATCAGCAGGACATGTAGTTCAGATCCCTAAGGAGCACCCATGAGCCTAGACCCCTATCGTCCCGAACCGATCGAGACCTTCTTTGACCTCGAAAGCTACGAAGCCCTCAAAAATGCCCTGGCCGAGGTGCGCGGTCAGTTTGGCCGGCATTACCCCCTCATCATCGGGGGGGAGAAGGTCGAGACCCGCGACAAAATCGCCAGCACCAACCCCTCCGACCCGGCCCAGGTGGTGGGCTACACTTCCAAGGCCGGAGCCCCTGAGGCCGACGCGGCCTTAGATGCGGCCTGGCGGGCGTTTCAGGGCTGGAAGGATTGGTCGCAGGAAGCGAGAACCCGGGTATTGCTCAAAGCAGCCCAGATCATGAAGCGCCGCCAGCGGGAGCTCGAGGCCTGGCTGGTCTACGAAATCGGCAAGAACTGGGGCGAGGCCGCTGCAGACGTGGCCGAGGCCATAGATTTCACCCGCTACTACGCCCTCTCGGCCCTCAAATACAAGGACGGCGCCCCGGTGGTGCCCTTCCCCGGCGAGGACAATGCGGCTTTCTACATCCCCCTGGGGGTGGGGGTGGTCATCGCACCTTGGAACTTTCCCTTGGCCATCCTCACCGGAATGACCGTGGCGCCCCTTGCGGTGGGCAACTGCGTGGTGGCCAAACCCGCCGAAGATACGGTGGTCATTGCGGCCAAGCTCTTCGAGATCCTGGAGGAGGCCGGGCTCCCGGCAGGGGTGGCCAACTTCCTGCCTGGGGATGGAGCCGAGGTCGGGGCCTATCTGGTACAGCACCCCCGTACCCGCTTCATCAACTTCACCGGAAGCCTGGAGGTGGGGCTGCGCATACATGAGGCGGCCTCCAAGCTCAGCCCCGGACAAATTTGGCTCAAGCGGACTTTTCTCGAGCTCGGGGGCAAGGATGGCCTGATCGTGGACGAGACCGCCGATCTGGAGGCGGCCAGCCTGGCTACCGTGCAGAGTGCCTTTGGCTTTCAGGGCCAGAAGTGCTCGGCGGCCAGCCGCCTGATTGTGGTGGATCGGGTCTACGAGCCCCTGATGGAGCGAATCCTCAACCGGACGGAGGGGCTGGTGGTGGGGCCCGCCGACGAGAACCCCGACCTGGGCCCGGTGGCCAGCGCACAGCAGGAAAACACCGTGCTCTCCTACATTGAGATTGGCCAGAGCGAGGGCAAGCTAGCCCTGGGGGGACGGCGGCTGGAGGGCAGCGGCTACTTCATCGCCCCCACCCTCTTCGAGGGGATAAGCCCCCAGGCCCGTATCGCCCAGGAAGAGATCTTTGGCCCGGTGCTCTCGGTGATTCGGGTTCCCGATTTCGACGCGGCCCTCGAGGTGGCCAACAGCACCCGCTTTGGCCTTACCGGCGGGGTATTTTCCCGGAACCGGGAGCGGCTCGAGCGAGCCCGCCGGGAGTTCCACGTGGGCAACCTCTACTTCAATCGCAAGATCACCGGCGCGCTGGTGGGGGTGCAGCCCTTTGGCGGGTTCAACCTCTCCGGAACCGACACCAAGGCCGGAGGGCCGGATTACCTGCTCAACTTCTTACAGATGAAATCGGTGACCGAGCGGTTCTAGGGCGCTCTTCACCTATAGCGCTTTGTCCTGGACAGAACCGGGGCCGCCGGGAAACTCGAAGCCCCGAGCCCTAGGGCCCCTTGAGGATGTAGCGAATTGCGGCCTCGAGCTGCTTTTGGGGGTCGGGCTCGAGCCGGTCGGGTTCTACCCCCCGGCCCTCCCAGGTCGGCCCGCTGAAGGGGGCCAGCACCCCGTTGGCCACCAGCGCCACCCCCCCATCGGGGAAGCAGTATGGGGTCAGGGCCTCGGTGTTGCCCGCCGTGCGAACCCCGATCAGGTAAGCCCGCTTGGCATCTTTGAGGGCCCCGGCCAACCCCTCAGCAGCAGAGTTCACCTTTTCATCAATCAGCACCACCAAAGGCTTTGTGGTCTGGGGCCTGCCGGCCAAGGGGGGAGGAAAGGTGGGGAGCGGCACCGGGAAAACCCCGCGGCTCACCAACCGCCAGGGGACTCCGGTCATGAATACCCCAGCCGCCTCAGCCATTCGCAGCACCAGCCCACCGGGATTGCCGCGCAGGTCCAACACGTACCCTTTGGCTTTGGCGTCGTAGCGGCGTACTGCGTTTTGAAGGGCACTCACCCCCTCACTTTCAATCAGGTTGCTCAGCTTGAAGACCACCACCCCCGAACGCAGGCTAACCTGGGGCGCAGGGTAGGCCTTAGGGGCAGCCTTTTTAGGCTTGGAGGCGGACAGGGGCTGGCCCGCGGCCTCCCCGGGCACTGGCGGTATCTCCGGTAGGCTGAGATCGGAATCCTTGAAGGGCAGGGCCTGGCACTCGCTCCCCTTCAGGTACATGCGGGCCAGGGTAGGGCTCAGCACCCTCGAGTGGTCATCCTGCAGGCGCCCATACATCTCGTCCAGCAGAGCATACAAAGCTTCCCAGTCCCGAATTCGGGCCAGCTGGGCCCGGTACTCCTCGCCGATTGCAGCCCAGTCATGCCCGTTGTAGTCGGTTGCATAGTAGCGATCCTCGACCAGCTTCCAGGCTTGGGCAAAGCGCAGGGCATAGGGATTGGAGGCTTGCGCAGCGGCAAAGCCCAGCAACAGGCCCAACCAAAGCACGAGCGCGCGCATACCGTGATGATATACGGTTTAGAGGCCCAGCATCTGTCTAAATGATGAGTGGTTCTCTATAAGCGGGCTCAAAATCTCCGGAGCGCCCTATAAGCCCAGACCCCGCAAAGCACGCCTACCCCCAACCAGATCAAAACGATCAATGCCGCCGCCGCCCAACTTACCGGTTTCCCACCCCCCATCGCTTCCCGGGCCCGGAGCCGGCTCTCGGCTAAAACCATCTGAGGGACCAGTTGTAGGGCCAAGGCAATCCCCAGAGGGATCAGCACAAGGTCATCCAGGTAGCCAAGAACCGGGATAAAATCTGGGATCAGATCCACGGGGCTGAAGGCATAAGCAACCACAGCGGCAACAACCAGTCTGGCATACCAGGGCGTCCGAGGGTCACGCGCAGCCAGGTACAGGGCAAAGGTCTCGGTTTTGAGCTGGCGTGCGCGTTGCTTCAGCTGCTCGAGCCCTGCCATGGGCTCATCATAAAGGCCCAGACGGGATGGGTTTCGCCCGTGAGACGTTGCTCGAGCTTGCCCTGGTCAACATCTTTAGCAGGGGGCCTGGCAAGGTTTTGGGGTTGGCGTGGCAGGGAGCGTGGAACGCACCGCATTTCTAACCCAAGCCAACAACCATAGTCTCACTCCCACACCTCACCCATCACCTCTTCCCAGATTCCGGCATTACGTTGCCGCGTTTTCGCAGAACTGCTACATCTCCCCCAATGAAGACTTTGGCGTTTGAGTGCCCAATCGCGCCAACGCCTCCTGTAGCTCCGGATGCTCCTTCAGGCTCTCGGATAGGGCCTGCAAGCCCTGCTCGGCCAGGCGTTGCTGGTTCAGGGCCTGGTACAAATCCCCCTGGGCACGCAAGGCCGCCATCACTGCCTGGCGCAACGAGAGCTTTTCTAAGGGGGGTATTTCCTGGGCCTGCAAAAGCCTTAGCCCCGCTTGCAGGTCTTCGGGGGAAACCTGCCCCAGCCGGGCCTGGGCCAAAAGCCGAACGCTCCAGAGCTGCGAGGCGGTGGTGGGATCGTCGGTGTGGGCATCCTGCACCGCCTGCAATGCCAGTGCCGGTGTGTCCAGCTTCAGCCAGGCCAGCCCCTCCACCCAGGCCATGCGCGGGGGGTTCAGGAAGCCGGCCAGGCGGGGCTCCTGGCGCAGGCGCTCGAGCCGCTCCAGGGCCTGTTCGGGGCGCCCCAGCGAGACCTCGCAGCGGGCCAGGTGGGTCTCGGCCCAGGGCACTCGGCTCCACAGCCCCAGTTCCCGTGTGGCCTCGGTGGCGGATACCAACAGGGCGGCAGCCTCGGCGGGCTGGCCCAGCCAATGCAGATCGTCGGCCAGCACCACCTGGTAGAACAGGGCGTCGGCCCGGTGGCCGCTTTTCTGGCTGAGTTCCAGGGCCTGCGATACCGCCCGGTAAGCGGCCCCCAGCTCCCCCCGGTACCAGTACACCAGGCTCAGGTTGTTGAGAAACTTGGCCTCCATCTCGGGGTTTTGCGGCTCACGGGCGCTTTGCAGGCCCTCCTCGAGGGGGCCCAGGGCGGCCTCGAAGTTGCTGCGCTGGTAGTGGATGGCAAACAGGTTCAAGAGGGCATAGCGCAGCAGGGTCACGTCCCCCATCTCCCGTGCCTCGGCAATGGCCTGTTCGGCGAGCTGCACCGCCTCCTCGTAGCGGCCCTGGGCAGCGGTGAAGGTGGCGGCGTTTTGCAGGGCGTTGTTCTGGCCGGTGCGGCTGCCCAGCGCCAGGGCCAGGGCCCGTTCGGCCTCGGTGTAGCCCAGGGCGGCTTCCAGGTTGCCCTGCCGGTAGGCGAAAATGCTGAGCCAGTCGTAGATTTCCAGGGTGAGGGGCTGCTCTGGCAGGTGCTCTAGGGCTTTCAACAAACGGGCTTCGGCAGCCTCCAGATCGCCGGTGGCGGCCAGGGCCCGGCCCCCCAGGTACAGCGCCCGGGCCTGTAGGGGTGCGGCCAAGTTCCCGGACTGCAACACCCCCTCGGCCTCCGCTAAAGCCTCCCGGTAGCGCCCGCAGAGCAGGTGATGCTCGGCCCAGCCCAGCCGGGCCTCGGCCTGCAAGGGGGCCTCTCGCAGTTCGTCGGCCAAGTGCTGCATGGCCTCAAGGGCCTCGGCCCAGGGGGTGCGCTCGTCCAGGGTTTGCCAGAGCCGGGCCCGTTCGCGCTGAATCTCGAAGGCCACCCGGCCCTCTGCCCCATCGGACAGGGCTTTCTGGTACTGTTCCAGGGCCTCGGCGTGGGCATAGACCCGCACCGCCGCCTCGGCAGCCCGGATGCGCCAGGGGATGGCCTCATTGGGCTTCCCGCCCTCTTCCCAGTGCTCGGCGATGCGGGCCGGGCTGTCGCCCTGCCGCTCCAGGCTCTGGGCCAGTTTGCGATGCAGGAGCTGACAGCGCTCCGGGCTCAGGCCCTCCCGAACCGAGCGCCGCAGCAGGTCGTGGCTGAAGGCGTAGCCTGGGCCCCAGGGGCGCAGAAGGTCGGCGGCCAGGGCTTGCTCGAGGGCCTCCAGGCTTTCCCACTCCGACAGGGCAGTGGCCCCCCTCAGCGCCTCCAGCCCGAAGCCATCGCCGGCCAGGCTGGCGGCCTCCAAAAGCCGCCGGGGTGCAGCGCCCAGGTGCTCCAGGCGGCGCCACACCACCTCGCGCACCGAGGCCGGCAGGGGCAGCTCGCGGTAGTCGGTGGTCTCCTGGTCGTAGGGGGTGCGCCAGCCCTCCGGGCCCGTTTGCAACGCCCCCGACTCAAAGAGCGACTTGAGGGTCTCGAGCACAAACAGCGGGTTGCCCCCGGTGGCCCCGTACAGGCGCTGGGTGAAGCGGATGGCCCCCGAGGCGCCCGAGAGGGCCCGCACCAGCCGCAGGAGGTCGGTTTCGGAGAGCGGCTTCAGGTCAATCAGAAGGGCTTGGCCTTGAAGGGCCTGTTGCCGGAGGGTCTCCTGGACCAGGGGGTTCAGCTCTTCCGGGCGGAAGGCCACCAGCGGGCGCAGCACCCCTTCGGGCAGCAGCCGGGACATGGCGTAGGCGGCCACCTCGTTGCTGGCGGCATCCTGCACGAACTGCAAGTCGTCGGTGATGATGCTTCTCACCCCCTGCTGCCCCAGGGCCCGGATCACCTCGGTGATGGCCTCCAAAAGCCGCAGCTTGCCCTCTGCGGTGGTGATGGGGGGCGGCGGCTCGTCCGAGAGCTCGGGCACCAGTCGGGCCAGCTCCCGCCGCGCCCAGGGCGGGAGCGGCAGGTTCGGAAACTGGGCCAGCGACTGCCGGATGGCCCGACTGTAAAAGGCATAGGGGATGCCGCTATCGGAGGGCTGGGCCTGCAATAGAAAAAAGGGGCCTTTGTGCTGGGCAAACTCGAGCAGCAACCGGCTTTTCCCCACCCCCGGCGGCCCCGCCAGGTAGATGGCCTGCCGGGCCTCCCAGGCCGCTTCCATGCGGGCCCACTCGCGCTCGCGCCCGATCAGGGGGGGGTGGAGTGCGGCACCCTGCGGGGC
>NZ_QWLB01000029.1 GCF_003574355.1 Meiothermus granaticius NBRC 107808 | reverse complement strand
CCAAAAAGCCCCCTCCGACTTGGCCGCACTGGCCAATACCCCCAGCACCTTTTGGGCATACTCGGCTTTGCCCCAAAGCCTCATGCTGGGTGAGCCATCCAGGAAAAAGAGAAACCGGGCCGGAACCTCGGCCTGAAAAACCCGGGTGTACAGCCGCCCGGTACGGGCATAGGCCCGCCAGTCAATGAAACGAGGCTCGTCTCCCTGGGTGTACCCGCGCAGTTCGTAAAACTCGAGCCCCTGCCCTGGACGGGCCTGCGCCCGCTCCCCAGCGAAGGGCTGGGTGGGGCGGGTGCGAATACGGTAGCGGGTCATACCCCTATTTGGGCATGGTGCGGCGCAGCAGGTCTTGGAGAAGGGATTCCACCTGTACCCCCTCGAACTGGGCCTCCTCGGTCAAGAGCAGGCGGTGCGACAGCGCCGGCAGGGCCGCCGAGCGCAGATCCTCCCAGTCCAGGTGCGCACGGCCAGCCAGATAGGCCAGGCTGCGGGCCAGGGCCAGCCAGGCTTTGGCCCCTCGAGGCGAGAGCCCCATTCGCAGGTGGCGCTCCTCCGAAGCGAGCTGAGCGGTATTGGCAATGGCCTCCAGAATCGGCTGGCTCACCACCACCTTGGCCCCGTCGGCTTTGGCCGCAGCCCAGTCCAGGCCCACCACCGTCTGAGGAGAAGCCGGTTCTTCAGAGAGAATCCGCACCCAGACCGCCCTGGGCGGGGCTTGAACCCGAATCTTGGTCATGAAGCGGTCGAGCTGGGCCTCGGGCAAGGGGTAGGTGCCCTCGAGCTCGAGCGGGTTTTGGGTGGCCAGCACCAAAAAGGGCTCCGGCAGAGGATGCCGTATCCCGCTGACCGTAACCCCTCCCTCCTGCATGGCCTCCAGCAGGGCCGATTGGGTTTTGGGGGTGGCTCGATTGATCTCATCGGCCAGAACCACCTGGGCAAACAGGGGCCCCGGCCGAAACACAAACCCACTCCCCTCGAGGATCTCCGTTCCGGTCACGTCCGCTGGCAGCAGATCCGGGGTGAACTGGATGCGGCGATAGCTCAAACCGGAAGCCTGAGCGAAGGCCTTGGCCAAGAGGGTTTTTCCCAATCCTGGGAGCCCCTCCAAAAGGGCATGCCCCCCAGCCACCGCCGTGGCCAGCAGCTCACGAATCACCCGCTCCTGACCAAACAACACCGAGGACAGCGAGGCTTCCAAACTCAGCAACAGGGCGCGGGCTTCGCTCACGGTTTGAATATACCCTGGGCCAGCCGAATGAAACCTGTCCCCCTCGACACTTGGGGCCACAGCCTCGACAATGGGGCGATGTGGATCCTCGGCATTGACACCTCCTGCGACGATACTGGGGTAGGGGTGGTACGCGATGACCGGGTCGTATCGAACCGGGTGGCTTCACAAACCCTGCTGCATCAGCGGCACGGCGGGGTTGTGCCGGAGCTGGCCTCACGAGAGCATACCCGGGTGATAGACCCATTGGTGCAGACCGCTCTTCAGGAGGCCGGAATCTCGGTACACGACCTCGACCTGGTTGCCGCCACCAAAGGACCTGGGCTCATCGGGGCTTTATTGGTGGGATATACCTATGGCAAAGGCTTGGCGTTTGCCCTGGATAAACCCTTTGTGGCCGTGCATCACCTCGAGGGCCACCTCTACGCGGCCTTGGCCGAGCATCCCGAGGTCACCCCGCCCTTTTTGGCGCTGGTAGCCTCCGGAGGGCATACCCACCTGTTCGAGGTTAGGGCTTGGGGGCAGTATCAGCTCCTCGGTGCGACCATGGACGACGCCGCAGGCGAGGCCTTCGACAAAGTGGCCCGGCTGCTGGGCCTGGGATACCCTGGGGGACCAGAGATCGAACGCCTGGCTCGAGAGGGCAATCCCCAAAGCGTCCCTCTGAGCCTCCCGCTCAAGGACCAAAGCGGTCTGGCTTTCAGCTTTTCCGGGCTCAAAACCGCGGTGGCCCGGGCTTTGGAAAAGGGCTACGCTCGAGCCGATATCGCGGCTGCGTTTCAGCGGGTAGCGGTGGAACACCTGGCCTCTGTGGTGGTGCGGGCGGCTAAAAGCCACGGGCACTCCACCCTGCTGGTGGCCGGCGGGGTGGCCCAAAACTCAGCGCTGAGGGCGCGGCTGCAGGCCGCGGGGCTTCGGTTGCTCTTCCCCCCTCCGGGCCTCGCCACCGACAACGGCGCGATGATCGCCCTGGCCGCTGGGCACACCTGGAGGGGTCAGGGCAGTGCCCTGCAGGTGCCCGCACAACCCTATCTCCCCTTGACTATGGACGAGCCGACTTGTTGAGCGACAGGAGCTCGGTGGTGTCCTTTCCGGATACCGTCTTCACCAGCCCTACCCCTTCTACGTACCAAGCCGTGCTCTCGAAGGTTCGGTTGAAGGGAAAACCAATAGGACCGGCTTTCCCCACCACCCGGAACTGGGTGGTGATCTGCACCTTATAGGCGGTGAACCGGCCTGCCGGCACCGTGATGGCTTCCAGGGCTACGATGCGGTGATCGGCTTCAATGTTGCCTTCCACATTGAAGCGCAGGGGCCCCTGCTGGGCAGTCCCCCCCAGGGTTAAGACGTACTTCCAGCCGCCCCCCACCACCCAAGTATCGTAATCGGGGATCTGTACCCCCTTGACATCCAGGATCTTGATGTTGGCATCGAAATCTCCCCCGCTGCGACCGGTAATCCCGCCCCCACCAAAGTCGGTCGGTACAATCCCCTCAGGGGTGCAGCGAAAGCGCGACTCCTGCCGCCGATCCGGGCTCTGCTGAAGCAGGACGTATCCAGAGTCGGTGAGCTGGGTTTTACGCACCGAGTAGGTCAGGTTGTGCTCACCGCTGATCCGGTACTGCCATTCCCAGCCCGCTCGAGCCGGAGAAAACGGCTGGTCGCAGAGCTGGGCCTGGGCCAACGCACCCAGCAGCCAAATTCCCAGTATCATCTTCCACACCTCGACATCTTAGGGGCTAAAAAGCCTAGGAGGGTTAGAAAGGAAACCCCGGTTGGCCGCTTGCGGTCACAATCGGCCAGGCCCCAATTCGTTATGTTTTTTACAGAAGCGTTATGATGGGAAACGTGGAAGGCGATATCACCCTCAGACCGCGCCGCCTCGAGGAGTACGTGGGCCAGAAGCGGCTCAAAGAAAAACTCCAGATTTATTTACAGGCCGCTAAAAACCGCGAGGAGCCCCTCGATCACATGCTGCTGTTTGGCCCGCCTGGGTTGGGCAAGACCACGCTGGCCCACGTGATTGCCAACGAGCTGGGGGTGAATATCCGCGTTACCAGCGGCCCCGCGATTGAGAAGCCGGGGGATCTCGCCGCCATCGTCACCAATTCCCTCGAGGAGGGGGATATCCTCTTTATTGACGAGATTCACCGCCTCTCCACCGCGGCGGAGGAGCACCTCTACCCCGCGATGGAGGACTTTAAAATTGACATCGTGATCGGTCAAGGCCCGGCCGCCCGCACCCTGCGCCTGGATCTGCCCCGCTTCACCTTGATTGGGGCCACCACCCGCCCCGGCCTGATCTCCGGCCCGCTGCGCAGCCGCTTTGGCATCATCGAGCACCTGGAGTTCTACACCGAGGACGAGCTTGCCTTGGGTGTACAGCGCGACGCCCGACTGGTCGAGCTCGAGATTGAGCCCGAAGCGGCTCTGGAGATTGGGCACCGCTCTCGGGGCACCATGCGCATCGCCAAGCGCTTGTTCCGCCGGGTGCGCGATTTCGCTGAAGTGGCCCGTGAGCCGCGCATCAGCACCGCTCGAGCCCGAGAGGCCTTGGATGCCCTGGGGCTGGACGCCCTGGGCCTGGAGCGGCGGGATCGGGTAATCCTCCAAACCCTGATCGAGCGCTTCGCCGGGGGGCCGGTGGGGTTGGACACGCTGGCCACCGCGCTTTCCGAGGACCCGCAAACCCTGGAGGAGGTCCACGAACCCTACCTGATCCAGCTCGGGCTGCTGAAGCGCACCCCTCGAGGTCGGCAGGCCACCGAGCGGGCTTATGAGCATCTGGGGTATCCCCTGCCTGAGCAACCCCGGCTGCTCGAGGAGTGGGCGCGAACCCTGAAGGGCAGCGAGTGAGCCCCGCTTCCCCCGCTGGGCCGGGTGGGGCCCCATATAAACCCACTCTGGAAACGCCCTGGCATAAGATGGTACAGCCAGGGAGCTATGATTCGGGCCAGCATTGGTGAGATCGAACTAGGGGATCTGCTGCGCAGTCTCGAGAGCAACAAGAAAAGCGCCACCATCAGCATCGAGGCCCGCGAGGCCAAGGGCCGAATTCACCTGCGCGAAGGGCGGATGGCCTACGTGCAAACGGTGCCGGGGCCCCATCTGGGGGAATACCTGGTGCGCTTTGACTACCTCACCCTGGAGCAGGTTCAGAAGCTGGTGCGCATGCAGCAGCAGGAGAACCCTGGAACCCCTCTGGGTCACCTCGCCCTGCAGGAAGGGCTCATCACCGAAGACGAGCTCAATGATGTGTTGCATGCGCAAATTCTCGAGGCCCTGGCCACCCTGCTGGGGCAGCGCGAGGGGGAGATTCTGCTCGAGCCGGTGTCGGTAAACGCCTCGCAGGTCTTGCTGCCAGGGGTGGCGGACACCAGCACCATGCTGATCGAGTCGCTGCGGCGGCTCGACGAGTGGATGCGGGGCCGGGTCGAGCCGGAAGCAGTGCTGCAACTGGTGGGGGACCCCACCCGCCACACCCTCTCCTCGGATGCCTGGAGTGTGCTCGAGCGCGTGGATGGCCTAAAACGGGCCAAATCCATCGCGCTGGAGTGCGACCTTCCCGAGGAGCAGGTCTATCACGTGCTCTACGAGCTGACCAGCCGGGGCCTCTTGCGCGAGGCGGAGGTTCGCCCGCAGGATCCCCTGATCCTGGTGCTCTCCGACTCGATGCTGATCCGCCGCCTGCTGCTGGTGACCCTCGAGCGGGCCCGTTACCGGGTGCTCCTGCCCCAGGATCTGGAGAGCGCCAAGCGGATGATCGAAGGCCTCAAACCCCAAGGGGTTCTGCTCGAGGGGGAGGCCCTTGCCGAGCGAGCCCGCCAAATTCGCAGGCTAACCAATGGGCGCTTTGTGCCGATTTGGACGCTCTCCGACACCCCCCCCAGGGGGTTGTTCGTGCGCCCCCTGCGCCTCACCCATATCCCCAAGCCTTTTTCCGAAGCCGATGTGCTCGAGGCCCTGGCGGTGATCAAGCGGGTGACCTAGGGCACCCCTTCAGGGGCTCCACGGCTCGGCTAGCCCTCCGCTCGAGCCAAAGCGCTGACCCGGGTGATCTTGGTGCGGCGAATGCTGCGGCTGATGGCCCCTTCCATCAGCAGGTCGAGAAACTTCATCATCTCGTCCTTGAGGCTACGGCCCGGCACATAGCTGGCCCAGCGCAAAAAGGCCAACAGGTAGACATCCGCCAACGAGCGCGAGATGCGCTCCAAAGACATGTCCTCCCGCAAGCGCTTGCGCAGCTTCAAAGGGCGCAGAATATCAGCGATCAAGTCGCCCAGCAGCAAGGCCTCAAAGGCCGCCTTGGCCCGCTTGGGGTCGGGATTCAAAAACTCATAGGCCAGGGGCGAGAGCAACCCACGCTCCCGCTCACTCATCTCGGCCAAGCGCTCCCATAGGCGGTGAAGCACGTCCAGCGGTGGATCCCCCTGGGCCAGCTCCGCCATGGCCGCCTCCCGCAGCTCCGCCAACATCTGCGCGCCGAAGTCCAGCAGCACCGCTTCCTTATAGGGGTAGTAGTTGAAAAATGTCCCCCGGCTCACATGCGAGGCCTTGGCGATATCGGTGGCGGTGGTCTCCTGAAAACCCTTCTCCCGAAACAGGGCAATGGCCGTACGAAAAATGCGGTCGCGGCGGCGTTGTTTTTGTCGCTCCCGAAGGCTGAGCATGGCTGAATTGTACCGGAGTCTGTCTTGTTCTGCCAATCACTATTTGAACAGGGTTTAGGGGACTGAAAAGGCCTAGCCCGCCCCAATCTCCATATTTGGCCGTAGGATAGAGGCTGTGAACTTAGCCTCTTATATCGATCAAACCCTGCTCAAACCCACCGCCACCCTGGCTGAGATCCATGCCTTGTGCGCTGAGGCGGTGCAGTACGGATTTTTTGCGGTATGCGTGCAGCCCTCCTGGGTGCGGCAGGCCCGGCTCGAGCTCCAGGCCTCGGCGGTCAAGGTGGTCAGCGTGATCGGCTTCCCCCAGGGGGTCTCCTTGAGCGCCACCAAGGCCCTCGAGGCCGCCCAGATGGCCGCCTTGGGTGCGGATGAGCTGGACATGGTAATTCACCTTGGGCAGGCCAAGGCCCACGACTGGAAAGCCATAGAAGCCGATGTCCGGGCGGTGCGCGAGGCAGTGCCCGGACATGTGCTCAAAACCATCCTCGAGACCGGTTATCTGGACGAGGGGGAGATTCGCAACGCGGCTGAAGCGGCCATCGCTGGGGGTGCGGACTTTCTCAAAACCTCCACCGGCTTCGGCCCGCGCGGGGCCAGCCTCGAGGATGTGCGGTTGCTCAGCGCGGTGGCCCGGGGCCGGGCCAAGATCAAGGCCGCCGGTGGGGTGCGTGACCCCCAGACGGCCTGGGCCATGATCGAAGCCGGAGCCGAGCGACTGGGGACCTCGAGCGGGGTGGTGTTGGTGCAGGGTGGGCAAACCAGCGGTTACTGACCGGCAAACTCCGATCAGGATAAACTGGGGGGACGTAGGGTTGGGGGTCAAGCCATCCCCGGCCCAACTTCGATTGGGGTTTAGTTGCCATGAGTCCTCGCTTCTGCCTTAGCCTCCGGGAGGTTCGGTGAACCCGCCCCCTTCCCTTTCAGATCTCCCCCCGCTGGTGCTGGCTTCCGCAAGCCCCCGCCGGGCCGAGCTGCTCCGCCGGCTTGGCCTGCCGTTCCGCGCCTGCCCGGCCAACCTCGACGAGACCACCCTGGCCCATCTCCCCCCGGCTCAGATGGCTCGAGCCCTGGCTCAAGAGAAGGCCAAAGCGGTCTGGAAAGCGGGGGAATGGGTGCTGGCAGCCGATACTGTGGTGGCTTTGGAAGGCGCTGTACTGGGCAAACCCGCCAATGCTCAGGAAAACCGGCGTTTCCTCGAGCAGCTCTCAGGCCGCAGTCACGTCGTCTACACTGGGGTTTCCATCGTGATTCCCCGGGGAGAGTTGCACTCCACCGTAGCAGAGGCCGAGGTGATCTTTCGCCGGCTCACCCCCTGGGAAATCCAGTGGTACGTGGAAAGCGGCGAAGGGCTCGACAAGGCCGGAGGGTATGGAGCCCAAGGGCTGGGGATGGTGCTTCTGGAGGGGCTGCGGGGAGACTTCTACACCGTGATGGGCCTGCCAGTAAGCCGGGTGTGGGAGCGGCTCACGGAGCTGGGATACTTCGGAGGGGCCCGGTGAGCGAAACCCTCCTGCGCCGTACCCTGTTGATTGCCTTGCTGCTGCTAGGGGTGTTGCTCGCGACCCTAACCCGGCAGAACGCCCCCACCCTACCCGGAGAATTCGCCGCCCGTACCGCACCCCTGTTCGGCTTTTCCTATCGCTTCGGGCAAAACGTTCGCGCCGCCCTAGCCGCCCTCTTCGACCGGCGGGATCTGCGCGAGACCCAGCGCCAAATGCTGGCTGAGCTCCAGGCGCTCAAGCAAGAAAATCAACGCCTGGTGCTGGAAAATCGCCAGCTTAAGTCCACCCTGCGGGTACAGAGTGCTCAGGGGGTGGGGGTGGTCTATGTAGCCCCGGTGCTGGATGATGATCCTTCAGGGTTTTACCATCGGCTCTACCTGGGAGCCGGAAGCAAGCAAGGGCTGCGGGTAGGAATGCCGGTGACCACCGCCGCGGGCCTGGTGGGGGTGATCACCGATGTAAGCCCCAACGGGGCCGTGGTTCGTACCCTCTTGGATCCCGAGTCGCGGGTGGGGATCCGGCTGGCCAACACCCCAGGCCGGGGTATCGCCTACGGTGCCCCCCCTCGGATGCTGCGGGTCGAGCTCTCCCCCGAGGCCAAGGTCAAGGTGGGAGACAAGGTGGTCTCTGGAGCCTTGCAAGGGCTATACCCCGCAGGCCTCACGGTGGGAACCGTCACCGAGGTGAAACCGATGGCGGCTGGGGCCCTCAAGCAGGTGGTGATGGTACAGCCTGCGGTCGAGTTCTCCCTTTTGGAAGAAGTCCAGGTGCTCAAGCCGCTGTGAAGGCAGGCCTTATGGCCCGAAATGCCACTGCAGGTAGGCCCCTGCTGTACCCCTTATGAAGACTGCCCCCCGTCTAATCCTTGGATCCTGAATCCATACCCCTCATCTATGCGCATAGTCTTGCTGTTCGTTCTGGCCTTCATTCTCCAGGCTTTCCTTTCCGGGCTACTGGGGGAGGTGATAGCCCCTCCAGACCTGATCTACCTGGCCACACTGCTGGCGATCACCGGGGTTTCCCCATTTGTGGGTTTACCCCTGGCGTTTGGGGTAGGGATCATACAGGACCTGCTCTCCGCCGGGTATCCCGGACTGCATGCGGTCGGGTTGCTGTTTGCGGCCTACGCTTATTACCGGCTGACCCGGCTGGTTCACTGGGATGAGCTGGCCGGGCAACTGGTGGTACTGGTGGGCAGTTTTCTGGCCAAGTGGGCTGGATATTTGCTGATCGCCTTTTGGCTCAAGTTGGGCTCCTTCAACCCTCTCACCCTGTGGCCGGTTATGCTCTCAGAGATGGTGCTGACCGTGTTGCTGGGTCTGCCCATCATCGCCCGGTATGGGCGACTGTTTACGGGGCTGAGGCGTGAATAATCGCATCTGGATTCTGCTGGGACTGGTCTATGCGGTGCTGCTGCTGTTCGTGGGACGGCTGTGGCAGCTTCAGGTGATCCAGTATGAGCAGTACGCCACCCGAAGCCAAGGCAACTACCTGCGTACCGAGGCCAGCCTTGCTCCCCGTGGGCGCATCCTGGATCGCAACGGGAAGGTGATCGCCACCAACCGCCTGGCTGTAGATCTTAAGTACAAGGGCGGGGACATCTTGTTCAAGGATCGTGTCCTGGCCCTGATCGGCCTAAAGGAGCTGCCTAAGGTCAAGGGGGAGCCGGTAGACCTGATGGTCAACGTGCCCGAAGCCCTGATTCCAACCCTGGCCGAGCTCACCGCTGGAGAACCCAACCTGCAGTTGGTCGAGCGGATGGAGCGGGTTTATCCCAATCCGATTGCCGGGCCGGTCATCGGGTATACCGCGCTCCCCAGTCCGGAACAGGTCAAAGATGGGTATGATCCCGCAGAACTGGTGGGTGCGGCTGGGCTCGAGGCGGCCCTCGAGCCCTACCTGCGCGGCACCAAAGGCATCCGGCTCAGCGAGGTCAACGCTCGAGGTCAGCGGGTGCGGGTCGAGGAGATCAAGCCCCCGGTCGCCGGTCAAGACGTGCGGCTCACCCTGGACCTGAACCTGCAGCGGGTCGCACAAAAAGCCGCTCAGGAGGCCCTGGACGACATCAATCGGGTTCGCAGCCAGCACGGCCTGCCTACCGTAACCCAAGCCAGAGGGGCCATCGTGGCGGTCAATCCCGAGAACGGTGAGGTTCTGGCGATGGTCACCAATCCGGCCTTCGATCCCAACCTCTTCGGGCGACGACCCCGGCCTATAGATCAGATCAAGGCCCTCTTTACCGATAAGTATCAGCCCACCCTCAACCGCGCGGTGCTGCCCTATGCCCCAGGCTCAACCTACAAGCTGGTCACCAGCAGCATGCTGCTCGAGGACGGGTACGTCACCGCCAACACCACCTTCAACTGCACCCCTTACATCGTTTTCGGGGGGATCCGCCGAAACTGGAGCCCGCGCAACTGGGGGCCTTTTACCGTCAAAGAGGCCATCGCCCAAAGCTGCAACACCTGGTATTACCAGGCCGCGCTGCTCGACCCCATCGGGATGGTGGATAAGCTGGCCAAGCGGGCCAATGAGCTGGGGGTCGGGCGACCGACCGGCCTCGAGATCGCCGAGGGAACCGGGCTGATACCGACCCTGGAGTGGAAGCGCCGAACCAACAAGGCAGAACCCACCTGGTATCCCGGCGAGACCCTCAGCATCTTTATTGGGCAAGGCTCCAATCAGGTCACCCCGGTACAGATTGCTCGGATGCTCAGCACCATCGTGGAAAACGGGCGGCAGCCGGAATTCCACCTGGTCTATTCCATCGGGAATCAGGTTAAAGCCCCTCGGTTTACCCAGGTCTCGGGCACCCATTGGCAAGACCTAAAAGATGGCATGCGCAAAACCGTGACCTGGGGTACCGCCCAACCGCTGTTGGGTAATTTCCCAGTTCCTACCGGCGGAAAAACCGGCACCGCCGAGACCCCAGGGAAGAAGCTCGGCAATGAGCACGGCTGGTATATGGGATATGGCCCCACCGATCCCAGCGACCCCCATCCCCCCCTGGTGGTGGTGGCTTTCTTCGAGAATTCCGGCGGCGGTTATGATGTGGCCCTACCCGCGGTCAAAAAGGTGATGAGCGCATACTGGAACCTCGCTGCGGGAGAGGCCTCGAGATGAGCCGAGTTTGAATCTAAAATCTGGGGTTCGTGGTATAACCAGGCCTATGAACTGGGTAAGTCTCTGGATCGGGTTGGCCGCGGGCGTTTTTGGTGGGCTGGCTGGGCTTGGCGGTGGGGTGATCGCCGTACCGCTGATGACCCATTTTCTCCGGATCTCGCAGCACACCGCTACCGCTACCAGCCTGGTCATGGTGATCTTCACCGCGATCACCGGGGCCATCACCTACGGGCTGCACGGCACGGTGGACTGGGTGGCTGGCCTGATTGCGGCTTCCACCGCGATGCTCATGGCGCGGTTCGGAGCCCAGTTCGCCCACAGCCTGCCGGAGTGGAAGCTCCGGCGGTTTTTTGGCTGGTATTTACTGGTGATCTCGGCGCTGCTCCTGCTGAAGCCTCTGATTCCCCACGTCTCCACCCGGCCCGAGGGCTGGCTCTATGTGGTTCCCCTGCTCCTGGCCGGGGGGCTGGCGGGGTTTTTCTCGGGCATGCTGGGGGTAGGGGGGGGTACGGTGATGGTGCCCATCATGGTGCTCTTGGCCGGGCTCGAGCAGCATGTGGCCCAGGGAAGCAGCTTGTTGGCCATGATCCCCTCAGCCATCGTGGGTTCTTATACCCACTACAAGCTCGGAGATTTCGCCAGAAACGCCATCGTGGGACTGGTGTTGGGGGTGCTACTGGGCACCTTTGTGGGGGGGAACATCGCCAACCTTCTGCCCGAATGGGCCTTGCGCACGGTGTTTGCGATCGTTCTGGTCTGGACCGCGCTGCGCTACGTTCAAGCCAAGCCCCCGGTGGTTGAGATGGAAGCCTAGGCCACCCGTGACGGGTTAGGGGTTTTCCCCCCTATGCGGTAACGGCAGCACTTCCCCCCAGCCGCAATGCGTTCCTCGCGCACGATCAGTACCCCCAGCAGCTTTTGGTACATCTCGAGCTCGGCCAGGCACAGCTCGCCATGCTGGCTCGAGAGGGCCAGTTTCGGACAGCTCTTCTGCTCTAGGTACCAGAACTCTCCTTCTTGGTAATGATGGGCATGGTATCCCTGCTGGCTGAGAAACTCGCTGAGCCGGGCCAGCTTTTCCTCCAGGGGCAGCCCCTCGAGCTGGGGGGCCAGCTCCCCGAGCAGCTTGGCGTTGCGCCGCGAGAGCACCCCCAGCACCCCCTCGCTACCAAACAGGTCGCGCAGGTGGGTCAGGATATCGTCACACATCCGGGCGTACTGGGCCTGCTCGTCCACCGCCACAAAAACCTGCTTGGGCCGTCCGCGCCCCTCGTGCTTCTCGGTGTGGGAGCGCACCAAGCCCTCGCGCTCGAGGGCTTCCAGGTGACGATGCACCGCCACCTTGCTGATCCCCAGGTTCGAAGCCAGGTCGTGCGCACAAGAGGCCTTGGAGCGCAAGCGCTCGAGGATGCGATGTTTGGTCTCCCCCATGCCCAGTGCCATACCCCACCTATGTCATCGGGAGGAACAGGTACGACTGCACCGAAAGCTGCCCGGCCAGATTGCGGGCAATCCCCCGCAGGGCCTGGGCCTCTGCTGAGTCTGGAGCCCCGATCACGACCGGAACCCCCGCGTCCCCGCCTTCGCGCACCGCCACAGCCAGAGGGATTTCCCCCAAAAACGCGGTCTTGTGGGCCTCGGCCATCCGCCGCCCACCCCCCTGCCCAAATAGGTGGATGCGGGAACCCCCTTGCTCGAGCCAAGACATGTTCTCCACCACCCCCAGGATTGGCACCTGCACCTTCTTGAACCCATCCAAGGCCCGCTCCGCATCAATCCGGGCTACGTCCTGTGGGGTGGTCACGATCACCGCACCGGAGAGCTTGGCCAGTTGGGCCAGCGAAAGCTGCACATCGCCGGTGCCGGGCGGCAGGTCCACGATCAAGTAGTCTAGCTCACCCCAGGCCACCTCGCTGAGGAATTGCTTGATGGTTCCGTGCAAGATGGGGCCCCGCCAGATCATGGCCTGACCGGGGGGAATCAAGTTGGCTATGGAAAGCAGCTTGATGCCGTGGCGCTCCAGCGGGAGCATCTGTTTGGACTCATTCACCCGGATCCGCTCCGCCTGAACCCCAAACATCTGGGCCTGGGAAGGGCCGTAGATGTCCGCGTCCAAAAGCCCCACCTTGGCCCCTTCTAAGGCCAGAGCAACGGCCAGGTTCGCCGAGACCGTACTTTTCCCCACCCCTCCCTTGCCCGAAGCCACCGCCACGATGTACTTCACGCCCGAGATGGCGGTGGTCTGGGCCGGACGCACCTGGGCCTTGAACTCCACCTCGACCTCCTCTGCGCCGATGGCGCGGAGGGCCGCTTGGATCTCGCGCTCGATCTGGCCCTTGAGCGGACAAGCCGGGGTGGTCAGGTTGATCCGGAGCCCCACCCGACGGTCTTCCACAACAATTGCCTCTACCATTCCCAGGCTCACCAGGTCCTTGTGCAGCTCGGGATCATTCACCCTGCGTAGGGCCTCGAGTACCGAGGCTTCGGTCACTGGACTCATCTCGTGTTCACATTATGGGCTTAAATGCCCATTGGAAGAGGACTGAAGTCACATTGGAAGTGGGGTCTCCCGCTTTGCTCGGGGCTTGAACCAACCCCTTAGCGCAGAAAACCGGGAATCACCTGGTGGACCGGCTGCTCGAGAATCCCAGGAATCTGGGCGGTGAGCCCCAGATCCAGGCTTATCCCCCCCACCCCTGGAAACCCGTTCAGGCTTAGCCGAAACTCCCCACGGCTGCTCCCCTTGGGGGCCAGCGGCAGATTAAGACTGGCCTCAGCCACACTGCGCCCCCCCACCTGCACCCGCAGGGGCCCGCTCAAGGTAAAACCGATCGGGTTGGGGTTTTGCACTTCGAGCCCCACCCGCAGGGTGGTCCCCTCTAGGCTCAGGCCGGTAATGCGGAAGGCTGGAGGCTGGAAGGCCAGCTCCAGCCGCACATCGCGGTCCACAAAGGTCAGCGGCCCTACTGGAACCGTCGCCGGGCCCAGTTGAACCCGCAGCTCCCCCAACAGCCGAAAGCGCGTGCTCTGTCCTGAGACCAGGGTGGCGAGCGCACGGGTGCCCTCGGCCACCGGGACCATCAGCCGGGCCTGCACCTCTCGCGGGGAGGATGTGGGCAGCTCAATCCCCGGAAGCACCAGGCGAAACTGCGCCCCGGCCAGCTCTGCGGTGAGGGTGCTGTCCAGCAGGGGCAGAGTGTAGGCGTTAGGGTTGGTGAGCCGCAGCCGCAGGTCAAATTCCGCCTTACCGCTAAAGGGATCCAGGGATATCAAATTGAACCCCAGCAGCTCCACCGCTGGGGGCTGGGGTCGCACCGCCTGCGGCACACAAGCGCTCAGACCCAAGCCTAACAACGCCAGCCAAAAGAAGGGCTTCATGGCCCCTAGCCTACCGGCAATTCTCGAGCCCCGCCTTAGCCGAGCCTTAATACAGGAAATTCAGGCGACCGTCCAACCCTCCGCCCTAAACTCCTCGAGGATGGGCTTGAAGCTGGCCCAAGCCGGGCTCTCGGCCCCGTAGGGCGGCCTTGGGTATCCTCCCGGCAACCCCAGATGCCGCAGGGCTTGCTTCAGCAAAACCACCCCCCCCGCGGCCAGGCCCCGCCCAAAGGGCTCGAGGCGGTTTTGCAGGGCCTGAGCCTCCGCGATCTTTCCCGCCTGCCAGGCCGAGAGCAGCATCTTGTAGGGCTTAGGGGCCAGGTTGGCCACCGCCATAATTCCCCCCTTGGCGCCCAGGGCCAGTGCCCCCAGGAAGTTGGGGGCACTGCCGGTGTACAACTCCAGGCTCAGCTTCTGCGAGGCGTAGAAGGCCATCCGAGCCAAATCCCCGCTCGAGTCTTTGATCCCGGTGATCCCCGGGTGCTTTGAAAGCTCGGCAATCACCGGCAACGGTAGCTGCACTTTGGTGTTTTGGGGCACATGGTAAAGCCAGATCTCCCCCTTACCCGTCTCGGCCAGGGTTCGATAGTAGTTGAGAAAACCCTCCGTCCCAAGCTGGGACTCGTAGTAGCGCGGCGGCGTCACCAGCGACCTTGCCCCAAGCGCTGCCGCCTCTTCCAAGGCCACCTGCGCTTGGGCCAGGGTCTCCTCCATCAAGCCAACCCAGACCGGCTTGGTGGGGCTTTGGGCGGCCAGCCCGGCTCTCCGCTCATCCTTGCTGAGGTGTACCCCCTCCCCATTCGAACCGTAAAACAGAAGGCCATCCACATGGGGTTCGACCGCTTGGGCGAGGGCGCGAAACGCTTCGGAGTCCAGGTAGCCTTTGGAGTCAAAGGGCGTAGGCAAGGGGGGAATGATCATGACGCCAAGGATCATACCAGGTCGGCCAAAGGCAGCGTGCGGTTGGCATTCCCTTCAAAACCCCTTGGCCTCGAGGCGAGATTCCGCGTTGCCCATATACAATGGCCTCATGTCTCCGGTTCGAGTTCTCGGTGGTGCGCTGCTGCTTGGATGGGCTTTGGGCCAGAGCCTCAGCGTACCTTCTCAAAGCCGGGTGGGTGAGGATCTGAAGGTTCAGGGGAGCGGTTTCCCCGCCGGCAACCACACCCTCACCATCAGCGGGGCCGACAGCGGGCAGCTCGAGGTAAACGCGGAGGGCGGGAGCTTTGTCGCCCACTTCACGCCCACCAAAGCGGGCAGCTATCGCTTCAGCGTGGCCCTCCCCCAGGGCCGGGTCGAGGCCCAAACCCAGGTACAAGCCGCAGCTCAAGGGGCCCCGCCCACCGGCCCCGCCCAATCCCCGCAAAGCCCGGCCCTACCCACGCCGCAGCTCACCCCCGAGGGACTCAGCGTGGGGGATTGGAAGCTGCCATTGAGCGGCACCTGGATGGGGCCGCGGGTGGTGGGAACCCAGGCCTATCTGGCCCAGGGCCCCTTGGTGCTTGAAGTGGATCTGAGCCGCCCAGCCCTGGTGGCCGAGTACTATCCCCCGGCTGAGGTACGCTCGCTCGAGGCCGACCCTGAGCCCACAGTACTCCTGGAAGATGGGCGGCGCCTCCCGCTCACGGCCCTCAGCGGACGCCCCTACGAGGGCCGGTGGGAAAGCCTGAAGGTCATCCAAAACTTTTTCGACACCCTCGCTGCCGCCGGGAAAACCGACCTACTCCCGGTGCAGCAGCGGCCCTACTGGTATTACTTCACCCGTAGCCCCGCCACCCTCAGCGCTGCCGATTTGGAAGCGGTAGGGCAAGATCTACTGCGGCGGGGACACCGCCCCGAGTTGGCTTGGGGGAATGGGGTGATGCTGTGGTTGGGCCCATGGCTAAACCAGGTGAGCCGCGCCCATAGTCAGGGCCTGGATCCTTCGCTGACCTGGTCAGAGTTTTTCCTGAAGTACATGCCTCAGGTTCCTGGGGCGCGGGCCGTGTTTTGGGAGCAGATCGGTTGGCTCGAGGCCCAGGGCCGCCCCGACCTGGCCGAGCGTTACCGGGAGGGGCTGCGCAAGCTTTCGGGCTGGCAAAACCCCATCGGCTCGAGCCAGATTGGGGCCCTGGCCTGGGTTTTGCTGGGGCTATATGTTCTGATGCTCATCTACCTGACCCCGATCTACCTCCCAGCGCAGCTCGAGGGGGTGCGCCCTGCCGGGGGCTGGCTATTGGGTTGGTTCCGCCATCCGCTCCTGCGCTTGCGCTACAGCACCCTGGCCTATACCAGCTTCGGAGAGCGGCTGTTGCTGCTGGTGTTGTTTCTCCTCACGGTGCTGGCGTTCTTGGCCTGGAGCTTCGCCCTGCGCTCCGAGGGCTTGGCGGCTCAGGATAGCCTAACCCGGGGCACCCTGCGTTCGTTGGCTGCCCAACAAACCCTCCGCGGCCTGCCCAACACTGGCCCGGTGCAGGGTCTGCTGGCCTATGCCCTGGCCAAGGACAGCCCCGAGGAGTCCAAACGGCTCTACGCTGCGGCCCCCCCCTGGACCTACGTACTGCTGGGGCGCGGCACCCCCAGCGCAATCGCTGCGGCCTTCCGGCAAGCCCCAGACTCAGGGGCAGCCCGGGAGGCGATCGGGGTGGGCGGGGACTTGTGGAGCGCGGTGTACCGTGGGGCCGGGGTTCCACGAGAGGGCGTGCCCACCCCCAGGATCATTGCGGTGTCCATAGCCTGGTCCAACCTGCAAAGCCTGAAAACCGATTTCCCCGCTACCTGGCGGGAGCTCCCCCTGTGGTCCAACCCGACCTTGGCTTGGGTGGTCGCGGCCCTGGTCTTGATCCTGGCCTTGTACCACGTGTTGTGTTTCTTCTTGCCGCGCCCCAGCGGCGCGATCCGCAAACTGGCCTGGCAGCGGGGGGTACAGCTTTTCGTGCCGGGCAGTCCATGGTTTGGCCAGGGCTGGGGGGTTATCTTGCTGCTGGCCTTCGCCGCCGGGATTTGGCTATGGCGCAGTGGCAATCCTGGGGGGGTCTGGCTGGCTGCGGCGGTCCTGCTATTGCATTTGATCCTATGGTTTACCCTGTTGGGACAAACGGCCCAGCGGGGGCGACGGGGGCCCCAGGAGGCCGGCCCGGCCTGATGGAGCCCAATTTTATTTAGGCCCTTATACTGAACCCAGGGTTTAATACCTCTGGAGGACGCATGGCAGACAAAAAACCCGTCTATCTGACGGCTGAAGGCAAAGCCCGGCTCGAGCAAGAACTGGGGTATCTCAAAACCGAAAAAATGCAGCAGATCGCAGATGAGATGGGTCGGGCCATCGCCGAAGGGGATCTGCGTGAAAACGCCGGGTATGACGAAGCACGACGGGCCATGTGGCAGAACAACAGCCGCATCGCTGAGCTCGAGGACATCCTCAGCCGGGTGGTGATCGTGGAGTCAGGCCAGGGCACCCCCACCGAGGTCAGCATCGGGGTAACGGTAGGGCTCGAGACCAGCAACGGCACCCGTATGAGCCTGACCATGGTGGGCAGCCACGAGTCCGATGTGTTCAGCGGAAAGATCTCCAATGAGTCCCCCCTGGGCGCAGCCCTGATGGGCAAAAAGATCGGCGATGAGGTCGAGGTCAAAGGCCCCAAGGGCAACCAGACCTATGTGGTGATCGAGCTGAGCTACGCAGGATAGTCAGGCCTAAGGCAGGCGAACCACAAACCCCTTGTGCTTAGCCTTCCACTCGGGTTCAACGTGAATCACGATCTGTAAGCCCTCGACCTGGGCCTGCAACGCCTCCTCGAGCTGATCGCAAATCCGGTGCGCATCCTCTACCGGCATGCTCCCCGGCACCACCAGGTGAAACTCCACAAAGGTGTTCGGCCCGGCCCGGCGGGTACGCAGATCGTGAATTTCCAGCACCTTATCGGTGGCGAGGCGCTTCAAGGTCGAGGCGAGAATGTCCTCGATCGCCTTCAGTTCCTTCTTGGAAACACCCTCGTCCATCAGCCCGCCCACCGAGTCACGGGTCAGCCGCCAACCCACCCAGAGGATGTTGAGAGCGACCAAGAACGCCAGCAGAGGGTCTAAAATCCACCATCCGGTCAACCAGGCCAACCCAATGCCCAGCAAAACCCCGAGCGAGGTGTACACATCAGCGAAGACGTGGTGACCATCGGCGATAAGGGCAGGAGAGCGCTGCTGATGCCCATTTCTCAGCAGCAAAACCCCCAGGGCGGCATTGAGGCCCGTGGCCGCCAAGGAGATCAGAACCCCCACCCCTAGCTGCCCAGGTACCGCGGGCTGGGTCAGTTTATGCCCGGCCTCGTTGAGGATAGCGATCGCGGCCAGAACAATCAGAACCCCCTCGAGCACCGCCGAGAAGTACTCCGCCTTGCTGTGGCCATAGGGGTGATTCGCGTCCGGTGGACGCCCCGAGACCCGGATCGCGGCAAACGCGGCCAGAGCCGCCGCCACGTTGATCACCGACTCGAGTGCATCAGAGTAGAGCGCCACCGAGCCCGTCAAGCGGTACGCCAGAAATTTCAAACCGAAAACCACCAGCGCAACCAGCACGCTCAAGCTGATGGCTCGGATGGGCGTCAGCTTCATGGGGTCAGTATAGGGGCCTTTCGGTCACTCGGAGGCATCCGCCGCCTCTGCTTCTTCGCGGCGGGGCTTGAGCAGGGGAAACAGGATCACGTCACGGATGCTGTGCTGGTTGGTCAGGAACATGGTCAGGCGGTCAATCCCCAGCCCCATGCCAGCCGCGGGCGGCATGCCATACTCCAGGGCCAGCAGGAAATCTTCGTCCACCTCGGGTTCCTCGGCATCTCCCGAGGCCCGGCGCCGGGCCTGCTCCTCAAACCGGGCCCGCTGCTCGAGGGCATCGTTAAGCTCGGAGTAGATGGGGGAAAGCTCCACCCCCCCCACGAACAGATCTGCCCGCTCGGTGAGGGCCGGGCGAGAGGGGTCACGGTGGCGCTTCACCAGGGGGCTGATGGCCAGAGGCACATCGGTCACGAAGGTGGGGTGGATCAGGGTGGGCTCGACGTACTCCCCAAAAAGCTTGTCCAGCAGCTTATAGCTGGGCACGGAGCGAAGCTCGGGGTGTCTGGCATCGCTCCAAATCCGCAGTCGCTCCAGGTCCGTGGGGTCAAAATCGAGCCCCGCCCGCTCCTTGAGCGCAGCGGTAAAGTCTAGCCGCTTGAAGGGCTTGGCAAAGCTCAGGGTGTGCTCCCCGTAGGGGATGGTGGTGCGGCCATGGAGGGTCTGGACCATCCCGGCCAGCAGGTCTTCAATCAGGGCCATCATATCGGTGTAATCGGCGTAGGCCCAGTACGCCTCGAGCATGGTGAACTCGGGGTTGTGCTTGATGCTGATGCCCTCGTTGCGGTAGTTGCGGCCAATCTCAAAAACCTTCTCAAACCCCCCCACCAACAACCGCTTGAGGTGCAGCTCGAGGGCAATGCGCAGGTAAAACTCATGACCCAGGGCCTCGTGGTAGGTGGTGAAGGGCTTGGCCTCAGTCCCCCCGGCCACCGCCTGCAAGGTCGGACCCTCCACCTCCAAAAAGCCCCGGGCATCGAAGTAGTCGCGGATATAGCGAACGATGCGGCTGCGGGTCCGAAAGACCTCCCGCACCTCGGGGTTTTGGATTAAGTCAAGGTAGCGCTGGCGGTAACGGGTCTCCACGTCCTTAATGCCGTGCCACTTGTCGGGCAGGGGGTGAAGGGCCTTGACCAGCGGGGTAAAGCGCTGCACCTTGACCGTGACCTCTCCGGTGCGGGTGGTGAAAACCGTTCCCTCTGCCCCCACGATATCGCCTACGTCCAAGCGCTTAATCAGGTCGTAGTGCTCGGTGGTGTCGCGGGCTAGGTACAGTTGGATCCGGCCTGAAGCGTCTTGCAGGTGAGCAAAGCTGGCCTTGCCCATGTGCCGGAAGGTCATCAAACGCCCGGCCACCCATACCTTCTCCTCAGGCCACTCTTGCCCCGGCTCCGCACCCGGATGGGCGGCCAGAATCTGGGCGGCATCGTGGGTTTTAGGGTAGCGATAGGGAAAGGGCTCAAAGCCGGCTTCGACCAGAGCCTCGAGGTTGGCCAAGCGCTGTTTGGTCTGTTCGTTGGGTTCAACCATAAGCCTCCAAAGAAAAGTGCCAAAGGCTATCGTATCCGCCTTTGGCCTGCAAGGGTGTACCCCAGGCGCTTAGTGCTTGACCGCCTCCACCTTGAACTCCCGCCGGCCTTTGGGGGTATCGAGCATCACCTTGGCCCCCACCTTTTGCCCCAAGAGGGCCCGGCCCATGGGGGATTCATCTGAGATCTTCATGGGGCGCTCGAGAACGCTGGCCTCCGCCGGGGCGACCACCTGAACCTCAAGGTGATCCCCCTCCTTGGCCTTGAGGCTCACTATGGTCCCCAAGGAGATCACGTTGGAACCGCCCTTCTCCTCCTCGATGATCTCGGCCCGCGAAAGGGTATCGGTGAGGGAGTCTATGCGGCTCTCGATGCGGGCCTTTTCCCGCTTGGCGTCCTCCAGGCCGCTGTCGTCGTAATCATCGGAGGACTCCATCAGCTCCTGCAGAATACGGGTGGCATCTTGCAAGCGGGCCCGCTCCTGCTCGAGCTCGGCCACCAAACGCTCGTATCCGGACTTTGTCAGCTTGACTTCGCGTGCCACATCGCCTCCCTAGGATAATCGTCCATGATGCTGCGCTTTTTGTCTGAGTTTCGCATGAGATCGGTGGGGCTTTAAAGAAAGCGCGGCTTTCGCCGTGCTCTATGGGGAAGAGCTGTTGCGCCCTACGCTAAGGCAGTATACCCCTCAGCAGGATTTCCCTCAAACGCTCCGGCCGCGCGGCCCCGGTGCAGCTTTCGGTCGAGCGGCACAACACCACATAGCGATAGTGGCGCTCATCCTCCCCAACCCCGAAGCGAAAAAACTGCGCCGCTGAGCGCCGCAGGTGGCGCAGGCAGGCCTCGCAGATCACCGGAGCAGTGCTGGGCGTACTTTCCAAGGGTTCCAAAATCAAGTGGAGCGGGTCTTCTTGGATATGCACCCGCCCCACGCTGTCCCGGTAATAGAGCACTTCCCCCGGAGGCAACAGCTCCGGGGAAGTGCCGGGGAACATCTCGAGGATCAACTCCCGTTCTTCGAAGGTTTTTTCCCTCATCTTCGTCCTAGGATAGCACTTTGACCTTCCCCTGACGCTGAGGCGCTAATCCTTGGCGTGGGGAAGGGACCAAACCGAGTCTCGGCGACCTGGGGGGGTTGGACTGTTCGGCCTACCGGGCCTCCTGTGAAAACCCAAAGCACCCCGTTCTTAAAGAATGTATGAAGGAACCTATTCGTAACCTATTGGTTAGGTGAACTATTTAGTGCGGTGAAAGAAACCGAGTCCCTCTATGACGAACTGAGCGCAGTGGCCCTGGACCTAGCCCACCATCTACGGCGGGATGCCCAGAAGGCCACCGAGAACCTGGGGGTCACCCCGATGCAGGCCTATGGAATGATGCTGCTGGCCGATGGGTACACCCAACCTTCTGGTCTGGCCGAGGCCATGGGAACCTCACCGCCGGTGCTTTCGCAAATTCTGGCTGGCCTCGAGGAACGGGGCTGGATCTCGCGCCACCCCGACCCCGAAGACCGCCGCCGGGTACGGCTCGAGCTCACCGAGAGCGGCAAGGCCTTTCATGCCCAGATGCAAAGCCAGTGGCGGGCCGCCTCGGCTCCGCGCTACCAAAAGCTATCCCCACCGGAGGTGCAGACCTTGATCCGACTTTTGCGCAAAATGGTTCAGGCCAGCGGGGTACGCCCATGAGGCCCAAGGCCGCTTCACCTCAAAGGTGGGCTCCGCCTGGCTGGAGCCTTGGCTTACGCGGGGCCTTGGCCGGCTTGGGCCTTGCCCTGGCGGGGGTTTCCTGGGCCCAATCCGGGAGTGGCTTCTTCGCCCCCCTGGAAAACAATCCCAACCTGCTTCAAGCCCGCTATTCGCTCGAGGCGGCCCAGGCTCAGCTCCGGGCCCTGCAGAGCCCCGTGAGCCTTCAGGCCCAAGGAGGGGTGTCCTTATTCCAGAACTCTCCCCCTCCCGGAGCCCCAGTCTGTCCTAATCCCATCAACCCCGAGTGCGCTGCCCTCCCCGATAGCGGGCGCAGCGTCTCGCTGGGCCTGGCCCTCACCCCTTTTCCCTTTGGCGATGTGGCCAACCAGGTGAACTCGGCGGCCCTGGGGGTGGAGCAAGCCCGACTGGGCTACCGGCAAGCCAAAACCCAGCTCGAGGCCCAGGCCATTGAAGCCTTTTACCGGGTGCAGCTGGCCGGCAGTGGGCTCGAGGCGGCCAAGGTTGGGCTGCGGCTGGCGCAAGCCAACCTCGAGGCCACCAAGCTGCGGGACGCTCGGGGCGCGGCCAATCCCGGCGAAGTGCGTCAGGCCGAGGCCAACCTGCGCCAGGCCACCCTTCAGGTCTCCGATGCCGAGCGTAATCTATCGCTGGCCCAGAATGCCTTGAGCGATCTGATCGGCAACTCAGGCGCGCAACCCCCCAAACTGGCGGCTCCCCCGCCCGGTCTTCCCCCGGCGGTGCGTCAGGCCGAGCTGAGTCTGGCCCAGGCTCGGCTCAACTACGACCAGGCCGTGCGCAGCGTGCTACCAGTGCTTCAAGGCAGCTATACCCGCTACACCAACGAAACCGACTCGCTAGGGGTTTCGATCAACTCGCGCACCCTGCAACCCCTCCTCAGCTACAACTCGCAAGTGCCGACCTCCCGCACCCCCCCGCAGGACCGCATCAATGGCACCCTCACCATTGGCCTCTCGCTCAACCTCAGCTTGGGGCTTTTAGACGCCCTCGAGGCGGCACAAAAACAGGTGGATGCGGCCAACCAGGCCTTGGATGCGGCCCAGCGCAGCGCCAAGCTGCAAGGGGACTCCCTCGGTTCAGCCTTGCAAAGTGCCGAGGCCACCCTGGTCAATGCCCAACAGAGCGTCGTAGAGGCCCAGAAAACCCTCGAGGAAGCCCGGGAGCGCGAGCGCCTGGGGCTTACCAGCCCCCTGGCCACCCTACAAGCCGAGCTATCCCTGGCCCAAGCCCGCTCAGCCCTGGTGCAAGCCGACCTGAATCGCACCCAGCGGGTGCTCGATCTCTACCGCTTCTACGCCATCCCCCCCAGCGAAGCCACCCAACCGCTCGGCGATAGCGGTACTCCAGTGAGGTGAACCCATGAATGCCGAATACCCCCTAGCCAACGCCAGACGCCTGCTCCTGACCGCGCTGTTCGCTGTCGCCTTCGGTACCGTGGCCCTGGCCCAGTCCCTGACCCTGGACTCCGCCCTGGCCAAAGCCAGGGCTCAGGCCCCGGTCCTCTCAGCGCAGGCTGAGCTGGACGATGCTCGAGCCAACCTCCAGCGCGTGCTGAGCGATCCCCTGCTCACCCGGCCCAACCAGGTCCAAGCCCAGCAGCGGGCCGACCTGGCCCAGGCCAACTACGACCGGGCCTTAGCCCAGGCCCAGAGCAATATCGTGAGTGCATATACCCAGCTCCTCGAGGCCCAGATCCAAGTCCGGCTGGCCCAGAAGGGGCTCGAGGTGGCCTCCAAGGGCGTGGAGGTGGCGCAGATTCGCCAAAAGAACGGTTCGGGAACCGCGCTCGATCTCAAAAACGCTCAGAACAGGCTGGATGATGCCAAGACCAACCTCAAGCGCGCGAGCGATGGCCTGGCCTTAGCTCAAAGCAACCTGCGCAGCCTGGTGGGGGCGTTCGATTCGTTGGCTCCCCTACCCACCCCCCCTGCGCTACCAGACCCCAAAACCGTCCAGGAGCTGTTGGCCAAGAGTCCCGATATGCTCCAGGCCCGCCAGCGGGTCGAGCTGGCCAACCTCCAGGTCGGGATTCTGGACCCCAGCTACGCCGCTCAAGCCGATATTGATGCCGCCAAAACCCGGGCTGAACAGGCCGATGCCGGGGCCAAAGAAGTCGAGCGAGCTCTGGGGCTTCAGTACGACTCGCTGTACCAAACCCTCCAGGCCGCCTACCGCTCCTTGGCGGTGCAGGCCGAGGCCTATGCCAACGCCAAGGAAACCCTGGCCAATGACAAAAAGCGCCTCGATTCGGGGCTCATCAGCAGCCTGGCCTATCTGCAAACCGAGCTTTCCACCCTGCAAGCCGAACTGGCCACCCAGCAGGCCCAGGGCAACTACTACCGGGCCCTCTATAGCCTCTACGCTGGGGGAGGGAGTGGACGATGAGACGCGCTCGGCACGTTCCCCTTGGGCCATTCCGCAGCAGTCGCCCTCTCGCCCAAACCCTCTTGGTCGGGGGGCTGCTCCTGGGTCTGCTGGCCGGCTGTGGGCCGCGCAAAGCCGCCCAGAACCCCACCCCAACCCCCTCAACAACCGAGGTTCAGGCCACTAAGGTGCGGGTTGTGGTCGCGAAGAGTGGGGTGCTGAGCGCCAGCCGCACCACCGGAGCCACCCTTGCCCCGGTCAAGGAGAGCCAGGTAGCCTCCAACGCCTCGGGAAAGGTGCTCAGCCTGCTGGTGAACGAGGGGAGCCAGGTGAGCGCGGGACAAGCCGTGATCCGTCTGGATCCCAGCAATGCCCAGACCGCCCTGGCCAACGCTCAAGTAGCCCTCGAGACCGCCCAGGTTAACCTGCAAAAAGCCACCCGCTCCACCCAGGGCTCCCTGGCCCCTCAGCAAGCCGCGCTTGACTCCGCCCTGGCCAATCTGGCGGTAGCCCGGCGCAAGTACGAGGAGGGCAAACAGCTCTTTGCAGCCGGGGCCATCGCCCAGGTAGACCTGACCGGCCTCGAGGCGGCCTATACCCAAGCCAAAGCCGCTGCCGATAACGCCAGAGAAGCCCTGGAGCGTACCCAGCGGGCGGGGAGCGAAGACCTGGCCCTGCTGCGGCTACAAGTGGATCAGGCCCAAAATGGCCTCGAGCAGGCCCGGCGAGCCCTGGCCGACACCGAGGTCAGAGCCCCCTACGCTGGGGTGGTAGCCGAGATTTACGTCAACCCTGGGGAGTTTTTGGCCGCGGGGGGACGGGCTTTTCGGCTGGCCGATACCAGCCGGCTCGAGGCCAAATTCCGCATCCCCCCCTCCGAGGCAGCCAAGCTTCCCCTGGGCACCGGGATGAACCTCGATTACGGCGGTAAAACGTACTATGCCACCCTGGTGCGCACCGCGCAGGTCCCCGGCACCGACCGGTTGGTGGAAGCAGTGGCTCGGATCGCCCCCGGCTCGAGGCTCAGCCTGACCCCTGGGGGCACCGCCAACCTGCGCTACCGGCTCAGGCTGGCCCAAGGGGTGCTGATCCCCAGCGGTGCGTTGGTTGCGGGCGATGCCAACGCCAGCCAGGTGTTTGTGGTACAGGGCGGCAAGGCCAGGCTGGTCAACATACAGGTGCTGGGCGATAACGGCAGCTATTTGGCGGTTTCAGGGCTGAGCGCTGGGGATCAGATCATCTACCCGATCCCCTCTGGCCTCACCGATGAAACCACCGTAGAGGTGGTGAAGTAGCCCATGAGGGATAACCCGCTGGTCAAGTTTTTTGTCGAGCGCTTCGTCTTCTCCACCGCGGCTTTTCTGGCTTTGGTGCTGTTTGGTCTGATTGCGGGCAGCCGACTGGGGGTGGACTTGCTGCCCAAGTTCGAGATCCCGGTGGTAGCCGTGTCCACGATTTATGCCGGGGCCGGGCCCGAAGAGATTGAAAGCCAGGTCTCCAGGCCCATCGAAGACGCCCTCTCGACCCTGCCCAATGTGGACCAGATCGCCTCTCAGTCCAGTGAGGGCTTTTCGCTGGTCATCGTGCAGTTCAAGTACGGCACCTCGGTGGATCAGGTGGCCAATGACGTGGCCCAGCGGGTCGCCGGAGCCCGGGGGCAGCTCCCCAAAGATGCCGAGGCCCCGGTCGTGCGCAAGTTTGACCCGGCCTCCCAGCCCATCCTGTACGTGGCCGTCTCGGCAGGGGGGCGCGATCTGCGCGAGGTGGCCAACTACGTAGACCAGCGGCTCAAGCCCAGCCTGCAGCTGGTCCCTGGCGTGGCCGACGCCCAGCTCGAGGGGGCCCCCACCCGCGAAATCCAGGTGCTGCTAGACCCCTGGAAAATCGCCGAGTACAGCCTTACCGCCCCACAGGTGGTGGCGGCCATTCAGGCTTCCGCACTGGCCATTCCGGCCGGAAGCCAAGATCAGAATGGTCAGCGTCTCCTCTATACCCTGCGCAATACCCCGCGCACCCCTCAAGACGTAGCCAACATCGTTGTGGACTCCAATCGGGGCCTCAAGGTCTCGGATTTTGCCACGGTGCGCGACACCTCGGCGACCCCCACCAGCTATACCCGGCTTAATGGGCAACCCGTGATACTGCTGGGGGTGCGTAAAACCCCCGATTCCAACGCGGTTGCCGTGGGGGATGGGATCAAGAAGGTACTGGCGGAGACCAAGCTCCCACCGGGGTATAAGGCTCAGGTTGTCGGGGACACCACCACCTTCATCTCAGCCACGGTTGACGACACCCTCAAGGAAGTGGTGATTGTGGCCCTGGTGGTCTCTTTGGTGGTGCTGATCTTCCTGGGCAAGCTCAACTCGGTGTTCTCGGTGGTGATCGCCATTCCCATCACCATGGCGGGGGCCTTGCTGGTTTTCGGGCTGCTGGGCTTCACCTATAACATCATCAGCCTGCTGGCGATCATCGTGGCGGTGGGGATCGTCGTGGACGACTCCATCGTCGTGGCGGAGAACATTGACCGCTACCGCTCCATGACCTACTCCCTGGCCGACGCGGTGCGCAAAGGGGTCAGGGAGGTCTTATCCTCGGAGCAGGCTGGGCTTCTGGCGGAGAACATCGAGCGCTACCAAAAAGAGGGCCTCGAGCTCAGTGCCGCCGTGCACAAAGCCGCCCAAGAGATGCTGCCCGAGCAGGAAAGCGAGGTGGTGGCCGACAACATCATCCGCCTCCTGAACGAGCGCTACACCCTCAAGGAAGCAGTGCTCAAGGGGGCCACTCAGGTGATCTCGGCGGTCTCAGCCGCTACCCTCTCGCTGTTAGCGGTGTTCCTCCCAATCAGCTTCCTGCCGGGGTTCATCGGCCAGTTCTTCAAAGAGTTCGGGCTGGGTCTGGCGGCTGCCATCTTCTTCAGTTGGCTCGAGGCCCTTTTCTTCCTGACCGTGCGCCTGGCCTATCTCCCCGACCCCAAACCCCCGACCTGGCGCGCCCTGGGGGGCCAGCTTCAACAGCTCCCCTCCGACCTGCGCAAGGCGTTTACCCAGTCCTGGCGGCGCCCGCTGTTCTGGGTGGGGGCGGTGGTTTGGTTGGTTCTGCTGCTGCGCATCCGGCCCATTTTCGCCCTCGGAATCCTGCTTTACCCCGTGATCTACGCCCTGGTCGTCTATCTGGTGCGGGCCCTGCTGGGCTTTTTTGGGGCCATCGCCACCACCCTGCACGAGGGTTCAGAATTCCTGTTCCTGCGGCTGCGCGACGCCTACGCAAATGCCCTGGCCCGGATGCTGCCCCGCAGCGGGTGGGTATTGACGGTGGGGTTCCTGGCCTTCCTGACCATCGGCTTGGTGGCCCCCAAGATCCCCTTCAACTTCACCCCACAATCCGATAACGGGGCCATCAGCATTGTGCTCACCCTACCCAAAGGTACCGCGCTCTCGGAGACCGATGCAGTGGTACGCCAGCTCGAGGCCAAGCTGCTCCAGCTTCCCGAGGTCAAGGAGGTGCTGGCTACTACCGGCAGCAGCGCCAACGCCTTGGGCTCGGCCCCGGCCGAACGGGCCTCGTTGGATGTCACCTTGATCGAAAAGAGCCGGCGCAAAAACGTGTTCCTTCTGGTGGGCGATATCAAAAACGACCTCCAGCCGCTTTTGGCCTCTCGCCCCGAGGCCGACCTGAGGGTGAGCGCTGAGGGGGGCGGTCCTGGGGGCCCCGATTTTCAATACACCCTCACCGCGCCCACCCCGGAACTGCTGCAAGAGCGTACCCTCAAAGCGTTACAAATTCTGCGGGGTCTGCCCTTCCTGGCCAACGTGACCAGCAGCCTCACGGAAAGGGCCAACGAGCGGGTTCTGACCCCCAACAGCGCGGCCCTCGAGGGCACCGGCATCACCCCCAATGACCTGGGCACCACCTTACGCATCTACAATGCCGGGGTTGAAGCGGCCAAGCTTCGCCAGAGCGGGGAGGAGTACCCCATCATCGTCAAGGCCGACCCGCGGCTGGTGCCCAACCAAAACGCCCTGCTCTCCTTGCCGATCAATTCCCCCACCCTGCGCCAAACCCTGCCCCTCTCGGCGGTCTCGAGCTTCCAGAACCGCCAAAGCCCCGCTACCCTGGCCCGGACCAACCAGGCCTTCTCGGCGGGGATCACCGCGAACCGGGCTCCCGGCGTGACCGGTGGGGTGTTCCAGTACGGCAACCAGATTCAAGCCGAGCTCAAAAAACAAGGTGTCCTCAGCGACGGGGTATCTCTGGATACCCAAGGCGGCACCGCCTTCATCGGCGACCTGGCCAGCGCAGCCCCCATCGCCTTCGGGTTGGCCCTGCTGCTCAACTACCTGGTGATTGCCAGCCAGTTCAACACCTTCCGTTACCCGCTCTACCTGCTGCTTCCGGTTCCGCTGGCCCTGGTGGGGGCCTTCTGGGCGCTGTATCTCTTCGGTGCCGGTCTGGACATCATCAGTGTGCTGGGGCTGGTGATGCTGATCGGGCTGGTGACCAAAAACGCCATCCTGCTCCTGGATTTTGCCGTGCGGGAAGCCAGGGAAAAACCGCTCTACGAGGCCTTGGTTGAGGCAGGGCGGCTGCGGCTGCGCCCGATTTTGATGACCACCCTGACCGTGCTCATCATCTCACTCCCGCTCATCGCGGGCAGCGGGGAGGGGGCAGAGTTTCGCAAACCGCTGGGCATCATTATCCTGGGGGGGGTGCTGACCTCGACCCTGCTCACGCTCTTCATCGTGCCCTCGGCCTTCTATCTTTTTGAGCGCCGCCGATTCGAAAAGCTACGGGCCGCGCCTACTCGGAGCCCCGATAGAGCCCCTGCATTCGGAGATTGACCCTCCGAACATGGTCTTGGCACCCCCCTTCTGACCCCATGGATAAGCGCAAATTCTTCTGGATTTTTTTCTTCGGGTTGCTGCTGCTGTTCGCCGGTACCGTAGTGACCTATACCCGCAGCGTCCTAAAGTCTTACCCGGCCACCCCCGAGGCCCTCGAGGCCCTTCAGTCCTCCCCCACCCTACAGGTTCAACCCACCGCCTACGGCTGGGTGTTCCTCCCCCAGGGTCCGCTCCGGGGGGGGCTGGCTTTCTATCCTGGCGGGTTGGTCGAACCGGAAGCCTACGCCCCACCGCTGCGCAAGATTGCCGAGGGCGGTTACCGGGTGGCCTTGCTGCGGGTACCCTTCAACCTCGCCGTCACGGCCCAGGGCAAGGCCCGGGAGGCCATTGCTGCCGCTCCGGAACTGCGCTGGGCGGTGGGGGGGCACAGCCTGGGCGGGGTGGTGGCCTCCAACTTTGCCCAGAGCAACCCTGACGCCAAAGCCTTGGTGCTGTGGTCAAGCTACCCCCAAAACGACCTCTCCGGCCTGGATAAACCCACCCTTTTGCTGCGCGGTGACCGGGACGGGGTAGTGCGCCAGGAGCGGCTCGAGGAAAATCGGGCCAAATTTCCTAAAAATACCCGGTTCATCACCCTGCCGGGCTTGGATCACGCCTCCTTCGGGGCCTATGGGCCGCAGCGCGGAGATACCCCCGCTACGGTCGGCAAGGAGGCTGGCTGGAACGAGATCGCACAAAAAACCCTAACCTTTCTGAACACCACCATCGGAAGCGCACCCTAACCCCACCCGGGCCGTATACTCACCTCAAGACCATGTCCACCCTACCCGCTCACGCCCAACCGGATGAAGTCCCCATCCCCATCCTCATCAAGAAAAACACCCTGCTCCTGGCCATTACTCAGGCCATCACCGGAGCAGGTACCCAGCTCGTCCCGGCTTTGGGCGCAATTCAGGTGGTTGCCCTGTTGGGCAATGCCACCTTTGCCGGGCTTACCACCAGCCTGATGGGCCTGGCCCGGATGGCCATCGCTTACCCTGTCGGTCGGCTGACCGATGCCCGGGGGCGCAAGGTGGGGGTTTTTCTGGGGCTATGGTTGGCTTTGGTGGGGTCGCTCACCGTAGGCCTGGCCACCCTGATGGGCTCGTTTGCCCTGTTTTGTGTGGGCATTTTGCTCTTCGGGGGTGGGGTAGGGGCGATACAGCAGATGCGGGTGGCCGCGGCAGACATGTACCCCCCCTCCAAGCGGGCCGAGGGCATGAGCCTGATCCTGATGGGTTCACTCTTTGGGGCGGGAATCTCTCCGGCGGTGGTGGGAATCGCAGGCCGTCTGGCCAACCGGTGGAACCTCAACGACATCGCTTTGGCCTGGCTGTTGGTGCCGGTTTTGGTCCTGCCTTGCTTCCTTCTCATCGCCAGCATACGGCCCGACCCCAAAAGCATCGGGCAAAACCTGGGGGCTTATTACCCCGCTTGGGCCTTGGGTCTGCGGGCCGAGCTGAACGGCTCGCTGGAGCGCTCTGGGCAAGGCCGCATCCGCTCTACCGCCATCTTGGCGGCAGTGGCGGTGCAGGGCCAGATGTCGATGCTCATGGCCATGACCGCCCTGGCCCTCAAGCGCCAGGACTGCTCGCTGCCCCTCATCTCGCTCTCGGTGGCCATCCATGTGATCGGAATGTTTGCCCTGTCCTGGCCAATCGGCCGGCTGGCGGATCGGCTAGGGCGCAAACCCACCGCCCTCCTGGGCCTGGGGGTCTCGGCGCTGGGGGCCCTGCTGGTGGGGCTGGGCCACACCTATTTGCTCATCACCAGTGGCACTTTCTTGGTGGGGATTGGCTGGGCTGGAGCCTATCTGAGCGCCAACACCATGCTCACCGACATAACCCCTACGGCTCAGCGCGGACAGGCGGTAGGGGTACTCGAGCTGTGGTCCAACTTGGCCGGGATGGCTCTGCCGCTGCTAGGGGGGCTGGTTGTGGGGCAATTTGGTCTGAGCGTGCTAGGGTTCTTCGGGGTGGGGGTTACCCTGCTACCGGTTCTGGCCATGGCACGGGTGCGCGAGGTCACTCCGGGCAGCTACACCTAGAGTGCTCTTCACAGCCTGGGCCCCCGGCCTCAGAGAATCAGCATCGCATCCCCTAGGCTGTAGAAGCGGTAGCGTTCTTCCACCGCGGTCTGGTAAGCCTGCAGGACCCGTTCGTGCCCGGCAAAGGCCGAGACTAGCATCAGAAGGGTGGAGTTGGGCAGATGGAAGTTGGTCACCAGGGCATCTACCGCGCGGAAGGTAAAGCCGGGGCGAATGAAGAGTTGGGTCTGGCCCACGCCCGCCTCGAGCCCCTCCCTCCCCCAGGCCGACTCGAGGGTCCGCACCACCGTGGTCCCCACCGCAATCACCCGCCGCCCCTCGGCTTTGGCCTGGTTGATGGCTCGAGCGCTCTCCGCGGGAATTTCGTAGGGCTCGGTGTGCATGGGGTGGGCCTCGGGGTCCCCCTTCACCGGTTTAAAGGTGCCGGGGCCAACATGCAGCGTGACCGTGTGCAGTTCAACCCCCATAGCCTGGATGCGCTCCAAAAGCTCAGGGGTGAAGTGCAAGCCGGCGGTTGGAGCCGCGACCGAGCCGGGGGTTTTGGCGTAAACGGTCTGGTAACGCTGAGGGTCTACGGCCGCGTGAATGTAGGGGGGCAGCGGGGTCTGACCCAGGCGTTCCAGATGCTCCCAGACGCTCTCGCTGAAGCGCAGCACTCGAGTCCCATCCGCCTCAACCCCCTCCACCCTGGCCCTCAGGCCATCGGGGAACCAAAGCTCCGTTCCCACAGGGGCTTTATGGGCAGGGCGCAGCAGGACTTCCCAGCGGTTTTCGCCCAGATCACGGACCAAGAAGGTCTCGATGCGCGCCCCGGTGGGTTTGCGGGCGTAGAGGCGCGCCGGGATCACTTTGCTCTCGTTGAGCACCAGCACATCCCCAGGCCGCAGGTATAGGGGAATTTCCCGAAAGATCCGATGCTCCAGCCGACCGGAGTCGCGGTGGAGCACCATCAGCCTCGAGGCATCGCGGGGCTCGACCCCTTCCTGGGCAATTAGCTCTGGAGGTAGAGCGTAATGATAGGACAAACCGCTCATCCCCTCATTCTCTCACCCCTCTTTGGGCGGCTCAATGCGGCGGTCACCTTGACAAATTGGGGGGTTCTGGGTAGCTTTTGGTCAAGCTGTCAGACCAATTTTATGAGCACGACGAGGCTTAAACCGGTCATCCCCGCTTCTCGAGTAGAAGCGGCGGTGCAGTCCCTGAGCGACTACATCAGCCGCAATGCCGTACCGGTGGGAGCCCGGCTCCCTGCCGAGCGGGAACTGGCGGCTAGCCTGGGGCTCAGTCGGCCTACCGTGCGAGAGGCCCTGCGGCATCTGGCGGCCCTGGGGGTGGTGGGATCTAAAACCGGAAGCGGTACCTACTTGCTGCGCAGCCTCTCCCCCAGCAACCACTACCTGGTGGTGAGTTTTGAGGCCGAGCGGCAAAACCTCCTGCAGGCCCTCGAGCTGCGCCGGGCGCTCGAGGCGGAAGCCGCCGCGCTGGTGGCCTCGAGGGCTAGTCCTGCGGAAATTGCCCACCTGGGGCAGTTGGTGGAGGCTCTGGAGGGGGAGTTTAGCCAAAAGGGGGATAACCCCGAAAGCGACAAGGCCTTCCACCTGGCGCTGTACCGTTACTGCGGCAACCCCCTGTTCCTCCAGTTGCTGCAATCGGTATGGGATGTGCTCGAGCGCTTTTGGGCGCATCCCTTGGGCAAAGCCAACTTCGCTCGGCGCACCTTGCCGCTGCACCGGGTCATCTACGAGCGCATCCACGCCCGCGACCCCGCAGGGGCTCGGCAAGCGGTGTGGGAGATGCTGCGCATTGTCGAGGAGGATTTGCGTGCATGAAGCAAGCCCCAACGGCCTAAAGCCCACTTTGCAGAAAGGAGTTTTATGTTAAAGCGTTTTTCGGTTTGGATCGGTCTGCTGTCGCTGGTGCTGGCCTTTGCCCAAGGGACCAAGCTCCAGCTGGTCGAGGTCATCACCAGCCCCCAGCGCACCCAGCTATTGCAGGGCCTGATCAAAGATTTCGAGAGCCAAAACCCTGGGATCAACGTCGAGATCATCTCCCTGCCGTGGGAGCAGAGCTTTGAGCGCTTGCTGACCATGGTTCAAGGCGGCCAGGCTCCCGATGTGGTGGAGATGCCCGACAAATGGCTGGCCTTGTACGGGGCCACCAATCAGCTCGAGAACCTCAAATCCTATCTTGGCACCTGGCAGTACAAAAACGACCTCTCGGCCCGGGCCACAGAGGCGGGTTCGCTCTACCAGGGGCAGATGCTCGAGATCCCCTATGGCTTTTACATCCGGGGCTTGTTCTACAACAAGAAGATCTTGGCCGATGCTGGAGTTAAACCCCCGACCACACTGGCTGAGTTCATGAAGGTGGCCGAAGCCGTCACCAATAAGAGCAAAGGGGTCTACGGCTATTGCCTCCGGGGGGCCCGGGGCAGCTTCGATAACATCTTCTGGTTCATGAGCAACCAGGCCGGAACCCCTAACTGGTTTACCCCCAGCGGCAAGAGCACCTTCACCGACAAGGCCCATGTAGAGGGGCTTTCAATGTGGGCTCAGCTTTACCAGAAGGGCTGGGCTCCCCCCGACTCGGTCACCTGGGGCTTCAACGAGATCGTCTCGGGGTTCTATTCCGGTACCTGCGCCATGCTGGATCAAGACCCCGACACCCTGCAACCGGTACAGGAGAAAATGAGCCCGGATCAGTTCGGGGTGGTACCCATGCCGCTGGGGCCCAGTGGAAAAGGTTTCCTAAAACCGGGCTTTGCCGGTTGGTCTATGTTTAAGAGCTCCAAGAACAAAGAGGCGGCTTGGAAGCTCATCGCCTATCTGGCCAGCCCCAGCGTTAACCTGAAGTGGTCGAAGTATGTGGGAACCATCCCCTCGATTCAATCCTCGGAGAAAGACCCCTACTACTCGAGCCCAACCTTCAAGGCCTGGTTCGACGAGCTGCGAAGCCCCAAATACACCCTGAGCTTCTTCCCCTTCCAAATTCCTGAACTGGGCAACTTCCTCGACGTGTACTCCGTTCAGGAAACCCAAAAGCTCCTGCTGGGGCAGCAGACCGCCGAGGTCACGGCCCAGCACCTGGCCGACTACATGGAAAAGGCTTACGCCAAATGGAAGGCAAGCAACAAGTAACGTCCAAGCGACAGACACCAGGGGGTTCCCTGGTGTCTGCCAACCTTCGGGCGAACCTCGAGCCTTATTGGTACCTCTTGCCCACCCTGCTGGTGCTGGGTGGCCTGCTTCTGGTGCCCCTGATCTACGGAGTCGCCAGTTCCTTTCAGCGCTGGATCATTTATGACCCCCTAAACCGAGGCTGGGTGGGCCTGAGCAACTACGCCGAGCTGCTGCGGGATCCACTCTTTTGGCAAGCGCTCAAGAACACCTTGGTGTGGACCCTGGGCTCGCTGGTGTTCCAGTTTAGCCTGGGGCTGGGTTTGGCTCTGCTGCTGGTCAAGCCCTTCCCTTTGCGCACGCTGTATCAAGCGGTGGTGTTTCTGCCCTGGGCGGTGCCGCCCTTTTTAGGCGGCATGACCTGGAAATGGCTGTTTAACTCCAACATCGGCCCAATCTCAGATCTGCTGATGCGGCTGCACTTGCGCAGCGACCCCCTAAACATGCTCTCTGATCCCCAGACCGCCCTGTGGGGCGCGGTGATCGCCAACGTCTGGTTTGGTATCCCGTTCTTCGCCATCACCTTTTTAGCCGCACTTCAGAGTATCCCTAACGAGCTATACGAAGCCGCCGCGATTGACGGGGCAGGGTCCTGGCGCAGCTTCACCCACATCACCTTGCCCTTTCTGGTTCCCACCATGGTGATTACCGTGCTGCTGCGTTCCATCTGGATTGCCAACTTCACCGATCTCATCTGGGTCATGACCGGAGGTGGGCCGGCCAACAGCAGCCAAATTCTGACCACCTATATCTTTTCGACCGCCTATACCAAGCTGGACTTTGGTTACGCCGCCACCCTATCTACGGCTCTGCTGGTGCTGCTGGGGGCTTACGCTCTGGTCGTCACTCAGGTGCGTCGGATGGTGCGGGTATGAAGACCTTGCTGCGGCTGGGGCGTATCGTGGCGTTGGCGCTGTATGCGCTGTTTGCCATATTTCCCTTGTACTGGGTGCTTAAGATCGCCTTCACTCCGGATCGGGAGCTGTTTAGCCACGCGGTTCGCTACTGGCCTGAGAACTTGACCCTGGCAAACTTTGCCTTTGTCTTGCACAACACCAACTTCCCCGCCTATTTCCGAGCCAGTTTGGTGGTCTCACTCTCCACGGCTTTAATCGCTACGCTGCTGGCCACTGCCACAGGGTATGCGTTCTCCAGGTTTAACTTTCGCGGCAAACCCGGGGTGATGCTACTCCTGTTGACCACTCAGATGTTTCCCTTGGTGCTGCTTATTGCCCCGCTGTACCGGATATTTGCTGAATTGCACCTGCTCAATACCTGGTTGGGGCTGATCTTGATCTACACCGCCTTCAACGTTCCTTTTGCCGCTTTTTTGATGCAAAACTTTTTTGATGGCATCCCCCAGGAGCTCGAGGAGGCCGCCCGGATAGATGGCTGTACCCGTTTCCAAGCCCTGCTCCGGGTGGTTCTGCCCCTAACCCTGCCCGGGCTGGTCGCCACCATAGGCTTCGTCTTTGTAGGAGCCTGGGCCGAGCTGCTGTTCGCCCTAATGTTCATCAACAGCGACAACCTCAAAACCTTCCCGGTCGGTCTGCTGTTTTTCATCAGCAAGTTCAATGTGGACTGGGGGAATATGACCGCCGCCGCCGCGCTGGGATTGATACCGGTGTTGGTGTTCTTTGCCCTGATCCAGCGCTACCTGATCGGAGGTCTGACCACGGGAGCCACCAAAGGCTAACCTCAGGGGGAGGGGTTCTCCGCCTTAGGCATCAAGGAGCGATCGCGCGTAGGCACAAAAGCGTTTTCAATCTCAGGTAGGTGAACGAAGCGGTCTACCGCATCCACCAATTTTTGCGAGGTGGTCTCCTTAAAAGCGATCACCTCAACCCGGATGCCGCGCTCCATCAATACCTCGATGATGTCCACAAAGTCGCCATCGCCCGAGCCCAGCACCACCACATCCAAGGCGTGCATCAACCGCACCATATCGGCCGCAATCCCCATATCCCAGTTGCCCTCATAGATGGGTTTGCCTTCATCGGTGGTCTCTTTGAGGGTCAGGTTCATTCGGCGCACGCGAAACCCGATGGTGGAAAGCTTATAGATAAAGGGCCAGGCGGAGGTGTCGTTCTCCCGTTCCACCACATAGGCCGTAGCCCGCACCAACTGCCGCCCCCCCACCGCGTAGCGCATTAGGCTCTCGAAATTGACGTTCTGGCCATAGTAATCCCGTGCCGAGTGATAGAGGTTTTGGGTATCCACAAACAAACCCACCCGCTGGGCCGGGCTCCAGCCAGGAACATGACTTAAAGGATCAGGCATACACAGTCCTCTCAAAAGTTCGTCTGAAAGGGAAGATCTCCCCCATAGATTGTATCACCCTGGAGTGGGGCGGCGCCCTCAGCCGGCATTCCTCAAGCCGGCAGCGATGCCCAAAATCGAGAGCATCAAGGCCCGCTCGAGCCCCGGTCGTTCCGGGGCCTCGGGTGGGGTGCGGCGATAGCGCTCCAGCAACTCCACCTGTACCAGGCTAATGGGGTCTACATAGGGATTGCGCAGCTCGGTCTGCCGAGCCAAAACCGGGTGGTGGACCAGCAAGGGGCCTCCAAAGGTCTCCTCGAGCATCCGTTGGGTTTTGATTAGGGCGGCCTCAATCCCTGGGAAAAACTGCGCGTTGAGCTGGGGTTCGACCAGGCGTTGATACTCCCGGGCCACCCCCAGATCGGCCTTGGCGAGCGCGATGGCTGCGGAGTCAAGGGTGGTGGCGAAGAACGGCCACCCCTCGAACATCTCGCGACGAAGCTCCAGCGGAATCTCCTCCAGCCCCTCAGCCAGTCCGTACCAACCGGGCAGGAGCAGGCGAACCTGTGTCCAGGACATTACCCAGGGGATAGCCCGGAGGTCTTTGATCTCGCGCACCTTGCCCGAGCGATAGACCGGACGGCTGGCGATGTTGAGGGCCCCGATCTCGCGGATGGGGGTGAACTGTTCATAGAACTCGAAGAACCCTGGGCGCAACAGCAGTTCCCGATAGACCTCGGTGCTGCGCCGGCTGGCCCGATCCATGGCCTCACGCCACTCGGGTTTTAGGGGCTTGGGCTGGGCATAAAGGTCGCGGGCCGACGCAAGGGTGAAGTGATAGAGCATCTGCTCGAGGTTGCGGTAGGCCAGATCGGGATGGGAGTAGCGATCGGCCAGCGCCTCGCCCTGCTCGGTCAGGCGCATGCGCGCACCCACCGTTCCCGGCGGTAGGCTGGCGATGGCCCGCCCCGCCGTCCCCCCACCCCGGGCGGTCGAGGTTCCGCGCCCGTGAAAGTAATACACCGGCACCCCATAGCCCTGGGCCACCGCGGTAATGGCCTCCTGCGAGGTGTACAAGGCCCAGTTGGCCGCCCAAAAACCTGCATCCTTGTTGGAGTCAGAGTAGCCGATCATGACCTCGAGCCCACCCCGCCCCGCCACATGCGCCCTAAACACAGGGTTATCCAGCAGCCGCCCCACGATCTCGGGCGCCCTCTGAAGGTCGCTCAGGGTCTCAAACAGCGGGACCACGTCAAAGGGCAAGGCCCGCCCAGGGCGGTATAATCCAACCTCCCGGGCCAGCAGAATGACCTCGAGCAGGTCCGAGGCATGGTGGGTCATGCTCACCACGTGGGCCCCCCGGGCCTTCCAGCCCTGAAGGGCCCCCAGTGCAGTTTGTAGCGGCTTGGTTTGGGGGCGGTAGCCCACCGGGGCCAGGGGCCGGGCAGTGGCCAGTTCACGGGTCAGCAAGGCCTCCCGCTCGGCGGGCTCGAGGCTGGCGTAGGCCTCGCACACCCCCCCTACCCGCATCAGCTCGGCCACCGCCTCGGTGAGGGCCCGGGATTCCTCACGCAGATCCAGGCTGACCAGATCCAGCCCGAACGCCTCGGCATCTATGCGCAGCGGGCGCACCGTGGCTCGAGCCACCGCCCCCAGCCCCACCTGGTTCAGGCTGCTTTCAGCCTTGCGCAGCTCGGCCACAAACTCCGAGGTCGAGGCATACCCTGGACCGGGCTGCTCCCCCAAAAGAGACCGTAGCTTGTAGCGCAAACCCATGCCAAAGCGACGGTAAGGCTCCCCCTCGAAGCGCTCGGGCAAGTTCAGGCGCCGGGTGTTTTCCTCCAGGGCCAAACGCAGCTCCCGCGAGATCAAGGCCCGGTCCTCGGAGAGCGAGAGGTCGCGGATTAAGCCATCAACCGCCTCCACCATGCGGCGCAGTCCCTGCTCCCGGGCATACTGCTGGGCCCAGACCGTGACCTCGGGCACCACATTGGGGTTTCCGTCCCGATCGCCACCAATCCAGCTACGAAACACCAGCGGCGGCGAGAGGTCGGGGCGGCGCCCGTAGTGGGCCTCGACCGCTTTCTCCAGCCCTTCCACCAGCCGGGGTATGGCCTGCCAAAGGGTGAAGGTGGTGTAGAACAATCCCCCTTTAACCTCGTCCTCAACGGTGGGGCGGGTCTTGCGAAGCTCGGAAGTCCCCCACAGCAGCGCCACCCTGGGGACTAAGCCCTCCTCCTCTCCCGTTTCCAAAAGCTTCTCAATCTCCGCGATATGGTAGCGCTGGGTACGGCGGCGGGTCTCGGTGGGGTGAGCGGTGAAGGTCAGGTGCAGGCGCAGTTTGGAGAACAGTTCCAAAAGCTGTTCGTAGCTCAGGCCCTGGGCTTTCAGCTCCCCTACCAACGCCAAGAAGGATTCTCCCCGAGGGGAGTGAGGGCTGCTGTTGTGTTCACGTTCGCGATTAACCCGCACCCGCTGGCGCTCCTCCGCCAGGTTGGCCAGGTGAAAATAGGTCGAGAACGCCCGGATCAGGTTTTCGGCTTCCCCCAGGCTCAGCCCCCGCACAATTCGCAGCAATTCGTCGCGCTGAGCAGCGTCAGGGGTTTGGCGCAGGGTTTTGGTGAGGCTGCGGACGGTCTCCTCGAGCTCGAACATGCGCTCGCCCGAGAGGGTCTGAATCGCCTCCCCCAGGGCCCGGCCCAGCAAGTCCACCTCGCGTTTAAGTTGTTCAAACAGCTGATCTTCGCTCATCCCAGCAGCAGTCTACCGGGTAGAGCGTACCGGCTGTCGAGGGGGAATCCCTTGAACCCTAGACGCTGGGCGCTTTGCCTCCGTATGCTCTGTTCCATGTCCAATCCAGACGCTGTGGTCATCGGGGCGGGCCTCATCGGAGTCAGTGTGGCCTATCATCTGGCCCAAGCCGGGCTCAAGGTGGTGGTGCTCGAGCGCCGCCCTCGCCCCGGTGAGGGCAGCACCCTGCGGGCGACCGGGGGGTACCGGGCCCAGTTTGCCACCCCGATCAACATTCAGCTTTCGCTGTGGTCTCGGAAAAAGCTGCTGGAATTCCAGGAGGAAACCGGGGTCAACCCCGGATATCAGCCCTGCGGTTATCTGTTTCTGGCCAGCTCCCCTTCCGAGTGGGAAGAGCTGCAGCGCGGGCTGCACACGCAGCATGAAGCCGGGCTGAGCGAGGCTCGAGCGGTTTCTCCGCAGAAGATCGCCGAGATCAACCCCCACCTTGGCCTGGAGGGCATCGTGGGCGGGAGCTTCTGTCCCACGGACGGCTTCATCCGGCCTGCCAACCTGTTGCAGGGGTATCTAGAGGCCGCCCAGCGTCGGGGGGTGGAGTTCGTTTTTGGCCTACAGGATTGGCAAGCGGTGCTAAACGGGGATCAGGTGGTCGGGATTCGAACCCCCCTGGAGGCCTATTCCACCGAGCGGGTGGTGAACGCCGGCGGGGCCTGGGCGGCCGAGGTGGGGCGGAAGTTTGGCCTCGAGCTGCCCATCCACCCTGAAAAGCGACAGGTGGCGGTGGTGGCCGGGCCCTCGCCGCTCCCCGAGACCATGCCCATGAGCATCTTCTGTTCGGACGGGTTTCACCTGCGGGTGCGCGACGGGCGGGTGCTGCTGCTGCTGCCCCAGACCCCACCCACCACAGACCCCTTCGATACCACCTTTGACCCCCGCTGGCTCCCCGCTGTGCTCGCTCGAGCCCAGCAGCGGATTCCGGCCCTAGCCGAGGCCCAGATTGACCTTGAGGCCTGCTGGGCCGGGCTCTACGAGGTCTCGCCCGACAAGCATGCCCTGGTGGGGCCGGTAAGAGAGCGTCCGGGGCTATACCTGGTCAACGGCTCGAGCGGGCACGGCAACATGCACGCGCCCGCCTTGGGCGCGTGCCTGGCCGAACTGCTCAGCGCAGGGCAAACCACCCTCGATCTACGCCCCTTGCGTCCCGAGCGGTTCGCTGAGGGCCAGCCCAATCTGGGCTCGGTGCTGCTTTAGCCCTCCGGTTCGCTAAAAACCTGCCGAAGGTGCGGCATGCGAGCGATGTAGGGCCGGTCGCGGGGATCTACCTCGAGGCGGCAGCCCCGACCCCGAAAGAAGTAACGCCGCCGGGACCTCGGCCCCACCACCAGCCGTCCGGTCGTACCCTGATATTCAAACACCACATGAATGCGTTCCACCGCAGATGCAGAATTCTGTAGCAATGGCTCCACCCCCCAGGCTGAGGGTAGCGCGGGAGGGGTTACGGGAGCGTTACGGTTTCGAGGTTTGACGTTCGACCGCTGGCGTTTTACCGTATCCCCATGCCCGAGCGGGAGTACATCTACCGAGGTCGCATCATCAATCTGGCCCTCGAGGGCCGCTATGAGATCGTGGAGCACGCCCATGCGGTAGCCATTCTGGCTGAGAGGGACGGCAAGGTGTTGTTCGTGCGGCAGTATCGCCCCGCGGTCAAAGCAGCCACCTTGGAAATCCCGGCAGGGCTGATCAACCCCGGCGAAACCCCCGAAGAAGCGGCCCGCCGTGAGTTGGCCGAGGAGGCCCAGCTCGGGGGAGCCCTCGAGTTCCTGGCCGCGTTCTACCTCTCCCCTGGTTTTTGTGACGAGAAGCTGCATGTGTTCCGGGCCACCCACCTGGTTCCGGCCAGCGCGCAACCCGATGACGACGAAGACCTCAGCGTAGAGTGGCTCGAGCCCCAGGGGGTGCTGCGGGCGGCTCGAGCCGGGGAGGTCGAGATCTCCGCTTCGACCATGGCCGGAATCCTCTTCCACCTCAACCGCCATGCTGCTGATTAACGACCCCGAGGGGGCCCCCCCTGGGCCCAAGGTGGTGGCCATCGGCAGCTTTGACGGGCTGCACCTGGGACATCAGCACCTGCTGCATTTGGCCCAACAAGAAGCCCACACGCGCCACCTACCCCTGCTGGTCTACACCTTCGATCCGCCCAGCAAGGTCTTCACCAAAGGGGAGGGCTTCCTCACCGACCTGGCCGAGAAAATCGAGCTGCTGCGGGCTCTGGGGGTAGAGATCGCGCTGATCGTGCCCTTCAACGCCACCTTCGCCCAGCGCAGCCAGGAGGAGTTTTTGGGCGATCTGAGGGGGCTCGAGGCCCAGCTCCTCTTTGTGGGAGAAGATTTCCGCTTCGGCAAAGGCCGGGCCGGAGGGCTCGAGGACTTGCGGCGCGTGGCTCCCACCCAGGTGGTCCCGCTTCTAGAGCTAGAAGGGCAACCGGTTAAGTCGAGCCGTATCCGGGAGCTGCTGAAGGAAGGGGACGTAGCGGCGGTGCATCGCCTGCTGGGCCGCCCTTACACCGCCCGGGGCATCGTGGGCGAGGGGGATAAACTGGGCCGAACCCTAGGCTTCCCCACCGCCAACATCGAAGTGGCCCCGCTCAAGTTGCTGCCCATGGGGATTTTCGCGGTGCGGGTGCGCAGCCTGCACGGTCAGCATGGGGGGATGGCCTATGTGGGGTATCGGCCCGTGGTGGCCGGCCAGTCTCTGCGTTTCGAGGTGCACCTGTTTGAGTTCAGCGGCGACCTCTACGGCGAGGAGCTGGGGGTAGAGTTCGTGGCCCGGCTACGGCAAGACCTGCCGCTCAGTGGGCTCGAGGAGCTCAAGGCGCAGTTGTCCCGGGATGCCCAGGCCGCACGGGCCGCGCTCGAGCGCTCACGGTAGAGCCTCAGACCAGGTCACTTGGGGATCTGTTCCGGGCTGAGAACCCTAGGCCGCTTCCAGCGCACCTCCTCAAACGTGCCATCGAAGCGAAGGATGGCCGCAATCCGGGCTCTGGAGTACACCTCATGCGGCTTCTTGGGGATGAAAGCGGTGACGATATCCACCCAGCGCTGCTCGCGGTACTCCAGCACCACATGCAGCGGTAGGCGCAGTTGGGGCGGAAAGACCATATAGCCCAGCACCAGCATCCGGCTTTCTTCCGGGTAAACCGCCAGCTCACGGCCCCATTCGATGGCCTGAAGCACATCGTGCTCGATGAAGCCCTCTTGAATCATGTGCTTGGCCACGTGCGGGCCGATGCGGTAGCGACCCTCACGGACAAAAGGGAGGAGTTCCTCGAGCCTGCGAATCCGTGGGCGTCTGAACATGCGCTCCCCTCCCAATTGCGAAGCCCACACGGGCGGGGTGTGGGCGAACGGTCTAATTATAGGGAAAAACGTGAAAGTTGATATGGGCTCTTTATCGCAATCGCCGCCCCATACACCCTTGCCGCGCCTGCCCCCAGCAGCGCCGCCTTAGCCCTGGAGAAAGTCGTGCCGGTGGTAACCACATCATCTACCAAGAGCCAATGCCCCCCCAGCGGGGCTCGAGGGGCAAAGGTGTCCTGGGGAAGCTCGAGCCGCTGCAGTAGGGTTTTTCGCGTCTGAGACTTAGAGTAACGGACTCGAGAAAGGGCCGCGCGGTAGGGCACCCCCAGTTCCTGGGCCACCGCCCGCGCGATGAGTTCCGCCTGGTTATAGCCGCGTTGGGCCTGGCGGTAATACAAGGTGGGCACCGCCGTCACGGCCTCTATCGGCCACCCGGCCTGCCGCACCCCCCGCCCGAGTTGATGGCCCACCCATACCGCCAGTTCGCGGTGACCCCGGTACTTGATCCCCCGGCTCAATCCGCCGAAGCGGGCGTAGCTGCCCAAGTAAACCCAGTTCGGCAGGTAGCGCGGAACCAGTTCCGCAGCACAGGCCTTGCAGAGGGTAGGCTGATCCAGGGGAGCCCCACAGCCCGGGCAGCGCAGGCCTAGAAGGGCCTCGAGCCAAGCCGTCTTGAACATCGGCTACCCCCAGCCCAAAGCTCCCCGCAGGGCATCATCAAACGGGGGATAGAGCACCCCCTTTTCGGTCACGATCCCAGTAACGAGGGTGTGGGGGGTTACATCAAAGGCCGGATGGGCTGCTGGAAAGCCTTCAGGGGCAATCTGCACCCCCCGCAGCTGGGTAACCTCCAGGGCCGAGCGCTCCTCAATGGGGATGGCCGCCCCGGTCTCGAGGTGGGGGTCCACCGAGGAGAGCGGCAAGGCTGGATAGAAGGGAATCCCGTGGTGATGGGCCAAAACCGCCACACCATAGGTGCCGATCTTGTTGGCGAAATCACCGTTCAGGGCCATCCGATCGGTGCCCAGGATCACCGCGTCCACCTGCCCTTTGGCCATGAAATAGGCCGCCATGTTATCGGTGATCAGGGTGGCCGGAACCCCGGCCTTCTGCAGTTCGTAGGCTGTGAGGCGGGCCCCCTGAAGGTAGGGCCGGGTCTCGTCCACCCAGACGTGAGAAACCCGCCCCAGACGATGGGCCTCGATAATCGCCCCTAAAGCGGTACCGTACCCGCCGGTGGCCAGAGGGCCGGTGTTGCAATGGGTGAGCACCTGGCCCTTCAGCACCCGGGCGCCATGCTGGCTGATGGCCTGCTCGGTGGCTTCGACCTCGGCCCAGATGGCCTGGGCTTCCCGCAGCGAGCCCTCGAGGTCCCCCCAGTGGGGCTTCATCCGGTCCAGGGCGTAAAACAGGTTGACGGCGGTGGGGCGGCTCTTTCTCAACACCCTATCGGCCTCAGCGGGGTCCTGCCCCGAAAGGTGGGCCAACACCATCCCGTAGGCCGCCGTCACCCCAATGGCCGGAGCCCCGCGCACCACCATCTCCCGGATGCCATCGGCAGCCTCCCCTGCGGTCTGGCAGGGCACCCAAACCTCTTCCTTCGGCAACCGGCGTTGATCCAGGAGCCAGAACCGGTTTCCCTCAAAGCGAAACGGAATCACCCTCACACCCAGCAGTCTACCCCGGCTCGAGCCCGGTATGGCCCATCATGCCGGCAGAAGGCTGTGGGTTTGGGCCTCCGCCCAGCGCACGAAGGCCACCTCATGGGGGCTGGACAACTCGGGATGCACCGCCACCGCCCGCACCCCATAGATGTAGCTGCCGGGTCGAGAAGGCAGGTAGCTCCCCGTGAAGAGCAGGGCCTCCCGCTCCTGACCGGCGGGCTTGAGCGGGAGCACCTCGAGCTCTCCGGTACTGCGGCGGACCACCAGCTCCACCTGTAGGGTCTCGGTAGGCAGGCCGTAGGCTTGCAGGAAAGCCCGGAGGTGAAGCGACTGGCCGGCCTCCACCTTGGGAGCCTCAACCCACAAGCGGACATTGTTCCAGCTCGAGCCGATCTGGGCTTTCCAAGCGGCAAGGGTCTTGAGTGCCTCCCCATCCTGCTCCAGGAGATGGCTCGAGCGCTTGGCCAGGGGAAGGTAAAACCTGTGGTGGTACTCGTGAACCATGCGCTGGGCCGAATATACCGGCCCACAGGTGCGGATGCTCTCACGCACCATGGCCAGCCAGCCCGAGGGGGTACCCACCGAGCCCCGGGCATAGAACAGGGGGATGATCTCGTGCTGCAGGGTGTCATAGAGGCTCTGAGCATCGGCCTGATCCTGGGCCTCCTCGGTGGCGTAGGCCCGCTCATCTCCAATGGCCCAGCCGTTAGTGGTGTTGAAGGCCTCAGCCCACCAACCATCCAGCACCGAGAAATTGAGCCCCCCATTGAGCGCAGCTTTCATCCCCGAGGTGCCCGAAGCCTCCATCGGGCGCCGGGGGGTATTGAGCCACACATCCACCCCCTGCACCAGGGTCCGCGCCAACCCCATGTCGTAGTTCTCGAGCAGGATCAGCTTGTCCTCTAAACCCAGGCTTTTGATCCGCTCGGCCAGCTTCTTAATGAACTCCTTGCCTGGCTCGTCCTTGGGGTGGGCCTTGCCAGCAAACACAATCTGTACGGGCAATGGACCATTCAAGATCGAGAGCAGGCGGTCAGGGTCGCTGAAGAGCAAAATGGCCCGCTTATAGGTGGCAAAGCGGCGAGCGAAACCGAGGGTCAGGGCGGTTGCATCCAATACCTTCTCCGCAGCCCGCAGCCTGGCCGGCAGTTCGCCGTTGCGGCGGCGCTGCTCAAAGAGTCGGCTCCGTACCTCGCGTATCAGGCTGGCCCGCAGGGTGTTGCGGGCCCGCCAGAGGTCCTCCTCGGTCAGGTTTTCGGTCTTCCATAAGCCCCCGTCCTGCAGGTTTTCTGCCCACCCCTTAGGGAAGGCGTGGCTATAGAGGGCGTGGAGTTCGGGGTTGAGCCAGGTGAAGGTATGAACCCCATTGGTGACGCTATCAATGGGCACTTCCTCGGTCTCGAGCCCCGGCCAACGCTCCTTGAACATCTCCCGCGAAACCTCCCCGTGCAGCCTCGAAACCCCGCCGGCGGCACGTGAGGTCGCAAGGGCCAGATTGGACATCGAAAAGACCGGGCCATACGACTTCTCTTCCTGGCCCAGCCCCAAGAACTGCTCCTTGGAGATGCCCAGCTTGCCCCACCACCCCTCGAGATAACGGCTCACCAGATCCATGGGGAAGCTGTCATGCCCAGCCGGCACCGGGGTATGGGTGGTGAACAGCGCCCCCGCCGCGGCAGCCTCGAGGGCCTCGGCGAAGGGCCGCCCCGAAGCCACCAGCTCGCGGATACGCTCCAGGCCCAAGAAAGCCGCGTGGCCCTCGTTCATGTGCCAGACCTCCGGCCTAAGGCCCAGGGCCCGCAGCAACCGCACCCCACCCACTCCCAGAATCAGCTCTTGCTGGATGCGCATCTCCTGTCCCGGGGCGTAAAGCCGCGCGGTAAGGTTGCGGTCTTCGGGAGCATTCTCCGGCAGGTTGGCGCTCATCAGGTATACCGGGATGGTTCCGACCTGGGCTTTGTAGGCCACCACGTAAACCATCCGCCCTGGAAACTCAATCTCTACCTTTAGCGGCTTGCCGTCCTGGGTTGTAACCGGGGTGAGCGGAAGCTCCTCAGCCAGCAGGGCCTCGTAGACCTCGGTCTGCTGCCCCTCCAGGGAGAGTTCCTGGCGGAAATACCCCTCGTGGTAAAAAATCCCCAACCCGGTCAGGCTCAGGCCCAGGTCAGAGGCCGATTTCACATGGTCTCCCGCCAGAATCCCCAGACCCCCGGAATAAACCGGCAGCGACTCATGAAAGCCAAATTCCATCGAGAAGTAGGCGATGGTCGGCTCTTTTTTGGGCCGTGTGGCCAGGTAGGTGCGGAAGCGATGCACCGTAGCCTCTACCGCCCCCACATAGGCGGCGTTTTCTGCCAGGGCCGATAGGCGCTCGGGATCGGCCTCGAGCAGAGCCTTCACCGGGTTGGATCGGAAGCGCTTCCAGGCCGAAGGATTGATGGCCTCAAACAGGCGCTGGGCCTCGGGGTTCCAGCTCCACCAGAGGTTATAGGCCACCTCGCGCAGTCCCCGCAGGGGCTCGGGCAGGGTGGGCATTGCGGTGATGCGTCCGATCACGTTCATAACACGGGATTGTACCACCTCCACTTCTGGCTCCATGTCAAATTTTGATAAAGCCCCCCAGGCATGAGCTTCCCCACAGTTTTCCTCCAGGTTTTAGCGCTACACTCGGGGGGTTTATGCAGCACCTGGACCAAGCGGTAGCCGGGGCTCACGCCAAGTTGGAGCGGCGCATCCAGGGCTATCTGCGCAGCTCTGGCCTGAAGCCCAGTTGCCACAAGGGGTGCTACGCCTGCTGTCACGCCTTGGTCACCTTGGGCCTGGCCGAGGCAGAGTATTTGCGGGCCCGGCTTTCCCCCCAGATCCTGGCTCGCACTGAGCGCGTAGGCCACGCGCGGCTCGAGGCAATCGCCCGCGGCAAGGGCCAGCCCGACTTTCCCACCCGCTACTTTCTAGGGGCCCATCGTTGTCCTCTGCTCGATGAGGCGGGGGCCTGCTCCGCGCACCCTTATCGTCCGCTGGCTTGCCGGGGGGTCCTCACCGAGCTCAACCCCCGCTACTGCGCCCCCGGTGCCGTGCTACGGCTACGGGGCCGGGCCCGGCTCGAGTACGAGCACCAGCTCCGCGGCCACCACGGCCCGGAGCATTACCTGAAAATCCCCTGGCAGCGGTCTGAGGGCCTTGCCCAGCGGCTGTGGGAGCAGGAGCAAGCCATCCGGGGCTTCACGGTGATTGGCGAGCTGGCCACACTGATCTATTTTTGTGGCCTCGAGGGGTTTCAGCAGGCCCTGAAAAGAGGGGCCCGGGCCACCCAGCTATACCTTCGGTCGGCGGGGGTGCTGGGGGG
>NZ_QWLB01000028.1 GCF_003574355.1 Meiothermus granaticius NBRC 107808 | reverse complement strand
GGATGGGGGGGGGTGTGGGTGTTTGGGCTGCCCCGAGGGGGGGTACCGGTGGCGCTCGAGGTGGCCAAGGCCCTTCAGGCCCCTCTGGATGTGTTGGTGGTGCGCAAGCTGGGGGTGCCCGGTCACGAGGAGCTGGCCCTGGGGGCGATCGCGGCTGGGGGGGGAGAGGTGCTGAACGAGGGGTTGATTCGGCAGTTGGGAATCTCTCCGGCAGCAGTCCAGGCGGTGCGGGCGCGGGAGCGGGAAGAGCTGGCCCGCCGCGAGCAGGCCTACCGTGGAGCCCGGCCCTTCCCTGAACTGAAGGGTCAGACCGTGATCCTGGTGGACGATGGGCTGGCCACCGGTGCGACCATGAAGGCGGCCATCGCGGCGGTGCGGGCGCTGGGCCCGTCTCGAGTGGTGGTGGCCGTTCCGGTGGCCCCCCAGAACACCCTACAGGAGCTGGCCCACCTGGCCGATGCGGTGGTGTGCCCATTGGTCCCCGCCGGGTTTGAGGCGGTGGGCCAGTGGTACTTGGAGTTTCCCCAAACCTCGGATGCCGAGGTGCTGCAGGCCCTGGCCGAGTCAGGCCGCCGGGAGTAGCCGCAGCCGGGCTCCTTTGGCTCGCTGGCGCAGCTTTTCCACTTCCTGCTCAGCCCGTTGTTCCCCCAGCCAGGGCCGCCAGTAGGCCCGCAGGGTCTCGAGCACCCGCTCCGTGGGAACCCACTCGGTGGGCTGGTGCGGGCAATACAGCAGGTCCAGATGGGTCACCGGCCCTCCCCCAGGCCCCCCCACCGGTTGTTCATACCGCAGATCCACCCGACTGAACCCCAGCGCGGCAAAGGCCTGTCGGCGGGCCAGCGGGTCTGAGCCGACCCGTCGTTCGGCCTCGAGCGCCTCTGGGCTAAGCCGCTCGGGGGCCACCACGTCAATGAAAACCCCCTCCACCTTCCCCCCTGCGGCCTGATCCAGCACCGCGAAGCGCTGTTGGTGCAGGCGCCGGGCAATCCCCTGGCCCCTGGCCGACGGGGCAACCCCCATGAAGCTGGAAAACCCGGTATTGGGCAGACGAAGGTAATGGAAAAAGGTTCCCCCCAGCAAAACCCCTCCTTCTTCTGCCACCACCAGGAAGTTGCCCCGCTCGCCAGCGGGAAGGGCCAGCAGGGCCCGGATCACCGGGGGCGGGATCAGCAGCTCGGGCTCAAAGTAGATCTGTTGTTGCAAACGACCAAAGGCCTCGACCGCGGGGTCGTGCGGATCGGTCACCTGGCGCACGCTGAACCTCGAGCCAGGCCCTGCGCGGGGTGCGGCGGGCTTCACGGTTGAAAAACCACCTTTACGCCCTTCTTGGCGGAAGCCGCCCCTAAGGCCTCGGGCCAGGCCTCGAGGGGAAAACGCTGGCTCACCAGGGCTTCCAGCCCCTCAGCCTCGGTCAGCATCTTCACGGTCTGGGCGAAGGTGTCCCAGCTATAGCAGTAGCTGCCGAAAAGCCGAACCTCACGGAACCAATAGGGCGAGAAGTCGTGCAGGGCCATTCCGGGGGCCCCCAGCAGCAGCACCCGCCCCCCCTCGCGCACCGCCCAACTGGCTTCTTGCAGCCCCCCCGGCGAGCCAGAAGCCTCGACCACCGCTTCGTAGCCGCCCCGCCATGCGGTAGCCCCCAGAAGGCCCCGGTAGCGCCGGGCCCCGGTGGCTTGCTGGGCCGCTTGGGTGGAGGGGTGGATATGATCGGCCCCCAGGGACCGGGCCAGCTCGGCTTGCCGGCTGCGGCGGGCCACCACGTGCAGCACTCCGGTATAGCCCATCACCCGCAGGGCTTTAACCGTAACCAGGCCGATGGTTCCCGCCCCCACCACCAACAGCTCCTTGGGCCAATCCCGGGCTAAGGCGGTGTGAATGCCGTGAACGGCCACCGCCATCGGCTCGGTCAGCACAGCCCGTTCATCGGGAACGCGCTCATCCACCGGGAAGATGCGCTCCCGATGGACCACGATCCGCTGGGCCCAGCCGCCCGGAAGATCGGCGCAAAACCCCAGCATCCCAGGGGCAAAGTTGCCCTCGGTGACGTTTTGGCAAAGATGGTCGTCGCCCCGGGCACAGGCGGGGCACTCCGGCAAGCCCCGCTCGAGGCACGACAACACCGGGTTGACCACCACCCGCACCCCCCCCAGCTCGGCCAGGATCTCATGCCCCAGCACCGCCGGAAAGGAAAACATAGGGGAGAGCGAGGGGGAGTTCTTGCCGTAGAGCAGGGCCAGATCCGAGCCACAGATTCCGCTCAGCCGCACCTTGAGTCGCTCGAACCCCTCCGGGCGCTCCGGCTCGGGCAAGGAGCTCAGGCGCAGGGGCAGCGCGCGGGCCGGGTAGCGTTTGCCCAGCATCCGGCTGGCCACATAGCGCGGGATTGAAGGATAAAACACCAGCGCCTGCATGAGCGCCCGGCTAGCGGGGGCCGTGTTGGCCAGGGCGGGGGCGGCCACGCTGCGAAGCATGCCCTTATTTTGAAGGCAAAGGGGGTTTAGGGAAAGGAGAGGGGGCGCAATTGCCTCCCTGCTGGGTTTGAGACCGTTTTGCAGGGGGGTGGGGGTTTTCCCGTATCGGGGTTTTGTGATGGCTAACCTCGAGTTCCGGCGGCACTCCCCTAAGCTAGATACTTGATGTTGGACCCCCACCGGCAACTGCTCACCCTGTTGCGTAGCCTGGTCGCCAGCCCAGACGTGGAAACCCTCCTGCGGCGTGCGCTGGAGGGGGCCCTCGAGCTGATCCCAGGGTTCAGCGCCGGTTCGGTGCTGCTGCGGGAGGGCCGGGTGTACCGCTTCATCGCGCTGCAAGGTTACCAGTTGGAGCCTACCGGGTATCGCTTGAGCCTGGACAGCGAACTGCGCTGGTATGGCGGCAGCCTGGAGGAGGCCTTGGCCGGGGTTGCCCGGGTCAATGCGGTGCGTCTGGAGTTGAGCGGGCTCGAGCCCCCAGACAGGCTCGAGATGGCCCAGTTCCGCTGGGCCTTGGTGGTACCGGTTCCGCTAGAGGGACGGGTGGAGGCCTGGTTATGCCTGGACCGCAGCGCGGATGAACCCCCCTCAGCAGAGGCCCGGGAGCTAGCCCAGGAGCTGGCCCTGAGCCTGGGGGTGGTGCTCCAAACCCTAAAGGAGCGCATGCGCACCCAGGCCCGGTTGCGTCGCGAGGAAGGGCTGGCGCGTGCGCTGGGTACCCTCTCGGGTTTTCGGGAAGCCGAGGCCCTATGGCAGGCCCTCCCCAAGCTGGCCCTGGAGATTCTGGGGGAGCAGCGGGCTGCGGTGTTGCGCCGCGAGGGGCATGAGCTGATCGTGGTGGCAGGGGTTAATTGGCGTGAACCCTTTGGAAGGCGGATTCCCGAGGGGCGAGGGATGTCCTGGAAAGCCGCGCGCGAGCGGGCCATACAGATGACCGACCTGGATAATCCGGAAGTCTACAACTTGCCGGGGTTCGAGCACGAGCCTGAAAAGTACGGGGTCTTTGTTCCGCTCTTCGATGCGGCGGGCGAGGTCTTGGGGGTACTGAACCTGTACTCGAGGGACCCCTTTTCCCGCGAAGACCGCTCCTTGTTGGAGGCGCTGGGGAGAGGGGTGGGGCAGGTGCTGGGGCGGCTCGAGGCCCAGGCCGCTCAAGCACGCGAGCTGGGCCGCCTTCAGGCCCTATCCCGGGCCGGGCAAAGCCTGACCCCGGCCCGCTCTACCCGGGAGGTCTTCGAGCTCACGGTCAAGGAGGCCCTGGTCTGGACCAAAGCCTCCACCGCGCTGCTCTCCCTCTATGACCCCCAAGCCGAGGTGATGGAGGTGGTGGCTGCGGCAGGGTATCTGGCGGAGGGGCTGGTGGGAACCCGGCGGGCCCGGGGGGCCGGGCTGGCCTGGGAGGTGCTGGCCCGCCGCTCGGCCCTGTATCTCCCGGATGCCTCGAGCACGCCCCAGGCTGTATACCTATCGGGAACTAGAACCACCGCAGCCTACCTGGGGGTGCCGCTCAGCGACCCTGAGGGCCGGGTGGTGGGGGTGCTTTCGGTGGACACCGCCGGGGCCGGGGGCGAGATTGCCCCCCAAGACCGCTATAGCCTCGAGGTGCTGGCCAAGGTGGCAGGGGTGGCCATCTCCCGGCAGCATGCCCTAGAGACCGCCCGTAAACAAGCCGAGGACTACCGGGCTTTGGTGGAGATGTCCGCCGACCTCGAGACGCTCAGCGACCCGCTGGAAATCGCCCGCCGGGCTTTGGAGACCCTGCTCTCCCTGACCGGCTTCAATGCGGCGGCCCTGTATGCCCTGCACCCAGAAGAGGACGACCTGCTGCATGCCAAGCAGGTGTTTACCGTAGGCTGTGATACTGCTCAGCAGAGCTTCTTCCAAACCTTTCCCATCCATGAGGACCGCTTGACCGGGAAAACCATGTGCATCGAGGACTACGCCGCATGGGAGCCCTGTAACCCCGTGGTCAAGGCCAGTGGCCTTCGCTCGGTGGTGTATACCCCGCTGTGGACCGGGGGGCGTGTTCACGGGATGCTGGCCCTGGGCAGCTTTGGAACCCCCCGCCCGATCAGCCCAGAAAACATCGCCCTCTTCGAGACCACCGCGCGGCGGGTGGAACGGGCCTTGGAGCGGGTGACCTACCTCGAGGAGATCACCCAGACCCGTGAGGCGGCCCTGCGCTCCCTGGGGCTGGGGTTGGAACTTCGGGACATCGAAACCAAAGGGCATACCGACCGGGTGGTGGCCCTTTCGATGGCCTTGGGCCAACAGCTGGGTTTTGATGACCTCGAGGGCCTGCGCCTGGGGGCCTATCTGCACGATTTGGGTAAGCTGGCCATCCCCGATGCGATTCTCTTCAAGCCGGGCAAGCTGGATGCGGAGGAATGGAGCCTGATGAAGCGGCACTGCGACATCGGTTTTGGGATGGTCCAGGATCTGACCTTTCTTCCCCCCAGCGCCCTCAATGTGGTGCGCTACCACCACGAGCGGCTGGATGGTTCGGGGTATCCCCTGGGGCTCAAGGGGGAAGCCATCCCCCTCGAGGCCCGCATTTTTGCGGTGGTGGATGTCTATGATGCCCTCACCCAGGCCCGGCCCTACAAACGGGCCTGGAGCCGGAGCGAGGCCCTGGCGGAGCTGGCCCGCCAGTCGGGGGTTACCCTGGATGGGCAGGTGGTCTGTGCCCTAACGGCCTGGCTCGAGGCCCATCCAGAAGAAGAGCCCTACCTGAACTAAACTGAGGGGGTGCGTCCCCCTTACCGGCAGGGCCAGACCCTGCGCCTGGAGTTCTGGAAGTATCCGCAGCAGCGGCTTCACTACTGGTGGATGGGCCAGGTGGTAGAGATCCGCGAGGGGGCGGTGCTGCTGCACATGCCCCTGGGCTTCGAGTTCCACCATGAGAGCCGGGGCCAGACCCTGCCGGTTGACCATCAGGGCTACGTGGCCTTTTTCGAAGGGGGGTGGTATTCCGGTGGGCCCGACCTAGACCCCCAGGGCCGGGTTTTGGAGTACTACTGGAACATTCAAACCCCGCCCCGCTTCGAGCCTGGCCGGATCTGGCAGTACGACCTCGAGCTCGATGTGCGCTGCAAGGCCGACCACACCTGCCTGGTGGTCGACCAAGAGGAGTTTGCCGCCAAGGCTGGGGCCTATCCAGAAGCCTGGATCGAGTCGGCCCAGAAAGCGGTGGAAGAGGTCAGGCTGCACGTGCAAGAAGGGCGTTGGCCCGTACGACCCGCCGAGGAAGACCGGGGCTGGCTAAAGCGCCTCTGATACCGGATCGAAGCGAGGCAGGCAGGGCCTACCGCCCTACAGGCGGCTGCGCGGGTCGAGGGCATCGCGCAGGCCATCCCCCAGGTAGTTGAAGGCCAGAATGGTCAGGAAGATCATAATCCCCGGAGCGAACAGCAGGTGGGGGGCGGAGAACAAGTAGTCCTGGGCCCGGCTGAGCATGTTGCCCCAGCTCGGCACCGGTTCCTGGATGCCGAAGCCCAGATAGGACAGGATGGACTCGCTCAGGATGGCGTTGCCGACCTCGAGGGTGGTGTTGATGACCAGCGGCGCAGTGACGTTGGGCAGCAGGTGGCGGAACATCACCCGCACCTCGCTGGAGCCCAGGGCCTGCGCGGCCGTCACAAAGTCCTGCTCCCGCAAGGAGAGCACCGCCCCGCGCACCAGGCGAGCGGTGCTGATCCAGCCAAAAATCACCAGCACGGTGATGATGATCAGTACCGAGGCGGCGGGGCCCAGCGTGGCCTGAGCCCACTGCCCCACCGCTCCTTGCGAGTCGCGCAGCAATGCCGAGAGCACCAGGAGCAGCGGCAGGCTGGGGATGGTCAGGATGAAGTCAATGAAGCGCGAGAGCACCACATCGAGGTCCAGGCCAAACTTGGCAAAAAGCCCCCATATCCCTGCGGCCAACACCGCGCCCCAACTCACCACCAGCCCCAGCAGGGCAAACCAGTGCCCCCCCCGCTCGCCTCCCAAGAAGGCCCGTACCCCGTCGCCGGCCAAGGTCCAGGCCAGGTCGGCTATGAAGTACAGCAGCCCATAGAAGATTACCCAGGAGATCACCCGCCACAGCGCAAACCCCAGCGGTTGCCAGGAGCTTCCCTGGGCTAGCGGTCCCTGGTAGAAGCGGAAGGGCCGCCCAGAGAAATACCCGGCCAGGATCCCCAGCACCATCCCGATGAACAAGCTGACCAAGGCCGCGGTGAACCCCACCAGCATCTCGATGCGGGCCCCATACAGAATGCGCGAGAACACGTCTCGGCCCAGCTCATCGGTGCCCAGCCAGTGCTGGGCTGAGGGAAGCTGGAAGTACTGTGAGGCCAAGTCACCGCTCAAGGGCTGGGCGGTGGGGTCATAGGGCGCCAGGATCGGGGCAAAGAGCGCCACTGCGATCAGCAAGCAAACATATACCAAAGCCGCCAGGGCCAGCTTGTGTTTGCGAAAGCGCCGCCAGGCCAGGGCCCATAGGGTCTGTGACCGAGGTTGGGGTATGGAAGGGGCTTGGACTGCCATCCGTTCTCCTTAGCTGTAGCGAATGCGCGGATCTACCACCGCGTAGAGCAAATCGGCCACCAGGTTGAAGATCGCTGTGATCAGGGCCAGCATGGCCAAAGCCGCCATGGCCACGTTGTAGTCTTTGCTGATCAACGAGTCCAGGATCAATCTGCCCATCCCCTGATAGGAGAATACGCTCTCGGTAACCACCGCTCCGGCCAGTACCCCAGGAATGCTCAGGCCCACCAGGGTTACGATGGGGATCAGGGCGTTGCGCAGGGCGTGTTTGTAGAGGATCGTCCGCTCCGACAGCCCTTTGCTGCGTGCGGTTCGAACGAAGTCCAGGTTGAGCACCTCGAGCATGCTCCCGCGCATAAAGCGGGTCCAGGAGGCCATCTGAATGAGCGAAAGGGCAACCACCGGAAGCACTAGGTTCCAGGCCCAGTTGCGCAGGAAGATCCAGAAGCTGGTGGTTCCCGAACGCACCTCGGAAAAGGGGGTATAGGGCACCTCAGCCACCGGAGGAAAGGCCGGGAATCCAGGAATTTTATCCGGCAGCCAGACCGCGAAGGTGTAAAGCAAGAAGATTCCCAGCACGAATACCGGGACCGAGAAGCCCAAGAAGGTCAGGGTGGTGACGATGTTATCCGCCAGGCTGTACTGCCGCACCGCCGAGAAAATCCCCACCGGGATGGCGACGCACAGGGCCAAGAGGAAGGCGCTGCCGGAGAGGATCAAGGTGTTGGGCAGGCGCTCCCCAAAGACCTTTTGCGCGGCAGGTACCGCATACTGCCGGGATTGGCCAAAGTCGCCTTGTAGAGCTCGGCCCAACCATTTGAAGTAGCGGATGTAGATCGGTTGGTCGAGACCATAGGCGTGGCGAAGGGCCTCGAGCTGCTCCTGGGTGATCCGTGGGTTGGCCTGGCGTAGCTCGTCGGTTGGATCTCCCGGCTGCAAAGCCAGCAGCGTGAAGATCACAATTGAAGCCGCAAACATCAAGGGGATGATCTGCAGCAGACGGCGCACGGTGTAAGCGAACACGCCCCCAGTTTACCGCGTCCCTGCTGCCCAAGTCCCTCCACCATAGGGTGGAACAGCCCCTGCCAGGAGACCTCCTGGCAGGGGCTGGAAGGATGGAGGTTTACTTGGCGAGGTTGGTGCTTCCACTGACCTTGGTTTGGTCGTAGAGTTTGACCGCCCCGCGGCTGGCCCAGCCGATCTCCCAGGGGTTCCAGCCTGGGTAGCCGTTAACCCCAGAGTAGGCCGAGCCCACGTAGTTCACCAGGTCTTTCTTGGTCACGTAGTAGTTGGAGCGGAAGCGCAGAGGTAGCGCCGGAACATCCTCGGCCCAGATCTGCTGGGCTTGAGCAAAGAGCTGCTTGCGCTTGGCCTCATCGAACTCTATCGAGCCTTGACTGGTCAGCTTGTCAAACTCGTCGTTGCGCCAATCCCCGATGTTCTGGCCTGCATAGTTGTTTTCCTTGGTGGGTACGTTGACGGTTCCGGTGATGGTGTTCTTGTACTGGAACAAGGAACCATCCTCGCCCAAGCTGCTAGTCCAGGCAAACATGAAGGTCATCCACTTGCCCTCGCTGCCCCGCTGGATGAAATTATCCGCGAAGACCACCGCGCTGGGGGCGTTGTTGGGCTTAACCGAGATCCCGACCTGCTTCCACTGCTCGATAAAGAGCTGCTGGGTACGCTCGCGCACGGAGTTTCCGGAGGTGGTCACCAGCTCAAACTCAAAACGCTTGCCGTTGCGCACCAACACCCCATCCGGGCCGGGCTTCCAGCCCACTGCGGCCAGAAGCTGCTTGGCCTTCTCGGGGTTGTAGGGGTACTTGGTCACGTTGTCGGTGAACAGCGGGTTGACGTTGGCAACCCAGGAGTTGGCGACCGGCTCCGCACCATCGAAGAAGGCCTTTACCCAGGCCTCGCGGTTGATGGCGTAGAGCAGGGCCTGGCGAGTACGCTTGTCGTCAAAGGTGAGATCCTTGACCTGTTGAATGGGGAATTTGTTGATGTCGATGTGCTCCCAGGTGGGGTTGGCCACCGCCCACACATCGTAGCGTCCAGGGGCGCGGCTAAGGAGTTGCTTGCTCCGGGCCTGGTCACCGGTGATGGAGGTGGCTTCGGTGGCGTCAATCCCGCCCCCCAGTATCGCCACCAGGAGCGAGTTGGTGTTCTGGATGATGCGGAAGGTGACCTTCTGCACATACTTGTCGGCCCCGCCCTGGGGGGTGATGGCGGTGAAGTTGGGGTTGCGCACCATCTCGATGGCATTGTTGGCCGACCAGCGGGTGACCTTGAAGGGCCCTGACCAGACCATCTTGCCGCTGTTGATAAAGGCTTGCGAGCCGAACTGCTGGAAGAAATTGCGGTACAACTCGTTGAGCTTGGTGGCGTCCTTATCGGGGCTGAGGTTCTGGGTTGCAGCCTTGACCTTCTCCCACTCCGGCCGCATTAGGTGCGAAGGGGCAATCAGGTTGGGGCTGGCTCCGGCCATGGAGACCGTGGCATCGTAGTAGTAGGCTGGTTCGAAGGTTACGGTGAAGTTTTGCTTGTCCTTGACCTGGAGCGAGACCCGGCTCCAGAAGTCGGGGTTGACCAGGGCCATCCCCTTGGCCTTAGCCACCTCGAAGACAAAAGCCACATCATCGGTGCTGATGTCGTTGCCATCGGACCACTTCAGACCGGGCTTGAGGGTGTAGTCGAGCTGGAGCCGCCGTTTCCCATTGCCAATATCGGTGAGCCGAAGCCGCTTGTTGGCTTCGCTGGGGACTTCGGTGACCAGCACCGGGATTTGCTCGGAGTTGAGGTTGAGGGTGGTGAGGGGAGCGTTGAGGTATTGCTCAATCTCAGTTTTGATGACCTGGTTGGAGATCACGTTCAAAAAATCTCCACCCAGCACCGTGGGCTCTTGGGATGCCCCGATGATCAGGCTGTTGTCGCTGGGTCCGGCCAGAGCTGCACCGGCAACCAGGCTCAGGCCCAGCACGGTAAACTTACTCCATCGTTTCATGCCGCCTCCTCGAGATTAGGGGTATAGCAAATTGTGGCATTTGTTGCCGCCCCTATTATAGTCAGCCCCTTCCCTGCGTCAATCGTAAAAACGGTTGGGAGCACCCCAAGCAAAGCCCCCTTTTCTCTGTCTGGAAGGGGAAAACCTCGAGTCGGCCCGCATCCACCGTTTGGTGGATGCAGCAAAAAGCGGCCCTCGGGCCGCCTCGAGCCTCTACCCGCCAAACCTAGTGGCTGCCGCAGCCCCCACCCTCTCCAGCTGGGGCTTGGCCATCGGTGCGGAAGGAGTGGCCACACCCACAAGAAGAGGTGGCATTGGGGTTGTTGACGCTGAACCCACCCCCCATCATGTTCTCCACCCAGTCCACCTGTGAGCCCACCAACAGCGGCAGCGACATCCGGTCCACCACCAACCTTACCCCCAGCATCTTCACCTCGGTATCCCCCTCAAGGCTGCGCTCGTCTACCGCCATGCCGTACTGGTACCCGCTGCACCCACCCGACTTGATAAACACCCGGATGGCCGCGCCCGGCTTGTTATAACGATTCAGGATTTCCTTGGCCCGTTCAGCGGCCACTGGGGTGATCGAGATCGCGTTCTGTTCCTGCACCATCAAAAATCCCTCCTAAAGAAGCCACTCTGGCCCCTGAACTTTAACCCCTGGGCAACCCGGCGCCTTCATGGGGACACCGGTTTCCTATGAAAAATATAGCACGCTCGACCGGCAGCAACGTAAGCCGACAGACCAACTTCCGGGCAAAGGCCAAGTGCGGTTGGCCCCTGACCCTGGAGCCTAGAACCCGGTATGCTTGACCCGGTTATGGACCGCCCCCTGATGATCTTTAGTGGACAATCAAACCGACCTCTGGCCAGCGAGATCGCCGAGAATCTTGGGGTTCCGCTGGGCAAAAGCGTCACTGAGCGCTTCGCCAACGACTGCCTTTTTGTGCGCTATGAACAAAGCCTGCGCGAAGGCGATGTCTTCATCATCCAGTCGCTTACCCCGCCGGTGCAAGACCACCTGGTCGAGCTCCTCATGATGATTGATGCGGCCAAAAGCAGCAGTGCAGCCCGGGTCACCGCCGTGATTCCCTACTACGCCTACGCCCGAAGCGACAAAAAAGATGCCCCCCGCATCTCGATCACTGCGCGATTGGTGGCCGATCTGATTCAAGCTGCCGGGGCCGACCGGGTGCTGACCATGACCTTGCACTCTGCACAGGTGCACGGCTTTTTTAAGGTTCCGGTAGACCACCTCTCGGCGGAGCCGGTGATCGCCAACTACTTTGCCACCCGCGTGGAAGGCCTAGAAAATGCGGTGGTGGTGGCTCCAGACGCTGGAGACATCAAGAGGGCCATCTCGCTGGCGCGGCGCCTGGCCCTGCCCATCGCGTTCATTGATAAGCAGCGCCTTTCTGACACCGAGGTCGCTAGCCGGGGGTTGGTGGGGGATGTCAAGGGCAAGGTGGCGCTGGTGATAGACGACGAGGTCTCCACCGCGGGAACCTTGGTGCAGGCGGTGGATGTCCTGAGCCAGAATGGGGTGGACTCCACCTATGCGGCCTTTACCCACGGGGTATATGTGGGCCCGGCGGTGGATCGCATCGAGAGGAGCTCCATCGTGGAGGTTGCGGCCACCAACACCTGTGTGTATCTGGGCCGCCCCAGCCCCAAGCTGCAGACCCTAACGGTGGGACCCCTCTTCGCCGAGGCCATCTGGCGGATTCACCGGGGGGAGTCGGTCTCGAGCCTATTTACGTAACCCTCCAGCGGTAAAGGCTCGCACCTTCGGTCACGAGCCTATTTACTTGATGGCAGCCCTCTCCGCGGGCTTGGCAGCCGCGCTGGCATCCTCCGCGGCTTCTTGGGGGCGCAGGGCCTCGGCAATGAAGGCCCATAACACGCCGATGAGCAAACCCAGCACCCCGGCCACCACCGTAAAGAGCACCGGGCGGGGGAAGGAGGGGCGCAGGGGCTCAGCGGGCGGAACCAGGATCTGTACCTGCAATACCTGGCCTACGAGCTGGTTGATCGCCTCGGGTTGGTTGAGTAGCCGGTTAAGGGTATCTAAGCGGGCCTCGAGCTGGGCCACCTGGGAGCGAAACCGCGACTCATCCAAGCTAAGGCTGGTATAGGCGGGGCTGTTGGCCCGGGCAGCCTGTGGGTCTACCTGACGGGCCTCGAGGGCGGCTGCGGTGGTGGGGTTGGCCTGGCCCGCGTCCGGTGCGGTTTTGAGTTCAGCCCGAATGCGCTTTAGGCTCTCCTGAGCCGCCTCGAGGTCAAGCTGGGTCTGGGCCAAGGCCGCCTGGATGTTCGAGCGGACCCCCTCGACCATGCGTCCCCCCAAGTAGTCTCGAGCCACCCCTAGAATTCGCTCGGCCCGTTCTTTGGCCTCGAGGGGGGTACTGCCACGGGCGCTCAGGTTGAGCAAGCCCCGTTTGTCATCAAATTTGGCCTGATAGTACTGGGTGGGGTTGCTTGCGGCCAGATCCTTGGCCAATAGGGTGGTGCTCTGCAAATCCACGAAACCTTGGGCCAACCCCGATAGCGAGGGAAGGTTATTGAGCATTCCTTGCGGATTGGTTTGGTTGGCTAGACTTAGGCTTACCACTACCTTGCTGGCGTAGGTTTTGGGCCAAAGCAAGCTCCAGAGTAGGGTGAGCAAAGCCAGCCCAAGGGTTAAACCGAGAATGAGCCGCGCCCTTCGCTTGAGCACCAGGTAGATATCTCTTAGGGACAGCTCATCTGTCGTTGCGGCTTCAACAGGTATCACCGGCGCATTTTAGCAGACCCAGGCTGATCCTGGGCCCCAGCTATGGCATGGGCCACAGCCAGAAGCAGGGGGTAGTAGACCCAGGCCGAGAAAAAGGTGAAGTCGAAGCTATTGAGCACTAGGGCAACGCCCAAAAGGATCAAGACAGGCCAAGCCCGGGTGCGCACGATGAGGCGTACGATTCCTGCCAGCCACACCCCAACCCCCAGCAAGGCCAGCGCACCCCCCTCGGCCAGAAGGTTGAGGAGCAGGTTATGGGCGTGCGGAGGGGAGTACTCAATGGTGTTTTTCGGCGAATACAGGTTGAAATAGGGGGTGAAGTTCCCGAACCCCACGCCCCCCAGCGGGTTCTCCCGGAAGGCTTGTAGAGCCACCTGCCAAAACTGTAGCCGGGCCTGGGCATTGTGGTCCAGGCTCAGCGCCTGGGAAAAGCGGCCCAGCCACTCGGGCTCAAAGAGCGCTACCGCTCCCAGCAGACCTGCCAACCCCAGGGCCACCCAGCGGCGCCGCCCCAGGCTCCACCCCCAAGCTGCCCCCAGCAGGAGCCAGGCCCAGAAGGCCGTACGGCTACCAGAGATCCACAGCAGCAAAGCAGCTACCCCCAGGGCAATCCCTCCCAGCCTCCGACCCCCCAGCACCCAGATCAGCCCGGCAGCCATCACCGCCCCGTGGCCCAAAAAGTTGGGCTGAGGGGTGAGCCCCATTACCCGGGCCCCTGGCCCGGTCTCGAGCCACTGCCAGCCCGCGTAGCCCAGGTGGACGAGCAGCCCTGCCAGTACCGCTAGGGCGGCGTGGGTGGGGGAGATCTGTTGAAAAATCCAGACCCCGGCCTGAACCATCAAGAAACCCATCAATGTGGTGCCAATCCACCACCACAGCCGCCAGTCCAACGGCTTTAGTCCGGTAGGGCCCAGCTGATAAGGGGTAGGGGTAGAACCTATCTCGAGTTGCGGCCAGCCCACTTCAAGATAGGTAAAGTCGCCCCCTTGGTTCAAAAAATCAATTGCTCGCAAGGAACCATCCCCCTCTTTTGCGGTATAGCTGCCCCAGACGCGGTACACCCCCGGTGCTGCTGGCTCCATCTGAGTGGGTACAGGGTGATGGCCCTGGTTGGTAAAGAAGGTAATTTGCAGGTTGGCCCGCTGCCCATCATGGCGCAAGTAAAAGCTTTGGGTGTAGGTTTGACCAGCTTTTAGGGGATACCACCAATCGGTCAGAAACTCTGTTTGCTCATGGCCAGAGATGGGGTTGTGGCGGGGCAGATACCAGAAACCCTGCTCCACCGGTTTGGCCTGGCCTCCATCAAAATCCTTGGGGTTCCAGCCGTGCAGGGTTTTGAGGTCATAGGGACGGATGAGATTGGAAGGCGGGGTTGTTTTGGGCGGACTGCCCAGGAAGCTGGGACGTTCGGGCGGGGAATAGATGGAAGCTGGGGTCAGGAGTTGCCCCAGGGCTCCCAAGAGGCCCACGGCTAGAAAAGCCTTCCATAAAAGTGGGCGCTCACCCCGCAGCAAGGCCCATAAACCCACCAAAGCCGCGAGCCCACCAAACCAGGCAGGTTGAAGGGGCAGCAGCGCAAACGGCAACGCCAACCAGCGCTGCAAGGTTAGTAAGCCCCTTTCCCAAACAGCACCACCCCAACGGTACGAGCCAAGATATATAGATCCAGCCAAGGCGACCAGTTGCGAACATAGTAGGTATCCATAGCAACTCGCTCAGCGTAGGTGGTATCGTTGCGCCCGGAAATCTGCCACAGCCCAGTGAGGCCAGGACGCACCTTTAGATAGAGGCTGAAGCTCGAGCCATATCGGCTTACTTCCTCATTGACAATCGGTCTAGGACCGACCAAGCTCATCTCTCCCTTTAGCACATTCCAAAGTTGAGGCAACTCGTCCAGGCTCGTTCTGCGCAGGAATCGGCCTATTCTGGTGATTCGGGGATCGTTGCGCAGTTTTTGGTTTTGCTCCCACTCCTCTTGGAGTTCAGGATGTTGAAGCAGGTATTCACGGAGGGCCTGATCAGCGTTGGGGATCATGGAGCGAAACTTAAGGGCATAAAAACGAGACCCCTTCCAGCCAATGCGTTGATGAGCGAAAATCACCGGGCCCGCTGAATCCAGGCGCACCAACAAGCTCAGCAGTAGGGTACCCATCAGAATCAGTGGGGAAAACAAAACGATCAGACCTATGTCCATGATCCTTTTGACAATCTTTGGCCCGGCCAGGAGCAGCTTTTGCCGAACCTCGAGACCCAAAACCCCCCCTATGTCTCGAGTTGTAAGCCATAGGCTGGAAAGCCCAAAGAGGTTGGGGATCAATATTAGGTGAGAGAATATTCCCCCATACCCTTCAAAGAGCTCTAGCAGATGGTTTCGCGGCACGCCAGGCATGGCCACAATGGCATGCCGTACCCCGCGCTGGGCAAATGCTGCAGCCTGCTCGAGGCCTCCTACCACCGGTATTCCCTCTATTTCCCGCCCATGTTTGGCCGGATCATCATCTAGGAGGGCTATGGGCTTAAGGCCCAGACCGGGTTGTTTGCGCAGAGCCTGTGCCACGGCCTCTCCAGTTTGGCCGGCCCCCAAAACCAACACAGCGGTTCCCCACCAGGGTTTGCGGGCCCAGAGCTCGCGTGCTAAAGCCCGCCCTAGCGGTACCAAAAACAGCATTAGGCCCCAGGCAAAAACAAAAGCCCCTCTCGAGTAATCGGCCCCGGCCTTGTACATAAAAGTTGCACTGCCTAGTACCACAAAGACTAAACTGGTTGCATAGCTCAGGCGACGCAGCTCCTCTGGCGGTGCAATTCCCATTGCATACAACCCGGCCAACCCATAGGCTAGGGGAAACAGCAAAAGTGTGGGCCACAAATTGAGGTATAGCTCCCACAGCAGGGAACGATCCCACGCATAACGCAGCAAGACCGCCAGCAAAAAGGAAGCCATCACAGCAAAGGAATCTGTTAGTAGCAAAGCCCATGCTGTGCGGCGCGGAGAGGCCAGAGTGGCTGGAGGACTGGGTTGGGTTTCATGGTTCAGCGCTTGCATACTCCTCCAGGCCTACATGCTAAAGGATTTCACTCAGCTTTTTGGAAGTACTTTTTATTCATAGCAAAGTGCTGCTTCAAGCGGTTGGGCAGGAAAGCCTCCAAGCGGCCCAGGCGATACGCGCCATACTTGAGTATAGTGCGTAACGATGCCGAAGGAATCTTTTGGGGTGCTCGTTGTAGCAAGTAGGCTAGCTCAGAACGCACAAACCGCAGGCCCTCACCTTATATCGAAGTAGCGCTCAAACTCTTGTCCCAGGGTAGATCAGGTATCACACTGCTTGGTGCCAGGATTTGTCCAATGCTGCCCAAAAACACGAAGGCCCCAAACCCTACCCACCAAGGGTTGCGAAGGCGCAGCAACCCGTAGATTCCTACCAGGACAGTAACGAGCATGAATACTAGACCATGCAACGGTAGGAAGAAAAAGGGGGTTGCAAGAACCCACTTGAAATGGATACGCTGCCCTAGGTGTTTCAATCGGGGTCACCCAAGTCACTTGGAAGATTCATTGTTGAGGATTGATTCGTATAAAGCTATGGTTTTCTGCATTTGACGCTCGAGCATAAAATGTTTCTCATAGCGTAAGCGGCCAGCCTTTCCCATTGCTTCGCGCAAGGGCGGCGATACGATAAGTTTGTGTAAAGCTGACCTCAAGGCCTCAATACTACCTGCGGGAACAAGAAGACCAGTCTCACCATCCCGGATAACCTCTCGGTTCCCGCCTACATCTGTAGCCACTATGGGCAAGCCTGCTCGCATTCCCTCGAGCAAAATAATGGGCAGCCCTTCCCAGTTGGTGGACAACACCATGATGTGTGATTGGGCCAGCAGTTGGGGTATATCTGCACGGGTGCCGAGGAAATGTACTCTGTCCGACAAACCGAGTTGTAAAACCAGATTTTTTGCCTCCTGCTCCAGAGGACCTTCTCCAACGAGCAGGAGTTTAAACGGAATTTCCAAACCCGCCACTGTTCGGATTAGCAGACCATAAGCTTTTGGCGGAGCGAAGCGAGCCACCATAATTATCTGCGTCGGGTCGCCATGAGCGCCTGGCCGAGCTCGGTGTGGGTCATCGCCGATACCGTTATGAATAACTGTCAATTTTGTGGCAGAGATTACACCTCTCTTGACTGCCAGATTATACTCATCTTCAGAGACACAGATTACTTTTCGAGTTAGAAGACCCAAAAACCACTCTATTGGTGGAGCTGCAATCTGCCAAACCTTGGGCGCTCTATCCATAAAACTCCAGCCATGAGGTGTATACACTACAGGTACGCGATTAAGCGCCCCAGCAAGGCGACTGACCATCCCCGCCTTGAAGGTATGCCCGTGAATGAGATCGGGTTGAAAGCTCTTGACCAGTTTGGAGAAGCTATAGATAGCTCTTAAGTCCTTGAGTGGCGAGATGTTCCTTTGCAAAGAAGGAATGATGTGTACAGGTACACCGGCTTTGCGGACTTCGTCTACTACATAGCCTTCCTCTCCAATCGCCAGACAAAGCTCGTACTTTTCTCTTAACCCAATGATTAAGTCCACAACGTGCTTGGGCGCACCACCGCGCTCGGCTCGAGTAATGGCAATCAGAATGCGATTTCTACGAATCATGACTCTTCCTTAGAAGCTTTACTCGTTTTGGCTTCGTAGCCAAACCTAAAGCCAATAAATAAGCAATCATAGGTAAAAGATCGGTCATATGCTTGAGTACAGAACCGTAGTCAGGCTCGAAGATGGCCTGTACTAAGGTGAAAGCCATCATAAATGTTAGACAAGCCCGAACGCGACGTAGCTGTAAGGGAGAAAACCGACCTGATTCGCGCTGAACATTCAGGCTAATCCAGTAAAAAGTTATCACGGTTGACACCACAAGCACAAAAAAAATCCACTGAAGTGGCTCAAGAAGTCGCAATACGGGTAGGGGAAATAAGATAAACATCCATGAGATGATCCAATTCGCAACATCATGCAAGATAGTATTGTTGGGAAGATAGTTGACGATCATAGATTGAGCGACGTCCGATCCAATGCGAAACTCATTCAGCCGCTCGCGGATTTCAGTTATGTGTTCACCTTGGTACAAATAGTAGACACTTGAGGCCGCGACCAATGCTCCCACGAAGACCAATAACTTCAAGCTGAATGCCCAGCGGCGGTTTGATAGCCACCAGAACAGTCCCCAGAAGGCGGCAATAACGATCCAATAAGGACGAAAGGCCACTGCGTAAACCAGCGGTATCACGAACGCCAGCCATGCAACCGGTCTTCTGAAACCGACCACGTACAGAATCAAAGATGTGAACCATAGCGCGATCACTTCTTTAGATAGCTGACCCTGATATATTGAACCCACGGCTACCCAAATACCTAGCAAAGTTAGACCCCAATACTGTAGTCTGCGCAGTCCCGCAAAGAACCAGGCTGCGGTAGGGATGAAGGCTAATAGAAAAAGAATTACAGAAGTTATTTCTCGAGGTGTATCAGCCCTAAAGCCCAGCATAGCAAACACCCACGCGGTGTTGACGAAAGTATCAAAGGCTTGGGTGGGATTTAAGTCTGTTCCCAGTAAGCTTCTAATATACTCGCCATCGTAGAAATACCGCTCAGGGAGAATTCTTATCCATACCAACGATGCTAATGTTCCCAGTAACCCCATCAAGACCAAAACCGTCAAGGCGGTGAATACTCGACTATGCAATGAGTTGGCAGGTTGCGATTTGGAGAGAGTACTCACATGGCCTCTAAACTTCGAGTGTGTCATACAATTTGATCAGACGTTCAGACATTATTTTCCAGCTAAACCGCTGAGAGTAAACTTCCCGTACACGGGCAGAAAAGGCTTGCCTAGTTTTTGTATCCCACTGGGCGATCTGCTTCAGACGATCTTCTACCTCTTGACTGGACTTGTAGTCCACTACGAAACCCAGGTCATATTTAGCCACTGTTTGATCCATACCTGTATCTCTAGCCACTAGGATAGGCTTGCCCAACATCATAGCCTCAAACAGCTTGTTAGCACTGGAATACTTGTGGTTGGGTAGGCTAGGATCGTATATAGCAAACAGTACATCCGCTCTCGCCGAGAGTTCCATAGCCGCAGAATGGCTGATACGTCCGTGAAAGCGAGCGTTGGGTATATTCTTGATCCGCGCCTCCAGAGCGACCTCGAGATCGCCAAAACCAGCCAGGTCAAAGTGCCAACTTGGGTGCTTTTCAACCAAATCTAACATCTCGAACAACCAACGCTGATCTTGTAAAAAACCCACAAATACGATTCGAAGCTGTGCAGAGGATTCTGTTAAGGCCCTACTAGGGTTTGTGGTAATATCAAATTCCTCTGGGCTGTTGAGTATGAACTCAAGTCGTTTTGGTTTGGAGCCACGTATCTGCGCTACGCGGCTTTCATCTACCAGTATAGTCGCATCTGCAAGGCCGATCGCTCTCAACTCAAGGAAGCGGGCAAGCTTCTTGAATAACCCTGGCCCTTTCCGCGACTCAGAGAAAAAATCAAAAATGTCGTAAACCACTCGTTTGCCCGATAGAAGCTTAAGGGCTAGTGCAGGCAATAAGGTGTCCAGGTCTGCTGCGTGAATGTGTGTATACTTATTGCGACTGCGCCATAGCCACTTCAACAAGTCCCAATGCCACAGAATTAACCCACCCAAGTTGCGAAAACCTGTTCCAAATTCAGACTTTGGTCCTATCCTGTATACAGTAAACATATCCATCTTTTGCTCTGGGGGTAATTGTCTACTTCGATCCCAGCCAACCGCGAAAACTTCCCAACCAGATCGAGCTAGGGTGCGGGCTTGCTTCTCAATCCGAGGATCAGGGTCTATCGGATTTGTGCGGAGAAAAACAACGGTCTTCATGGCGCTTCACCAACCTCACCTGTGGTGCTTACCGCTTAGCGTGTGCCACCACGCGCCAGCGAAAAACATGAGAAGGCATAGCTGAGTGATCAAAGCCGAGAATGCTGCCCCACGCCAATCATACACAGGTATCAGCCAGAGATTGAGGCCAATATTCACCGCAACGCCGGCAATTTGCCCAACTGTACGCATAGTCTGGAGTCCCGAGGCAGTTAAAGCATCTGCCAGAGGATACTGGAATGCCTGAATTAGGATATAAAGCGCTATCCATCGCACAACCATCGGTGTCTCGCTGAAATCACTGCCAATAACAACGGGTATTAAAGGGGCGACGAACCATAGCCCGACTGATGCTGTGAGACCCAATCCCAGCGTGTACGGCATAATTCGTTTAGCGAATGCAAAAGCTGCTCGGGGCGAAGAATTCCCTTCGATAAAAAACCTCGGCGAAACCGCTGCCAGGAAGGCCACAAGCGGGATCGCTGCAAAGAGAACTACCCGGAAGCCTGCCGCGTAAAAGCCTGTTATGTGGGCGTCGGTGAATCTGATCAGCAGCGTCTTATCTATCTCGGTATAAGTTCCGCTAGCCGAGGTAGAAGTCGCAAAGCTCAATCCCTCCCATATCCGTCCTCGACTCAAGCTCGTTAGCTTTACAGTTTCGATCCCGATATCCTTAGCCACCCATCCGAGCGAGGCAATTCCCACAGTTAGGTACTGGGCAAGAAACAGCGCACACCAAATCTCGACGGAACCTTTCATTAACAAAAGGACGATGGCTAGAATTGTCTGGAGTACTCCACTGATAATTTCCACAACACTATTGCGCCACGCCTTGTCTGTGGCGACATTCATGGCCGAGGCAATGACTTGTAACCTACCTCCTAAAAATACTGCAAGAGCAACAGCCAGAAAAGAGATCATTGAAATATGTGGAAGCAAAATGAGCTTTATTCCGACGGCGACCAGTAGGCCTATCGGCAAGGAGAAGAAAATCAGGCTGAGATTACTGCCCAACACCAATCGTGGATACGATTTGACAGTCACATCCCGTATGATTAAAGTGTACGCACCGAGCTCGACAAATGGAGAAATGAATAGAGTGAGTGCGAGTGTGGCAGAAAATACCCCGAATCCGTCCGACCCTAAGGATCGAGCAACCAGCGAAAAGCTGGCTGCTTGAAATCCGAAACGTGCGAAATAACTGAGGAGTATCCACATCGTACGCCGTAACGTAGATGCATAGAGAATCTTCATGATAAACTGCTTGACTCTAAACATTGGGTTTACTTAGAGTGGTGACCTAAAGCGTCTTGCTCTAGTCAAGTCTTCCTACGCCATAGTGCTAATCAGCTGTTCAAAGAAGACGGCCTGCATCGAGCCCAGTCTGCTCTTGGCCTTTTCGGAGCTACCCAGTAGTAGGTCTACCCTGGCCTGGTAGTAAAGCTCGGGGTTGATTTGAATCCCCAACTTGCCGGTCTAGTGATCTTTAGCTGGAAATCAAAAGGAACCGGCTTTACTTGATTGGCGATGCCAAGTTCCTCGAGCTGCCAAAGGTTTACAGAGGTACTGCAGCAGTGGGCACTAAAAACTTCGTACCCCTTATCCAGCAAGAGCTTAATTAGATAAGCACCGTCTTGTTCTGTGATTCCAGTAATGAACACACGTTTTGCCATTATTTTAACCCCTTATTGGTATTTACAAATTTTTGGGCAACTCCGCCTATTTGTTGTTGGTTAGGATACTCTAAGACACCGCTCTATAGCTTACCGTACCGAATGAAGATGCCAAACGCCTTTGAGGGCTTGCCACCTTGAGACATCCAACGATACATCCTCCGGCAGAGAGACCCCGGCCTCCTGCTTGCTCGCTGGTCTAACGTCCGGACGGGTTCGGCGGGCCAATTCAAAGACCGACTTGCGCTCGGTAGCGATGTGAAGGGTGTTGTAGGGTATCCTTTCCAGGTTTTGCAGAGCCAGCGCAACCTGCGGCGCAATGACCTCCAGATAGTCCTGGCTGGTGTAGAGGTCGTGGTAAGCTACCGGGTAGGGAAAGGGCGCAGTTCGGAAACTGGTGCGAATAATCAGGTAGCAGGGCAAGGTTCGTACCACCTCCTCGGCGGCCAGCTTGGACAGGGCGTAGTAGTTGCGTACCGGCCCCACCGGGTCGTCTTCCCGGTAGCCGCCGGCATCGCCCCAAAACACATAATCCGTGGAGATGTGAACAAAGTGCAGGTCACGCCGCAGAGCTGCTCGAACCAGGTTGCGGGTGCCCTCCACATTCACCTTCCAGCACAGCGCTTTCTCGGTCTCGGCGCGGGCTACGTCGGTGTAGGCGGCGGCATGCACCACCACCTGGGGTTGGTAGCGCTCGAGCGCTCGCTCGACGCTGGTCAGGTCGGTGATGTCCAGCTCTTCCCTGCTCGGCGCTATCAGTCCAGGCAGCAGCTCCTGCAGGGCAGTACCCAGTCGCCCGGTTCCGCCCGTCAGCAATATTTTCTCGGCTCCTCTCACCCGACTCTCGACATTTCAGCGCTGCCCATACCAGGTCTGCATCAGGCCCTGGTGTTCCTTTTTCGCCCGCACTTGCTGCCACCAGGCCTGGTTTTGTACGTACCACTGCACGGTCTCGCGCAAGCCCCCACCAAAAAAGGAATGCCTGCGTACCCAGCCCAAAGCCTCGGCCCTGGAAGGATCCACGGAGTAGCGGTAGTCGTGGCCGGGGCGGTCGGCCACAAAGCGTTTGAGGGTGGGCGGTTTGCCGAGGATTTCCAGGATGGCATCGGCCACCTGTACTCCGGAAATTTGCTCACGGGCGCCCAGGTTGTAGGCCTCGCCCGAAAGGCCCCGGTGTAGCACCAGGTCAATGCCCGAGGCGTGGTCCTGGGCGTGCATGTAGTCGCGCACTGCCGAGCCGTCGCCGTACAGGGGCAGGGGCCGGTCTTCCAGGGCATTGGTAATGAAGAGGGGGATGATTTTTTCCGGGTACTGGTAGGGGCCATAGGTGTTGGAGCCCCGCGTGACCACCACATCCAGGCCATGCGAGATGCCATGAGCGAAGACCAGGTGCTCGGCCCCGGCTTTGGAGGCGGCGTAGGGCGAGCGGGGGCGGAAGGGGTCGGTCTCGAGGGAGTGGTGATCCGAGCCGGATAGGTCGCCATAGACCTCGTCGGTGGAAACCTGCAAGAAGCGCTTCACCCCTTCCTGACGGGCGGCCTCGAGCAAAACCAGGGTACCCTCGACATTGGTACGCACGAAGGCCGAGGCATCTATCAGGCTCCGATCCACATGGCTCTCGGCGGCAAAGTTGAGCACGGCATCGGCCCCACGCAAGGCTTGCCGGGCATCCTGAGGGTTGGCGATATCGCCCTGGATAAACTCAATCCGGTTCATCACGGGTTGCAAGTTTTCCAGGTTGCCCGCATAGGTTAGCTTGTCCAGCACAACGATTTGCCAGTCGGGGTGGGCTTCCAGGGCGTAGTGCACATAATTAGCCCCGATGAACCCGGCCCCACCCGTGACCACCACTCGTTTGAAACCCATCTCATCGCTCCTGTGGTTCTAAATATCTCCACGATAGTTTTGCAACACTCGTTTTTGCCAGCAGACCGGGCAATTGCGCCCACAACAACATCGCAACACTCTGCCTGATGTGCTCCAGAGCAATACCCGAGTGTGGCGCAACTTAGCCTCTGTCGTCCGCCCATAGGTCTGCGCCAAAAAAGTCCCAGGGTAGGCGGCCTTCGTTGGGGTCGGCAGGATTGAACTGGTCGTTCATGGCGTACAGGAGCAGGGCCCCTTGATGGCCCGCCCGGTAGCCGTGAGCTACCCCGGTGGGAATGTACAAAAGCGCCGGTGCCTCCCCCGACAGCAAAAAGGAGCGGCGGTGGCCTTTTGTGGGCGAACCTTCGCGCAGATCCACCAGCCAGACCTGTAAGCTACCCTCCAGCACACACCAGACCTCGTCCTGGGGGCGCTTGGGGTGGATGTGAAAGGCGTTGATGCGACCCGGCACCGCCCACGAGACCGAGATTTGCCGGGCCTCAAACGTAGCAGCTAAACCCTCAACCTGGCCTGCGCCCAGGCGTAGGTATTCCATAAAGGCTCCCTCGAGCGCCCGGTACTTTTTCAGAGGAATGTGCGCCACCCCTTGAATCTCAGCAGGAGCTGGATAGCTCTGGTACTCCATGGCAGCAAGGGCTTGCTCGTTTAAACTCATCACTTCATTTATCCTAATCCAAGCCTATCAAGGCTGATATTTGGAAAGTACCTGGTCACATGAGTAAAGACCTCACCATTGTCATTGTCTCCCACAACACCCTGCATATTCTACGCAAGTGCCTCAGGCGGGTCGAGGCATACTACCCCGAGGCCGAAAAAATACTCGTGGACACCGCCTCTTCCGATGGGAGTCCGGACTGGGTGCGGGCCCACCATCCAGACGTGCGGGTGCTCGAGGTGCCCAACCGGGGCTATGCGTTCGCCGTTGACCGAGGGCTGGAAGCTGCCAGCCGTCCCTGGGTAGTGGAGATGAACAGCGATATATACCTGAACGCCGGAGACCTGGAGGTGCTCCAACAAGCCCTGGAGGAGCATCCGCAGGCGGCGCTGGCTGGCCCCACCTTACAGACGCCTGCGGGACAACTGCAATCGCTTGGGCCGTTTTATGCACCCAACTACTGGCGCCTGCACGGGCCGAGGGCAGTGGGCTGGATCTCTGGGGCCCTGATCATGGCCCGAAAGGCTGCCTTGGCGGAAATCGGCGGCATGGACGAACGCTTTTTCTTTTATAACGAAGACCTCGAGTGGTGTACCCGAGCCCGCCGCAAGGGCTGGCAGGTCTTGCTGGTGCCACGCCGGGTGCTACACCTCGGCGGTAGCTCTACCCCCAGCGACCCCCGTTTCCTGGCCGAGGGCTACCGGGGGGGGTTGCTGTATACCCGCGAATACTACCCCGCCCTGCACGGCCTGCACAGGAAAGCGGTCTGGCTCGAGGCCCATTTGCGACGCTGGCTTGACCCCAACCCCACCCGCAGAGCAAGCTACCGGCTGATTCTGAATGAGGTCTGCAAAGGAAGTTTGGACAGGCCTTTGCTGCCTTGACCCAAGGGGGTGTTTTGCGGGTTCATGCCTCCGGCTTCCAAAGCGTTTGCAACCCCAAAAGCCCCTGCAGTTTTTCGTCGCGCGACACCAGCACCGCACCCAGGCGAAGGGCCGTCGCAACAATGAAGCGGTCGGCAGGGTCGGGGTGGGGCAAGGGGAGGCCATCGGCCTCTAAAGCGATGTAGGCGTCCAGCGGCACCACTTCGATGCCCGGCACCCGCAAGGCGTCCTCGAGCCAGCGCCGGGCCCCTGGGGTGAAGGCCAGCCGCCCTTTCCGGGCCAGCACGGCCACCTCCCAAGCACTGATGGCCGATACAAAAAGCGCCTGCTCTGCTCGGGCTTCTTCTAACAAAGGCTCCAGCCCCTGGGGTAGCTGGGTGGGGTCGGCCAGGAGGTAGACCCAGGCGTGGGTATCGAGCAGGTAGCGCTTCAAGCCAGCGCCTCCCAAGGCTCATCTGTGGGCTCCGTGGGCTGCTCGTAGTGCAACAGAGTGCCCTGTAGGCGCTTTCGCACCTCCTCACCCCGATATGGGCGAATTTCCAGCACCAACCGGCCCCGGTCGCTCAGAATCAGGGGCTCGCCGGTAGCCTCTACTCGGCGCAAAAGCTCCAGGGCATGGGCTTTGAAATGGCTTTTGGATACCTTCATGGCTAGGGTCATAGTACATGGTCACTTTGAGAGAATCAAGCCGGGCTGCTCTTGAGTCCAAAAGTGCCGGTGGGGGCTCGAGCAGGTCTCTACAGCTTTACCCGACTGCGGTCCCCCAGGATCAGTTGCAGGGTGTGGCGGCGGGTGTTGCCGCTGCCATCCACCACCACCTTTTCCCCTAAGACGCTTGAGTCCAGGCGATAGGGCAGGCGCAACACCTCGGATTCGTCCATCAGGATGGAGTACTCGACCTCGCTGGCAATCAGCCTGGCATTCTTTCCGATGGCGGTATAGGGACCGACAAACCCATCCTCGATGAGGGCCCCTGGCCCAATATAGGCCGGGCCGCGCACGGTGCTACGGAGCACACGCGCACCCTTTTCAATGATCACCTCACCCACGATCTGGGCTTCCTCGAGTTCCCCCTCGATCCGGCGGCCAATCTGAGACAGGCTCAACCGATTGGCATCGAGCAGATCCTCGGGCTTGCCGGTGTCCTTCCACCAACCCCGCACCTTCAGGGCCTCCACCGCTAGGCCTCGATCCACCAGTCCCTGGATGGCCTCGGTGATCTCGTACTCGCCGCGCCCGGAAGGCTTCAAGGTGGCGATCACCTGGTGAATCACCGGCTTGAAGAGGTACACCCCAACCAAGGCCAGATTGGAAGGGGGGTCTTGGGGCTTTTCCAGCAGCCGCGTTACCCGACCCGAGTCATCTACCACCGCCACACCGAAGGCCCGGGGGTCTTCGACCTCGGTCAGCAGCAGCACCGAGTCGCAGTGCTGGCGCCGGTAGGTCTCGAGCATATGCCCGATCCCCCCGGAGAGCAGGTTGTCGCCCAGGTACACCACAAAGGGGCTGTCGCCCAGGAAGGGCTGGGCGGTTCTAATCGCATCGGCTAATCCTAGCGGCGCATCCTGTAGGATAAAGGTCAGCCGAACCCCCCAGCGCTCCCCGTTCCCCAAAGCCTCGCGCACCTCATCGCCGGTCTCGGGGCTGATCACCACCCCGATATCCCGGATGCCTGCTTCTACTAGGTCTTCCACGACATAAAACAGATTGGGCTTTCCCCCGATGGGGATGAGCTGCTTGGCCCGGGTGTGGGTTAGGGGGCGCAGGCGGGTGCCCTTGCCGCCGGAGAGGATCAGACCTTTGAGTTCCATAGACCGAGCGATAGTCTACCCAATCAGGGCTATACCCGAATGCCCTCCCCACCCCAGCTCGAGTACACGTAGAACCGCCCCCGTTCCCCACGCAGGTAGTCCAGCAGCGGCTCGGCCAGCGGGCGGTGTTCCTCGAGCTTCACTGCAACCTCCTCGGGGGTGAAGAACCGCGCCTCGACGATGTGCCCATCGGGGTCGCGCGGGTTCAGCAAGCCTTCGTAGCTGGCGCGGAAGGCCATGGCCACCGTGCGTTCGGCCTTGCGGGCATCCTCCACCTGAAGCACATAGGCCAGGTGCTCTACCCCCTTGACGCGTAGCCCGGTCTCCTCGTCCACCTCGCGGGCGATCGCGCTGAGAACGCTCTCCCCGGCTTCTACCATCCCCCCCGGCAGGGTATAGCGCACCTTGCCCCGGCGGCTCCAGTCGTTGGCGACCAGGAGCACCCGCCCTTGCTTGTCCATCAGGATCGCGGCGGCGACCAATAGGTCACGTCGTAGACCGTGCATGGATTGACCTCACCGGCCCTAGGCCGATTGGGACAGGGCCTCGAGCTGCCGCTCCTGATCTGCTTTTTTGAGGGCTTCGTGCAGTTCGCTGAGGTCGCCCGCCAGCACCCCCTCGAGATCATGGGTGGTGAAGCCAATGCGGTGGTCGGTAACCCGGCTTTGGGGGAAGTTGTAGGTGCGAATTTTCTCGCTGCGCTCCCCCGCGCCGATCTGGGCCAGCCGGTCCTCGCGCCGCTTGGCCGCTTCCTCCGCCCGCTTGATCTCCAGCAGCCTCGAGCGCAGGATGGAGAGGGCCCGCTCCTTGTTCTTGATCTGGCTACGCGACTCCATACAGGAGACGATCATGCCGGTGGGTTTGTGCAACACCTGCACCGCGCTGTCGGTGGTATTGACCCCCTGGCCGCCGGGGCCGCTGGCCCGCGAGACGGTGATCTCGAGGTCGGCGGGGTCGAGCTGGACATCCACCTCCTCAGCCTCCGGCATCACCGCCACGGTGGCGGTGGAGGTGTGGATCCGGCCCTGGGTCTCGGTGGCCGGCACCCGCTGAACCCGGTGCACCCCGGCCTCGTACTTGAGCAGGCCATACGCACCCGGCCCGTTGATGGCGAAGGAAACCTTAGATACCCCGCCCAGGTCGGTCAGGCTGGTATCGAGTATCTCCGGCTTGTAGCCCCGCATCTGGGCGAACTTGATGAGCATATCGCGCAGCTCAGCGGCAAAGAGCGCGGCCTCTTCGCCCCCAGTCCCCGCGCGAATTTCGATGATAGCGTTTTTATCGTCGAGGGGGTCTTTGGGCAGCAGCATGCGCTCGAGCTGGGCCTCGAGCTCGGGCACCCGCGGCTCGAGGGCCTCGAGATCCGCGCGGGCCATCTCGCCAAACTCAGGGTCAAACTGCAGCTCCTTGGCCTCGGCGATGTCGGAGAGCACCTTCTTGTACTCGCGGATGGCGGCGATCAGGCTCCCCATCTCGGCGTAGCGCTTGGACAGTCGTCCGTACTCTTGTTGGTTGGACAGGACCGCTGGGTTGGCGAGCTGCGCCTCGAGCGTCCTGTACTCGTTTTCGAGGGAAGAGAGTTTCTCGAGCATAAAGGGTCACTGTTTACCAGGATACCGCGAAACCGCAGAAGGGCGCACTTTAGGCATTCTTCAGGCCGCCCGCCCAGCCTTGTGGATCCTGGGCTTGACCGAGGGGTTTAGTTTTGCCTAAACTAGGCTAGCCTGAAGTTTAGGAGATCCTAAATATGAACCCATCCTTATCCAAAGGGGCGCTGTCTGAAGCGCAGGAGGACTACCTCAAGCAAATTTTGCTGCTGAGCAGCGGGGGGGTGGGGAACCTCGAGCCCGCGATGGTCTCCACCCAGGAGCTGGCCGACCGGATCGAGGTGAAACCGGCCTCGGTCACGGGGATGCTCAAAAAGCTGGCCGAGCTCGGCTTGGTGGAGTACGAGGCCTATAAAGGGGTACGGCTGACGGAGGCGGGGTATAGGGTGGCCCTCGAGGTTCTCCGCCACCACCGGCTGATTGAAGCCTACTTATGCCAAGCCCTGGGGTATGGCTGGGAGGAGGTTCACGCTGAGGCCGAGCGGCTCGAGCACCACATCAGCGAAGCCTTCGAGGCTCGGATCGCCGAGTGGCTGGGTCACCCCTCCTACGACCCCCACGGCGACCCCATCCCCAGCGCCCGGCTCGAGCTGCCTGCGGCTGCTCCCTCGCGGCGCCTGACGGCCCTGCAAAACGGTGAATCCGGTCAGGTGGTGCGGGTAGCCACCCAGGATCAGGACGCGCTCAACCTGCTGGCCCAGCTCGGGATCCGGCCTGGGGTGGGCCTCGAGATGCTGACGCTGGGGCCTTTGGCGGAAGGGGCCCGGGTCAGGGTAGAGCAGCAGCGGTACCTGCTGCCCACCTACCTGGCTCAGATGATCTGGGTCACCCCGGTGGGAGGCCAGGATGCTGGCTAAGCCCAAAGACCACGCCCTCCAAACCAAGGCGCTCGAGGTTCTAACCCAGCGCAGCGGGCGCCGCGGGTTGGCCCGGTTGCTGCCCTTCCTGGGTCCCGCCTTCGTGGCCAGCGTGGCCTACATGGACCCCGGCAACTTCGCCACCAATATCGCGGGCGGGGCCCAGTTCGGCTACCTGCTGCTGTGGGTCATCCTCTCGGCCAACCTGATGGCCATGCTGATCCAGTTCCTCTCCTCCAAGCTGGGCATTGTCACCGGGAAAAACCTGCCTGAGCACATCGCCGAGCGCTGGCCTAAGGGGGTGGTGTGGTTTTACTGGCTTCAGGCCGAAGCCATCGCCATGGCTACCGATCTGGCTGAGTTCCTGGGGGCGGCCATGGCCCTGAGCCTGCTCTTCGGCATCCCCTTGTGGATGGGTGCGGTGCTCACCGCGGGGTTTACCTTTGCCATCTTGGGGCTACAAAGCCAGGGCTTCCGGCCCCTCGAGGCGGTGATTACCGCGCTGGTTGCGGTGATTGCCCTGGCCTATGTGGTTCAGCTGTTCCTCTCTCACCCCGGCCCAGAGTTCGTGCAGGGCTTTATCCCGCGCTTTCAAGGCGGCGAAAGCCTGTACCTGGCGGTGGGCATACTGGGGGCTACGGTGATGCCCCACGTCATCTACCTGCATTCCGACCTGACCAAAAACCGCATCCCCACCGAGAGCCTGGACCTCAAGCGCCGCCTTCTGCATTACAACCGAATGGATGTGGTGCTGGCCATGGGATTTGCTGGGCTGATCAACATGGCCATGCTGGCCGCCGCCGCCGCCACCTTCTTCTTCACCGGCAGGTCTGAAGTTGCCGACCTCGAGGTGGCCTACCAGACCCTCACCCCGCTCCTGGGGCCGCTGGCGGCTGTGGCCTTTGGGGTAGCGCTCCTGGCCTCGGGAATCTCCTCCTCGGTGGTAGGCACCCTGTCCGGCCAGGTGATCATGCAGGGCTTTGTGGGCTTCACCGTTCCGCTGTGGCTGCGCCGCCTGATTACCATGCTGCCGGCCCTGGTGGTGATCTGGATCGGCTATGACCCCACCGCGGCCCTGCTGCTCTCGCAGGTGGTGCTCTCCTTTGGGATTCCTTTTGCCCTGATCCCCCTGCTGGTCTTCACCGCTAAGCCAGAGATCATGGGGGAGCTGGTCAATAGCCGCTGGGTGACGGCGGTGGGTTGGCTGATTGCCCTTCTGATCATCGCGCTCAACCTGTACCTGCTGTTCCAGACCCTGGTTGGCCGCTGACCGCCTTGCTGCTGGTGAGGTTGACGGGGCCTACCCCAGCCCCGAGAATCAGATCCATGACCTTTAAAGAGGCGCAGGAGCGGGTAGACGCTTGGATTGCGCAGTTTGAAGAGGGCTATTTCCCCCCCCTCTTAAACCTGGCCCGACTCACCGAGGAGGTTGGAGAAGTGGCTCGGGTACTGGCCCACCACAACGGCAAGGTCCCCAAGCCCGGCGAGGACCCTGGGGATCTGGAGTTGGAGCTGGCCGACGTGTTGTTTGTGCTGATCTGCTTGGGCAACCAATCGGGAATAGATCTCGGACGGGCCTTTGAGCGGGTCATGGAGAAATACACCCAACGCGACGCCACCCGCTGGACCCCCAAGGGCTAGCCTATCTATAGCCCCAGTCCCTGTAAAACCCAGAGGGTGGCCATTCCTCCCAGCAGGGTCAGCAGCACATTCTTGAAGCGCCAAGCCAAGAATATGGCCACACCTCCCGCGATCAGGCGGGGGTTGAGCGGGTGTAGGGCCCAGTGTCCCTCGTGGGTGAGGAGCGCAGGCAACACCAGCCCGGCTAGGGTGGCCGCGGGAACATAGCGCAGGGCCTGTTGCAGCACCGGCGGTAGGTGAAAACGCTCCAGGAGCACGATGGGGTAATACCGCAGGGCGAAGGCGATCAGCCCCAGGCCCAGGATGACCCCCCACAGCAGCGGGCCCTTCACCGGTGGCCTCGATTCTCGAGCCAAACCCCGGCGGCGATCCCTGCCAGGGCCCCCAGGAAAAGCCCGGAGCGATAGGGCAGGCCCACCAGGGCGGTAGCCACCAGCCCCCCCACCAGGGCTGCCAGCAGGCTGGGGCGGTTCCGGAGTGCAGGCACCATCAACACCAGGAAGCACAGCGGCACGGCGAAATCCAATGACCAACCCTCCGGCACCTGGGCCCCCAACAAGGCCCCGGCATAGCTCGAGGCCACCCACACCCCCCACAGCACCGTGCCCGCGCCCAGGTACAGCCAGGGGGCCAGCCGAGGGCCCAGGGCTTCGTACTGGCCCATCATCAGGGCGAAGTTTTGGTCAACCATCAAGAACGCGGCCAGGGCTTTGAGGCGCGGGGAGAGCGCTGCGAAGGGCCGGGCCAGCGCGCTGCTGTACATGAGGTAGCGCAGGTTGACCACCAGCAGCGCCAGCAACACAAAAGGGACCCCGGCTCCGGCCCCAATGAGCTGCAGGGCCACCAGCTGGGCCGCTCCGGCGTAGACCAGCGCGGACATAAAGGTGATCTGAGCCACGCTGAGCCCGGCGTTCAATCCGGCGATGCCGGTGACCAGCCCAAAGGGGATGATGCCCAGCGAGATCGGCAAGATTTGCAATACCCCACGCCCAAAAGCCTGTGGGGGGGTGGTTGGGGCTGCACTGGGCTTCATGCTTTGCCGTTTTGGGCCTAACCGTTGACGAAAAAACCGGCGTAGCCGTTGAGGGCTGGAGCCCCGCCCAGGTGGGCATAGAGTACCTTGGCCCCTCGAGGGATCGCGCCCTTCTCAATCAGGTCAATCATCCCATGCATGGACTTGCCTTCATAAACGGGATCGGTGATCATCCCCTCGAGCCGCGCGCACAACCGGATGGCCTCGAGGGTCCCCTGGCTGGGCAACCCGTACTCGGGGGCCGCGTAAGCGGTTTCCAGGATCACATCCTCCGGGGTGATCTCCCGCCCTAGCTCGACGGCTTCGGCGGTAGAGCGAGCGATCTTGAGGATCTGATCAAAGGTCTCCTGGGGCTTGGCGCTGGCGTCAATCCCGATGACCCGCCGGGGCCGTTCTTGCGCGGCAAAGCCGACAATCATCCCAGCCTGGGTGCTGCCGGTCACCGAGCAGACGATCACATGGTCGAAAAATAGCCCCCGCTCCTGTTCCTGCTGGGCCAGCTCCTGCGCAAACCCCACAAACCCCAACCCCCCCAGGGGGTGATCCGAGGCCCCGGCGGGGATCGGGTAAGGTTTGCCCCCTCGCTCCCGCACCATTTCCAGGGCTTGCTGCCAGCTTTGGCGAACCCCGATGCTGAATCCGGCCGGATTTAGCTCCACCTCGGCCCCTAGGAGGCGCGAGAGCTGGATATTGCCCACCCGGTCGTAGACCGAGTCGTACCAGTTCACCCAGTGCTCTTGTACCAGATGGGCTTTGAGCCCTACGTGGGCGGCTACCGCCGCGACCTGGCGGGTGTGGTTGGACTGCACCCCACCGATCGAGACCAGGGTGTCGCAGCCCTGAGCCAGGGCCTCGGGGAGAAGGTACTCGAGCTTCCGCACCTTGTTGCCGCCGTACGCCAGACCGCTGTTGCAGTCTTCGCGCTTGGCCCAGATCTCAACCCCTAGGTGAGCCGAAAGCCGCCGGAGCGGTTGAAGGGGGGAGGGGCCGAAGGTGAGGGGGTAGCGGGGGAACTTCTCGAGGTTCATCGAGGGCTCCTTGGGAAAAACCTTTGAACAAGAGTTTACCGTTTCCTGAGCCTTGGAGACCGCTCCGGGTTACCCTGGGCTGTACCGCCCCCCCGGCAGGGCCTGAGCCAGGCCTTTGAGCTCGAGCATCGTGAGCAACGACAGCACCTCCGGTACCGACAGGTCGGTGGTTTTGGCCAGATCCTCCGGTAGGGCCATCGGGAGCTCGAGCAGGGCTCGGTACAGCCTGGCCTCTGGCCCTTCCAGCTCGGGCGGGGCCCGCCGGACCGCGCTCACCCCCAAAGCCCCCAGCACGTCCTCAGCCGACAAAACCAGCCCAGCCCCGTCCTGGATGAGCCGATTGGTCCCTACCGACTGCGGATCCGCGGGCCGCCCAGGAACCGCCAGCACGTCGCGGCCCAGCTCGAGGGCAAACCTCGAGGTGATGAGGGCCCCGCTTTTCTCCCCGGCCTCCACCACCAGAATGGCCCTGGACAGCGCAGCGATGATGCGGTTGCGCCGGGGGAACAGCTCGGGCTGCGGCGGCGTGCCCAGCGGGAATTCACTCAACAGGCTCATCCTTTCGGCCAACCGGCGGTTCTCCGCCGGGTAGACCCGGTCTATCGCACTCCCCAGCACCCCCAGGGTATAGCCGCCGGCCTCGAGCGCCCCTTGATGCGCGGCGGTATCAATGCCGCGGGCCAGTCCGGAAATCACCCCAACCCCGCTTTGTCCCAGCTCCTGGGCAACTTTCTGTGTCCAGTGCAGGGCCCAGGGGCTGGCCTTGCGGGTGCCGACGATGCCGATCTGAGGCCCGCTCGGCGGCAGCTCCCCCTTGAGCCACAGCGCCCCAGGAGGGCTGTCCAGTTGGCGGAGGGCTTCGGGGTAACCCTCCTCCCATAGCCCGATGATGTGCACCCCCAGGGCCTGGGCTTTTTCCCGCTCCTGCTGGGCCTTTTGCTCCTTCAGGGTTTGCTGATAGGCGCGGGCGATTTCGGAGCCCAGAAGGTGGGCCAGGCTCTCGGAGCTGCCGTCGCCCCTGAGGGCTATTTGCAGGCGCTTGGGGCCAATTTGCGGGGTCAGCACCAGCGCCAGGGGATCCAAGGGGGGCTCGAGCATAGGGCCAAGTTGGGTATGACTGTAGCATCTCCGTGGCCTTGGAGCCCTCAAATCCAACCCACCCCTATACTGAAGGCGTGAGCGAACCAACCACCTATTCCGGCTTCGTGGCCCTGGTGGGGAAGCCCAACGTGGGCAAATCCACCCTGCTCAATGCCCTGCTTGGGGTAAAAGCAGCCCCCATCAGCCCCAAGCCCCAAACCACCCGCAAGCGCCTGCGGGGGGTGTTCACCGAGGGCAACCGCCAGATTGTGTTCGTGGATACCCCAGGTTGGCACGCGGCTGAAGACGCCATGGGGGAGTACATGATTCGCCAGATCACCGAGGCCCTGGCCGATGTGAACCTGGTGCTGTGGGTGGTGGATCTGCGCCATCCCCCCACCCAAGAGGACGAGCGGGTGGCCCGGGCGCTCAAGCCGCTTAAGGAGCGGGTGCCGGTGATTCTCGTGGGCAACAAAGTGGATGCGGCCAAGCGCCCGGAGGCCGCCTTAGAGGCCTACCGCGAGCTATTGCCTGGCCTGCAAACCCGCAGCCTCTCCGCCCAGAACGAACGGGATGTGGCGGATCTGCGCGAGGAGATCCTGGCCCTGCTCCCCGAGGGTCCCTTTTTCTTCCCTGAGAACCACGCCCGGGCGGACCAAACCCCCGAGGAGTGGGCCGCTGAGATTGTGCGCGAAGAGGCCATGAAGCGCCTCAAGGAAGAGGTGCCCTACGCCATCGCCACCAAAACCGAGGAGTTTACCCTGCGCCCACCCCCGGCCGGTGGGGGTGAGGGCCTGTTCTACATCCTGGTTTATATCTATGTGGAGCGCGAGGGGCATCGGCCCATTGTGATCGGCTCGGATGGGCGGATGCTCAAGGAGATCGGGGCTGCCGCCCGAAAGCAGCTCGAGGTATTCCTGGGTAAAAAGGTCTACCTGGAGCTTCAGGTTAAGGTGTATCCCAACTGGCGCAAAGACCCAGAGGCCCTGCGGGAGCTGGGGTATGAATAGGCTTTACTCGGGCTTGACCCGGTTTTTCCCGGCCCGTTTGGCCGCGTAGAGCTGTTCGTCGGCCAGGGCCAGCAGCTTCTCGTGGTTGGCGGCCTGAGGGTCATCGCTCAGGCCGATGCTCACCGTCACCTGAAGATCAGGGTGAATGGTTTGCCAGCCAAAGCGTTCGATCTTGCTGCGCAACCGCTCGCAGGCGATCCGGGCTCCGGCCTGGTCGGTCTGGGGGAAGACCAAAACGAACTCCTCGCCGCCATAGCGGGCTACGAAATCGGTCTCGCGGCGGCTGTTTTCCAGGAGCTGGCCCAACAACCGCAGCACATCATCGCCAACAGCGTGGGAGAAGCGGTCGTTGATGTGCTTGAAGTTGTCAATGTCCAGCAGAGCCACCGCCAGGGGGAAGCGGTAACGGCGGCTGGCCGCGAACTCGCGCTCGAGGTTTTCCTCGAGGTAGCGCCGGTTGTGCAAGCGGGTCAGGGGGTCTTGCCGGGCCAGGCGCTCGAGCTCTTCGGCCTGCTGCCGGGTGCGTTCCAGAAGACGGGTCTGCTCGCTCTCGGCCTGCCGGGCGGCCTGCTCAGCGGCCTGGGCCTTTTCCAGGGCCTCGGCCAAAGCAGCGCTTTTGATGCGCTCAAACTCGGCCTCCTGGCGCACCTTCTCGATCTGGAACCCCGCCAGCAGGGCGGCGGTGCGCTGGGCTCCTTGTTCTTGGAACAGGCGGCGCTCGAGCTCGGTGGCGGTTTTCAGGTGCTCCAGCGCGCTGGCTGGGTCACCGGCGGCCTCGTAGGTGGTGGAGAGGGCTTGGTACACCTCGACCAGGGTGCGCTTGGCCCCCAGCTCCTGGGCGATGGATCGCGCCGCCCCCAGGGTCTGGAGGGCAGCCTCGGACTGGCCCAAACCGCGCAGCACCATCCCCACCCGCAGCAGCGCGTCGGCCTCACCGGGCCGCTGGCCCAGGGTCCGGTACAGCTCGAGGGCCTGCGAATGCAGCTCCAGGGCCTCCTTCAGATCGCCCTGGGCCGCCAGGGCAGACCCCAGATGGCCCAGCACCAGGGCTTGGGTTTGGGGCTGCCCCAACCCGCTCGCGATCTCCAAGGCTTGGCGGTGAAACTGGATGGCCTCGAGGTGACGGCCCAGCCGTCCATACACCACCCCCAGGTGGCTGAGGGCCGAGGCTTCCCCGGGCCGGTCTGGAATTTCACGGGCAATCTCCAGGGCTTCGCGGTGGAGCTGGGCGGCTCCGGCCAGGTCCCCAGTCTCTAGGTAGACCTGTCCCAGACAGTTGAGCAGCCGGGCTACCCTGGCTCGATCCCCGCCTTCGCGCTCCAAGGCCAGCGCCCGCAGGAAGTATTTGGCAGCCTCTTGGGAGTTGCCCAGACTCTGTTGCAGCGTGGCGATGCCTGCCAGGGCAAAGGCCTCGAGGCCTTTGTGCCCGGCCTGGCGGCTCTGCTCCAGCCCCGCCAGGTAGTTGCCCAGGGCTTGCACGAACTCTCCCTGGAGGGCTTGTACCTGAGCCAGTTGGTTGTGGGCTTTGCCCAGGCGGGCGGGGTCTCCGCTGGATTGCGCGACCTCGAGGGCCTGCTGGGCGGAGACCAGTGGGGTGTGGGGGTCTAGGGCGGTGGCGTCCATGCTCTGAGGGTCCTAGATGTGGTCTTGCCGGTTGATCTATGCCATTCTAGAGGTATGGCCCGTTGGCTCACAATAGGCTGTTTGGGGTTCTTGGTGCTGCTCTTGCTGGGAGGGTGGGCCGCGTATACCTGGATCGTTCGCCCGGCTCAGGCCCTGCTGAGCGACTTCCGCCAGGTGATCACCCTCGATCAAGGCGTTAAGCGACAAAACCCCTATACCGCGCCCCCGAACGGCCAGCTCACCCAAGCCCAGGTAGAGCGCCTGATCCGGGTGCAACGTGCGGTCAAGGAACAACTCGGAGCGCGTTGGTCGGGGCTCGAGGCCCGCTTCAACCAGCTCGCCCAGAGCCAGGGCGGCTCGAGCAGCCTGGACTACCGCAAAGCCTTGGATTTGTTCCGCGAGTCCGGTTCGCTGATCGTAGACGCCAAGCGAATCCAGGTGGCGGCCCTGAACAACCAGGGCTTCTCGGCCCAAGAGTACGCTTGGGTGCGGGGACAGGTGTACGCGGCGCTGGGGCTGGGCCTTCCCAAGCTGGACCCCGCGGAGATTCTGCGGCAGATTAACTCCCGCAACTTCAATCCTCAGGTGGCCTTGCAAAAACCCCAGGCCCCGCCTGCCAATGTCCGGCTGGTGCAGCCCTTTAAGGCCGAGCTCGAGGCCTATTATCCGTTCACCTGGTTCGGGCTGTAACCCCACCCTGGGCGTTTCCGGTAGACTATCGCTTATGAGCGCCGCTCACGACCACCACGATGAGATGCTGTACCAAGCCTGGGTTCAGGTGCTGGACTGGATGAAGGAGTACGCCGCCGAACACGGGGTGCAGTTCACCAAGGAATCGGATTTCCCGGACTTCATCTACCGAATGGAGCGTCCCTACGAGATCCCCACCACGGTGATGGCGGCCTCGCTTTCGGACGCTCGAGGCGAGCCCTTCTTTTTGGCCTCGGTCTCGCCGCGCCACGCTGAGCTCAAGCACGTATCGTTCCGGGTTCCGGGTGGGCATATCCACTACCACGCCCATTGGGAGGAGGGCAAGGGGTTGGCCCTGGAGGGCAAAATTCCCCTGACCAAAGAGCGGCTGTACAGCATGGCGGAGCGGGCCAAAAACGCCTTGGCTCGAGCCTGAACCCCAGCCCTGGGGGCTGCTTTGGGCCTCAACCCCCTACGGATTGCAGCGCGATCCGGTTGCGGCCCTGGGCCTTGGCCTCATACATGGCCCGGTCGGCCCTAGACACCAACTCCTCCACCGTATCTCCGGGCTGGGCGGTGGCCACGCCGATGCTGGCTGAGACCGTGAGATCGTTCCACAGCGCTTTGCTGGACAGGGCCTGGCTCAGGCGCTCGGCCAGGGCCTGAGCTTGTTGCAGGTCGGTATTAGGGGCAAAGACCAAGAACTCCTCGCCGCCCCAGCGGGCCAGTACGTCGGATTCGCGCAGGGCTTTGGAGAGCCGGAACCCCACCTCGCGCAGCACCTGGTCGCCTACCGCATGGCCGTAGCGGTCGTTGACCTGCTTGAAGTGGTCAAGGTCTAAAACCAGCACCGAGAAAGGCTGACCATAGCGGGTAGACCGGATCAGCTCGAGTGCGATCAGCTCCTCAGCCCGGCGGCGGTTGGCCAGGCCGGTCAAGGGGTCGCTGTGGGCCAGCCGCTTTAGCCGGTCATGCTCGCGCTGGTAGCGGGCATAAAATCCAATTAGGGCGAGGTAGACCAGATTGACCAGATAAAACTGCACCACCGAGTTGACCACACTTCCGTTAAAGCGATGCCCGAAAGCCCACCCTAGCGGAAGGGCCAACAGCGCCAGGATGAAATATCCCAGCGAAAACGCCGCGGCTCCTCCGGGGCTCATCACCAGATAGGCCAGGGCATACAGCACCGGGAACCACATCGCGGTGGCCGAGAGGCCCACCTGAAACAGGTCCCCCTTTACACTGAAGTAGGCCAAACCAAGAAGCTGATATAGGGCGACGATGCAGACCAGCCCGGCCTCTACAAAGCGCAGGCTGACCCAGCGAAACCCCATCAGCAGGGTCAGAAGGCCCAGTAGGGCGGCCAGCAGGGGCTCGAACACCAGGTCGAAGAGGTTGAGCTGATGGCTCAGCTCGCGCCCCAGCAGACAAGCCAGGGCCCCTACCGGCATCATGATCAGGATGATGCGACGCCGGTGGTTCTCGAGGGTGTGGGTGCTGAGCCCAAACATCTTTGCCTCAGTCTAAGCCCCACGCTTCTGGGCGGCTTGTCAAATGACCATAGAGATACACTCGAGGCATGCTGAGGGTGCTTGGGCTGCTGGTCCTTGGGTTCCTGACCGGCTGCGTCCAGGCCAACCTCGAGCTCAAGGTGGACTGGGTGGGCCGGGTGGAGCAGATCCTCACCCTTACCCCCGAGCCGGGCAATCCCCAGGGCCAAGAGATCCTGCAGGGGTGGGTGGGTCGGTTGGTGGGGCAGGGCTGGACGCTCGAGCCCCAGGCCGGGGCGATCCGCGCCCGGCGCGCGCTTAAGGGGCCGGGGTGGGGCTCAGGAGGCCTGAACCTGGGAACGGGGGCCTTTACCGACGAGCGCTTCAGCCTTACCCGGCATGGGGGGTGGCTGCTAGAGACCTACCGGCTCGAGGTGAACCTGGGCCCCCCCAACCCCGCCCTTGGGGGATTTTCCCCTGCCGGGCAGGTTTTCTCGTTGGCTTCGCTGGCGCTGCTCCCCCAGCTCTCGCTCTCGCTCCAAACCCCGCTACGGGCCAGCGCCCACAACGCTGACCGGGTGGAGGGCACCACCTACACCTGGAGGATCCACCCCATGGGCGCCAAGACATACCACATTGAATACCGCATCCTGCGCTGGGATCGGGTGTTGCTGCTGGTCTTGGCCCTGGGGCTGCTGGGCGGGTGGTATCGCCGGGCCCATCCCCGGCGGTAGAGTGGGGTCATGTTTCAACCTGGGCTGTTGAAGGACAAGGTGGTGTTGGTTACAGGAGGCGGCACAGGCCTGGGGCGGGCGATGGCGACACGCTTCCTCGAGCTAGGGGCTAAGCTGGCCATCACCAGCCGTCGGGCCGAGACCCTAGAGCAGGCCGCCCAAGAGATGATGCAGGCGACCGGGGGAGAGGTCTACCCCACCCCTTGCGATGTGCGCGACCCTGAGGCGGTGCAGCGGATGATCGAGGCGGTGGAGGGGCGGTTTGGTCAGGTGGATGTGCTGGTGAACAACGCCGCCGGAAACTTCATCTCGCCTACCGAACGGCTCTCCCACCGGGCGGTGGACGCGGTGCTGGGGATTGTGCTGCACGGGACGTTTTACTGCACCCTCGAGCTGGGGAAGCGCTGGATCGCCCGGGGCATTCGGGGAACCGTCCTGAACATTGCCACCACCTATGCCCAGTCGGGCTCAGGGTACGTGGTGCCCTCAGCCGCCGCCAAGGCCGGGGTGGTGGCCCTGACCAAATCGCTGGCGGCGGAGTGGGGCAAATACGGCATCCGGCTCAACGCCATTGCACCGGGGCCGTTCCCCACCGAAGGGGCCTGGTCGCGCTTGATGCCTACCCCTGAAATCCAAGCCCTCTTTGAAAAACGCGTCCCGCTGGGCCGGGTCGGAGACCCCGCTGAGCTGGCCAACCTGGCAGCCTACCTCATTTCGGACCAGGCGGGGTTCATCACCGGGGATGTGGTGGCCATTGACGGGGGGGAGACTGCCTGGAACGGGGGAGAGTTCAACGTGCTGGACGCGGTGACTCAGGAGCAGTGGGATGCCCTCGAGGCCGCCCGGCGGCGTAAATAAGGCAAGGGGGCGCGGAAACGCCGTAGGGCGGGCCGAAGCCCGCCCAGGTCGTAGCCGGCCCTAGTTATCTGACATCAAAATGAGCCCATTGGTAACGTTTGCGACCGGGGGAACGACCACCGCGGTGTAGGTTTTGCCGCTGGAAAGGGGAAAACCCGTGGTCCCGGAATCAATCAGCACGTTCAGGGTTCCGGCCGAGGTGACGCGAAAGCGATAGGAGCCCGCCGCAATCCCCAAATAGGGCGTGGTGATGCCTTGATAGGCCAGGCTGGGAACAGCGGGGCTAACGGTGGTGAGGTCGGTGGTGGGGGCGGTCACGTAGACATCCACCGGGGTGTTCACCGGGTTGGCCTGGATGACCCGCAGCTTGAACTGCCCCCCCACTGAAGGGGCGGTGAGGTCATCGGTGGCGATGAGGGCGCTCAGGTTTCCTCCCGCCAGCGACCCTACCGCCAGAATGGTGTAGCTTTTGCCGGGGTTGGCTGTGAGGGTGGTTTCAATCGGGCAGCTGGCCGGGGGGGTGGTGGCGCTGCTGGCCGGGCAAACCTTCACCGCCAGATTTCCCTGGGTGAAACCGGTGTACCCGGAGAACTGAGTGTAGGTATACCCGGAGACCGCTTTGGTGCCGTTGATGAAAAGGTCTACCGCCCCAGCGTCGGGTGAGGCATGGACGAACCGGATGTTGGCCTTGCTGGAGTCCAGGGATCCGCAGGCCGCCAGGGCGAGCGCGGCAATGGAGAGAAGAGCGATGGGTCTGAACACGCGATACCTCCGCGCCCGCACTCTAACCCAAGAGTCTGAGAGTTATGCGAAGGAGGTTAAAGCCGGGGGTTTTCTCCTATAACCCTAAAGGTTTCGTGGCATTATGGCGGGTGTGGACTGGATTCAGCCGTACATCGGCCAGCTCACCTTTGGTGGGGTCGCGGGCTTTGCTACCGGCTATGCCATCAAGACCGTAGGGCGCTGGGTGGCGATCTTTTTGGGAATCATCTTCATCGTGGTGCAGGTGTTGGCCTCGCTGGGCTACCTGAGCGTAGACTGGACCCGCATCCAGCGCGACGTGGAGCCCTACTTTCAAAACGAAAACCTGCGCAGCCTCTGGAACGGCCTTATCGCCCTGCTCACCAACAACCTGCCCTTTGGGGGGGCTTTTGTGGCCGGGTTATTGCTGGGTTTGCGGCGGGGCTGAACCCGAGCTCAGTGCCCGTGCCCCTCAGGGCCGTGAACGTGGCCGTGGGCCAGCTCCTCAGGGGTAGCGGGGCGCACCCCGGTCACGGTCACCTCGAACTCGAGGGTTTCCCCGGCTAGGGCGTGGTTGAAATCCACCGTTACCTCGCTGCCTTCTACGTTCAGGATGGTGAAAGGCATGGGGTTTCCTTGGGGATCTTCGGCATAGAACATGGCCCCTTCTTCCAACTCGGCATCGGCGGGGAAGGCCCTGCGCTCCAGCACCTGTACCCCTTCGGGATCGTAAAGGCCGTAGCCTTTCTCGGGCGGTACGCTGACCGAGACCTTGTCCCCCACGGCTTTACCGTCCAAGGCATCCTCGAGCCCCGCCACGATGTTCCTGTGGCCATGCAGGTACTCGAGCTGCCCCTGATCAATCAGTTCGTTTTCCACGTGCAGGGTGTAGTCAATGCGGACCACGGAGTCTTTAGCTACGTTCATGGGGAACCTCCAAGCGCCTCACTATACCTGAGGAAAGGTGAAGGGGATTTCTCAAAGCACAATCCCTCCTGCGGCCTTTGCGTATCGTGTACCTCATGCACGTCGAGAATGTCATCGGCAAAACCCCCATGGTGCGCCTGTATAAGGTGGTCGAGCCGGGGATGGCGGAGGTTTGGGTCAAGCTCGAGGGGGCCAACCCTGGAGGCAGCATCAAAGACCGCACCGCCTGGTATCTGATCAAAGACGCCGAGGAGCGCGGCCTCTTGAAGCCCGGCTCGGGGCAGATCCTTGTCGAGCCCACCAGCGGCAACACCGGGATTGGACTGGCCATGGTGGCTGCCAGCAGAGGGTACAAGCTGATTCTGACCATGCCCGCCCAGATGTCCGAGGAGCGCAAGCGCACCCTGCGGGCCTACGGCGCTGAGCTCATCCTCACCGATCCGGCCCGGCGGATGCTGGCGGCCCGGGAAGAGGCCGTGCGCATCGCCGGTGAGCGGGGGGCGTATCTCCCCGACCAGTTCGATAATCCCGCCAACGCCCGGGCCCACTATGAGACCACGGGGCCAGAGATCTACGAGCAAATGGGGGGGAGAATCGATGCGTTCGTCTATGGCAGCGGCACCGGCGGCACCATCATGGGGGTGGGGCGCTACCTGCGCGAACGCCTGCCGGGTGTGCTCGTGGTGGCCTGTGAGCCTGCCCGCAGCAATGTGATCTCCGGTGGGCAGAGCGGCTCGCATCAGTTCCAGGGGATGGGTCCAGGGTTCATCCCTCCCAATTTGGACGTGCACATGCTTGACCGGGTGCTGCAAATCTACGAAGAGGATGGGTTCCCGTTGGCCCGGCGCTTGGCCAAAGAGGAGGGCCTGTTTGTGGGGATGAGCGCAGGAGGGATGATCTGGGGGGCCCTGCAGATTGCCCGTGAGCTCGGTCCGGGGAAGCGGGTGGTCACGCTGGCCCCCGACTCCGGGGCCAAATACCTGAGCACCGCGCTCTTTGCCGAGCCGGAAGGGGAGCCGGGGGCCTAAACCCATCCCCGAAGCCGGTAGATCAGCCACCCCAGGTATTCCCTCGAGACCGCGCTCAAGGCCCGGAGCCGGTCTATGGGCAGCCGCAGGGTCATGTCGAAGCGGGGTTCGCTCGAGGGCACGCTGGTCACGTTCAGGCCAAGCTTCCGGAACGCCGCGAGCGCGCGTCGGCTGTGGGTGGGGGTGGTTACCAGGAGAAGGCGGTGGAAGCCTTTGGCCTGGGCCACTTGTGCCGTGGCCAGGGCTTCGGTGTGGGTGGTGCGCATCTGTGGCAGCATCACGATTTCCGGGCCGTCTGGGCCGTACAGGGCTTCGACCCGCCGGGCCGCCTCGAGCCCTAACGATGGGCAGCGGGCATCCCCGAAGATTTCCCCCACCGTATCCGAAAGCGTGATCCTGGGAGCGTAACCGGCTTTCCACAGCTCCAACCCCTTCTCCAGCCGGGCCAGGGAGGAGGCCTCGAGGCTGCCGCTCCCGCACTGCATCCCCCCTCCTAAAACCACGATCAGGTCGGCGGGGTGTGGGGCCTCGCTCACGACCAAGGCTTGGGCTAGGCGCGGTAGGAGCGGGGTAAACAACACCGCGGCGACCCCCAAAGCCCCCAGGGCCGCCCCCAGGATCAAGACCCGAAAGCTCCAGACGGTGAGCCCCAGCAGGCTACCGAGCAACCAGAGCAAGAACACCCAGCGGCTGGAAAGCCCGTCGTCTAGCAAAATCCCGATCGGTAGCAGCAATAAGCTGATGCCAGCAGCGATGCCCAGCCGTTGCGCGAGCCTCACGCCTCCAATACTAAAGGCTAAAGATATGACGTGTTTTCTCCGCCAGCCCTGGAATACAATGAATTTCATGGCAGCCCTTACCAGTGACCAAAAGCTGGTGCTGGAGATGGTTCGGCAGGTCTCGAGGGAGGTCTTGTGGGAACTGGCCCCGGAGTACGACCGCAGCGGGGAGTACCCCTGGCCCCAGCTCCGTCAGCTCGGGAAGCTCGGCCTGCTGGGGATGAATACCCCGGAGGAGTGGGGGGGCTCGGGGTTCGATTCGGTGACCTGGGCCCTGGCCATGGAGGAGATTGCCGCCGCCGACCCCAGCGTAGCGGTGCTGCTCTCGGTCACCTCGGGGCTGCCCCAGTACATGCTGAACAAGTTCGGGACCCTCGAGCAAAAGAAGAAATACCTGGTCCCGCTGGCCAGCGGCGAGTGGATTGGGGCCTTTGGCCTCACGGAACCCCACGCCGGCTCTGACCCAGCCTCGATGCGGCTCTCCGCCAAGAAGGTGCCGGGGGGCTGGCAGCTCGACGGGGTGAAGGCCTGGGTGACCTCAGGGGGACAGGCCCAGGTTTACACGGTGATGGCCAAGGGGGAGGCGGGGATCAGCAGCTTCATCGTAGAGCGGGACTTCCCCGGCCTCTCCTTTGGTAAACCCGAGGAGAAGATGGGGCTGCACGCCGCCCATAGCTGCGAGATGGTGTTTCAGGGGGTGTTTGTCCCGGCGGAAAACCTGCTGGGGCAGGAGGGGCGGGGGCTGGCCCAGGCCCTGGCCGGGCTCGATTCTGGACGGGTGGGGATCGCCGCCCAGGCGGTGGGGATGGCCCGGGCGGCGTTTGAGATCGCCAAAGAGTACGCGGATGAGCGCGTGCAGTTTGGCCGTAAGATTCGCGAGTTTCAAGGGGTTTCCTTCAAGCTGGCGGAGATGTATACCCGGATTGTTGCGGCCCGTGCCCTTACCCTGGCCGCGGCTGAGCGCAAGGACTCGGGGGAGAGGTTTACTCTCGAGGCCAGCACCGCCAAGCTGTTTGCCTCGGAGGCTGCGGTGAGCGTGACCCGTGAGGCGGTGCAGATCCTGGGGGGGTACGGTTACCACCGGGATTACCGGGTTGAGCGCTACTACCGCGACGCCAAGATTACCGAGATCTACGAGGGCACCTCGGAGATTCAAAAGCTGGTGATTGCCCGCGAGCTCTACAAATGACCAGACGGCTGGAGCGGGGGAGAGATTGCTCGAGCTTCCCTTAAGCTATAGACAGTGAACGTCCTGATCATCTACGCCCATCCCAACCCTCACTCCTTTCACGCGGCCCTGCGTGAGACGGCGGTAGGGGCCTTGAGCCGAGCCGGACACAGCATCCTGCTCTCCGACCTCTACACCATGCGCTTCAATCCGGTGCTGAGCCTGAAGGAGCTCGAGGGGGATCACCACCTCATTCGAGGGGAGATGGACAAGGTGCGGCGGGCTGATTTGCTGCTGTTTCAATTCCCCGACTGGTGGTATGGGATGCCCGCCATCATGAAGGGCTGGCTGGACCGAACCCTGGCCTATGGCTTTGCCTACGACGAGACCCACAGCTTTGAGACCGGGCTGCTGCGGGGTAAGCGGGCCCTGCTTGCGACCAGCACCCAGACCCGCAAACCCTACTACGATGCGGCCCCTCAGCGCGAAATGCTGCGGGTTTTGGAACCCATTCACTACGGGGTTTTGGCCTACTGCGGCCTCGAGGTGCTGCCCCCGTTCATTGTGTATGGCCCACAGGAGATGAGCGAGGCCGAGCGCCGCGAGGCGCTGGAAGCGTACCGGCAATACCTGAGCGGGCTCGAGCGGCTGAGGCCCCTGCACTTCTAGGGCTTTCAAAAAGGACATGGTTCTGTCCGGTATGAGAGCCGGATGGCTCAAAACATGGGAAGAGCGCTCTATACTCAGGTCTGTGACCCAAGGTGAGGTAAGAGAGTTCGTCTGGAATGCGCTTTCTCAAGCCCGCGCCGCGGCCTACCCCACCCCCCCCCACGGCCACCATCCCAACTTTGTGGGCGCGGGCCGGGCCAGCGAGCGGTTGATGTTGAATCCGGTCTATCTCAAGGCCGAGACCCTTCTGGCCGGGCCGGATCAGGTCTTGAAGCCGTTGCGCGAGGCCGCGATGAAATCGGGCAAACGGGTAATCCTGCCGCACCCGGACAAGGCTGGGCAGTACGTGAGCCTCGAGGGGCTGCACCCGAGCCAGCTCAAGCGGGTGCGCGACGTGGCTCGGCTGGGCCAGCCGGTGCTTTTGGCGGAGACCGCCATAGACCTGGTGTTGGTGGGGGCTGTGGCCGTGGATGAAACCCTGGGCTGGATCGGGAAGGGATACGGTTTCCCTTACCGGGGCCTCGAGGTGGCCGCCCCCTGGGCCTGTCTGGCCCACACCCTGATGGTGTTCGAGGAACTGCCGTGTGAGCCCGAGCGACGCATGAGCTTGATCGCTACCCCCCACCAGGTGCTGACGGTGGGTTGAGGGCCTAGGCCTTTAATCCCTGCAGCACCGGCTGGCCCTTGGGCAGCTTGAAGGCGATAAACTCGCTCTCGAGCCGCAGCAGCACGGTCAAGCCCGCGGGGTGTTGCAAGCGCATGAAGAGGGGGAGGGCATACCGTGCCCGGCCCCGCTCAATGCGCTCGCCGTCCAGGGTATAGGCCATGTAGAAGTCCCCATCGCTTTGCATGAGCTGGGGGGTGTAAAACAGGTTGAGATCGGCCCCTTCTTTATCGGCCATGGCCAAGGCCTCCCAGACCAGCTCCCGGGCTTCCTCCTGGCTGAGGTACTGACCCCTCACCGGCCCTAGCCGGGCGTAGAACGCGGCCGGGAACTCTTTGAACTCATAAAAGAGCCCGGCGGGGCTGTGCCACAGCCGCACGATGGGGTTTTCATACAGCCCGCCCGACTGGGGAGAGGCCTGGGCCGCCTCGAGCACATACTCCTTGGCCAAGGCCAGGGGCTCGAGGTCGGGGAAGCTGCCGCTTTCCATGCCCTCCAGAAGGAGGCGCTGAGGGTCTATTTCAATCACGCGGATTCTCCAGTGCGCAGGACCGAGAGCCGCTCTTCCGCAGTGGGCTTGTCTCCAAGGTGGAGAGCCACGATGCCCCCGGTGAGCAGGGTGTGGCGGGTGCGAAACCCGGCTGAACGCATCATTGTATCCAAAACCTCGGGCTCCGGAAAGCGCTCCACCGAGTCCGGCAGGTAGCGGTAGGCCGAGGGCTTGCCAGAGATCAGCCCGCCGATCAGGGGCAACACCTGGGTGAAGTAAAAGCGATACAGAAGCCCCAGGCTGCTCCGGGGGGGAGGGGGAAATTCCAAAATTACCAGCCGGCCTCCCTCGACCAGTACCCGGTACAACTCCCGCAGGGCTCCGCTGTAGTCGGCAAAATTGCGAAACCCGAAGGCGATGGTAATGGCCTCAAAGCTGGCCTCGGGAAAGGGCAGGGCTAGGGCATCGGCCTCCATGAAGGGGATGGACAGACCGGCTTTTTGAGCCTTGCTCCGGGCCCGCTCGAGCATGGGGGGGGCGAAGTCAGCCCCCACCACCTCGGCTTGGGGGGCCTGCTGCTTGAGCAGCAGCGCGAGGTCGCCGGTTCCGGTGGCCAGGTCCAGGATGCGGTGGGGGCGGCGCTCCAGAGCTGCGGCCACGGCTGCGGCTCGCCAGCGGCGGTCTACCCCCGCCGAGAGTATCCGGTTGAGCAGGTCGTAGCGCGGGGCAATCTGGGAAAACATCTCCCGCACTTTTTGGGCCCGGTCCTGGGGGGTCTCAGACACGGAATGAGTGTACCAGAAACGGAAAACCTCAGTGGGCGACCGAGGGCTGGCCCCCCCGGGCTCCAAACCCACTTCCCCCCCGGAGCACCTCGTCGGGAAGCAGCAGGGTGAAGATCAGCGAGATCAGGATGAACACCGCCGCGTAGAGGAAGATATTGCGCTCGGCGTTGGTGATTCCGGTCTCGAGGGCGCCCTTGAGCTTGACCTTGGTCTCCTCGAGGCCCTTGACGGCTGCGCTGGTAGCGGCTTCCAGGGCGGGGCCTTGGGCCTGCTCGATGCCCTTCTGGATCTGGGGGATGGCCTGGGCTTCAATTTGGGCCACGATCTGCGGCTCAGCCGCCTGTAGACCCTTTTGTACCCCGGCCAGGATTCCGGGAATGGCCTGAGCGGGCGGGGTGGGGCCTTGTAGCAGGCCTTTGATCTGCTGGGGCACCTGAGGATTGGCCAGCAGGGCTTGTTTGCTTGCCGCATCCCCCCCTAGGGCCTTCTCGAGGGTGGCCAGCAGCTGGGCGTTCTGGGCCTGGACTTGGGCGGGAATTCCCCCCTTGACCAGCTGTTTCTTGAATTCGGCCGGCACCAAGGGGTCGCTGACCAGCTCATTGTAGGCCTGCACATCGCCCTTGGCAGCGGCCACTGCCCGCTCCTCGAGGAGCTTGAACTGGGCTGGGATTCCCCCCTTAATCAGCCTGGCCTTTACCTCGGCGGGGATGGTGGGGTTGGCTTGAAGCTGCGCATAGGCGCCCTCGTCCCCTTTGAGTGCGGCCACCAGCAGGGTTTCTAGTTGCTTAAATTCCGCGTCAATATCGGTGTTTTGTTGGGCTCCAGCGTTGCGAACCACCGCCCCCGGCTGGCAGTCGGGGCTTTGTGGGAAGGCTGCACAGGTGGCGTTGTGCAGGTTGTTGGAAAGCACGGTCCCCAACAGCGCAATCCCGATGGTGCTGCCGATCTGCCGCACAAACTGGGTGAAGGCGGTGGCGGAGCCAATCCGCTGCATGGGCACATTGTTTTGTGCGGCCACCTGCAACAGCGATTGGGAAGGACCCAGCCCCAGCCCCAGCAAGAAGAACAGCAGGATGGCGAACCAAAGTGGGGTGTCTACCTGAAGCAGAAAGTGCAACAGCAGGAAAATCCCCACCAACCACACCGAGCCCACAATCAGCAAGGTTTTGTAGCGCCCCAGTCGGCCCGAGAGGATACCGCTTCCGGTCGCCCCCACCACCACCCCCAGCGTTAGAGGAAGTATGGTCACCCCTGAGGCAGAGGCCGAAACCCCCTTGACCAAATAAAGCGCGCAAGCCCCTGCCTTCAGGCATGGGGTGAGCGGTTTGCGCTCTGAAAGAGCGCTACGTGGGCGTAGATAGCTCTTTGCTGTATAATAGTCGCAGTGAAGCGCTACCCCGTTCAATACAAGCAAAACAAAAACATCGTGTACTCTTCCAAGTACCACATCGTCTTCTGCCCCAAGTACCGCCG
>NZ_QWLB01000027.1 GCF_003574355.1 Meiothermus granaticius NBRC 107808 | reverse complement strand
AACCGGCTCAAAACCCATTGGTGATCCGGGCCCCCATCAAGGGGCCCGGATCACCAATGGGTTTTGAGCCGGTTAATTTGAGCCGTGGCCAGGGGGCGGCGGGGGTCGCTATGGGGGAGCAGCTCGAGCGCCCCTTCCCACAGGCTTAGGTCACTGCCCAGCCGTTCGGCCAGGCCCCAAACCAGCTCGCGTTGGCCGGAGTGGAGCACGGCTTCCCGCAGGCTTTCCTCGAGCCAGACTCGGGTCTCCACCACCTCAGGGGCCTCCGAGCGCGGCAACAGGGGGCCTTTGTACAGCTCGAGGGCTTGCGCTGGGTGGCCCTGCCGCAGCAGGTAAATCACCTCCAGGAAATCGGCAACTACCGGGGTTGCTAACCGATAGGGCCGGCTCTCGAGCGGGATCCAGCGCCGCAGCCGGTAGAGCTCGGTCTTGGCACACCCCGGATCGCCGCCTTCGCCCCACACCGCCAGGGCCAGCCCCTCACTGGTCAGCCCCTCGGGGTGCAGGGCCAGCACACACAGCAACTCCACAAAGCGCGGGCGCAGCTCGTAGGAGAGCCTGCCCCACTGGACACTCGAGCTTCCCAGCAGGCGCAGCTGGAGGAAAGGGGGCAGTTTGGGCCCGGTTTTGGTACCCCCCTTCCCCGGCTGCGATAGGTAATGCTCGAGTTCCTCGAGCTGGGAGCGCACCTGGTCGAGCAGCCGCTGGAGCGGTTCTTGCGGAGGGCTGGGCCGACCTAGCTGGCGGATTGCGGTTTGGACCCCGGCCAGGGCGGTATGGAGGATAAGGGCGGGTTGGGTCGGTTTGGGATGGGGTTCCATGGGCCTCCTAAAGGCCTTAGGGAGATGAGCGAATAGGCGCTGAAATTCATACCGGCCAATGAACCGTCCATAGTTGTACCCCCTTCACCGTTACGGTAGCGTTACCTCCTGGGCCGGCCCCCTTAATCTTTAGGGGGAACCCCGCTGCGCCAATCCAGGCTTGGAGGCGTAGACTGAAGCCTGAGATGATTCGCCACGCTGTGTTACAGCTCAAGCCGCAAAAGGGACACCTACAGGCCAACCTCGAGCACCTGGCCGCCACCCTGCGCGGGTTGCGCCAGACCGAGGGCCGCCTGCCCGAGGTGGTGGTGCTTCCCGAAGCGTTTCTCTCGGCCTATTTCCTTCAGGGAGGGGTGCGCGAGGTGGCGCTGACCCAAGCCGAGCTGGTAGAGCACACTGCCGCCCTGTTCAGCCACTTGGAGTGGCCGGGGAAGCTCGATATGGTGGTGGGGTTTTACGAGCGTGAAGGGGGAACCTACTACAATGCTGCGGCCTATCTCGAGCTGGGCGGGCGGGGCCTCCTGAACGTTCACCGCAAGGTGTTTTTGCCCACCTATGGCGTATTTGATGAAGAGCGTTATCTTTCGCGGGGCAGCCGGGTGCAGGCTTTTGATACCCGCTTTGGGCGGGTGGCCACGCTGATCTGCGAGGATTTCTGGCACAGCGCCACCGGCATGATCGCGGCCCTGGATGGGGCGGAAATTCTCTATGTGCCCTCGGCCAGTCCGGCTCGAGGCTTTGCCGGCAGCGAGCCCGCCAACGTGATTCGCTGGAAGAGCCTGGCTCAGGCCACCGCGGCGGAGCATGGGGTGTATGTGGTGCTTTCGTCGCTGGTGGGCTTGGAGGCGGGGAAGGGGCTGGCCGGGGGCAGCGTGATTGCTGGACCGGAGGGAAACCTTTTGGGGCAGGCCCCGGTGTTTGAGGAGGCGGTGCTGTTGGGGGATATTGACCTCGACCGCATTCCTCCCATCCGCTACGACAACCCGCTCCTGGCCGACCTCGAGAGCGGGCTGCCCTTGCTGTGGCCAGACCTCGAGCGGGTGCTGGAACGGGGTCAGGGTTCGCGCCCTCGGGCTGCGGGGCAACGTGTGCTGCTACGGGAGAGGGCCTGATGCGGGTGATTGAAGCGGTTCCGGGACACGAGGTGCTCGAGCTGAACTACCCGCTGGTGGCGGAGTTTTTGCAGCGCTTCCTCCGCGAGGAACTCGGCTGGCGCGGGTTCCATAAGGCCGTGGTGGCCAGCTCCGGGGGGGTGGACTCGGCGCTGACCGTGGCCTTGGCGGCGCGAGCCCTGGGGCCAGAGAACGTCTACACCATCTTCATGCCGCACGCCATCTCGAGGCCCGAGTCACGCGAGCATGCCGAGCTGGTGGCCCAGACCTTCGGGGTTCACTACGAGGTGGTGGACATCACCGCCATGGTGGAGGGATACGCTCAGCAGGTGCCGGGTTTGAGTGCGCGGCGCAAGGGCAACGTGATGGCCCGGGCCCGTACCATCGTGGGCTTTGATAAATCGGAGGAATACGGCGCCTTGCACCTGGGAACCGGCAACAAAACCGAACGGCTGTTTGGTTACTACACCTGGCATGACGTGGCCGATACCGGCCCGATCAACCCCCTGGGGGACCTCTACAAAACCCAGGTTTGGGGCTTGGCCGAGCACCTGGGGGTGCCCGAGGTGGTTCGGGGCAAACCCCCCACCGCAGACCTCGAGGTGGGCCAGACCGATGAGTCAGACTTGGGCATTGCCTATCGCCGAGCGGACGTGATCCTGGAGCATTACCTCAAGGGGTATCCCGATGCCTACATTGTGCGCATGGGGTACAGCGAGGCCGAGGTGGAACGGGTCAAGCGCCTGGTCAACCGCACCCACTGGAAGCGCCATCTGCCGGCGGTGGCGGTGGTGAGCACCACGGCGATTCATGAGTTCTACCTGCGCCCGCTGGACTTTCGATTGGGATAGACCGGGCTACAATTGCAGGGTGATCGGTCTAGGGATACTCGTGGCGATTGCCCTGTTGGGTTTCATCTTCAGCCGACCGCGCAGCCCAGCTTGGTGGCTGTTTTTGGCGGTGTTGCTGATGGGGGCGGGGTTATTCGCCTATGTGGTGATTCTGGCCATCCGCCTGGGGTAAAGCTGTGCGCATCGCCATTCTTTCCGACATCCACGCCAACCTTCCGGCTTTAGAAGCGGTCCTGAGCGATATGCGTCGGGTGGAACCGGATCTGGTGGTGTTCAACGGGGATTTTATCAATCGGGGGCCCTCCAACCGCGCGGTTCTCGAGCGGTTGTGGGGCTTTGCCGCCGAGCATGGCAAGGTTTGGTTTACCCTGGGCAACCACGACGATCTGGTGCTCAAATGGGCCCGCCACGACCCTTCGCTGTCCGAGCTGTACCAGGATCCGCTGTTTGCCCCCGCTGGCTGGGCGGCGACCCAGCTCGAGCCGGCCCATCTGGACTGGCTGGATACCCTGCCGTTCCAGGTGGCGGTGGAAGAGAGGGGAGGGGTGGTGGGCCTCGAGCGGGCCGAGGGCCTGGGCCAACCGGCCTACTTGCGCATCACCCACGGCTCACCCCGGCATTACCGTGAGGGCTACGACGATCACCAGAGCTTGGAGGTGCTGGGCGAGATCGCCCAGGACTACCCCGCGCAGGTCTTGGTAGGCTCCCACACCCACCGCCCGTTTTTGTATCCGCTCGAGGGGTCTCTGTTTCTCAACAGCGGAGCGGTGGGGGCGCCCTTCAACGGCGACACCCGGGCCCAGTACCTGGTCCTTGAAATCGCAGGGACCCAGATCCAGACCGAGTTTCGCCAGGTTCCCTACGACCTGACCTCGGCCCTGCGCCAGTTCCAGACCTCTGGACTCCTGGAGGAATGCGGTTTGGGGGCGCAGATCTTCCAGCTCGAGACCCGCCTGGCCCGCAGCCTCCTGACCCCCTTTTGGATCTGGGCCAACCGCCAGGGCCTGCCCCGCGACGAGGAGTCGTGGCGCCTGTTTCAGCAGGCTTTCCCCGAGCGATTTGTGGGGACTGGGTAGGTCGGCTGGGCGGCTTTGGGCCAGAATGGGAACCATGGAGAACTGGGAAACCTTGTTGCGAAGCGCGCATACCATTGCGGTGCTGGGGGCTAGCTCGAGGCCGGATAGGCCGGCCTTTTTCGTTCCAGACTACCTCTACCGCACGGGGTACCGGATCCTGCCGGTGAATCCAGCTCAGGTGGGGCAGAGGTTGTGGGGGGAGCCGGTGGTGGGCTCGCTCGGCGAACTCCACCAGGACATTGATGTGCTGGATGTGTTTCGTCGCAGCGAGGTGCTGTTTGAGCATCTGGACGATATTCTCCAGGCCAAGCCCAAGCTGGTTTGGTTGCAGTCGGGAATTCGCAACGATGCCTTTGCCGCCAGGCTCGAGGCAGCCGGGATCGCCGTGGTGCAGGACCGCTGCCTGATGGTGGAGCATCGCCGCAGGTTGGGTCAATCCTCGCAGGCCCGCGGGTTGGGTCAATCTTCCTCGGGGACGGAATGAAAAACCGCCAGCCCCAACAAAACTAAAAAAATCAGGGCCAGCAGGCTGAGCACCGCCCAGCCGGGCAGGACGCCGATCCTCGCCGAGTCTAGCAGGGACTTCCCCAACAGGTAATGCTTGAGCCCCCAGGTGAGATACACCATCAGCAGGATGCCCAGATAGGCGTTGCGCAACCGTACCGCCAGCGCTTGGAGCAGGCTGATGGGAAGCCGGGGATGAAGGAGGCTTTGGTGTAAGGGGGTAATCCAATCCATAGATTCTTTGCCCAACACCTCGGCATAAAAGCCCGCTTCCAGCAGCCGCACCCGCTGCCGAATCAGCTCGTAGAAGCGGTATCTTCGGGCTTCTATGACCAAGAAAAGCAGGATCAGAAACATCGCCATCAGCAACACGTAATGAGGGACGGCGGCGTTGCCTAGGCTGAAGGTGATGAGGCCCGCAGAGGTCACCACGGTCCAGTTGGTGGTGGTGTCCAGCCGGGTGCGGTAGGCCACCATCCTCGAGAGCTCACCTCGGTATAAATGGGTGAGCGCGGTTTTATCGTCGGGAGTCAATTGCATACGAGTCTTCAACAGGCCCTGCTGGGATGGTATTACCAGCATAAGCGGAATCTGCCCTGGCGAGGGGAGACCGAGGCCTACCGCATTCTGCTATCGGAGGTTTTGTTGCAGCAGACCCGGGTAGAGCAGGCCATTCCTTACTACCACCGCTTTCTTGCCGTTTTTCCCAGCCTTGCGGCCCTGGCCCAGGCCGAGCTCGAGGCGGTGCTGCGGGTTTGGCAAGGGGCGGGCTATTACGCCCGGGCCCGCCATCTGCACAGGCTGGCCCAAACGGTTTCGGAGCTGCCGTCTACCTATTCCGCGCTGCTCGAGCTGCCGGGGTTGGGCCCCTATACCGCAGCGGCGGTGGCCTCGATTGCGTTTGGCGAGCCGGTGGCCGCGGTGGATGGCAACGTGCGGCGGATGCTCTCCCGCTGGATGGCCTGGGAGGCCCCAAGCCCCAAGCAACTACAGGCCAAAGCCGATGAGCTGCTGGCTCCTGAGGCTCCTGGGGATTGGAACCAGGCCATGATGGAGCTCGGCGCGACGGTTTGTCTCCCCCAGACCCCACGCTGTGAGCGGTGTCCGGTGGCGTGGTTCTGCCGGGGCAAGGCTGAACCCGGTCGCTATCCCACCCCGAAAAAGCGGGTACAAACCCCGGTGGAAGCGGTGGCTTTGGTCTGGGTGGGGCCCGATGGGCTGTACCTGGAGCGCCGGGAAGGGCGCCTGCTGGGTGGGTTATGGGGGGTGCCGGTCGAGGAGGGTGCGGGGGCTTTGGAGCGGCTGCTGCAGCGGCTTGGCCTCGAGAGGGCCGAGCGGGTTGGGACCGTGCAACACGCCTTCACCCATCGCAAGCTGCGGGTACAGGTTTACCGGGTTCCAGGGAACGGCTTGGGGGACGCCGGGAATCGCCCCCTGTCCCGCTTGGATCGAAAGATTCTCGAGCTGGCCCAGGCGGATCTTTTACCGTGTGGCTAGGCGCATCCCTTCGCGGCTCATCTGGGCATAGGTTCCCGTACCCAAGACACACAACCCCAGCCCATACAGCCCTTCCAGCCGTCTCAGGCGGAAGGTTTGGGGTTCCCACTCCTCCGGGGCAAAGGTGCAGTAGGTGACCCGATAGCCTGGGCTGCCCCCCTGGGCGGGAACCTCGGCTTGCTGGGGCACAAAGGCAAACCCCAGCTCGAGCAGCTGCTGGTAAAGCTCCGGGTAGGCCACCTCGGAGAGCCGCCCGGCGGTCTCGGTCACGCTGCCGATGTGGAGCTGGGGGTTGAGAAAGCTGCCCAGGGCCAGCACGGTTTTGGCCGCCCGCTTGCGGGGGCCTTCCCAGGTCTCCACCCCGACCACCACAGACCCCTCGAGCAGCAGCCGAGAGGCCGAGGATTGGTAGAGATGGATGTTGGGCTGGGCCTCGAGCCGGTATTTGGCCCGGCGGTGTAGCTCCCAGCCCTTGAGCCCATCTTCCCCTACCTGCTCGAGCAGGCTGCCGGGGGGGAAGGGCCGGGCTACCGCGGTAAAGGGCAGAAACACCGTATCCAGGCTCTGGGTCATCAACCCGACCCTCACCCCTTTTTGGGCCAGGGCGTAAGCGGCTTCCGAACCGGCGAACCCTGCGCCGATGATCAGCACCTCATAGTCCACAAAAAGCCTTCTCTAGTCCTCGAGGTAGGTATATCCCACCAGCTCCCGCGCGTACTGCTCCATGAAGCTGCCCTTTTCTGCCGGGGTGAGCTTGGAGCTGCGCACCAGCTTTTCCACCGACTCGGCCAGCTCTCCCTCCTCATACCCCATTTTCTCAATCACCCGCCGGGCTTTCTCACCCATGATGAAGCGCTCGATATCGTAGCCCTCTTCATCTACGGTCACGTGGGCTTCGCCGATGCGCCCGAACAGGTTGTGGGAGTTGCCCAGCACGTCCTGGTAGGCCCCGGTGAGAAAAACCCCCAGGTAGTAGGGCTCTTTGGGGCGAATCTCGTGCACCGGTAGGGTGTTGCGCACGTCGTGCAGGTCAATAAAGCGGTCGAATTTTCCGTCGGAGTCGCAGGTGATGTCCACCAGGGTGGCCTCTCGAGTGGGCCGCTCATCGAGCCGGTTGAGTGGGACGATGGGGAACATCTGCTTGATGGCCCAGGAATCGGGCAGGCTTTGGAAGATGGAAAAGTTGCAGACCAGTTTATCGGCTAGGAGCTTTTGCAAATCCTCGAGTTCGTCCGCAGGGTAGTCCAGTTCCAGGGCCAGCTTGAGGGTTTTTCGGGCGATCTGGTAGAAGAGGCTTTCGGCGTTGGCCCGGTCGCGCAGGCTCACCAGCCCCAGGTCGTAGAGGTTTTGCAGGGTGTCTTTGTCCGAGAAGGCGTCGTGGTAGACCTCGCGGTAGTTCTTGGCCGAGATGCTTTTGGTGAGGTCGTACATGTCCTTGACGATGGGATGGGCATCCTTGGACAGCTCCACAGATTCCTCGCCGGGGGGCCGGATGGTGTCCACCACCTCGAGCACCAGCACGCTGTGATACGCCGTCACCGCTCGGCCCGACTCGGTGACCAGGTGGGGATGCGGCTCGTTGTGGGCCTCACAGACCTCTTGGGTGACATAGACCAGGTCCTCGGCATACTCGCCCAGGCTGTAGTTGCTCGAGGCGTAAAAGGCTGTTTTGGAGCCGTCGTAGTCCACCGCCAGCCCACCGCCCAGGTTGAGGTAGCGCACCGGGGCCCCCAGCTTGCGCAACTGCACATAGGTCTGGGCAATTTCCCGCACCGCCTGTTTGATCCGGCGGATATCGGTGACCTGTGAGCCAATATGGGAGTGCAGCATGGCGATGCTGCCCAGCATCCCGGCCCCCGCCAGCATCTCTACCGCCTTGATGATCTCCACGGTGGTGAAGCCAAATTTCGCGGATTCCCCTCCGGAGTCGGCCCACTGCCCCGAGCCCTTGGCTTTGAGCTTGTAGCGGATGCCGATCTGCGGCTCTACGCCAAGCTCTGCGGCCAGCCGCATCACCCGGCCCAGCTCGGCGAACTTCTCCAGGGTGATCACCACGTTCTTGCCCAGCTTCTTGCCCATCAGGGCCAGGCGGATAAAATCATCGTCCTTGAAGCCGTTGCAAGCGATGAGGGCTTCTTTGTGGGTGTCCTGGGCCAGGATCAAGGCCAGCTCGGCTTTGGAACCGGCCTCGAGGCCATGCGCGTAAGGCTTCCCGGCCTTGGCTACGGTCTCCACCACCATCCGCCGCTGGTTCACCTTCACCGGGAACAGGCCGCGGTACTCGCCCTTGTACCCATACTTACGGATGGCCTTGGCAAAGGCTTCGTTGAGCTCGACGACCCGGGCCTCGAGGATCTGCGGAAAGCGCAGCATCACCGGCAGCGGGCGGCCCTCATCGCGCAAATCCGAGACAATCTCGTATAGAGAAGCGCTGGGGCCCCCGTTTCCGTCTGGGGTCACCTCGAGCTGTCCGTCCTCACCCACACGAAAAAACCCGGCAGCCCAATGGGGTACCAGGTAGGTTTCCTCGGCATCCTTGGCGGTGTAGCGTTTGAGTTTCTCCAATTCGGTTCAGCGCTCCTATGTTGGCCTTGGCTAGACAGCTCTGCCCTGCGTCTCCAACACAGTAAAAAAGTGTAAGACCAATTGCCCTGAGATGCTATAGGGAGATCCCTGACACCGCCCAAAGTAGCCAGAGCAGGATATAGGCATAGAGCAGACCCTTGGCCAGCCGGGCTCGGTGGGCCCTCTGGAGGGGCCCGTATAGCCCCAGCAGAAAGCCAAACCCTGCCCCCCAGACCCCCCAAGCCCAGACCATGCCCCAGGGGTGTAGCGGTTTGGTGAGGGCCTCGAGCCCCACCATCAGCAGGAGGCCGGGCAGTGCGCTCAGGGCCAGGGCGGTTTCTCCTATCACCAGCGTCAGGCCGTGGAGCGCGGCCAGGACCGGTTGGAGGGGCTCGAGCTGTCCCGGCTCCATCCCGCTCAGGAGCCTGGGCAGGGCGAAGTAGGGGAGAACGATCAAGGCCGTGAGCGCCAACCATAAACGCTGCCCTCGTCTTGCCCATAGCACCCAAGCGCCCAGGGCGCATAGGGTCAGGGCGGCGGCATAAAACCCGACGAGCCCCACCTGGATGGGGACGCCCCAGCCAGTGGATAGCCTCCAGACCGCATTTTCCCCGACCAGGCGGGGGAAATTTAGGGTTCCCTCGAGCCCCGGCGTAAGCCCAACCCCCAGCCGGAACAGCCCCAGCAACAAACCTACCCACACGGCGGTGGGGAGCACCCCCAAAGAGATTCGCCTGCCCGCCTCGAGCATCCCCGGCAGCGGCGAGGGCGGTGTGAGCTTAGGCAGCGACCCCGGACTGCACCAGGGGCAGGTTTTGAGGTGGTCGCCGTACTGATGCGTGGGGAGCTTGGGGCACTGCTTCAGGGCCTTATACTCGGCCTCGAGCGCGGTTTTCCAGTCTGTGGCGCGGGGCCGCTGGCCCTTCCCAAACGCTCTTAGGAACAACCGCCGCAGGCTGGGGGAAAGAACCGCAGGATTGGGGGTGCCCACGGTGGGCTCGAGCCCGCTCAGGATGGAGCGCCCAGCCCGGATGCCCTCCTCCGGAGTCTGAACCCCGCGCCCACTGAAGGGGTGTCGGCCCTCCATCAGCAGCTGGAAAATCAGCACCGCCAAGGCGAAGGCGTCGTGCTGAGGGGTAAGGGTCAGGCTGGCATAGCTTTGGCCCTGGAGTTCGGGTGGGGTGTACTCGGGCTTTTGGACCCGGCAGTGGAAGACCCGCCTCCCGTCTCGCACCTGCAGGGAATCACAGTCTACCAGCGTGATCAGACCGTTCTTGTGGACCAGCAAATTGCTCTCGTTGAGGTCGCCCACCACGTAGCCCCAGGCGTGCAGCTCGCCTAGCACCGCGCAGAGGTTGTGGGCTACCGCCAGGCGGAAGCGCCAGCCCAGACCGCGCTTGCGGGCCTCGGTGGGGTGGTAGATCTCAAACAGCAGGGCGGTCTGGCGGGTCTCGAGGCGTGGCATCACGAAGCCGAGGAATTCCTGCTGTGCCCCATACAGAAGCTCCAAAGGCCAGGCGAAGGTCAGGTGCCCTCCGGCAAAGGGGTCTTGCGGTGGGTGGGCCTGCATGTATTGGAGCTTGGCCTTGCGCTCTGGGGTGCGGTTTTTGGGCAGGTAGATTTTGGCTGCCCAGCCTGGCTGGCCCAGTACCTCGTAGATATCCCCCTCCCCGCCGGAACCCAGTTTGGCGCTCAGGAACAGGGCTTTGCCGTTGCTGGTGTAGCAGCGCAGCCGGGCCAAAGGCGAGGAAGCCATGTTCAGTAGGGAACGGCGATCAGCAGGGTTTTGTCGTCATCGGTACGGGCCTCGATGGCTTGAGAACACAGCTCGCCGCGTAGCTGCGCTTGGAGGAGTATGGGCTCTTGGTCGCGGTGGATGAAGCGGTAAAGGGCTTCGAAAAAAGGTGGATGGGGTTGGGCCCGGCCCAGGTCAAAGGCCAGCGGCTCGAGCCCATCGGTGAGCAGAACCAAGGCCTCGAGCCCGGAGGCCGGTTCGGTGTGCAGCGAAAGGTGGCGAAGCGAATCGCAGGTGCTCAAGAATAGGGTTTCGTTGGCATGTTCGCCTTTGTGGGCCTCACCCAGGCGCCGCCAAACTCCTTCCTGTCGCGCGACGATGGCCCCATCCCCGATCTGTGCGGTGGTCAAGCCATGGGGGGTGAGTAGTGCCAGGAGCAGGGTGGTGGCGAACTCCGGCAGGGGGCATTGGTGCTCTAAGGCTTCCGCCTCGAGCCGCCGCCGGGCGGCCTCCATTGCGCCCTGCAGCAGCCCTTCCCCGTTGCCAAGGGGCTCGCTTAGGTCCTCCTCCAGCACCCCCAGAGCGGCCTGTATCGCCAAACGCGCACCCCTGGCGCCCAACTGGGCCGAGCCCGCGCCATCGGCTACCGCCAACCCCAGCCACCCCTCGGCTTGAACCCAGCCGTGGGCATCGCCGCAGCCGAGGCCGGCTGCCCGGTGGCGGCTCCCCTCCACCGAGGCCCCCACCACCCGCCAGCCCTTCAACTCTCGATAACCCCCCAGCCTTTGGGTGGCTCGAGCCGCAGTTGCTCGCCCACCCGGCTGCTGCTGACCTGTTGCAGACTGTTGGAAAGCCAGCGGAACATCTCGGCGAAGTGCTCCACGTCCTTAAGCCGCACGGGGGCATTTTTGCGGGCAACGTTGCGCAGCACGTCGAAGTTAGCCCCCTCTACCCCTACGGCAAACACCACCAGGCCCTTGCGCTCCTCCTCGGCGGCCAGCCGGTCAGCGGCCTCTTGCCAGGCGTCGTTGGGCTCCCCATCGCTAAAGACAAAAACCCAAGGGCGATAGTAACTCACCCCGGCTGCGCGGTATTCCTCCTTGCGCTGGGCCACAAGCTCGAGCGCGGTGTTCAGCGCCGCCCCCAGTGGGGTGTTCCCGCTCGCCCGCAGGCTGGGTGGGGTGAAGTGCTCCACTGTGGCGGGGGGAGACTCCACCCGCACCCCCCCACCAAAGGTGACCACCACCGGCTCGACCCGCTTAGCGGCCAGCGGGCTGCGTTCCAGGTCGCTTTTGAAGCGCTGAAGCCCTGCATTCAGCTCTGCAATGGGGGGACCGGACATCGAGCCTGAGGTATCCAACACCAATACGCATAACGCCCGAGGTTCCGGATTTTCAGCGAACTCGTTGCCCTCGAAAATGGGGTTCATAGCCAGACTCAGGGTAGCAGAACGGAACAGGCTACGGGCCCCATTCCGAATAGGGATGCTGAACCAGGCTGGCGTTGGCGTAGCGCGGGTCATCGCTGACCTCCGCTCCCACCCAGTCGGGCCAGCAGGCGGGGGTTTGCTCGCTCGGCAGCTCGAGCTCTGCTACCACCAACCCCCGGTTCTCCCCCTCGAACACGTCCACCTCCCAGATGTGCCCGCCATAGGGTACCCGGTAGCGGGTTTTCTCAATCAGCGGCTTGTGACACAGCGTTTCCAGCAGCAGAAGGGCATCCTCCAAGGGAATGGGATACTCGAATTCTGGGCGGGACATCCCCTGCGGCGGGCCTTTGATGGTCAGGTAGCCTTGGTCCCCTGCGATGCGCACCCGTACGGCGGGTTGGAAGGAAAGGTATCCCTGGCGATAGCGGGTGCCCACCGCCCCCGCCTTCCAGCCGTCGGAGACGACCAGAAACTTGCGCTCGGTCTCGGTTCCCATTGGCCTATGGTAGCAAGGGCAGATGGCCGGGCTGTAAGCCTGAACTGTGTAAGATTGACTTATCTGCTATATGCATATATGCTTGATGTAGATAAGAGGTCATTGTGAAGCCCTCGAGCCCCCGCAAAATCCCCAAAGAAGAGCGCAAATTCCTCGATACCTACGATGTTACTCAGTTCGAGCGGCCCTCGGTCACGGTGGACGTGGTGATCTTGACCTTGCGTGAGGGGCGGCTCGAGGTGCTGCTGGTCAAGCGGGCTGAATACCCTTTTAGGGGCTTCTGGAGCCTGCCGGGGGGCTTCGTAGGGATGCGGGAGTCGCTGGACGCGGCGGCGGCGCGGGTGCTCTGCGAGAAGGGCGGGCTGGAAGGAGTTTATCTCGAGCAGCTCTACACCTTCGGCGCACCGGAGCGCGACCCCCGCACCCGCGTCCTCAGCGTGGCATATTACGCGCTGGTCGAGGCGAGCAAAATCGGGAAACTGGCCCAGGACAGCGTTTTTTTCGAGGTCGGCAAAGTTCCCCAGTTGGCTTTCGACCACGCCGAGATTTTGGAGATGGCGCTCTCGAGAATCCGAGGGAAGCTCGAGTACGTCCCCATCGGTTTCGAGCTGCTGCCGGAGCGGTTCACGTTGCGCGGCTTGCAGGAGGTCCATGAGGCGATTCTGGGGCGCAGGCTCAACAAGGACTCGTTCCGCCGCAAGATGCTGGTCTCGGGAATGCTGCGCCCGACGGGGGAACTCGAGACCGGTACCGATTTCCGCCCAGCAGAACTCTACGTCTTCAAGAGGTGAACATGCCCATCTACTTTCACAGCGCCAAAGAAGAACCCTACGGCTGCTTTTCCAAAATACCTTTCCAGCAGTGCGCCCCAAGAAGGTAAGCGATGAACCTCTTCAACAACATTCCTGGATGGGTTTTCGACTGGTCGGGCTCAGCATGCCTGGTGGTCTCGCTGCTGTTTCTCTTTCGCAAGCGCCTGGCCTACTGGCACTGGTCGAACCTCTCGCTCTTGCCCTACTTTCTGCTCTTTATGGCCGGGGGCCAGTGGATGCTGGCAGGATTGCAGGTCACGTACCTGATTTTCGGGGTTCATGGGCTGTACCTGTGGTACCTGGAGCGACAGCGGGACGCGGGCCAGATCCGCTTCAACGAGCCCTTGTGGTACAGCGTGACCTGGCTGGCCTCGCTCGCCATTTCTGGCTACACCGTGGCCGTCACCGACTTCGCGCAGCGCTGGAACTGGGTGCAGTTCGTGGCGGTCTCGCTGGCGCTGGTCGCCAACTTCGCCACCACGCGTAAGTGGGTCTGGAGCTGGCCGGTGTGGATACTCGTGAACGCGGTGCAGGCGGTGTATTTCTGGCACTTGGGGCTTTACGCGCAGTTTGGGTTGCAGTTCGTATTGGCGGGGTTGAGCGTATGGGGTTGGCTCGATTGGCGCAGGCAGGAACAGAAATCCTCCGTGTTGGCGGGGGCGACTTATGGGGCCTGACCGCCGTAGAACCGGGCTCATCGTGGGGAAGTTCGCGCCGCCGCATAAGGGCCATCAGCTTTTGATCGAAACCGCGCTCGAGGACGAGAACATTGACCAGCTAATCGTCCTGGTCTACGCCAACCCCGACTTCCCCGAGATGCCCACCGAGCGCCGCGCGGCCTGGATTCGGGAACTCTATCCCAGTGCAAAAATCTACGTGCCGGAAAACCCGCCCCCGGACGCCGCAGACGACTTCACCCAGCGCGAGTTCGTGAAGGGGTGGCTCGAGCTTCACCACATCCGTGCAGACCGTGTATATTCCAGCGAAGCCTACGGCGAGGGGTTCGCCCGGCACATCGGTGCGAAGCACGTCCCTGTGGACCCCGAGCGCAAGCGGTTTCCGATTTCGGGGACTCGAGTGCGTGAACTCTTGCGTGGTTTGGCAGAGGGCGCAAAGCCCGATGTGGACGGTGGAACGTGGATGAATCCGCATCTGCTCGGGGAGCTGGAAACCCTGGTGGGCTCGAGCATCCACCGCCACTTGTTGCACCAACTCGACCCGGTGAAAAAAGTCGTCTTCCTGGGCGCGGAATCCACCGGTAAATCCACCCTGACCCAGCGGATGGCCGAAGAGTTTTCTACGGAGTTCGTTGCGGAATACGGGCGCGAGGTGTACGAGAGAAACGGTGGGGTGATGCGCCTCGAGGATTATGTCCACATCGCAAGAGAGCACCGGAGGCTCGAGGACTCTGCACGGGTCAAAGCCTGGCAGCACAAGGAGCGCGGTTCTATCGAAGGTCAGCCTTACCTTTTCGTGGACACTAACGCGATTACGACGCTATTCTTCAGCTACTACTACCATCAGACCGCAAGGGCTGAGCTGCACCAATTAGCGAACGCCTGCAAAGATCGTTACCATCATGTCTTCGTCTGCGCCGATGACATCCCGTTCGAGCAGGACGGCTGGCGGGATAATGCAGTCTGGCGCTCCCGAATGCAGGGGTTGGTGCTGCATGATCTGGACTGCCGGGGGGTCGTGTACACAGTGCTGCACGGTAACCTGGATGAGCGTGTGAGACAGGTGAAGGCGGCGCTCAAGGGCCAGAAAGCCGCCACCCTCGAGGCCGAATTGCCCCAACTCGGCCCGAAATCATGAAAGCGAGGCTCGAGCCTAATCCGCTTGGCTAGAGCGTCCAGGGCTAAGCTCGAGCCGCACCGTGACCGTATCGCCTTCGCCCAGGCCCTCGGCCTTGCGCACCCTGTCCTTGAGCGGTACGACGTAGCTGCCGTCCTTGGGCCACAGCGAGGTCTTCCACTCGGTCTTGCCGATGCGTACCTTTACTGGGATCATGCCCCAGCCATAAGTCACGAACCGCTCAGCGTTTTTGATGGCCCGGCTGTGCTCCTCGGGAACGGTGACGAAGTAGAATGGCGCAGGGCCGCGCCACTCCCAGATTTTGCCGCTGAACTCGAGGCTCATGGGCCTACCACACCTCCACGCGCCACAAGCCCCAGACCAACTTCTCCTCTTCCTCATCGCTCCACACCTGCCCAGCGGCCTTGAGCGCCAGCTTCATCTGCCCGAAGCGGTAGCCCTCGTGCCAGAGCATGTGCTGGAGGAACAAAACCGGGTGGTCGTAGCTGGCGTGCTCGCCCTTCATGGGCTGGCCCGTTTCTATGTGGTTTTTCACTGCCTCACACACCGCTTGGGCGCTTTTCTGCAGCCCGTCTTCGATACGCTGAGCGTCACGCTCGGGGGTCCAGCCATCTCCCTCTTTGCGGAAGAGTGGGGTTAGGTTTTTGCCAGCCTCGGGGGCGGTTTAGGTGAGCCAAAACAGCCGGGTCTGGTGGATATGGGAAAACATCGCCGCGACCGACGGGCTGCCCTCCATTGCCTTGGCCTCCAGGCCCCCCTCGGGCAGGGCGTGAAGCAGGTTGAGCAGGATGATGTTATTGCGGTTATAAGAGTCCAGCAGGGCCTCGATCAGGGTCTTGTTGGCTGCTTCCGCCATAAAACTCCCTTCGTTGATACAGTAATCACGAGTTTAGTTACGATATCATCATATTCACTGCGAAGTCAAACTGCGCTCTCGAGACCTGGGGCTCGCCTTCTTTCCGAGGTGAAGCTCATTGGGCAGGTGAGCAGCGGGCATAGGGAGGAGAACCCTCGCCCCTCCAACCCCTACAGACCAATGGATCCACGGGTCTAGATTGCCGTCCCCGGCCCGTCCCAGTTCAGACCGAAGCGCTGGGCCCAGGTTGCGGCCAGATCGGCGAAGGTGGCCCTCGTGCCCAAATTTCGCCCCGCCATCCCCGGCCCGACCACCAACAGCATCCCGTATTCCCGGGTGTGGTCGGTGCCGCGGTAGGTGGGGTCATTGCCATGGTCGGAGATGATGAATAGATAATCCTCAGGGCCGAGCGCGGCCAAGAGCTCGGGCAGCCTCGAGTCAAACTCCGCCAGAGCCTGGGCGTAGCCTTCGGCATTGCGGCGGTGACCATACTTGGCATCGAAATCTACCAGGTTGGTGAAGACCAGCCCACTGAAGGCTTCCCGCATCAGCTCGAGCGTCCTTTCAATCCCTTCGGGGTTGCTCCCGGATTTGACCTCGCGGGTAAAGCCGCGGTGGGCGTACACATCCGGGATTTTGCCCACCCCCACCACTTCCAACCCCCCCTCCTTAATTACGTCCAGAACATTGCGGGGGGGCTCGAGCGCGTAATCGTGGCGCAGATCCTCGCGCCGGTAGAAGCTGCCGGGCTCACCCTCGAAGGGGCGGGCAATGACCCTAGCGCAAGCTAAGGGGCCGATGAGCATCTCCCTTGCCACCTTGCACCAGTCATAGAGGGTCTCGAGCGGAACCTTTCCGGTGTGTGCAGCCACCTGGAACACCGAGTCCGCTGAGGTGTAGACGATGGGGAACCCGGTGCGCAGATGCTCCTCGCCATAGTCGCGGATGGCCTCGGTGCCGGAGTAAGGCCGGTTGAGCAGCCAGCCCCCCACCCCGATGCGCTGGACATAGGCCTCCAGGAACTCCTGAGGGTAGCCTTGCGGGAAAACCTGGAAAGCGTGATGGAGGTGAATCCCCACAAACTCCCAGTGCCCGGTAGAGGTGTCTTTACCGGGGTTGACCTCCCGCATCCGGCCAAAGGCCGCTTTGGGGTGCTCGGCCAGGGGAAGGGTGCTCACCCCAGGGACATTTCCCAAGCCCAAGGCGGATAGGTGGGGCAGCTCGAGCCCGGTCTTAAGCACGGTATGGTCCAGGGTATCGGCGCCCTCGTCGCCGAAATCCATGGCATCCGGCAAGTAGCCCAGCCCCACCGAGTCAAGCACTATACAGACGATTTTCATATGCCTCAGGATACCCTCTGCTAAACAGGTTGGGTGATGAAAAGGCTTTTGTTGGTATTCCTGGCCCTTGGCCTGAGCTCTCTGGCCCAGACCGGCCTAACCCCTGCCTACGGCGGTAGCTTCAGCCTGCAGACCAAAGGCTATGATCTCGGCAAGTTCCCCGACCGTACCCGAATTCGGATCAAAGGGCAGATCGCCAAGAACGGATCGGTCTTCGGGGTGTACATGGCCTCGAGCCCCAAGGAAGGGGTGGCCCCGAATTACAACGAGCGCTTCCTCCAGATCGAGCTGAACTCCGCCCCCAAAGCCAAGGCCACCTATGTGGTGGGCGACCCGGCCAAAAAGGGGGTGCAGGGCAGCCTGAGCCTCATTGACGACCGCAAGGGCAGCAAGAGCTGGGGAGGATTGGGCAAGGTCACGGTGGTGGCCTTGAGCCAGAACAGCATCACCCTCAAGGGCGAGAACCTCCAGATGGTCAGCAGCAAAAACGGCAAATACACCCTGAGTTTCGTGCTGAAGGTGGATAACCTGAGCCGCACCCCTTGAGGGGGGCCTCAGCGACCCAGGGTGGCTTTGCAGGTGCCGATGTCTTTCAGGTTGCTGATGTTGCCGTCTTTGTCGGTGTTGAAGAACTGGAGCTTGCCGGTCAGTGCGGTGGTCGAGGATTGTGGCTCAAACCGGCAGCGCAGCCAGGAGACCCCGCTATCGGCCCCTTCAGGCTCGGTCATGTCCAGGAGGGCATTGCCCTTGTCGCTGATGAAGAAGAAGGAGAGCAGCTTGTAGTTTTTGAAGACCAGATCCCCCTCGATGTCTCCATTGGAATCGGCCTGGAGGAGGGTTAGGGTACCGGATTCATTGAGGTTGTTGCCCTGCAGGCTAATTTGCCATTTTTGACCCACCGCCAGCTTGGGGGGCCAGGCTGCAGCGTTGGCAACCGGGGCGGTCTTGGGCGAAGCGACGCAGGTGCCGATCTCCTGGGAGTCGGAATTGGCGTCCTTGAACACGTAGAGTTTGCCCTGCATGCTTCCGGCATAGTTCTGGGGATCGAAGCGGCAACGGGCGTAGGGATACTTGTCATCCCCCAGATTGAGCCGCAGGATGTTGTCCTTTTGCCACATCAGGGCGTTGAGGGTTTTGTTGCCCGAGACCGCTGAGCCCACAGGATCGCCATCGCTGTCGCGGCTCGAGAGGGTCACGGTCCAGGTACCGCTCCATTGCCCACCTTGCACCTGCACCTGCCAGACCTGGCCCTCGCCCACTCGAGGCGGCCAGGCCGTGGGGAGGCTGGCGGTGGGGCTGGGGACGGCCTGCTGTGGGGTACCGGAGCGGACCAGGTTGGGTACGTTGGGCCCCACCAACCCCCAGGCCAAGGCCACCGGACGCATGAAGCCGGTGCGGGAGTTGTTCTGGCCGGAGACCCCCGCGCTGTGTATGCCGATCAGCTCGCCCTCCTGGTTATAGACCCCGCCGCCGGAATTGCCGGGGCCGGTCTGGGCGTCGTGCTTGATCCACTGCTTCCCGCCGGATTCCTTATCCTCACCGGTGAACCCACCCACCGCGCCCCTCGAGAAGCTTAGGGTCATCCCGCCGGTGCCCTGGAAGCCGAAGACATAGATGGGATCGCCCACCACCAGGCTGTTGGAGTCCCCGATGGGCATGGCCGGAAGGTTGAGGTTGCCCACGGGCTTGCCGTCGGCGGTGCTCACAATGCGGATCAAGGCCAGGTCTAAGTTGGGGTCAGCCGCCACCACCTTAGCCAGATACTTGATCTCGGGGGGCTGGTCTACAAAACGGATGGTGCCCACATAGATCTTGGGGGCGATGCTGCGGCTATCGGTGTCGCCGATGACGTGGTAGTTGGTCAGTATGTAGCCCGAGGGGCTGATGAGGGTCCCCGAGCCGATGCTATCGGTCTGGGCATCGATGGGGAAGGTGATCAGCACGGTTGAGGCCACAATGCGTTCGCGGACTTCTCGAGGGAGGGTCTGGGCTTGGACGCTCAGGCCCATCCACACCAATCCCAACACCCATAAATGCGCTAACCCTAGGCGTTTCATGCTCTGTGCCACGCTCCTTCGCCAGCCCTTGGCCTGGACCCAATTGGGCGGTCTTCCTCTACTTTAAGAGATAAATGAGAGCAACCCGGTGCATTTGCACCAGACCCTGTGTGTATCGCGGCTGCACGGCCTCAGGGGGCCGAGAGCAGTTCGGCCAGCCGGGAGAGGCAGCGCCCGTACTTCTTGGCGAAAGCCCCGTTGCGGTAGCTGTCCGGGAAGATTTGCTCGAGGCTCACCCCCGAGGCCCGCAGCCCCAACCCGCGGTCATAGAGTTTGTCGATGAAGTGCACAAAGCGCAGGGCATCGTTTTGATCGGGGATAGGGGCCAGGCCCTCGAGATAGACCACCGCCAAGCCCTCAAACAGAAAGCGATAGCGAATGGGGTGCAGCCCCCGCAGCAGGTAGAACAGCTCGGCAAAGTGGTCGTAGCTGGCGGGGCGGGTTTCTTCGAGGAAGCGCCGCTCGAGCTCCTCCGCGCTCATGGGCTCTGGAAGCCGCACGAAGTCGCGGCGGCGGTAGTCTGGCCCCTCGAGGGTCAGGGTTTGGAAGCGACGGGCCAGGCTTTGAATCTGAATTTGAAACTGCTCGGCGCTAAAGCGATCCTGCCCTAGCGCTCCGGGGGGGGTATTGGATGTGGTGGCTACCCGTAGGCCCTGGCCCATGGTCTGGTTGAGCAAGTTGGTAACCATCTGGGCATTGCCTGGGTCATCGAGCTCAAACTCGTCAATGAACAGGTAGGCCAGCTTGGCGAAGTGTTCAACCGCACTGGTCATCCCCATCAGCCCCACCACATAGGTCAGCTCCTCAAAGGAGAGGTAAGCCTTGGGCTCGGGGGCGTCCCAGTAGCTGGCCACCAGCAAGTGGGTCTTGCCTACACCAAACCCCCCGTCCAGGTACACCCCGCCGGGCTCGGGTAAGCGCTTATGGAACCAGCCCCGGGGTTTATCGTGTACCCAGGCCAGTAAGCGCTGGAGAACAGCGCCCTGGGAGGGGTACTGAGGGTCGGGCTGGAAGGAGGCAAAGGTGGCCGCATGGAACCGGGGCGGAGGCACAAACTGTGCCATTAACGTATCCAGATGAAGCTCGGGTTGATGATCGGCAAGATGCACAACATATCAGCGTGGGGGGTGAGGGGCTAAGAGTCAAGTCTCATGACCCGCTCCTCATCGGGCTCTGGGGAGCGCTACAATACCCCTGTTGATGAGGTTGCCATGGCAGTGAATGCGGGTTCTCCCTCCCGCCCCAGCGGGCGGTTCCAACTGGTCAAGTTGGCCCAGACGGTGCTCAAGCCGCTGTACTGGTGGTATGAGCGTCGGGTGGAGGCCGAGGTATTGCGGGGACAGGCTCCGCGCCATCTGGGGATGATTCTCGACGGCAACCGGCGCTTTGCCCGAGAGCTGGGCCTGGAGGCTCATGAAGGGCACGAGTTTGGGGTGACCAAGGCCTACGAGGTGCTCGAGTGGTGCTTGGAACTCCGCATCCCTACTGTGACCATCTGGGTGTTTTCCACCGATAACTTCAACCGGCCTGACGCTGAGGTGGAGACGCTGATGAACCTCTTCGTCAAGGAAGCCCGGCGGATGGCCAAAGACGAGCGCATCCACGCCAACGAGGTGCGGGTCAAGGTGATCGGGCGGCACGACCGCTTCCCCCCCAAGGTGCTGGAGGCCCTCGAGGAGCTCGAGCAGGCCACCGCCCACCACCAGGGGATGCTGCTCCAGATCGCCATGGGTTATGGGGGGCGGGAGGAGATCGTAGATGCGGTGAAGCTGCTCCTTCGCGAAGCCGCCGAGACCGGCAAGAGCCCCGAGGAGCTGGCCGCTGAGCTGGATATCGGGCACATCTCTGAACGGCTCTACACCGCTGGGGTTCCCGACCCTGACTTCATTATCCGCACCTCAGGAGAAGTGCGCTTGGGGGGGTTTTTGCTCTGGCAAGGGGCCTACAGCGAGTACTACTTCTTTGACGCCTTTTGGCCGGCTTTCCGCAAGGTGGATTTCCTCCGGGCCATCCGCAGCTATCAGGGGCGTGAACGGCGCTTCGGGAAATAGGGGGGTTCAGTTGGCCCTCAGCCTTGACTCAAAGCGGTCTCAACCCCCCTCCGTATTCTTGGCTGGGAGGGTCCTATGGCCAAGGTGTATGCGGTGTTCGAGGAAGATGATGCGCTTCAGCGGGCGATTGACGGCCTGGAGGACAAAGACTACGAGATCCTGGCCCCGAGGGGGGACCTAGGCCAACCCCGCGAGGATTCCCCGGATACCGACGGGGCTCCAGGAGTGCCAATGGTGATCGGGATGTCGGCTACGGGCGGCTCGAGCACGGTGGTTCCGATTGTGGTAGAGAGAGACCCCTCGGTAGGCCGCGAGGAGCCCGAGGATTACGATCGCTACCTCGAGGACCTACCGAAGGATCAGCACCGCCGCTTCATGAACGCCCTGAAGGAAGGGGCGCAGATCCTCATCCTCAAGCGCGCCGATGAGACCACCGTGCAGAGGCTCAAGGACGCGGGGGCCTCCTTGGTCTCGAGCACTTGAAGGCTACATCCGGCTGGTGTAGCCCCGCCGGATATACAGCAGGGGATCGGCGGGGTTGGCGGTGGCCACCAGGAGAGCTGTGGCCTCCGCCCCATCTAGCTCGAATAGGCCCGAGTACTCCGAGGGGGGGAATACCGATTCGTAAAAGTGGGTAACCCCTCGAGCCTGAAACCACTCCACCATTTCCCGTAAGGCGTCATCCCCTTCAGGGCCAAAGCGGGGACCAAAGGCATCCATGGTCAGAATGTGTCGAGAACCGTCCCGCACGAACACGGCGTAGCGGGCATTTTTGCGCTGATCCTGCCAGTCTGTCACCAGGGTGACCACCGCCTGATCGAAGGATAGGCCCTTGAGGGCGTCTTTGAGGTCAGCCAGGGTTTCGCGGGGTGCGCCTCGAGTTCCGACGAGTTCCATACCTGCATTCTACGGCTAAGGCCAGGGTTCTCTGTCCTGTATACCGCAGGGGGCTTAGGGCAGCAGGAAGGAGACGAACTTGGTCTCCAGGTACTCCTCCAGCCCCCAATGCCCCCCTTCGCGGCCCAGTCCAGAGCTCTTGTAGCCCCCGAAGGGCAGATTGGAGCCCATCGCGCTGGGCACCGGATCATTAACCCCGACGATGCCGTACTCGAGCCGTTCGGCCACCCGGAAAGCCCGGGAGAGGTCGCGGGTCCAGATGTAGGCCGCCAGCCCGTAGTCGGTGCCGTTGGCCCAGGCGATCACCTGCTCCTCGTCCTCGAAGGGCATCAAGGGGGCGACCGGGCCGAAGGTCTCCTCCTCGAGCACCCGCATGCCCGGCTGAATTCCGGTCAGCACGGTGGGGGCGTAGAGCAGCCCCCCCAGGGCCTTGCCTCCGGTCTTGACCTTAGCCCCTTTTGCAAGGGCGTCCTCTACGTGGGCACGCACCTTGTCCAGGCCTTGCTGCTCGACCAGGGGCCCCACGTTGGTGGTGGGGTCGAGGGGGTCGCCTACCTTGAGTCCCGCCACCGCCTCGGCCAGAGCATCTGCGTAGTCGGACTCGAGCCGCTTGTGTACGTAGATGCGGTTGGTGGTGACGCAGGTCTGTCCCGCGTTGCGGTACTTGGAGAGAAGGGTGAACTGCACCGCTTTCTCGAGGTCGGCGTCTTCGAAGAGGATAAAGGGTGCGTTGCCCCCGAGCTCGAGGCTGATGCGCTTCAGGGTATCGGCCCCCTGGCGGTAGAGAATCTTGCCCACGGCGGTGCTGCCGGTAAAGGTGATTTTGCGGATCCGTATGTCCTCCATCAGCACCTTGCTTACCGGTACCGGGTCCAGAGCCGGCAACACCTGCAGCGTTCCCGCTGGGCCTCCGGCCTCCTCCCAAAGCTTGGCCAGATACAGCGCGCACAGCGGGGTCTGCTCGGCGGGCTTGAGGATGATGGGGCAGCCCGCGGCTAGGGCCGGGGCGGCTTTGCGGGTGATCATGCTGGTGGGGAAGTTCCACGGGGTCACCGCGTACACCGGTCCTACCGGCTCATAGAGGGCCATCTGGCGCTTGTTGGGGAAGCGCGATTGCAGCACCTCTCCGTTGACCCGCAGCCCCTCCTCGGCGCTCCACTCCACAAAGCTGGCAGCATACAGCACCTCACCTTTGGCCTCGGTGATGGGCTTACCCATCTCGAGCGCGGTCAGGCGGCCTAGCTCCTCCTGATGCGAGAGCAGCAGCTCATTCCACTTGCGCAGCACCTTGGCCCGGTCAAAGGCCGTGAGGGCCCTCCAAGCCTTAAAGGCCTCTACCGCAGCCTCTACCGCGGCTTGTGCCTCAGCCACACCGCTGTCGGCCACCTCAGCCACGGTCTCACCGCTAAAGGGGCTGCGCACGGTGAAGGTCTTGGCGGTTTTGCGCCACTGGCCTGCAATGTAGGCATCCACCGGGAAATCAAAGTCTTTGACCATAAGCACTTCCTCGAGCATCTACGATAGCACTCCGGGAGGTTTTCAAATCTGTATCAGCTCCGGAGGATGCGGTAAACTCATCCCATCGGTGCTGCCGATTCCAGGAGGATGCATGAAAAGGCTATGCTGGACCTTAGCTCTGACCTTGCTTGGCTCTTTAGCCATGGCGCAGGTCCCTGCGAGCAAAGCCCTCACCGCGCTGGGTAAACCGGAGGGACAGCTCAAGATCATCGCCTGGCCGGGCTATATTGAGCGCGGCGAATCGGACAAAGCCTACGACTGGGTGACGCCCTTCGAGAAGAGCACCGGGTGCAAGGTCAGCGTTAAGACCGCGGGTTCCTCGGATGAGATGGTCTCCCTGATGAACCAAGGTGGCTACGACTTGGTCACCGCCTCAGGGGATGCCACCTTGCGCCTGATTTACGGCAACAAGGTGCAGCCGATCAACTGGAACCTGATCCCCGCAACCAAAACCCTTGACCCCCGCTTGATCAACGCCCCCTGGTACACCGTGAATGGGGTGCGGTATGGGGTTCCGTACCAGTGGGGTTTGAACGTATTGGCCTACAACACCAAGGCCTTCAAAACCCCACCGGATAGCTGGAAGGTGGTCTTTGAGGAGATGACCCTGAGCGATGGCAAATCCAATAAGGGGCACATTGAAGCCTACTACGGCCCCATCTACATTGCGGATGCCGCGCTGTATCTGATGAAGACCAAACCCGAGCTGGGCATCCAAGACCCCTACGAACTCACCGAGGCCCAGTACCAAGAGGCCCTCAAGCTCCTGCGGCAGCAGCGCCAGTTGGTTTTGCGCTACTGGAACGATGCCAATGCTCAGGTTCAGGATTTCACCAACGAGGGGGTAGTGGCCAGCACCACCTGGCCCTTCCAGGTCAACACCCTTCAGGCCAACAAACAGCCCATCAAGAGCGTGGTGCCCAAGGAAGGGGCCACCGGCTGGGCGGATACCACCATGATGCACGTGGACGCTAAGAACCCCACCTGCGCCTATAAATGGCTCGAGTGGAGCTTGAACCCCAAGGTGCAGGGCGATGTGGCGGCCTGGTTCGGCAGTAACCCAGTGGTACCCAAAGGCTGCACCGCCAGTACCTTGTTGGGCGTCGAAGGCTGCAAGGCCAACGGCTACCAGGACTTCGCCAAGGTTTACTTCTGGAAAACCCCGATCGCCAATTGCAAGGCTCCAGGCGGAAAATGTGTGCCCTACAGCCGCTGGGTGACAGATTACGTGGCCATACAAGGGGGGAGATGAGCTAAAGAAGCTCGAGGGCTCGAGGCAAAACCTCCGTGGGGCTTTGCCTGGGGTCTTCGGCTTGTGGGCATACTATGCAGACCGCAGTTCAACTCATCAACCTGACCTGCATTTTTGGCAACGTGCGGGCGGTAGACCGGGTCAACCTCGAGGTGTACTCCGGGGAGTTCTTCTCGATGCTGGGCCCTTCGGGCTCGGGGAAAACCACCTGCCTGCGGCTGATCGGGGGGTTCGAAGCCCCTTCGAGTGGACAGATCGTACTCTTCGGACAGGATGCCTCGAGGCTCCCGCCCTATGCCCGGGATGTGAACACGGTGTTTCAGGATTACGCCTTGTTCCCCCACATGAGCGTGCTGGACAATGTGGCCTATGCCCTGATGGTGCGGGGGGTGCCGCGGGCTGAGCGACACCGCAGGGCTGGGGAGATGCTCGAGCTGGTCAAGCTGAGCGGGATGGAGCACCGCCGCCCTTCTCAGCTTTCAGGGGGGCAGCGCCAGCGGGTGGCCCTGGCCCGGGCCCTCATCAATCAACCCCGGCTGTTGCTCCTGGACGAGCCGCTGGGGGCCCTGGACCTCAAGCTGCGAGAGGAGATGCAGATTGAACTCAAGGCCCTTCAGCGCAGTCTCGGTATCACCTTTATCTACGTCACCCACGACCAGGGCGAGGCCCTTTCGATGTCCGACCGGGTGGCGGTGTTCAATCACGGCCAGATCGAGCAACTCGACACCCCTAAGGGGCTCTATGAGCATCCCCAGACCGAGTTTGTGGCCCGCTTTGTGGGGAGTGCCAACATTCTCGAGGGCCGCCTGATCGGCTTGGGCGAAGGCCGCTTTGCCCTGCGCCCGGAGCGGGTGCGGCTGGTCGCCGGGAGCGAACCTGGGGCCCATCGGCTGGTAGGGCGGCTTCTGGATGTGCACTACCTGGGCTCGCAGACCCGCTACGAGGTGCAGGTAGAGGGGGGGCGGATCACCGCGCTGGCCCCTTCCCAGGAGGAGATACTGCCAGCGGGCAGCGTGGTCACGCTGTCCTGGGATGCAACCTCGCTGCGTCCGCTGGCTGATGGGATTCCGGCCAGACCGGAGGCCTCGGTATGACCCAGACCCTACGCCCGCCTCGAGGCCTCTGGCGCAGGGTTTCCGACCTGTTTTACCTGCATCCTGGCCTCCTCCTGTTCCTCTTGCTGGTGCCGCCCATGCTGTGGATGGGCATCATCTATTTGGGTTCGCTCTTCAACCTGCTCCTCTACAGTTTTTACTCGATTAACGGCTTTACCGGGCAGCTCGAGTACCGCTTTACCCTGGATACCTTCAAGACCCTCTTGACCACCCCGGCCAATACCGACATCGTGATACGCACGGTCTTGATGGCCCTGGCGGTGACGCTTGCCTGCGGCCTGATTGCCTTTCCGATCGCCTTTTATATGGCCTTCTATACCAGGGGCAACACCCGCACCCTCTGGTACATGCTGGTGCTGCTGCCGCTTTGGTCGAGCTATTTAGTACGGGTATACGCGGGTCGCTTGATCCTGGCCCAGGAGGGGGTGGTGAGCTGGTTTTTTGCCCAGTTGCACCTCTCCTGGCTGTTGGACGCGATTCTCAAGACCCCGGTGCTGGGTGGGCCCAGCCTGGCCTCATCGTATTTTGGGATGTTTGTGGTCTTCACCTATATCTGGCTGCCCTATATGATTTTGCCGCTTCTGGCCAGTCTCGAGCGGGTGCCGAAGTCCCTGATCCAGGCCTCAGCCGACCTCGGGGCCCGGCCCGGCCAGACCTTCCGTCGGGTGATCTGGCCGCTGGCGGTGCCAGGGGTGGCCGCGGGAAGTATCTTCACCTTCTCGCTCACCCTGGGGGATTACATCATCCCGCAAGTGGTGGGACAGCCGGGGTTTTTCATTGGGCAGATGGTGTACATTCAGCAGGGCACCGCGGGGAACATCCCGCTGGCTGCGGCGTTCTCGGTGGTGCCGATCGTGGTGATCACCCTTTACCTGTTGTTGGTGCGGCGGCTGGGGGCTTTTGATGCGCTCTAGGAGGAACTTTTGTGAAGGCTAAGCCCTCCCTTGCCCTGCGGATTGCGGCCATTGCGGGGATTGCTTTCCTCCACTTCCCGCTGCTCATCATCCTGCTCTACGCGTTTACCACCGAGGATCGCACCTATCAGTTTCCCCCGCCTGGGCTCACCCTGAAGTGGTTTGGGGTGGCCTTTGCCCGCCAGGATATGTGGGCCGCGCTGGGGCTTTCGCTGCGGGTGGCTTTGGTGGCTACCGCGGTGGCCTTGGTCTTGGGGACCATGGTGGCGGGGGCGATGTATCGCTTTAATTTTCTCGGCAAGGACGTGGTGACCCTTTCGCTGATCCTGCCCATCGCTTTGCCGGGGATCCTCACCGGGATTGCCCTGTTGACCACGATCAACCGCTTGGGCCTCGAGCCCTCTTTTTGGACCATCGTCATCGGACACGCCACCTTTTGCATGGTTACGGTGTACAACAACGTGGTAGCCCGGTTTCGCCGGCTGACCCCTTCCCAAATTGAAGCCTCGATGGATCTAGGCGCGGATGGGTTTCAAACCTTCCGCTATGTGATCTTGCCGGGAATCGCCACCGCGCTCCTGGCCGGGGGAATGCTGGCGTTTGCCCTGTCGTTCGACGAGGTCATTGTGACCACCTTTACTGCCGGACAGGACAAGACCCTGCCGATTTGGTTTCTGAGCGAGCTGTTCAAGCCCCGGGAACGACCCGTCACCAACGTGGTGGCCATTTTTGTCACCGCGGTGACGTTTGTTCCCATCCTATTGGCCCAGCGCCTAACCCAAAGCGGTGAAGAGTTGCACGGGGGCGGGAAAACCACCTGAAGCTCGAGACGAAAGGAGAAATATGCTCAAGGCTCCCATCCAGTCCACCCGAATGCTGATCGGCGGTGCGTTTGTGGACGGGGAAGGACAGGTTCTGGACGTCCTCAACCCGGCAACCGGCGAGGTGCTCCTGAGGCTACCTGAAGCCTCGGTAGAGCAGGTCAAGGCCGCGGTTGCTGCGGCGGAAAAGGCCTTTGAGGGCTGGTCCCAGACCACGCCCAAGGACCGCTCGATGCTGCTGCTCAAGCTGGCCGACAAGATTGACCAGCATGCCGAGGAGTTAGCCCGGCTCGAGGCGCTCAACTGCGGAAAGCCTTATCAGGCTGTACTGAACGATGAAATCCCGGCCATCTCAGACTGCTTTCGTTTCTTCGCGGGGGCTGCGCGGGCCCTGACCGGGGCGGTGGCGGGGGAGTACCTGGCCGGGCATACCAGCATGATTCGGCGGGACCCCATTGGGGTGGTGGCCTCTATCGCGCCCTGGAACTACCCGCTGATGATGGCGGCCTGGAAGCTGGCCCCGGTGCTGGCTGCGGGCAACACCGGTGTGCTCAAGCCCAGCGAGCAGACCCCCCTCACCACCCTTCGGCTGGCCGAGTTTTTGGCCGAGCTATTCCCGGCAGGGGTGGTCAACGTGGTGACCGGGGTTGGCGAGACGGTGGGCTCGAGCCTCATCCACCAGCCGGGGGTCCGGATGATCTCCTTGACCGGGGATGTGGGAACCGGCCGAAAAGTCCTGGAGGCCGCCTCAGCCAGCCTCAAGCGCACCCACCTCGAGCTCGGCGGCAAGGCCCCGGTCATCGTGATGGACGATGCCGACCTAGAGGCCGCCGTTCAGGGCATTCGGGTGTTTGGCTACTACAATGCCGGTCAGGACTGCACCGCGGCCTGCCGGGTTTATGCCGGGGCTAAAATTTACGATCGGTTCGTGGCTGAGCTGTCCGATGCGGTGAAGGGCATCAAGCTGGGCTTACAGGACGAGGCCGGGGTGGAGATGGGCCCCCTCATCACCGAGCGGCAGCGCCAGCGGGTGGCCGGATTTGTCGAGCGGGCCAAGACCCAGAAGCATCTGGAGGTCACAGCCGGGGGGCATCCGCTCGAGGGGCGGGGGTTTTTCTATGAACCCACGGTGATTGCTGGAGCCCGCCAAGACGACGAGATCGTGCGCCGGGAGGTTTTTGGGCCGGTGGTGAGCGTGACCCGCTTCTCGGACACGGAAGAGGCCATCCGGTGGGCCAACGACTCGGATTATGGCCTAGCTTCCTCGGTCTGGACCCAGGATGTGGGGAAGGCCATGCGAATTGCCAGTCGGTTGCAGTATGGCTGCACCTGGATCAATACCCACTTCATGCTGGTCAACGAGATGCCCCACGGCGGCCTAAAAGCCTCGGGCTATGGCAAGGATATGAGCCTGTATGCCCTCGAGGACTACACCGTGGTGCGCCACGTGATGGTCAAGCACTAAAGGTGAGTTTGGCCTGGAACCATAGGGCTTCTCATCCAACCGTTTATAGTGAGGGTGTATGAAAAACCTACTGGCTTTGCTGGCGATGTTGGCCCTGGGATTTGGTCTGGCACAGAACGCCCTCGAGGGCTCGGAGTGGGAGCTCGAGGCCATTGGGGGAAAAGCGGTTACCCTCGAGAAAAAACCCACCCTGGCTTTTACCGCTGATCGGGTTAACGCTTTTTACGGCTGCAATCGGGGCAGCGGGGCCTATACCCTAAAGGGAACCGCCATCAAGTTTGGCGCCCTGATGAGCACCAAAATGGCCTGTGGAGAAGCCCAGGATAGGATCGAGATGGAATTTTCGGTCGCGCTCTCCAAGGCCTTGCGCTATAGCCTGAGCGCAGATGGGATGACGCTGCGAATCCTGGGCGGTGACAAGTCGCTGACGTTCAAACGTGTGAATAACAAATAGAGGGTTCATTGCGGCGGCGATGGATGAAAGCCAGCGATTTGCCGTATCTGAGCATATCTCTAGTCAGGTGAGAGGGGGTGTTCCTGCCCCCTCTCTAGCCTCGAGTGGGTGAATCGCTAGGGCGCGGGGGTTCCTCCCACCATGGTTCGGCTCACGGAAAGGCTCTCCGGCTCATTTAGATTGCCCTCGAGCAGCACGAAATCGGTCCAGTAGCCGGTCTCCAAACGCCCTCGGTTGCCCTCATCGCCCTGGGCGATGGCCCCGCCCAGGGTGTAGGCCCACAGGGCCTGTTCCAGGCTCACCTGGTTCCCTGGGCACAGCGGCTCTTTGAGGGCGGCCCGCAGGCCGATGAGCGGGTCCACCTGCCGCACCACCGGCCCGTCCGAGGAGAATGCGACGGTCAGACCTGCGTCGAACATGGCCTTCAAGTTGAAGCAGCGGCAGAACCACTCGTCTGGCACATAGCGCTCATAGTTGACGCGCAATTCGCTCAGAAAAACCGGCTGCGGCACAGCGATGATGCCGAGCTCTCGAGCTTTGGTCAGGTGCTCTGGCCCGGCCAGCCCAAAATGCTCGATGCGGTGGCGGGGCCCCGATGAGTCGGCGTACAGCCGTTCATACACCTTCAAGACCTGATCCAAGGCCCGGTCGCCGATGGCGTGGGTACCGATGCGAAACCCCGCACGGTGGGCCTCGAGGGCTAGCTCAAACAGCTCCTCCTCCTCGAAGCGCAAGATGCCGTAGCTGGGGGGCTGCAGGGTCTTGTAGGGCTGGGAGATGGCGGCGGTCGCACCGGACAGGCCCCCGTCGGCAAAAAACTTCACCGAGGTGCAGCGCAGCCGCTCGGAGACGTACTTTTCTGGCAGGGGAAAGGTCTCGGTCCCCCCATCCGGGCGGCGGATGTAGAGCAGGTTGACCCGAATCGGCAGCTCGCCCCGGGCGTCGAGGGCCCGGTAGGCGGCGTAGAGCGGAGGGTCTACGGCGGGGTCGGTGGCGCTGGTGATGCCCAGGCTGCGCAGATACTCGAGACCGGATCTCACCCACAGCTCGTACTGGGCGGGGGTGGGTTCGCCCATGGCCCTGAACACCAGTCCGTAGGCGGTCTCGTAAAGCAGACCTTGATCGTAGTGGATCTCCCCACCAGGAACTTGGGTGTGCGGGGTGATGCCGGAGAGCTGTAGGGCCTGCGAGTTGACCGCATGGATATGGGCACAGGTCCGGGTCAGGAGAACCGGGTTGCGCGGGGCCGCGGCGTCTAAAGCGGCTTTGGAGGGGGGAGACTTCTCCTCCAGCAGAGCCTCATTCCAGCCCCGGCCCCACAGCCACTCGCCGGGCTTGAGGGTAGCCGCCCGTTCGGAGACCTGGCGGTAGATCTCCTCCAGCGACCTGACCCCCCGTAGGTCGAGCAGGGTGGTCCGCAGTTGTCCGACCTTCCAGACGTGAACGTGGGCGTCGTTGAAACCGGGGAGGAGGGTGCGGCCCTCAAGGTTCAGCCATTTGGTGCCCGGTTCGGACAGGTTTTCCACATCTTCAAGATCGCCTGCCGCCAGGATCTTACCCCTTTTGATGAGCAGGGCTTCTAAGGGCTTCAGGCCTCTGCTGGCCTCTTTGCCGCGCGGGGGAAGGGAGGTGGGCAGGGGGGTGAGGAGGGTCCCGCCGTAGAGGATGGTACTCGAGGACATAAGCGTATGGTAGTGCAACCTGAGCGGATTTGCCCTTAGGCCTTGGGGGGCTTCTCCCGCATCTCCAAGTTGCGCAAGACCAGGTTGGCGACCATGATCGCCAGGGTTCCGGGCAGGGCATACAGCACGAACCCGGCCCCGGCCAGCGAGCCTACCGCCGCTGACCCCCACAGCGTGGCCGCGGTGTTGAGCCCACGCACATTAAATCCACCCTCCCTCAGGATGACCCCTGCCCCTAAGAAGCCAACCCCCGAGACCACTTGGGCCGCAATGCGGGTGGGATCTCCCCCGGCCAGCAGTCCAGAGAGCATCACAAACTGTGCAGCGCCACAGGCCACCAGAGCGTTGGTACGAATCCCCGCCAGCCCTTGGCGGCGAGACCGTTCGTACCCAATGATGGCCCCCAGCACCAAAGCGACCCCCAGCCGCAGGCTGAATTCCAGCACACTCATCATTTTCCTCCTGATTGATTCTCCTAAACAGGGCCGTCTCTGCCCTTACAGCCTATAAGGAATGTAGGGGTTCTCGTGTGGGGGGCCATCGGAGATCCAGAGCTCCTGGGTGCCGAGGTTCATCACCACCGAGGTGATCGTGCGGTAGGGCTCGCCTAGCGCATACTCCTCCGCGCTGGCGGTGCGGCAGACCGCGTAAGGAGCCCCATCGCGGTCCTGCAGGGCCTGCTGAAACTCCTCGAGCCCAGGCTTTTCCCACTGGGCGAGGCGGGTCTCGAGCCGCTCTTGGCGGTGGTGCGAGCGGTCTAGCCACTCAATCGGCGGGACCTCGATGCCATACCCCTCAGGGTTCATGAAGTGGTTGGCGTGCACCAACCGGGGTGTGTCTTGCCAGGCCGCGACCGCATTGGGGGCCACCTCCAAATCCACGGCCTGTGCCCCTTGCCCTATGAGGAAGTTCCCCGAGGCCGTACGGGGCTCCTGGGTGATGGCCTGGATGGCCGTTCTCAGGGTGGCCGAGCGCAAAACCTCATAGGTGCGCAGGTGAAAGGGCTTACCCAGGCCGGCCCAGTTGTCCCCCACGGCGACCAGGCCGTTGATGCATAGGCCCAATCCGTGGCTGTTGAGCCCGATCTTTCCGCCGAAGATCCCGGCTTCGGTAAAGGCCAAAACCCGTGTGCCATTCGGCTCCTCGATATGCTGGAGGGCTCCTTGCACCCCTTCGAGCCAGTCCCAGTTCTGGCCCATCCACAGGTTGCCGTCGGCAGTATGGCTGGGGAGCACCGCAAAAGCCGTGCAGCCGTTGGGGGCTTCACGCGCAATGTACTGAGGGGCAGCCTCCTGCCCAAACTGGTAGTAGATGATTTCGTAGCGCACATTCAGGGTGGCCAGGTCTACCAAGGGCTGGCCTGAGCCCGCAGCCAGGCCCTCTAGGCCCTGGGCATAGGCCGGGCTTTGGGTGCGAATGGCTTCCAGATACCGCTCGCCGCGCCGCCGCGCTTCCGAGGGGGAGAGCTTGCACTCGCTCTCGAAGCGGCGGAAGTAGAGCCCGAGGTTGTGGGCAATGGCGTCTGTGAGGGCCTTGCCTTGGGATAGGCCCTGGTCGTAGGGGGAACCGGAGAGGTGCAGATACGGCAGGCTCATAGTTCCTTACAGTTGTATCATCTCGGCCCCGCATAAGGGCCAAAACGGGACATGGCCCTGAGACCCGTGCTTTATCTTTAGGCCCACCCCCCGTATCATCCAGAGTGTGAAAATACCGCTTGGTCCGCTGTTTATGGCCTTCCTCGAGGTAGGGTTTGTGGCTTTTGGGGGTGGGGGAACCGCCCAGATCTACCAGGCCATCGTGTTGCGGCGGGGCTGGATGAGCGAGAAGGAGTTCCTCGAGGCCACCGCCTTGTGCCGGGTTTTACCTGGGCCGGTTTTTGCCAATCTAGCCGCCCATATGGGTGCCCGCTTGGGGGGTGCGCTGGGGGGGCTTCTGGCCTTTTTGGGGGTGCTGCTTCCGGGGGCTAGCCTGATGCTTCTGCTGAGCCTGGCCTACTTCCGTTGGGGCCTTCTGCCGGGGGCTGCGGCCCAGGACGCACTGAGCGGGGTGGCTGCCGGTGCAGTAGGCCTGATCTTAGCTACGGCGATGCGACAGCTCCCAGCCGCCCTAGACTCGCTCAAGGCGGTAGGGTTGGCTCTTTTGGTGTTTGTGACTTATGGGTTGCTGCATTGGTCGCTGCTCTTGGTGCTCCTGTTGGCGGTGCCGCTGGGGATGGGGCTTTACTGGAGGGAAAGCCATGTCCGCTAGCTTGGCAGAGGTATTCTTGACCTTTTTGCGCTTTGGGGTGCTGAGCTTTGGGGGTGGGATGGCCAATCTACCGGAGATGGCCCGGGTGCTCCTGGCCAACGGTTGGCTTTCGCGGCGCGGGTTTGCCGACGGCTTCGCTCTGGGCCAGTTTGTGCCGGGGCCCAACATGCTGGCGGTGCTGTTTTATGGCCTGAGCGCGGCTGGGGTAGGGGGGGCCTTGGCCGCGATGTTGGGGATGTTTCTTCCGGGGACGCTCGGGGCGATAGCCCTGGTCTGGGCCTGGAGGTGGATGGGGCAGGCCCAATGGAGCCGGGCCTTAAGGCGGGCGCTGGTTCCAATCGCGATGGGGCTTTCATTCAGCGCGCTTCTGGTGCTGGCCCAGGTCTCCCTGAGCTCCCTTTGGGGGTTGGGGGGTGCGGGGCTGGCTGCGGTTTTGCTCTACCGAGGGGCAAATGTTTTGGCTGTTCTGATAGGGGCGGCCCTGCTGGGGTGGTTGATCGGGGTGCTGTAGCGCACGCGGGTGGGCCCGCAACCTCCCGGCAGGGTGTTATATTGCGGGTGCGGTATGGATACCAGTTTGGCGCCAAGGGGAGCGCACCATGAAGGTGTCCTTGAAACGAGCTTACGACCCACCCACCAAAGATGACGGCTGCAGAGTCCTCGTGGATCGCCTGTGGCCCCGGGGATTGGCCAAGGAAAAAGCCAGGCTTGATCTTTGGCTCAAGGAGGTTGCTCCCTCCACCGAGCTTCGCCAGTGGTTTGGGCACGACCCTGAGAAATGGACGGAATTCAGGCAGCGGTATCGGGCCGAACTGCGGCACAACCCAGCCTGGCTCGAGCTTCAAGCCCTGGCTCGCCAGCAGGACCTCACCCTTGTGTATGCCGCCAAGGACCCGCTGCACAATGAAGCGGTGGTGCTCCAGGAGCTCCTGGAGCACAGCACCTAACCCCTGGCGCAAGCCCACGCCGCTGCGTGCGGCTCACCTCAGGGGGTCTCGAGCCGCTTCACGAAATCAATCCAGGCGGGCTGCTTCACAAACCCCAATCGCTCGTTGATGGCCAGCATGGGGCGGTTGTTTTGCTCGTTGCCGGTGCGCAGCTCGGTGGCTCCGGCGGCCTTGGCGTACTCGATCGCCTTGAGCTTCAAGGCCAGGGCCAGACCCCGGCGGCGGTAGGCCCGGCGGGTGCCGGTAAGGCCTACCTGGAGATACTCACCGTCGGTTTTCCAGAGGTTGCTCTGGGCCACAAAAGCCCCGGTAGCCGTGTCTACGGCTACGAAATTGGCCTCGGGGAGATAGTAAGGGCTTTCCACCGTCCATCTGAGCCAGTTTTCGTAGCTCACCTCGCTCATGGGCTCTGGACGCGGTACATCGGCGCGGGTCTCGAGCCATAGGTCGTAGGCCTTGCGATAGGCCTCCTCATTTCCGCCGAGCTCCGCCAGGCTCCGCAGGGCGAATCCAGCCACCTCTACCGCCTCCATTCTTCCGGCATGAGCGGCGAGGTCAAAAGCCCTCACGTCCAGCCGCGATTCCCAGGAGCGCATTTTTTCCTCAAACCCATACTTGGCCAACAGATGCAAGGCGGGAGCTTGATCCTCGCGGGTGCTGCTCAGGATCGAGATGGGCATATGCGGTTGGAGGGCCGCCCAAACCCTCTCCCAGAGCCGTTGACCGATCCCCCCATCCCGAAACTCGGGATGCACCGAGACCCAGGCGCTGAACTTCTGCGGGTGGTACATCCCCTCGAACTGGTCGTAGAGACCATAACCGACCACGCGCCCCTCCACCTCGGCTATAAAGCGCTCGGTTTTACAGCGGAGGTCGCGGTCTCGGTCGTCCTCGCGCATGGCTGCTTCGCTGTGTACCTCATCGGGCCAGATGGCATTCAGCAGCCCAGGGACGGTTTGGTAATCGCGGTCTTCGAAGGGGCGAATGATCCAATTCAAACGCATCGCGGTTCTCCTGTGGTTGGGTTTGCTACACTCGTTGCATGGGCCCAAAGCTTCGGCAACGCCTGGCTGCGTTGGTGACGACCATCCTCTTTGCCTTAATCCTGTGGAAGGTTTTGGAGCGCACCTTTGTGATCGTCTGGGCCCAGACTCCTTGGTGGGGCCTGCTGATCCTGCTGGTGGTGCTTTATTACCTGATTAGCCTCAGCATCAACCGGCTTTTTGGCTCAGATTCCTAGGACCCCGCATACTTGGCCTCATCGAAGGGCTCGACGAGGCCGCCATCTAAGCGCTTGGCGAAGCGCAGCCGGCTGGGTTGCCGCTGGAACCCGAGCGAGAGGTTCATCTGTAGCATTGGCCAGTTGGGTGGGTCATTGAAGGTGCGAACCTCACCTTCGCCGTGGGCCTGCACGTAGCGCATTCCCCGCAACTTGAGGGCTTTGGCTAAGCCCTTGCCCCGGTACTCGCGCAGCACCCCGGTCATGCCGATGACCCAGAACCGCGCTGGGTTTCGCATCAGGCTGCTGTAGCCGACCAAGGCGCCGGTGAGCGGATCGTGGCGCTTGGGGTCGAGGGCCACGAAGCAGGCTTCGGCGACGAAGTGCGGGTCGTCGAGTTCCTCCTTCATCCACTGCTCGAAGGAGCGCTTGGTGAACTGCACCCCCATCGGTACATCCTGAAAGAGAATCCAGTCAAGTTCGTACAGCTTTCTGGCCACTTTGGCGTCGGCTTCCAATAGCTCGGCCAGGCTTTTGATCTCGAGCCCCTCCTCCTGCACCCGTTGCTCGAGGTGGGCATAAGGAGCAAACTCGAAGCCTTGGGTTCGCAAGCGCGATTCGTAGCGCCGCCACTCCTTCACAAACCCGCGCTTCTCGGCGAAGCGGCGGGACTCGGGGTGGTTCTCGGGGAAGTTCGCCACCAGCTTTTGGGGATCTTTGAGTTGTTCCAGCAGGTGCCGATACAGCGCCTTGCCGATGCCCCGGCGCTGGAAATGGGGATGCACCTCGAGGCCCAGCCAGTATTTGCCCGGTTCGTAGGCGAACGAATCCTCTCCGGCATGGGCCAGCGCCACCACGCCCGCGCCCGCATACTCGGCGACCCACTCGCTGCGGAAATACTTGGGGTCGTGAGCGCTGTCCCAATGGGCCAGCATCTCCGGGGTGACCGGCCACTCGGGGGTGATGGCGTTGAGGATCTCGGCGGCCATGGCGAAATCTTGAGGTTTATGAAAGGGTCGAATTCGGATCATGGTTGAACTCCTTGATAGGCCTGGATTATCCGCTGCCGTGCGGTCTCGTCCAGCCTCAATCGCATGTCGTAGCGGTCCAGGCCGTCCCAGTAGCCGTTCGGAGTGATGTTTTCGGTGACGAAGCCCAGCTTCTCGAAGAAGCCGAAGGTATGCTGGCTGGTGTCGAGACGGATGAAGCCGACCTCAGGCTGTCGGAGGATGCGCTCCAGCCGCTCGAGTGCCAGCCGCTTGCCCAGCCCTGTGCCGTGAAACCGCCGATGAACCAGTCCCCAGCACAATCCGGCTTCGCGGTTCTCCCGGTTGACGTAGTAGCCGCCACAGCCCACGACCTCCCCGGACTGCTCCATCACCAGATACACGCAGCTCGGCTGCTTCAGAAAGGTGGCAAAATCCTGGCGCTCCTCGATTGAAAAATACTTGGGCAGGTTGGAGTCGAAGACCTCGAGGCAGCCCTTCTGGTCGGCCTCAGTGTAGGCACGAATTATGGTGTTCACGTCTGCAATTCCTTTTTCAATACCAGCCAGGCTGGTTCCTTGGCGAAACCCATGGCCTCGTTGAGGGCCAACATAGGCCGGTTGATCGAGTGGTTGGAGGTACGAATGTAGCGATAGCCTTGAGCCTTGGCATAGCGGGCCGCGCGGAGCTTGAGAGCTCGAGCAATTCCCCGCCGACGGTAGGGGGGCTGTACTCCGGTGAGCCCGGTTTGGAGGGTTTGGGGGCGGCTCGAGCGCAGCAGTTGCGAGACCCCCACCATCTGCCCCTGATCCAGGGCCAAGAAATTGCCCTCGGGGATGAAGTTGGGGTTTTCTAGGCTGCGGCTGCGCCACAGTTCGAAGGGCCAGATCTCCAGCGGCTCGGCCCAGGGCACCTCCTGGAGCAAGGCGGTGATCAGCGTGTAAAAGCTATGCTGGACCTGCTCATCGTGCCAGTTCAGCTCGGCCAGGGCCAGGATGCGAATGGAGGGGGGCAGAGGGTGTTCCGGTGGGATGGGGTTGAAATGGGTCAGGTCCAGGGTGGAGGCCCAGGTGCGGTCATACTCGACGAACCCCTGGCCCTGGTAAGCCGCTCGTTGGGGCCAGTCCTCGCGCACCCGGACGATCAAGGCTTTAGCCCCCTGGTTCCGGGCCTGCTCCTCGAGGAAAGCCCAGAGCAGCGGAAACAGACCTTCGTAGCCCTCGAGCAAACCCAGTTCAACCTCGAGCTGCCCAGGAAGGGGGTTCATAGGGGTCTGGTAGCCGGCCCAGCCCACCGCCTGCCCGTCCTCCTCAACAAAAAACCGCACGGATAACTCCCCTGGCCCCCAGGTCGCCTCTTGATGGCGCAGTTGCACTAGGGTGCGGGGGTGCTCAGGATGCACCGCGCGGTACAGCCGCAGGTAGGTCTCGAGGTCTAGGTCGCTGGAGGTTGAGGGGCGGAGGTTCATCGGGCTCCTTTCTGAAAACCAAAACCCGGAGGCTGCTGAGTGCGCCCCCGGGAGAGTGTGCTTGGGATTTTACGATGCAAGCATAATCGCGCGGAGGCATACCGGAGGAGCGGTAGAGTGGGTAGGCAGGCAGCTTCTCATCGGTTCACCTCCTGACGTGGACAATCTTGGCCTGAGTGTAGCACAGGCCACAGGGCCTTGGCCAGCCGCATTGGCCTTTTCTCGGCAGAGAGGGCGGATTCGCCCCCACCAGGGGCAGCCGGCTCGAGCTTTTCCAAGGATAGAGGGCGGATTGAGGCACCAGCCCGCACCGCAGGTGCTTTGGTCTTAGTATAGTAGGGTAAATGGTCGAATTTTCACGAGATCTTCTGGGCCTGGATCAGCGCATCGTCATGGTGACGGGTGCGGGCCGGGGCTTTGGGCGCAGCATTGCCCGAAGCTACGCCCGGAATGGGGCCACGGTCATCACCGTAGATCCCGACGTGGAGATGGCGGCGGCGGTGGCCTCCGAGGTGGAAGCGCTGGGCTCGAGCGCCATCCCGATTCGGGGGGATATGTCGGTGGTGCTGGACGTGATGAACACCTTCGAGAAGATCGAGGAGCTGTTCGGGATGTTGGACGGCATCGTTCATGTGACCAGCGCCGAGAGCAAGACCCCTTTCGTAGAGCTGCTGGAAGGGGAATGGTACGACCTCCTCAACGCCGATGTGAAGTCGAGCCTATACGTGCTGCAGCAAGGTTTGCGCTATTTGAGTGGAGGGGGGTTTGTAACCTTGGTGCTGCCCCCGTTGCAGCGCGATCAGCCCCACGTGGCCTCGATCCGGGGAGCGGTGCTGGGTCTGATTGAAGGGGCCACTCGGATTTTCCCCACCAACGTGCGGGTCAACGGGGTGATTCCCAACCGCGACCCCGCCGGCGAGGAGCATGACCGCCCTTTGGTGCGGGCTACGGTGGCCTTGGGCTCGATGGTCTCAGAAGGGGTGCGGGGGCAGGCCCTGGAGGTGCTGCTCCCTGAGCCGCCGCAGCTTCCAGAGATCTACGACCTGCTGCGGGAGCTGCCCTGAGTTTCGGTTAGAATGGGGGGAATGTATGGCTTTTGGCCCCCCATGAGGGGCACCGCTTGGAGGTGGGCTGTGGTATGAACTGCCCCTTCTGTGGGAATCCGGACAGCCGCGTGCTGGACTCGCGCCCCTCGGATGAGGGCTCGGTGATCCGCCGCCGCCGGGAGTGCACCAACTGCAAACGCCGTTTTACCACGTATGAGCGGGCTCAGGTTGAGCCGCTGATGGTGCTCAAGCGCAGCGGGCGCAAGGAAACCTTCGACCCCAACAAGCTGCTGCGCGGCCTGACCCTGGCGGCCATGAAACGCCCCATCGCTCCGCAGGAACTGCAGGAGTTCGCCTACGGTTTCGAGGACTCGGTCAAGGAGATGGAGATCAGCTCAGAGGAGATCGGCCTGCGGGCCATGGCCTTTCTGCGTGAGCGGGATCCGGTGGCCTACATCCGCTTTGCCTCGGTGTACCGCGAGTTTGATGGTTTGGAGCGCTTCATCGAGGAGGTGCGGCGCCTTGATAAGCAGATCGTGGCCAAGGTGTTGGAGGATGAGCCCCTCGAGGATGAGCTTGACCTCGAGGACGAGGCCAAACTGGGTACGGTCTAGGCTTTGTCCCTACGCGCCCCCCGGATCTGTGTGGCTCCGCTGTTGATGTTCGGCCCAACGGGCCTCGAGCTTGCCAAACAGGGCCTCCAGCTTGCTGCGGGGCAGGATGACCTGTTCGGTCTGCCCCTCCCCGATCCGATCGCCGAGCTCGTTCCAGGCGCTCATGCGGGCGTAGATGCGGTTGCCTTCGGTATGGGTGTGCTCAGCCACAATCCGCACCCGCATCCCCGGCAGGGCCGAGGCCAGATGGTTCACGCTGACCTTGGAGCCAATCCCCTCTTCGTGGGGCTCGAGGAACTCCAGAATGATCATCCGGCCGGCCTGTTCCATGTGCTTGGCCATCCAGTAGGTCGCATAGACCGGATGGAGCTTGCCCAGGCGGGGATCGGGGTTTTCAAAATCCACCGTCATGGCGTCGGTGACGGTGATCTCGAGTGCAGCTTGGAAACCGATGGGAATGGGCTTCATATGGGCGGTGAGGTCAGAGCGGTAGAGGGCTTATGGCTTTCTTAAGTCCGCCACCCGTTTGAGCTTGCCTCCCTCGCTGCGGGGTGCGGTGCCTGGGGGAATTAGCGTGACCGCCAGGCTTACCCCCACATTCTCTTTGATCTTGTGGGCTACCCGCTGCCCTAGGTCGGAGCGCAGGGCCTCCTCTCCGTACTGCTCGTAGAAAGTCTCGGCGACCTCGAGCTTGAGCTCTACCTCGTCCAGGATCTCCGGTCGGGTGACCGTGATCTGATAATGGGGGGCCACCTCGGGAACCTCGAGCAGCACCGCCTCAATTTGGGTGGGGTAGACGTTCACCCCCCGGATGATGAGCATGTCGTCGGCCCGGCCCCGAATCTGGGCCATGCGGGCGTGGGTTCGACCCGAAGGCCCCGGTTCCCGGGTGATTGAGGTCAGGTCGCCGGTCCAGTAGCGCAGGAGGGGCAGGGCTTTTTTGGTGAGGGTGGTGAGCACCAGCACCCCCACTTCCCCATCGGGCAAGGGGTCCCCGGTCTCGGGGTCCACCACCTCGGGGTAGAAGTGATCTTCCCAGAGATAGCTCAGGCCCTCGCGCTCGGCCACGTCCTCGTTAGAGACTCCCGGCCCGATGATCTCCGAGAGGCCGTAGATGTTGGTGGCCTTTACCCCCAGCCCTTCCTCGACGCTCTTGCGGATGGCCTCGGTCCAGGGCTCAGCGCCCAGCACTGCGTACTGGAGGCTGATTTGCTCCGGGCTCACCCCGCGTTTTTTGAAGGCGTCGGCCAGGGTCTGGGCATAGGAGGGGGTACAGGCGATCATCTCGGGCTGAAGATCCTGGATCAGCGTGATCTGGCGTTCGGTCATCCCGCCGGAGACCGGAATCACCGTCATCCCCAGCCGCTCGGCCCCGCCGTGCAGCCCCAGCCCACCGGTGAAGAGGCCATAGCCATAGGCATTGTGTAGCATCATCCCCGGCTGCCCCCCGGCAGCTGCGAGTGAGCGGGCTACCACCTCAGCGAAGACCTCGAGGTCACCCCGGGTATACCCCACCACCGTGGGCTTCCCGGTGGTCCCCGAGGAGGCGTGGATGCGGGCCAGCTCCTGACGGGGTACCGCAAACAGGCCGAAGGGGTAGGTTTCGCGCAGGTCTTGCTTGCGGGTAAAGGGGAGCTTGGGTAAATCTTCCACCCTGCGGATATCGCTGGGTTTCAGACCACGTTCCTCAAAATGCCGCCGGTAAAAGGGCACGCGTTCATAGACCAGCTCCACCTGCTCGCGCAGGCGCTGGTCTTGCAGGGCTTTGAGCTGGGGACGGGGAAGGGTCTCTAGTTCAGGCTGAAACATCGGCATAGGGCACCTCTAGTGCGCGAATGGGAGGGTTCACAGGGCGCTCATCCCCCCGTCTACCGCCAAGACCTGCCCGGTCACGTAGTCCGAGGCGGGAGCACACAGATACACCGCGGCCCCGGCGAGTTCGCCGCTTTGGCCGATGCGTCCCAAGGGGGTACGCTCGATGACCCGCGGTTCTACCTGGGGCAGCAGCTTCTCGGTCATTCGGGTGGGGAAGAACCCTGGGGCCAGGGCGTTGACCCGGATCCCATAGCGTCCCCATTTCACCGCCAGGTCACGGGTCAGGGCGATGATTCCGCCCTTGGAGGCGGCATAAGCCACCGCGTCCAACACCTCGGGGGGGCTTCCCCCCAGCCCGGCCACCGAGGCCAGGTTGAGAATTTTGCCGTAGCCCCGGGTTTTCATACCCCGTGCGGCAATTCTCGAGGCCAGGAAGGTTCCGGTGATATTGACGTCCAGCACCTCGCGCACCTTGGCCACAGGGACCTCCAGAGCGTTCTGACCCCAGGTGATCCCGGCTGCATTGACCAGGATGTCAAGACCGCCCTCGGCCTCGAGCCGCCCGATCGCGGCTTCCACAGCGGCTTCGTCCTGCACGTTGCCGACGATGGGAATCGCGTCGGGAATCTGCTTGAGCGCCTCTTCAAAAAACCCCTCTCGCCGGGCCATCAGCGCCACCCGGGCCCCAGCCTGGCGCAGCCCCCAAGCGATCTCTAACCCTAGCCCGCGCGAGCCCCCGGTGATAAGGGCGATTTTTCCACTTAGATCGAACCCCTCGAGCACATGCATACCCTATTATCCGCCTATATCGCTTCGATCACCATCGCGATGCCCTGCCCAACCCCGATGCACATCGTGGCCAGGCCGAATTGCACCTGCCGCTGCCGCATCTCATGCACCAACGCGGTCAGGATCCGCGCGCCGGAGGCCCCCAGCGGATGGCCGATGGCGATGGCCCCACCGTGGGGGTTGAGCCGAGGGTCTTCGGGGTCGAGGCCCCATTCCCGCAGCACCGCCAGGCTCTGGGCGGCGAAGGCCTCGTTGAGCTCGATCAGGCCGAGATCGGCCAGCGAGAGTCCGGCCCGCTTCAAGGCTTTCTGGGTGGCCGGAACCGGGCCAATCCCCATGATGCGGGGCTCGACCCCCGCCACCGCCACGCTGCGGATCTTGGCCAGGGGGGTGAGGCCGTGGGCCTGGGCATAGGAGCTCGAGGCCAGCAATACCGCCGCCGCTCCGTCGTTGAGCCCTGAGCTGTTTCCAGCGGTCACGCTCCCCCCTGGGCGAAACACCGGTTTGAGCCGGGCCAGGGCCTCGAGGCTGGTCTCGGCTCGGGGGCCCTCATCGCGCCCGATGCGCTCGAGGTTGCCCTTGCGATCGCGGACCTCCACGGGGACCATCTGGCGGTCGTAGCTCCCTTGCTGCTGGGCCTGGAGGGCCTTTTGGTGCGAGCGCAGGGCGAAGCGGTCTTGCTCCTCCCGGGGGATGCGGTACTGCTCGGCCAGGTTCTCGGCGGTCTCGCCCATGGCCTCGGTGCCGTACAGCTCTTTCATCTTGGGGTTGACGAAGCGCCATCCCAGGGTGCTGTCGTAGAGGGTTAGGTTGCCGGTAGGGAAGGGCCGCTCGGCCTTGGGCAGCACCCAGGGGGCCCGGCTCATGCTCTCCACCCCGCCCCCGATATACACCTGGCCCTCGCCGGCCAGAAGGGCCCGGGCCGCGCTGGCGACCGCTTCCAGGCCGCTGCCGCAAAGGCGATTGACGGTAGCCCCCCCCACCGTGAGCGGGATTCCGGCCAAGAGCAGGGACATCCGGGCCACGTTGCGGTTGTCCTCCCCAGCCTGATTGGCGCAGCCCATGTAGACATCCTCGAGGTCCTCCCCAGGCACCCCGGTGCGCTCCAAGAGGGCCCTGAGGGGGATCGCGCCCAGGTCATCGGGGCGTACGCTCGAGAGAACCCCGCCGTGCTTGCCTACCGGGGTGCGCACCGCATCGAGAATCAGGGCCTCAGACATAAGCCTCCAGTTTGCTGATGGATGGATAGGCGGGACACGGGGTTACTCTGCTCATGAGGTTTCCTTGCTCATGCGAAACACCGTACCGGTGAACAGGGCCACCAGGTCGGTGTTCCGGCGAATCTCAATGCGGTAGGTGGCGGTGCGGCGGCCCAGGTTTTCCTCGCGGGCATGGGCCTCGAGCACATCCCCTTCCCGCACCGCCTTGAAGTGCTCGAGGTGGGTGGCCAGCGCGACGGCCGGGACGCCGTGCGAGTTTGAGGCCAAGGCAAAGGCCGCATCGGCCAGGCTGTAGATGAACCCGCCGTGACCGTAGCCGTGGATGTTGAGGTGCTGGGCCTGGACACAGCCCGCAAGCACCGCCTGACCCGGCCCCAGATGGCGTACCTCCAGGCCCAGCAGGCGCATATAGGGATCAGAAGGGGGGTTCAGGGTGCTCATCGCATCTCCTCTCGAGCCCGGATGCCCAGATAGCTCTCGATCACCCTGGGGTCATGCAGCAGCTCTGAGGCCTGGCCCTGCATCACCAGCTCCCCGGCCTCGAGCACATAGCCCCGATCGGCCAGCCGCAGGGCCATTCGGGCGTTTTGTTCAACCACCAGGATGGTTACCCCCTGCGACTTCAACCCCCCCAGGATGCGGAAGATCTCGGCCACAATCAGCGGGGCCAGCCCCAGGCTGGGCTCATCCAGCAGCAGGAGCTTGGGCTTGGCCATCAAGGCCCGCCCAATGGCCAGCATCTGCTGTTCCCCCCCGCTCATGGTGCCCGCGAGCTGCCGACGCCGCTCGCGCAGCCGGGGAAACAGGGTGTAGACGCGCTCGAGGTCCTCCTTAAGCCCCTTTTCCCCACGGCGAAACCGGGTAAAGGCCCCCAACAGGAGGTTATCCTCAACCTCCATCGAGCTGAAGAGCTCCCGTTTTTCCGGGACCAGCACCAACCCCAGCTCAGCCAGGGCTTCAGGGGTACGCTTCTTCAGCTCCTGGCCCCGGTACCTCACCACCCCCTTAGAGCGTTCCAGCCCCAGGATGCCCTTGAGGGTGCTGCTTTTCCCCGCTCCGTTGGGCCCGATCAGGGTGATGGCTTCGCCCTCGGCCACCTCGAGCGAAAGGCCCCGCACGGCCTCAACCGCCCCGTAGCGCACGCTGAAGTCGGTAAGCTCTAACATCAGCATCCCAGTCCCCCTCATGCCACCGACTCCCCCAGGTAGGCCTCGATCACCTTGGGATTGCGCTGCACCTCGGCAGGGGTGCCCTCGGCCAGCTTTTCGCCGTAGTGCATCACCACCACCCGGTCCACCAACCCCATCACCAAATCCATGTCGTGATCTACCAGCAGCACCGTTACCCCCTCGGCCACCAGCTTGCGGATCAGGGCGGCGAACTGGCGCTTCTCCCCGGCCCGCAAACCGGCTGCGGGTTCGTCCAGCAGGAGAACTTCCGGCCCCGAAGCCAAGGCGCGGGCAATCTCCAATAGCCGGAGCTGACCGATGGCCAGGCCGTCGGCTTTGTGGTGGGCAATCTGGGCCAGCCCAACCCGCTCCAGAGCCCGGTAAGCCTCCATCAGTGCAGCGTTTTCTTCGCCTCGAGACAGGCTGAGCAGCGAGGCCAAGACCCCTGCCCGGGTGCGGGCATACGTGCCCAAGGCGGCGTTCTCGAGCACGGTCATCTCAGGGAAGAGATGGGGGTGCTGGAAGGTACGAGCCAGGCCCAACCGGTGTACGGCGTAGGGCGGCCGACCGGTGATGACCTGCCCTTTGAATCGGACGCTGCCCTCGCTGGGCTCGAGCACCGCGGTGATGAGGTTGAAGAGGGTGGACTTGCCCGCTCCGTTGGGGCCGATCAACCCCAACACCTCTCCCCGGTGCAGCTCAAAGCTGACCCGATTGACGGCCAACAGACCGCCAAAGCGCTTGCTGAGATTCACGACCTCGAGGACGGTCTCACCCGGTGCCCCGGCGCTGGGCCGGGCGGGAAGACCGCTGCCCTGGGGGGGTTGAGGGATGCCCTTGGGCAGATAGCGCTCCACAAAAGGCCACAACCCTTTGGGGGCCAGGATCAAAATCAAGACCAGGATCAGCCCATAGGCGATGACCTCGTAGTTGCCGCTGCGGCCAAACAGGACGGGGAGCAGATCCTTGAGCCACTCCTCGAGGCTCACCACCAGCCCCGAGCCCAGGATCACCCCTGGGATGCTGCCCACCCCACCGGCCACCGCCGCGATCAAGTACTTGATGGAGGCCTCGAGGCCAAAGGGCGAGGGGTTGACGAAGCGCAAAAAGTGCGCGTAAAGCCATCCGGCCACCCCGGCGTAAACCGCCGAGAGAACGAACACCTGCAGCCTGAGCCAGGCTGGGTTCACCCCGAAGCTGGCCGCAGCCACCGCATCGCCCCGACTGGCCCGTAACGCCCGACCGATACGGCTGCGGGTCAGGTTGAGCGCGGCCCAGGCCCCCAACAACACAAAGCCTGCCGAGAGGTAGAAGTAGGCCTTGGGATCGGTAAGCCTGAACCCCAGCAGTGAAACCGCCGGAAGATCGGTGAGCCCGGTAAATCCGCCGGTCACGGTGGTCCAGCTTCCCATCACGATGTAGAGGGCCATGCCCCAGGCAATGGTTGAGAGCGGCAGGTAATGCCCCTTGAGCCGCACGGTAATCCCGCCCAGCACTACCGCACCCAAGGCAGCAACCGCTACCCCAGCGGGTAGGGTTAGCCAGGGACTCCATCCGGCTTTGGTGCTCAGCAGCGCGGTGGTATAGGCGGCCAGTCCCATGAAGGTGGCTTGGCCAAAGCTGGTCATCCCGGCGAGACCGGTCAGCAGGTACAACCCCAGCGCTACCAAGGCCCCAAAAGCGATGAAGTTGGCTAAGGTCAGGTAGAAGGGAAAAGGGGAGAGCAGCAAGGGGGTCAGCAGCACCAGCCCCACCACGACCAGGGGGGTCCAGGAGGCCCGGCCTTCCTTGCGGCGGGTCATTCTTCCTCCCCGATCTCGTGGCTGCGCAGGCTGCGCCACAGGAGCACCGGTAGCAGCAGGGCGAAGACCAAGGCGTCTTTGAAGGGGCTCGAGACATACCCTGCCCACTGCTCAAAACCGCCTACGGCCAGCGCTCCCAGCACCGCCAGAGGGTAGCTCACCAGCCCACCCAGAATACCGGCCACAAAGCCCTTGAGCCCGAACAGAAACCCCTGGAAGTAGGCCGGGCTGATCAGGGGGGCCAAGAGCATTCCACTCACCGTGACGATCAGGGTGGCGATCCCAAAGGCCACATACCCGGCCTGGGCCGGTGAGATGCCCAACAGCCGGGCGCCGTAGCGGTTCACCGCGCAGGCCCGCAGGGCTTTGCCGTAAAGGCTGCGGGTAAAGAACAGGTAGAGCCCCAGCATGGTCAGCAGGGCAAAACCATAGACCAAGAAGGCCTGATTGTTGATGGGAACCATGCCCAGGTTGGTCTGGCCGCTCAGGATGGGGGGCAGGCGGTACTGTTCAGGGCCGAAAAACACCAGCCCCAGGCCCTGATAGGCAAAGTGCAGGCCTACGGCGATGATCAGATAGGTCAGCACGCTGGCATTCTGGGCCGGTTGGAAAAAGAGCCGGTAGCTGGCTGGGCCAATCGGCAGCACCACCAGCACCGCCAGAATCCAGCCCAGCCAGGGCGCGACCCCTCGAGCCCCCACCCAGGCCAGCCCCAGCACCAGCAAAGCCAGGACGACCAGACGGGCTACCCGCGATGGGTTGGCTCGGTCCAGCACGGCCCAGACCAAGAGCAGAAAGCTCGAGAGCCAGGCCGTGCCGGGGATTTGCCCGTGCAGCTCGAGCCCGCTCACCCCGCTGGGCAGAAAGAACACATAGGTCAGCGGGGCGAAGACCAGCAACTCCCCCAGCGGCACCAAGATCACCCGGGTCACCGCAAAGACCAGCACCAGAGAAAGGGCCAGCAGGGCATAGATGGTGCCGCTTTGCACCGCGTCGGCAGCCAGGAAGGAGACAATGGTCCAGTCCATACAAACGCACTAGGGCCTCGAGCAGGCTTGAGGGGCTTTACTGGAAGGTCCGTATCAGCTTCCAACCGAGCTTACCGCTGGGGGTTTTTACCACCTCGACCATCACCGCGGCCTCGTTGAACTTGAGCCCCAGGTGGTCTTGGGGGCTCATGTTGAAGATGCCGTGGGTCCCCACCACACCCTTGGTGGCTTCGATCTCGTCGCGCAGGGTGCTGCGGAAGGCTTGCAGGTTGGTGGGCTGTTCTTTTTTGAGGGTGCGCTCCAGGGCGGCGCTCAGGATCGCCCAGGCATCGTAGGCGTGGCCCCCGAAGGTAGAGTAGCTACCGATGCCGTACTTGGCTTCGTACTGCTGTACATAGCTCTGATCCACGCGCTTGGTGGGGAAGCCTGAGGGGAGCTGATCGAAAACCAGAATCGGCCCTGCTGGGAGCCGGGTTCCGATCACCGCATCGCCCCCGACTCGCAGGAAATCAGGGTTGGCCACCCCGTGGGTCTGATAGATGAGCCCTTTGTAACCCCGCTCCTTAAGGGTGCGCTGGGGAAGCACCGGGGCCGTGCCTGAGCCGCCGATTAACACCGCATCGGGGTTTTTGGAGAGGATTCGCAGGATCTGCCCGGTTACCGAGGTGTCGGTACGGGAGAAGCGTTCCGAGGCCACCACGTTCAACCCTGCCTCTTTAGCGGCAGCCTCGAAGGCCTTGGCCCAGCCCTCGCCGTAAGCATCGTTGAAGCCGATGTAGGCCACGTTTTTAACATTGTTGGCCTTCATGTCCTGCACGATGGGCTGGCTCATCTGCTCCTCGGTCTGGGGGGTTTTGAAGATCCATTTGCGCTTATCGTCCATCGGGGCCACAATCTCACGGTTGGCGGCCAGCGAGATGTTGGGCACCCCGGCCTCAGCGATGGGATCAATCATGGCCAGGGTGGCCGGGGTGGTGGTGGTCCCGATGATGGCCAATACCTGGTCTTCCTGAATCAACTTCCGTGCCGCCCGCACCGCCTGGGTGGTGTCCGAAGCATCGTCCATGATGATGAACTGCACCGGGCGCCCGGCCAGCCCACCCCGCTTGTTGACCTGGTCCTCCAGCAGCAACAGGGTGTTGCGCTCTGGAATCCCCAAGCTTGCACCGGGGCCGGTGGCCGAGACCACCACGCCGATCTTGAGGGGGGCCTGCTGGGCCAGCCCCAGCCCTAAACCAAGTGCCAAAATTCCGACTGCGATCCCTTTCATAGGTACTCCTCCGCTATGGTTGTGCCCCCTGAGGGGAAACACGCTGAAAGTCAAAGCGCTCGAGCCCAGCCGCAACCACCCGTTGCAGCAGCGGGTGGGGACGGCAACGCTCACCGAGCTCCTCGGACAACCCTTCCAAGGCCCGCAGCAACGGCTTGAGCCAGATCAGCTCGGCCCACTCGAGCGGCCCACGGGGATATCCGGTTCCCAGCCGCATGGCCCGGTCTAAATCGGCGGGTGGGGCCACCCCCTCCGCGAGGGCAGAGACCGCCTCGTTGATCAGGAGGGCCAGGATGCGAAACCCCACCCCGCCGGGCTGGTCGGGCAGGCGGAGGGTACGCAGACCATGGGCCTGGAAGTAGGTTTGGGCCAGTTCCAGGGCCCGGTTTGGCCCGGAGAGCGGGGCATACAGCTCAACGATGGAGGTATCGCCAAGCGGGGGAACCAGACTAAACCCCGCCAGGGCTCGAGCCGGGAACTCGGCCTGGGCGCGGCTGGCGGAGTGGCCCCAGACCAGCGAGACCACCGGCAGATGCTGGGGGAGATCCTGCTTGCGCTCGAGCTTCACCCGGCAGTCCAAAACAAAGGCGGCTTCCTCGAGGTTTTCGCTGTGGCGAAGCCTGTCCCGCAGCGCTTGGGCGATCGCATTGGGCCCCAGGATGAAGGGCAGAGGCGCGGTATCTGATGGGGAGGGGGAGGGG
>NZ_QWLB01000026.1 GCF_003574355.1 Meiothermus granaticius NBRC 107808 | reverse complement strand
CCTCCCGCCTCCCGCACCGCCTCCACCCTGGGTTGAGGCGGTGCGGGAGGCGGGAGGGGTGGAGGTGCGCTTGCAGGGCCAGTTCGAGCGTCCGCTGCTGCGGCTGGGGGGCCTCGAGCGCCCCTTTGCCCCTACCGGGCCGCTGCAGTACAGCCTGCAACTTCCGCTGGAAGCCAGTGGGGTGGCTACGGTGCTCGAGGGGGAGCAGCCCCGGTTGCGCTTTTCCCTTCCGGCTCCCGCGGAGTGGCGTCTTGAGGATGGCCAGGCCAACCTCGAGCGCCTCAGCGAGGCGACGGGGGGACGGCTTCTGGCCTCCCCAGCCGAGCTGGCGACCCTCCCTTCCCGAGGGCCTTGGAGCTTGCGTCCGATCCTACTGGCTTTGGCCCTGGTTTGTTTTCTGCTCGAGCGCCGACAGGAGTACCTGCGCAACCGTCGGTTGAACTTGACGACCGCCTAAAGTGGGCTACTGTGAGGGGAATGCGTTTTGCTTTTTGGATCGTGCTCTTTCTGGCCGGATGCGCCTCCAATTCGTCCTGGCCAAGTGTTGCCTTGCCCGATGAGGTGGTTTTGCGCGGTGAGAGCGGTACCCTGCGGCTCCGGGTGGGTTCTAATGTGGCCTGGACCCTCAAGAGCGACGCTGACTGGCTTACGGTTTCCCCTGCTCAGGGGCTTGGCCCGGCTTCCGTACAGCTCCAAGCCCAGCCCAGCGGAGACCCTCCGGATGGCCGGCAATACACCACCACCCTCGAGGTGGGCGGGGACCTCAAGGCCACGGTAGCGGTTCGGCTGCCGCTGGTGTGGGTGACCGGGCAGGTCGCGGACCTGGGTCAGGGTCAGGCTCTTCAGGCCCAAGCTCTCGGCTTGCCGGCCTTGGGCTCGAGGGGATGGTCCCCGCACAAAGCCCCTCCCCCCAGCACCGAGGTGCTGGTAAAATACCGCCAAGCTCCGCAGCCCAGCCGCCTGCCCCTGCAAGCCCAGTTGCGCTCGCTCGACCGGGCCCACCGCCTGGTCAAGCTCAAAAGCCCCAACCCCCAGGCCCTGCTCGAGGCGCTTCGCCGTGACCCTAATGTGGAATGGGCCGAGCTCAACGGGTACGTCCGTGCCCAAGGGGAGGCTATAGGGGAACCCACCGACGAGTTTTACCCCAAGCAGTGGTACCTCAAGACCACCGGTGCCCGCTTCAGCTATCTGGGGAATTTCCCCTACCCGGTCACGGTAGCGGTGATTGACACCGGGGTGCGCTACGACCACCCCGATTTGGCCGGTCGGCTGGTGCTGCCCGGCGAAGGAGCTTACGACTTCGTGCGGGGCCAGCCAGACCCCACCGACCCTGGGGACAGCAGCAGCCCTACTGGCGGCAGCCACGGGACGCATGTCACCGGGATTATCACCGCGGGCAGTGGCCCCTTCCCTCCGGCCTGCCCCACCTGTACCTCCTCGGGGATTGTCGGGGTAGACTACAACGCCCCGGTCAAGGTGCTGCCCTTGCGGGTGCTGGATGAGAGCGGGAACGGCAGCTTTGAGAATGTGGCCCTGGCCATTCGCTATGCGGCGGGTATACCGGTGGTGGTGGGCTCCCAAACCCTGCAAAACCCCACGCCTGCCCAGGTTATCAATCTATCCCTGGGCGCCCTCACCTATTCCCAGGCCATGTGCGATGCGGCTGGCGACGCCATCGCTCGAGGGGTTTTGGTGGTGGCGGCTGCGGGAAATTACCAGGCCGATGCGCCGGGGCAGCTGGTTTACCCTGCGGCCTGCCCGGGGGTGATCTCGGTGGCGGCCACGGATCTCAACAACCAGGTGACCTGGTACAGCCAGCAAAACAGCCATGTGACCCTGGCCGCTCCGGGGGGGGATATCGCCCAGGGGATTGGGGCTGGGATTCTCTCGACCACCTGGAACTACCAGCTAAATCAGCCCAACTATACCTATTACATGGGCACCTCACAGGCTTCCCCCCAGGTTGCAGCGGCCCTGGCCCTGCTGCTCAGCAGCGGGAAGGCCAAAAGTGGGGCTGAAGCCTGGTCTTTGCTCGAGTCCAACCTGACCCACCTGGGCAAGCCTGGGCGCAACGATGCCTATGGCAAGGGTCTGCTCTATCTGCCCTCGGCTTTTGGCTGGCCATTGCCCAAAGGAGACTACGCCGTGGACTTCTTGGGCCCAACCAACCGCCAACTGGCCACAACGGGTGGAGCCTTCAGCACCTACTTGATGCCTGGGACCTACACCGTGATGGTGTGCCGGGATGATTCGGGCAATGGCCTGTGTGATTCCGGGGAGCCTCAAACCAGCAAGACCCTTACCATTCCCCCTACCGATAGCCTCGATCTGGGCCTTCTGCTGCTCACGCCCTGAGCCTGAGCTCACCCAGCCTCAGGCCGATACTATAGACTGTCGAGGTGCGACGTTTTGTCCCCGTGCTCATCCTCGTGTTGCTGGCGGGTGTGGCTTGGTGGGCCTACCCCCTGCTGCAACCGCTGATCAAATACGGCGCGTTGCCCCGGACCCTCCATAAGCCCCTGACGGTTTTGGTGCTGGGGATCGCTCCAGAATATAAGTATTACCACCAGAGGGCCCCTGAGGAGCTCAAGGGTCTGTCGGACGTGAATTTGCTGGTCCACTTTGACCCTGTAGCCCACAGGGTGGTGGTGCTCTCGGTTCCACGGGACACGTATGTGCCCATCCCCGGTTACGGGACCTACATCATCAATCATGCCAACAAGTTTGGGGGCCCCCCACTGGCCGAGAAGGTGTTTACCAACCTCACAGGAGTTCCCATTGACGCTTACGTGGCGCTCAGCGTGGAGGCCATACGGGCGGGCGTAGATGCCCTCGGGGGGATCAACGTTTGCGTGGAGAAACCCATGCGCTACACCGATACCGCGGCTAAGCTCGAGATCAACCTCGAGCCCGGTTGCCAGCACCTAAATGGGGCGCAGGCGGAGGGGTATCTGCGCTTTCGCCACGACGCTCTGGGGGATATTGGACGCATCCAGCGCCAACAGGCCTTTTTCCAGGCCCTCAAAACCCAGGTCCTCACCCCCTCGGGGCTGGCCCGCCTGCCCCGGGCCATCGCAGCGGTAGAGCAGAACATCCACACCGACCTGAGCCGCGACCAGATCGCGGCCCTGCTGGGCTTTGCGGCCAGTCAGCCTCAGATGGTTACCCTCCTGACCCCAGGGGAGTTTGGTCAAGGCTGGGAGGTGGACCATCCAGCCCTTCGGGCCTTGGTGGCCCGCTACTTTGCGAATGCCGCTCCTCCTGCCCAGGCGGTGAGCCTGCAGGGAAAGACGGCGGTGATTGTCTATGCCACCCCCCAAGAGGATGGGGCCATTGCCTTACGCCGCAAGCTGCGGAGCTTGGGAATGCGAGTGGTGCTGCGGGAGGCAGAGAGTGCGCCGCCGCAGAGCGAGGTGATCTCCAATGGGCAGGCAGAGTTGGCCCAGGCCGCCGCCGAGGCGGTGAACCTGCCTTGGCGCATTTCCGGTGAAGCGGTGCTGTACTCCGACCTGACCGTGCGCCTGGGCAGCGATTATCAAATGCCGGCCAAGGAATAGCCCTTCTTGCAGTATGGGTACGGGCTAGTGCATACTAGCCCTGGCCTCAGATCCGCTCGAGGCCGGAATGCCGGGGTGGCGGAATGGTAGACGCTACGGACTTAAAATCCGTTGGGGGAAACCTCGTGTGGGTTCGAGTCCCATCCCCGGCACCAGCGTTGCATGCGAGAGATCTGCGGGGTGCGGCTGGGGGGATCTCGAGCGCGATTTCATTTAAGCATCATTCTCGGCAGGTCTTATAGGAAGTGTATGCATCGAGCCCTGTTAGCCCTTTTTTCCCTTACCCTGGCCATCGGGATGACTGCTTGTCGTTCGCATTCCTCGAGTGCGGCCCAGCCCCAAGCCCCCACCCAGACCGCCTCGAGCCCCGCCTCGGCCCCGGCCGTACCGGCCAATCCGGCCCCGGCGCAGCCCGCCTCGAGGCTACAGGCCGGACTGCCGGGGATGCCTGAGTATGACCCCAAAAACATCTATGCGTTTACCGGAAAAGGGGACCTCTCACCGGTGGTCAAGAATTTTCCCGAGCGGGTTTATGTTCCAGATGGCAAGACCAACCGCCTTTACCTCATAGATCCCAAGACCTACAAGGTGACGGCCAGCTACAAGGTAGACGCCGAGCCCCAACACGTGGTGCCCTCCTACGACCTGAAAACCCTCTACGTCGTCAACGATATGGGGCATACCATCATCCCCATAGATCCCGTCAGCGGCAAGCTGGGCGAGCGCATCCCGGTACAGGACCCCTACAACCTCTACTTCACCCCCGACGGCAAATACGCCATCGTGGTGGCGGAATACCAGCGCCGCCTGGACTTTTTTGACCCCCACACCTGGAATCGCCAAAGCTCGATCAGCGTGCCGTGCAAAGGGGTCAACCACATGGATTACAGCGCGGATGGGCGCTACCTGATCGCAGGCTGCGAGTTCAGCGGAGACATCCTCAAGATTGATGTGGTGGGGCAGAAGGTGCTGGGCAAGCTCCATGTGGGGGGGATGCCCCAGGATGTGAAGCTTTCGCCCGATGGACAGGTGTTCTATGTGGCGGATATGGATGCCAATGGGATACACCTGATAGACGGGGAAAACTTCAAGCCAATCGGCTTTATCCCCACCGGGAAGGGGGCCCATGGCCTCTATCCCAGCCGAGACGCAAAATACCTATACATCTCTAACCGCGCCGAAGGCTCGGTGAGCGTGCTCGAGTTCGCCACCCGGAAGCTGGTGACCAAGTGGAAGATTCCCGGTGGGGGCAGCCCGGATATGGGCGGGGTTTCCGCAGATGGCAAGACCCTGTGGCTGGCTGGGCGCTATCATGGAGAGGTTTACGTGTTCAATACCGACCTGCAGAAGGGGGGGCTGATTCAGCGCATCAAGGTGGGGAAGGGGCCTCATGGGCTGGCCATCTACCCCCAACCGGGGCGGTATTCGCTGGGCCACACTGGGGTGTTCCGGTAAGGGGCCTCTCAGGGAGTGGCCAGCTTCAAAATCCGCTTGGCAACCGCTTCCTCCACCGGCATCACCGAGAGGCGATTGCCGCGGCGCAACAGGGCGAGTTCCTCAGAGGTGAACTGCTGGCGCAGGGTTTCTAGGGGCAGAGGCTGCGCAAAGGCTCGCTCAAACTGCACCTCCACCGTCCACCAGCGCGGCTGCTCGAGGGAGCTGTGGGGGTCAAAGTAGGGCGAATGGGGATCGAATTGGCTGGGGTCTACCAGATGGGCCCGATGGATCCGGCACAGCCCGACGATCCCAGGGACGGCGGTGCTCGAGTGGTAGAAGAAGGCCCGGTCGCCGGGGTGCATCGAGCGCAAGTAGTTGCGTGCTTGGTAGTTGCGTACCCCGTCCCAAAGGGTGGTTTGATCGCGCTCGAGGTCATGGATACTGAAGGTCTGGGGTTCGGATTTGAGCAGCCAGTAAGCCATGGGGCTATTGTATGGGCTGGCTCTAGCCTCGGCTGGGCCCAGGCGATAGGCTGGGTTTATGCAGGGGCTCAACCTAGGAAAGACGCGGCCCAAAAAGACCACGCGAGAAGTTCACCCCCTACCCGCAGCAAGCCCTAAGGAGCTGCAAGCCCGGCTGGGCGAGCGAAAGGTGTTGCTCGAGGTTTCCCAGCGCCGTAACTACAGCTACGACGGCATTGCCTTTGGGGCCACCCCGGCCTTGGTGGTCTTACCGGAGAGCACCGCGGATGTGGTGGAAGCCCTGCGCTTTGCCCGCCAGATGGGACTGCCCATCGTACCCAGAGGGGCGGCCAGTGGGCTTTCAGGGGGGGCTGTCCCGATTGGGGAATCGCTGGTGCTGAGCTTTACCCGGATGACCAGGCTCAGCGTAGACCCCCACAGCCGTACGGCCCTGGCCCAGCCTGGGGTGGTGACCGCGCAGGTCAGTGAGCGGGCTCGGCCCTTTGGGCTGATGTACCCCCCTGACCCGGCTTCCTTCCGCACCAGTACCTTAGGGGGCAACCTGGCGGAGAACGCCGGGGGGCCGATGTGTTTTAAGCGCGGGGTCACGGGAGATTATGTGCTCGAGTTGGAATGGGTAGACGATGCCGCCGAGGTTCACCGCCTCGAGCGCAGTGCATATGACCTGATCGGGCTTCTGGTGGGTTCGGAAGGCACCCTAGGCCTCATCACCGAGATGCGCCTGCGGCTGGAACCCTTGCCGCGCCATACCCGCACGCTGCTCGCGAGCTTTGCCGAGGTGGGACAGGCAGCGGAAGCGGTCTCTGAGGCGATTGCCGCGGGGGCAGTCCCGGCCAAGCTGGAGTTTATGGATAACGGCTGCATCCGCGCGGTAGAGGAGTCCTTTCGGATGGGTTTACCGGTGGAGGCCGCGGCTGTGCTGTTGGTGGATACCGACGGCGATGATCCGCTGGTGGTAGAGGAGGAGCTTTCTTGGGTGGCCGAGGCTTGCCGGGCCCACGGAGGAGTGGTGCAGATGGCCGCCAATGCCGCCGAGAGCGAGGCCTTATGGAGGGCGCGGCGCTCGGTTTCCCCGGCGATTGGGCGCATCCGCCCCAAGCGCCTGAACGAGGATATCGCGGTGCCCCGCTCGAGCCTTCCGGCGGTGGTACGCGAGATCGAGGCCCTGGGTCGGCAGTACGGTCTTCCGCTGGTGCAGTTTGGGCATATCGGGGATGGAAACCTCCATCCCAACGTGATGTTTGATCCCAAAACCGACAACGAGGCCAGGGTTTGGGAGCTGCTTCATGAGGTGGCCCGGGTGGCCCTGCGCCATGGGGGGGTGTTGACCGGTGAGCACGGCATCGGCTTGATGAAGCGGGACTTCATGAAGGAAGCCCTAGACCCCGTAACCCTCGAGGCCCTGCGGGCAGTAAAGGCGGCCTTGGATCCCTCTAACCTGCTCAACCCAGGCAAGGTGTTGCCTACCCCTTAAGCCGCTTGAGGTAGCGCTCGAGCCCGGCCCGATCCCCTTTGGCCAGATAGCGCGCTTGCTTGGCCCAGGTTTCCAGCCGCAGTCCGGTGCGCAGCCCTGCGGCCAAGAGGGCCTTTCGCAGCTCGGCTTCCCGCGTCTGGGCCAGGGTGGCAAAGCTGGTAATTCCCGCTGCCCTGAGCGCAGCGGCGGTTTTGGGGCCTACCCCGGCAATACGGGTGAGGTCATCAAGGGTCGAGGGGGCCCGGTTTGAGCCCGCTGGGTTGGGGCGGTTTGCTTGAGGGGAGGGCTTGGGGGTAGCCCCGGTTTGGCGAACCCTGCCCTGCGAGACCTTAGCGGTTTTGCCGACCCCTCCCTTCTTGGCGGTTTTGGCCATTCGGCGAAGCTGGGCCAGGAAGGCATCGGCTTGGTAGCCCACCTTCGCCGCCAGCCCGGCCACCGGGGCCCGCCAGGTGCTCCAGCCCGGCTTGGCCCGAGCCCCACCTAAGACCTCGAGGGCTTCCAGCAGCAACTCCAAAGCCTCACGGTTAAAGTAGGTGACGCCTTCAAAACGGTTGAACCCCAGGTAGCGCTGGGTCTCGGGGTCCTGGCCCAGCCCCTCGAGGGCCAGCAGACCGCCCTTCAGCAGGCTGGGCTGGGCCATCAGCAGCTTGGCCAGCCCGGCTGCCCGGCTGGCCTCTGCCGGGCTCGTCCCCAGCTCGCGCACCGCGCCCTCGAGGATCCGCCCCAGGCGCCACTCCTCGAGGCGATCGCGGGGTTGGTCGGCTTCGCCCAAGGCCGGGGCGAAGCTCCAAACCCACAGCGCGCCCCACAAGACGGGGCTCTGCGGGGAGGCCGCCGCCCTCAGCAGGGGGGCCAGGCGTTCTCGCAGCTCGAGGGCAGGCGGGGTTTTCCCGGTGTGGGCGGCAATCCCCGCCTGAAGGCGCATCAGCCTGGCCTGGAGGTCTTCCAGGAGGGCTGGATCTGGGTTGCGTGCAGCCCCCATCAAGCGGCGCAGCACGCTTGCATTCACCAACTCGCGGAAAGGGGTTTGGATGGGCTCGAGCACCAACTCATAGCGGGCTTCCTCCACGCTTTCGACCCCTTGGCCGCCCAGCATCGCGGCCACCCGGGCGTAGCTGCCGTCGGCGTCATAGACCTCGCGCCAATCCAGGAAGACCTGCCGTCCGTAGGGACCCAGCTCGAGGTAGAGGCCTTTCTCAGCCAGCTCGGTGTTGGAGCGTATGAACTCGAGCCCCCGCACCCGGTCGCGGAACAGGCTGAAGGTGCGTGGCTTTAGGCTCAGGCCCAGGCCCTCGTCGAGGCTGCGCCGCCGAAGCTCTTTGCTGCCTCCGAGCGGCTGGGCGACCGAATGCCGAACCCAGCCTTTGGTGGGGTTGGCTCGGTTGTGGTAGACCACCAGGCTGCGCTCGGCCCCCTCCCGATTGGAATAGGCAAACACATCCTGGTTGACCCCCCCCTCAGAATCGAAGTCATAGAGCACAAAGTGCTGGGCCCCAGCGAACTGGTGACGCCGCTTCAGGAGGGGGAAGATCTGCTCCCGGTGATGCTCAATTAGCCCTTGATCGGGGAGCTCCTGGTAGTAAGCCCGGCGGTACTCCATCCCGTAGCGCTCGCTGTACCCCTCAACCTGGCCGTGCCCCAGCATGGGCAGCCCCGGTAGGGTGGCGCACAGGGTCATGACCCCAAAGTACTTATCGCCCTTACCAAACTGCTCGAGCGCGGTCTTCTCGTCGGGGTTGTTAAGGAAGTTGACATAGCGCTTGAGGATCTCGGGATCGAATTCTAGGGTTTCCTGGAGAACCTTGCGGTACTCGGCGTTTTTTTCATCCCTGAGCATGTTCATAAAGGCCGAGTTGTAAACCCGGTGCATTCCCAGGGTGCGGACAAAATACCCTTCCATCATCCAAAAGGCCTCGGCCAGCAACAGGGTATCGGGGGCTTCGATGGCCACTCGGTCGACCACCTCGCGCCAGAACTCCACCGGCATCCGCCGATCGAATTCCTCCTTGGTCATGGCGAATTCAGCCCGGCTGGGGATGGACTGGCCCCAGGGTGAGCCGCCTGGCTCCGGCCACCACAAGCGCTGGATGTGGCGCTTGGCCAGGGTCATGGCGGCGTCGAAGCGGATCACCGGGAACTGCCGGGCCACATGCAGGATGGTCTGGATCACGGCCTCGCGCACCTCCGGGTTTAGATAGTCGAGTTGGGCGGTATCGTTCCAGGGGGTGAGGGTGCCGTCGTTGCCGTGGTAGATGTAGCGCTCCTGGCCGGTCCAGCGGTCCACGCGCTTGAACACCACAGCGGCATCGGATTTGTCGTAGTAGTGGTCCTCGAGGAAGATGCCTACTCGAGGGTCCTCCGATAGGTCGGGCCCGCTGAAGCGGTAGTTCGGGTAGGGGGGGTAGGGTAGGCTGATGAACCAATCCGGGTGCTCATAGACCCAGCGCCCATCAATGCCCACATGGTTGGGCACCATGTCGCTGGCCAGGCGAATCCCACGGCGCCAGGCCCGCTCCTTGAGGTTCTGTAGGGCTGCTTCCCCCCCTAGGTCCCGGGCGATCACGTAGTCGTAGAGGGAGTAGGCCGAGGCCACCGCATCGGGGTTGCCCATCCGCTGCTTGATTTGCTTGGAAGCCCGGCTGCGCTCCCACAGCCCAATCAGCCACAACCCGGTCACGCCCCAGCTGGCCAGGTTGTCTAGCTCGGCGTCAGGGATCTGATCCAGGGTCTGAATTTCTCTTCCATACTGCTTAGAGAGCTGGTCCAGCCAGACAAAAGCGTTTTTGGCGATCAGGACCAGCTGAGGCATCCAGTCTAGGTCGGGGCTAAAGGCTTCGGGCTCATGCTCGAGCCGCTGGGCCCGCGGGCTGAACATCTCAGGGCTAAGGTCGCCCCCGCCGAAGCCTCCGGGGGCTTCGAGGTGGGTCGGGGCCCGTTCGAACCAGCGCCCTTCCTCGCGCAGCACATCGCGGCCCACCAACAGCCGGTAGATGAAGCGGCCCAGGCTGCCGCCCAGCCGGGTCAGCAGGAACTCGAGCTGGGCCTCGAGGGAGTCGGGAAACTGCAAGGCCGGCAGGCGCAGGGTTTTAAACAGGCTGAGGCCGGTTCCGCTGAAGGCCGGTTCGCCCTCGAAGAAGTGCTCCAGGGCCTGAATGGCAGGCAGGTAGGCGGTGGACTGCTCGAGCTGGGCATCGTCAAAGAGCTCTAAGAAAGGGGCAAAGGCTGGATTGGCGTTGGCCATCCACAGCATCAGCATCTCCTCGAGGACGATCTCGCGGTGACTGCGCCCCTCGGTCTGGCCAGTCAGGTAGGCCTCGATGGTCATTTCACCGCGGTAAACCGCCAGGGGGGGGAACTCCGTTGCGAAGGTCCGCAGGGTGCGCTCCAGGGCCTCAGGACCGAGTTGTACCTCGAGCTGGGCCAGAGCCTCAGCCATTACCCGGGGGTTTTGCTGGATGCGGTAGGCCTCGACGGTGACGTGCAGCATCTCGTCAATCAGCCCCATGGCATTGACCTGCCCCACACTCACGGCCCGCTCGGGGGGGCGCTTGGCGTTCATGGCTGCTGCGAAGCGCCGGGCTGCCCCGAAATCGGCGAAGACCACATTGCCCGAGGAAGAGAACAAGGCCAGATCGAATTGGTAGTGGTCTCGGGCTCGAGCGGCAACGTGAAATTCCATTGCTCCGGTACCTGCGAAGAGGCGAGCCATAATGCCCCCACTATATCCCTGAATTCGCGGGGTTTCGCCGGAAGGAGAGGGCGGCGGAGTATAAGGGCTTGAAGGCCCCCTCTCCACCCGAAAATTGCCCTGGGGGACAGGCCTAAACCCACTTAACCTGACCCGTCCAGATGTGAGGTGTACCACAGCCCCCTCGAGGCCAAGGCTTAGGGTAAAGGAGGAAGCGCTTTATGCGTTGTCCATGGGAAATTTTCGGAAAGGAGTTGGTATGAATCGCTATCTATCGGTGGGGATATTTGCGGCTGGGTTAGGCCTTTGCGCAGTGGCCGCCCAGCCGCAATCGGGTGGTTTTACCGCGGCGCAGGCTACTCAAGGCCAGGCCATATACGCCAACCACTGCGCAAGCTGTCATGGGGCCAAGCTCCAGGGGGGCGCGGGCCCGGCCCTTAGCGGGAGCACTTTTGCCTCCACCTGGGAAAGCGGGGGTAAAACTGCGGACGACCTGTACTACATCATTCACACCCAGATGCCCCTCACCGCTCCCGGCAGCCTGAGCGAGGCCCAGTATCTGAGCGTCACCGCCTACATTCTCCAACAAAACGGCTACAAGCCGGGGAATGTCGCGCTCAGCAGCAAGAACCTCAAGAGCGTCAAGCTGACGAAGAAATAGAAAGGATACTTTTATGCGAGGGTCAATTTTGAAGGCCGCGTTGTTTCTGGGATTGGCAGCGGGTTCGGCTCTAGCCGGCGGTCCTACCCAGGAGATGCTGGATAACGCCGCTAACGATACCAGCAACTGGTTGATGTACAACAAAGATTATCTGGCTCAGCGCTACTCCAGCCTTGATCAGATCAATACCTCTAACGTGGCCTCGCTCAAAAAAGTTTGCACCTATGCCTTAGGCGAGAATGGCTCATTCCAGAGCAGTCCTATCGTTTATGGGGGAGTGCTTTACATTACCAGCCAGCATGTTACCGCAGCCATCAACGCCACCAACTGTAAGCCGCTGTGGCGATACACCTACAAACCCAGCGGCCCGGAGCCTTTTACCACCAACCGTGGGGTGGCCATCTACGATGGCGTGGTGGTTCGGGGGACTACGGATGCCCACCTCATTGCGCTGAACTCGAGCACCGGTAAGCTCCTGTGGAACGTCAAGGTGGCCGATAGCAGCAAGGGCTACTTTTTGAGTGCTGCACCCATCGTTTGGAATGGAATGATCTTCATCGGTACCGCCGGAGCAGACTGGGGTGTGCACGGGGAGATGTACGCCTACGACATCAAGAGCGGTCAGCGGCTATGGACCTTTGACGTAATTCCTACCGGTAACCAGCCGGGGGCCGATACCTGGCAGAAGGCTGAGAGCACCACCACCGGCGGTGGTTCGATGTGGACCAGCTTCACCCTTGACCCCCAGACTGGGCTGCTTTACGTCTCGGTGGGAAACCCGGCCCCCGATTTTGCTCCCGAGTATCGCCCTGGGGCCAACCTCTATACCGATAGCGTGGTGGTTTTAGACGCCAAAACTGGCCAGCTCTCACACTACTACCAACAGATTCCCAACGACTCGCACGACTGGGACACTGCGGCTGCTCCGGTAGTCTATGACAGTGCTGGAACCCACTATATGGCGGTGGGAACCAAGGGGGGCTATGTCTTCGGCTACGATGAGGGTTCCAAGCAGCAAAGCTTTAAAACGGCAGTTACCACCATCCTGAACGCAGACGTTAAACCCACGCCCCAGGGGGTGCGGAGCTGCCCAGGCACTCTGGGTGGGGTGGAGTGGAACGGCCCTGCCTATGATCCCCAGATGGAAACGCTCTTTGTACCCAGTGTGGACTGGTGTGGAGTGTACAAGCTGGGCGAGGTGCGCTACGTGCAGGGCCAGCTCTTTTTTGGCGGAACCAACGTGCTGGATCCCTCGAGCAAGGCCAGAGGTTGGATCGTGGCCATGGATGCCAAGACCGGTCAGCCGATCTGGCGCTACCATGCGCCTACCCCCATGGTGGCTGCGGTGACCCCCACCGCCGGGGGACTGCTCTTCACCGGTGACCTCAACGGCGATTTCTTGGCCCTGGATTCCAAAACCGGTAAGGTGCTTTACCGTAACCCGACCGGTGGGGCTATGGCCGGAGGGATCGTTACCTATGCCCAAAATGGCAAGCAGTACGTGGCAGCAGCCTCGGGCAATGCCAGCCGTACCATCTGGAACACCACCGGCAACGCTAAGGTAGTGATCTATGCCTTGCCCTAGGAGTTCGAGATGAAGCGGCTTTTCTTGATCCTGGTAGGGGGCGTATTGGGGAGTGGGCTGGCCTTCAGCCCGCTCCTCACCCCAGCGCAGATCCAAGCAGCCCTCGAGCAAGGCCAGCAGATGGTTCAGCCCAACCAAGGCTACCTCTGGAAGGGATATGTGCTCAAGGAGTATAGCAATGGTCTGGACCTGGTTCCTACCTCCCCAGAAGTGGATGCGGTGGTGGTGGGCACCCCCTATGAGCGGCTTCGGTTTAAGAGCTACCGAAGCACCTATGAAGGAACCCCCCTCACACTCGCCCAGGCCGAGGGATATGCCCGTCAGTATGGCAACCAGCTCGAGTTCATGGTTTTTGCTCACAGCATGAGCCCTGAGCCCAAAGACCAGGGGTTTCTAGAGCGCTTCAGCTCGGCAACCCTACGGATTCCGGGGCATGGAACCCTGCACCCCAGCCAAACCGACCGCTTTGGGCCCGCACAGGATTTCTACAACATTCAAGGCAGAGGCCATGAGTTTCGCTGGTTGGGGTATGTGAGCTACACCTTTGATCTTAGTGCCCTGGCTCGTCGAGGTCTCGCGCTGGCCAATCTCAAGGCAACCCTGACCTTCAAAGACGCTTCGGGGAAGCTCTACACTTTGCCGGTCAATTTGGCCAATTACCAATAAAGCGACTGCATTTAGCCAGCCCGCTCTGAGTTCGAGCGGGCTGTTAGTATGGAGATATTTCACGAGCTAGATTTATAGTGAATAAAATCACTTATGTGGACGCGCGTGACCAAACCTGCCACAATCGCAGTGTGAATCGCATTGTCTGGGCCGAGTGCTTGAGCTACATCCGCACTCTACCTGATGCCACCTTCCCTCTGATTTACTTAGACCCCCCCTTCAATACCGGCAGGTTGCAGCAGCGCCAGCGGGTACGGGTTGTGCAGGATGCGGGGGGTCGACGGAGGGGGTTTGGGGGCAAGACCTACCGCAGCGAACCCCTTGAATCTCCAACCTATCGCGATGCCTACAGTGATTTCCTGGGCTTCCTCGAGCCTCGCTTGCGCGAGGCCTTCCGCCTGCTCACCCCCACAGGCTCCTTGTTTGTCCACCTGGATTATCGAGAAGTGCACTATGTCAAGGTCTTGCTTGATGCGATCTTTGGCCGGGAGAGTTTTATCAACGAGATCATCTGGGCCTACGACTACGGAGGGCGCTCGAGACGGCGCTGGCCTGCCAAGCACGATACCTTGTTGTGGTATGCCAAAGACCCCAAGCGCTACACTTTCTGCTACGAGGCGATAGACCGCATCCCCTACCTCACCCCCAAGATGGTGGGGCCAGAGAAGGCCGCTCGAGGCAAGACCCCCACCGATGTGTGGTGGCAGACCATTGTGCCGACGGCCTCGAGGGAAAAGACCGGTTATCCCACCCAGAAACCCCTCAAGCTCCTGGAGCGCATCATTCGGGTGCATTCACACCCCGGTGATCCTGTGCTGGATTTCTTCGCGGGCTCGGGAACCACGGGTGAGGCTGCGGCCCGCCATGGTCGTTTTTTCGTGTTGGTGGACCAGAACCCCAGTGCGGTCAGCATCATGCAGCGCCGCTTGGCGCCCTGGAGCCCCGAATTGCTCAGGCTGGGCCCTGGGGAGGTCGAGTTTTAAGGCCTGTTCACATCCTAAGCGGCTACAATCGGTACACCATGCGCGGCCTCTCCGTTGTGCTGTTTTTGCTCTTAGGGCTGGGGTTAGGGCAAAAGCCACTGCAATACCCGGTAGATCGGCCTTTTGGGGCCAGCCTGCCCCTCCGCTCTGGCTCTGCGGCCCGGGTAGAGCTAAGCCTGAAGCCAAGCAGCCACACCCTCGAGCTGCGCTTGAGCAAACGCACCCAGAGCCTTACCGTCGGTACCCTGAGCGATGGCTTTTCGCCCCCAGGGGCAGTGTTGGCTGCCGACTTCAATTTTGACGGTTGGCTCGACCTGGCCTTGCCGATGGCTACTGGCTACAGAGGGGTTAACTTCTTCTATGAAATCTACTTCTATGACCCCCTAAGCCGGGGTTACGCGCTGCTGAGGGTGCCGGGTGAGTACGATGGCCAGTTTTGCAATCCGGAGGTTTCCTGGGGGGAAAAAGCCCTGCTTACGAGCTGCAAAACAGGGCCAAGCTACGCCTACGCTGATTACAAGTTCGCTGCTGGACAGCCATACCTCTACCGCACCAGCCAGCTGTACCCCTTGAGCGGGTTTGGCCGCAAAGACGATCTGATCTTTTATATCCGCACCTTTAATGCCAAAGGCCAGCTTATGCGTGAGCTGTGGAGCGATGGCCCTCGCCAAACCCAGGTGGCCTCGAGGGTGGTTGTGCAGCCCCGTCTGCCGCTGTACCCGAGCCCTGACCCGAAGGTTGCACCCAATGGCTACCTGGTTCGGGGGGATCGGGTAGAGATTCTAGGGCTCAATGCGTCCGACTACGCCTGGGTCAAGGTGGCTTATCAAAGCCGGGCGGTGGGGCGAATCGTGCGCTGGGTGCATGTTCCTTAGACCTGCTCAATCGGGCGTATAGTAGGGTCATGCGGCCCATTGTTCCCTTTCGGCTGGGGCAGCTCGAGCTCTTCTTCCTGAGCGACGGCGAGATCTGGCTCGACGGGGGTTCGACCTTCGGCACCATACCCAAGGTGCTGTGGTCTAAGCTCACCGAGCCCGACCCGCAAAACCGCATTCGCCTTGGGCTTAACCCATTGCTGATTCGCCACCCAGAGCGGTGGATTTTGGTGGAAACCGGCATCGATCGTAAGCCGGGGGAGAAGTTTCGCAGCATTTACAAGCTGAGCGCGGACAACCCTGTCCTGGGCCAGCTGGCCGAACTGGGGGTGCGCCCCGAGGACATTGGGCTGATCCTGCACACCCACCTGCACTTTGACCATGCCGGGCTGAACACCCGCCTCGAGGAGGGCCGTCTAGTCCCCACCTTTCCCAACGCCCACCACATCGTGCAGAAGCAAGAACTGTGGGAGGCCACCCACCTCCATGAGCGCAGCCAGGCCAGCTACCGTGCCGAGAACCTGGAGGGGATCTCCTTTGAAACTGTGGAGGGTGAGATCGAACCCTTGCCGGGGATTCGGTTGGTGCCGGTACCGGGACATACCCTGGGGATGCAGGCTGTAGAGATCTACTCGGAGGGCCAGCAGTTTGCCTATACCGCCGACTTGGTCCCTACCATGATGCAAGCCCCTTTGCCCTACATCATGGCCTTTGACCTCTACCCCATGACCACCCTCGAGACCCGCAAACGCCTGTATGAGCGCTGGGTTCAGGGCCAGTATCTGCTGGGTTTCACCCACGAGCCGGGGCATCCTTTAGGGCGGCTGGTGCACTCCGAGAAGGGCTACCAGGCCGAGCCCCTCTATCGGTAGGCATGGCCAATCGCGCTCTTCACAGACGTGGCCGCCTGGATAGGCGGCCACTGCTCTCTACAGGACAAAGCTTTCTTAAAGTCGGCTGGCTCAAAATAGGTGAAGAGCACTCTAGGCTTGGGGTACGCTCTCGGGTCTGCGCTCCACCAGGGTCAGGATGTCGTAAAGAGCCACGGTTTTGCCGTCCTGGTTGGTAATCTCGACCGCCCAGGTCACCACGCCGGTGGGCCGCTCGCCGGGCCTGGGGTCTTTGGCGGTTTTGGACTTGACCGTGAGGCGGGCCCGGATGGTATCGCCCATCCCCACCGGCTCGATAAAGCGCAGGTTCTCGAGGCCGTAGTTGGCGAGCACCGGCCCGGGGGCCGGGCTCACAAACAGCCCTGCCGCCGCCGAAATCAGGAAGTAGCCGTGGGCCACCCGTTTACCAAAGATGGAGTCCTTCGCGCCAATCTCGTCTACGTGGGCGTAGAAGTAGTCGCCCGTCACGTTGGCGAAGTTCACGAGGTCGGCCTCAGTTACGGTGCGGCGGTGGGTGAGGAGGCTTTCGCCAATCTCCAGGTCTTCAAAGTACTTGCGGAAAGGGTGGATTACATCTTCTTTGAGCCGGGCTCCCCGCACGTACTCCTGGGAGAGCACCATCAGGGTGGTGGGGTCGGCCTGCACTGCACAGCGCTGCATGTAGTGCTTGATGCCGCGCACCCCACCCAGCTCCTCGCCGGCCCCGGCCCTTCCGGGCCCCCCGTGCAGCAACAGGGGCAAAGGCGAGCCGTGGCCGGTGGACTCTTTGGCGTTTTCGCGGTTCAGAATCAGCATCCGGCCGTGGTGGGTGGCCAGGCCAAAGAACAGGGTGCGGGCTTCCTCGGGCTGGTAGGTCACCACGCTCCCCACCAGGCTGCCCCGGCCTCGGCGGGCCAGTGCGATGGCCTCGTCCAGGCTTTCGTAGGGCATCATGGTAGCCACCGGGCCGAAGGGCTCGAGGTCGTGGGCGGCAGAGTCCCAGGGTTTAGGGCTAAAGAGCAGGGTGGGGGGCATGAAGCCGCCCTTTTCTAAGTCGCCGCCCAGCAGTTCGCGCGAGCCCTCCCAGGCCACCTCACAGCCTTGCGCTTTGAGCGCCTCGACCACAGACAGCACGTCGGCCCGCTGGTTAGCCCCCACCAGCGGCCCCATGCGCACGTCCTCGCGGCTAGGGTCGCCCAGGCGGGTCTGGCTCAACTCTTGCTTGAGGGCCTCGAGGACGGCCTCGGTCTTCTCGCGGGGCACAATCACCCGCCGGATGGCGGTGCACTTCTGCCCGGCCTTGGCCGTCATCTCGCGGGTCACTTCCTTTACAAAAAGCCCAAACTCGGGGTCGCCCGGCTCCACCGTCTGGCCCAGAATGGCGCAGTTGAGGCTGTCGGCCTCCATGTTGAAGGGCACCGAGTGGGCAATCAGGCTGGGGTGGGTCTTGAGCTTGCGTCCGGTGGCCGCCGAGCCGGTGAAGGTCACGCTGTCCTGCTCGTTCAGGTGATCGAAAAGGTCGCCAATCCCGCCGCAGACCAGTTGAATGGCCCCCTCGGGGAGGAGGTTGGCCTCGAGCATGGCCCTGAACACCGCCTCGGTCAGGTAGGCGGTCTGGGTGGCCGGCTTGACGATGGCCGGTACGCCCGCAATGAGCCCCGGTGCGAGCTTTTCCAGCATCCCCCAGAGCGGGAAGTTAAAGGCGTTGATGTGTACCGCCACCCCTTCCTTGGGCACCAGGATGTGCCGGCCCAGGAAGGTGCCCTGCTTGGAGAGGGTGAGGGGGTCGTCCTCGGCCAGAAAACGCGCATTGGGCAGCTCGCGCCGCGCCAGCGACGAGTAGCTGAAAAAAGTGCCGATGCCCCCGTCAATATCGAACCAGCTATCGTAGCGGGTGGCCCCGGTCTTGTAAGAGAGGGCGTAAAAGGCCTCCTTGCGCTCCTGCAAGTATTGGGCCAGGGCCCGCAGCATGGCCGCCCGCTCGTGGAAGGTGTAGCGCCGGAGGTTGGGCCCCCCCACCTTGCGGGCGTACTCGACCATGGCCTTGAAGTCGAGCCCCTCACTGCTGACCTGGGCCACCGGCTCTCCATACACGGCGTCCCGTACCAGGGTTCCTTCGGCGGGGCTCTGGTACCAGGCCCCGGCGGCATAGCTGCTTATTTTCATGTCCGATATTCTAACAAACGCTTGTTTGTATGTGGACGAGTGGCTTGTGGTGTGGCAAGGGTGTAGCCTTTGCCAGGGCTTGGGTGCTAACCCCTGCTAGACCTGCGACTTGCGACCCGAGACCTGTGCAAGCGGATGGGCTTTACGACAAGGCAATTCTCAGTGAGTCAGTACCTTGCGCACCGCCTCGAGCAGCCGTTTGGCGTCGGGGCGGTAGTAGTTTTCCACCGCGCTGAAGGGGGGGTAGGGGGCATCCCAACCCGCTACCCGCACGATGGGGGCTTGCAGGTAGTCCAGGGCCTCTTCGGCGATGCGGGCGGCAATCTCGGCCCCAAAGCCGCCGGTGCGCATGGCCTCGTAGACCACCACCGCACGGCCGGTTTTCTGCACCGAGGCAAAAATCGTTTCGGTATCCAGGGGAACCAGGGTCTCGAGGTCCACCACCTCCAGCTCCACCCCCTCCCGTGCCGCCACCTCGGCGGCCTTCTGGCAGACCTCCACCATGCCACCGTAGCAGAAGAGGCTGGCCGCCTGGCCTTCGCGCACCACTCGAGCCTTGCCCAGGGGCAGGGTGTAGTAGCCTTCCGGCACCTCGCCCTTCACCCCCCGGTAGAGCTTGATGGCCTCCAAGAAAAAGACCGGGTCGGGATCTTCGATGGCGCTCAGCAATAGCCCCTTGGCCCGCTCGGGTGAGGCGGGAATCACCACCTTGACCCCCGGCACGTGGCAGAGCACGGCCTCGGGGCTATCGGCGTGCTGCTCGGGGGTTTTCACCCCACCACCGTAGGGTGCCCGAATCACCATCGGAACCGTAAAGCGCCCCCGGGTGCGGTGGCGCATCCGGCCCAGGTGCGAGAGAATCTGATCCAGCGCCGGGTACAAAAAGCCCGCGAACTGAATCTCGGCCACCGGCCTGAGCCCGGCCATGGCCAGCCCAATCCCAAAACCCACAATGCCCGACTCGGCCAGGGGAGTATCAAAAACCCGCTGCTCGCCGTACTTCTGCTGCAAGCCATCGGAAGCCCGGAAGACCCCGCCCATCCTGCCCACGTCCTCCCCAAAGACCACCACCCGGGGGTCTTGGGCCAGGGCCAGGTCGAGGGCTTCGTTGATGGCCTGTACGTTGTTCAGAACCCGGGTCTCGCGCTCGGCAATCATGCTTCCCTCCGCAGATAGCTCCAGGCGGCCAGTTGGTCGGGCTGCATCTCCTGGTACACCTGCTCCACAATTTCCCAGGGCTTGGGCTCTCTGGCCTGGTCGGCCTCTTCCACCGCAGCCAGGAACTCGCCCTCGAGTGCCTCCATGAGCTCGGCTTCCTGCGCCTCGCTCCAGAGCCCCAGGTGCAGGAGGCAGTTTTTCATGCGGAGAATGGGATCGCGCTTCAGCCAGCGCTCGGTTTCCTCCTCGGTGCGGTAGCGGCTGGGGTCGTCGGAGGAGGTGTGGGGGGCTACCCGGTAGGTAAGGGCCTCAATCAGGGTCGGGCCTTCGCCTTTGCGAGCCCTGGCCACAGCTTCCCGGGCCACACTCCAGACCGCCACCAGGTCGTTGCCGTCCACCGTGACCCCCGGAATCCCGTACCCCTGGGCCTTCTGGGCAATGCGGGGCACCTTCATCTGCTTCTGGGTGGGCACGCTGATGGCCCAGCCGTTGTTTTGCACCACCACCAGCAAGGGAGCGTTGAACACCGAGGCAAAGTTCAGCCCTTCGTGGAAGTCGCCCTCGGAGGTGCCGCCATCGCCGATGAACACTGCAGCGACTGCGTCTTTGCCCAAAAGCCTTTGGGCATGGGCCACGCCCGCCGCCTGGGGGATCTGGGTGGCGATGGGAATGTAAAACTGCACCATGTTCACGTCGGGGGGGGCGCCCCAGCCTGCCGGGTCGGCCCGCCAGCTTAGAATCAGCTTGCTGATGGGCATCCCAAAGGTAAGGGCCGCCGCGCTTTCGCGGTAGCTGGGCAGAAGCCAGTCGTGGTCAGCCTTCAAGCACAGGGCTACCCCTACCTGGGCGGCCTCCTGGCCCCGAAAGGGGGGATACACCCCCAGCCGCCCCTGGCGCTGCAAAACCAGCGCCCGCTCGTCGAAGTGCCGGGCCCGGCGCAGGGCCCGGTAGCCCTGGAGTAACTCCTCGTTGCTCAGGGGTATGTCCCGCAACGGTTTACCGTGATCGTCGAGGTATTGCACTGTGTCCACGTAGCTCAGTTTAGCCGAACTCGAGTTAAGTTGCGCCCGTATAAGGCTAGAGATGAATCCAGGCTGCGCTAGAAAATCATGCTCCGGGCGCAATACCCGAATGATTTTTGATCATGCCATTATCCAAATCACAGGCGGGAGGCACGTAGCAGTATGGGTTCAGTCTGCGATGTTTGCAGAAATAATTAACAAGCATTGTATCGTGAAAATAAGTGCAATTCGGAAGCGTAGGGGCACTATGCAGCGTTGTACTGAGAACAGGCTCAGGAATGAACCTTTTTCAGATAGCCCTCGAGCCGCTCCAAAGCCTGTTCGATTTCTGCTTCGGTCTTGCAGAAAGCAAAGCGGACGAGGCCCCTGGGTGCGGGGTTTTGGAGGTAAAACGCCGAGCCGGGAATAATGGCGACCCCCCCTTCGCGCACCAGGGTTTCGGCGTCCAGCTCGGGCAGGAGGGCGGTCAGGAAGTAGCTGCCCGCAGGGGCGAAGGTTTGCAGACCCATTGCCCGCAGACCTTGCTCGAGCAAATCCTTGCGCCTGCCGTAGCTTTCACGGAGCTGCGCATAAAAACCTTCCCTGCGGGCGATGGGCAGGGCCTCGGCCACTGCGGCCTGGAGCGGCGCTGCCGAACAAAAGCTACTCCACTGGCGCATGCCCGCCACCTGCGGGGCCAGACCGGGCGGGGTGATAATCCAGCCAATGCGCCAGCCGGTGGCCTCGAGGCGCTTACCTGCCGAACCCACGGTAAAGACCCGCTCGGGTGCGAGTTCACGTAAGCGAATAGGGGGCGGCCCGAAGTAGAGCTCGTCGTACACTTCGTCGCTGATAATCCAGAGGTCGTGCTGGCGGGCCAGGGCCACAATCTGCTCGGCCTCGGTACGGGAAAAAACCGAGCCGGTGGGGTTATAGGGGTTGGTCAACAGCAGGGCCTGGGTGCGTACCGTAATGGCCCGTTCCAGCGCCGGTAAATCCACTTCCCAGCGGTCGGTAAGGCGCATCGGCACCATCACCGGCTCTGCACCGGCAATGCGGGCCTGGGGGATGTAAACGTCGAAGTAGGGCTCGAGCATCACCACTTCATCCCCGGGGCCATACAGCGACTCGGCCAGCGCGTGCAGGGCCTCGGTACCCCCTGCCGTAATGACCACATCCTCGGGGGCCGCGCCCAGATCCTCGGCCACGGCCTCGCGCAAGCGGGGCAGGCCGATGGGTGGGGTGTACTGGTCTACCGTGCCGATGGCCCGCCGCGCTGCCTCCTGCAAGAAGGCCGGTGGGGGATTGGAGGGAAACCCCTGCCCCAGGTTGATGGCCCCATGCTGAACCGCCAGGCGGCTCATATGGGAGAAGATGCTTTCCTTGGAAAGCTGGATGCGAGGGTGGAGCGGGTGGGTCATAAATAAGAGGATACCGTTTAGCGGCCTCGAGCCCAAAATGCTGAGCTGGGTACTGTACAAGTTGGCATATACCCTACCCGCCCGAGAGCTTTACCCTGTGCTGGCTGATGTCAGTGCTGTAGCCGTCGGGCAGGGCCATGATGAACCCGTGGGCGTTGGCCTTTTTGGCAACCTCAATGATCTCTTCGTCGGTGGCTTCCAGCTTCCCGTACCGAATAGGGTCAACTGTGTCCAGCGATGGGGTGCGGCTGATACAGCTCCTCCAGACGGCGGATTTCCCCCTCGGAGAGCTTCAGTTCGACCGACTGGATTGCGTCCTTGAGGTGCCCCGGCTTGCTGGCTCCCACGATCGGGCTGGTCACGCCGGGTTTGTGCAGGAGCCAGGCCAGGGCCACCTGGGCCGGGGAAACCCCACGCTCCCGGGCTACCTCGGCCACCCGGTCCACGATGTCGAAGTCGGAGGGGTGAGTGTAGAGCGAATCGGCGAAGGCGTCGGTGCGGGCCCGGTCGGTGAGCTTCTGCCCCTCGCGGGTGCGGTTGCCGGTAAGCACGCCCCTTGCCAGTGGGCTCCAGGGGAGAAGCCCCACTCCCATGTCCAGGCACTGCCCTATCATCTCGCGCTCCTCTTCGCGATAGAGTAGGTTGTAATGGTTCTGCATCGAGACGAACCGGGTCCAGCCGTGCAGATCTGCGGTGTACTGGGCCTTGGCGAACTGCCAGGCGAACATGCTGCTAGCCCCAATGTAGCGCACCCGCCCCGACTTCACCAAATCGTGCAGGGCCTCCATGGTCTCTTCGATGGGGGTGCTGTAGTCCCAACGGTGGATCTGGTAGAGATCAATGTAGTCGGTACCAAGGCGCTTCAAGGAGGCGTCCACCTGGTCGAAGATGTGCTTGCGCGAAAGGCCCCGGTCGTTGGGGCCAGGCCCCATCTCGCCATGGACCTTGGTGGCGAGCACCACCTCCTCGCGCCGGGTGTATTGGGTGAGGAGCGCCCCGGTAATCTCCTCGCTGCGCCCGCGAGAGTACACGTTGGCAGTGTCGAAAAAGTTGATCCCGCTCTCTACCGCCTGCCGCACGAAGGGCTCGGCGGCGTCTTGCTCGAGGCTCCAAGGGCGCAGGGCAGGGTTGCCATAGGTCATCATGCCGAGGCAGATCCTCGAGACCTTGAGACCGGTGTTTCCCAAGCGGACGTATTCCACGTGAACCTCCTCGTTGGCCATTCAGCGGCGAGCGCTAACCGCAGAAAGCAAAAGCATACCCTGCACCGGGGTGTTCTTGGCTCGCTGCCAACCGTGAACGGTTCAGGGCCAATGCTCATCCCACTGTGTTCAGTAGGGCAACGTAATCATCGAGCTTCAAGCTGGCCCCGCCCACCAACCCACCGTCAATATCAGGCTGACCGAAGAGGGCCGCGGCATTCTCGGGCTTCACCGAACCCCCATAGAGGATGCGGACTTGGTTGGCAAAGCCCAGGTCAAAGCGTCCGGCCAGCCAGGTGCGAATCTCCTTGTGCATAGCCTGAGCATCCGCAGGGGTGGCGGTTTTTCCGGTGCCAATAGCCCAGACCGGCTCATACGCCACCACCAAACGATCCGCGGACTGGGGGGCAATCCCCGCCAGGCTCCCCTCGAGCTGCTTCAGGGTATAGGACACATGATTCCCGGCTTCGCGCACCTCGAGGGGCTCCCCCACGCACAAGATCGGGGTGATGTCATACTCCAGCAGCCTCCGGATTTTTTCGGCCACCAAGGCATCGGACTCCCCGTGGTAGCTGCGCCGCTCGGAGTGGCCCACCACGGTGTAGCGGCAGGCCAGATCGGCCAGCATCTTGACCGAAACCTCACCGGTATAGGCCCCCTCGAGGTGGGCTGAGACATCCTGCGCACCCCAGGACACCCCGTGTCCCTCCAAGACCTCACGGGCCCCGGGGAGCAGGGGATAGGCCACCATCAGCGCAGCCTCAGCTTGCCCCTCGGGTTTGGCGGCGATGAGGTCGTGAAACCACCGCCGGGCTTCAGAGGGGGTTTTGTACATCTTCCAGTTGCCGGCAATCAGGGTTTGGCGCATAAATTCCTTACGATAACGCTTCAATTCCCGGCAGGGTGCCCAGCTCGAGCAGTTCCAGGCTGGCCCCACCCCCGGTCGAGACGTGGCTAAACCGCTCGGCCACCCCCAGCTTGTTGGCCGCAGCCACCGAGTCTCCACCGCCGATCACAGTGAAGGCTCCCTCGAGATCGGCAATGGCTTGCCCCACCGCTAAGGTGCCCTTGGAGAAGTCATCCACTTCAAAGACCCCCATCGGGCCGTTCCAAAGAACGGTCTTGGCCCCCCTAAGGGCGTCGGCAAACTCCTGCTGGGTCTGGGGCCCAATATCCAGCCCCATCCAGCCCACCTCGATACGATCGGCAGGCATCACCCGGGTCTCGGTTCCGGCTTCGATTTTTTGGGCCGCCACCACATCCACCGGGAGCAGCAGCCTCACCCCCTGCGCCTGGGCCTGCTGTAGCAGGCTTTGAGCCAGCTCGAGCTTATCGTCTTCGACCAGCGAGCTGCCCACCTGCCCGCCCTGGGCTTTGATGAAGGTGAAGGCCATGGCCCCACCGATGAGCATTCCATCCACCTTGGGCAGGAGATTCTGGATCACCCCAATCTTATCGGAGACCTTGGCCCCACCCAGCACCACCCAATAGGGATGATCGGGCTGCTCGAGCACCCGCTTCAGGCTGCGGACCTCCTTCTCCATCAACAGCCCGGCATAGCTGGGCAAAAACCGGGCCACCCCAGTCACCGAAGCATGGGCCCGGTGGGCGCTGCCAAACGCGTCGAGGACAAAGGCCTCACCCAGTCGGGCGTATTGCCGGGCCAAGGCCTCGTCGTTGCTCTCCTCGCCCTTCTCGAAGCGCACATTGTCCAGTAGGGCGACGGAGCCCGGCGGAAGGGCTTTGACCCTCTCCAGCACCGCGTCCGAACCCGGCAGGAGTTCCGCCTTACCCCCGATGAACTGCACCGGCCTGCCCAGCTTTTGCTCGAGCACCTTAGCGACCGGCTCGAGGCTACTCCCCAGATCGAAACCGCCTTTAGGCCGCCCCAGGTGGCTGAACAGCACCAGGGAAGCCCCCTGCTGCAAGAGGTGCAGGAGCGTGGGTAGGCTGGCCTCAATTCGGGTGTCATCCTTGACCCTGCCCTCCTTCATCGGCACGTTGTAATCTACCCGCACCAGCACCCGCTTGCCCTTAGCATCCAAATCCTTCAAGGTGCGCATCGTATCCCCCTAAGAATAGCCCCTCTCCTTTGAGAGGGGCCTGGCAGCGCGTTAGCCCACCCTCCGGTTCAAGCCTTCACCGGCAGCTTCTGACCAATGTATTGGGCCAGATCGGCCACGCGGCAGGAATACCCCCACTCGTTGTCGTACCAGCTAATCACCTTGACCAAATTCCCCCCCACCACCATGGTGTCCAGGGCGCTAAAGATCGAGGAGTGGGAATTGCCCTTGAGATCCATCGAGACCAACGGCTCTTCGGTGTAGGCCAAAATGCCTTTCATGGCGCCATCCGCGTACTCCTTCATGGCCGCATTCACCTCGTCCTTGGTGACGTTGCGGGTCAGCACCGCGGTGAAATCCACCACGCTCACGGTGGGGGTGGGTACCCGGAAGCTCATCCCGCCAAACTTGCCCTGCAGCTCGGGAATGACCAACCCCACTGCCTTGGCGGCCCCGGTCTCACTGGGAACGATGTTGAGCGCTGCCGCCCGGGCATCGCGGGGGTCGTCCTTAGCCGCATCTACCAGGCTCTGTGAAGCGGTGTAGGCATGAACGGTGGTCAGGATGCCCTTCTCAATGCCAAACTTATCGTTCAAAACCTTGGCCACCGGGGCTAGGCCGTTGGTGGTGCAGCTGGCGTTGGAGATCACGTGGTGCTTGGCGGGGTCGTACATCTGCTCGTTGACCCCCATCACCACGGTGAGCATCTCGCCTTTGCCCGGTGCGCTGATGATCACCTTTTTAGCCCCGGCTTGCAGGTGGGCCTGAGCCGCCTCGAGCTTGGTAAAGCGCCCCGTGCTCTCAATCACCACATCCACGCCGATCTCGCCCCAGGGCAGCTTGGCTGGGTCTCGCTCTTCATAAACCCGGATGGTTTTGCCGTCTACGGTTAGGTTGTTTTCATCGTAGGAAACACTGCCGGGGAAGCGGCCATAGTTGGAGTCGTACTTCAAGAGGTGAGCCAGGATCGAGTTGTCGGTGAGGTCATTGACGGCCACCACATCCACTCCGCGCTCATGCAGGATGCGAAAGACCTGGCGACCGATACGTCCGAATCCGTTGATGCCGACTTTCATGGTGTTACCTCCTTGGTGGGGGCTGTGGGTCTGTGGAATCTCTTCCAACCAAGCCAAAGCCTAGCATACCACCGCCGATTTGGATGGATTGCGCCCGTGCTCTAAAATGAGGCGTTTTATGGCCGGACTCGAGAACCGCCGTGCGCGGCACGACTATGAAATCCTGGAAACCCTCGAGGCGGGTTTGGCTTTGGTGGGCACCGAGGTCAAGAGCTTGCGGGCCGGCCAGGTTGATTTCACCGGGTCCTTCGCCCGGTTCCAAGGGGGTGAGCTCTTCCTCCAAGACTTCTACATCGCGCCTTACGAGAAGGGGGGGTATACCAACCATGATCCCCGTCGCCGCCGTAAGCTGCTGCTTCACCGCCGTGAGCTGAACAAGCTCAAAGCTCAGGTGGAACAAAAGGGGCTCACCTTGGTTCCCCTGCGGATCTACTTCAACGAGCGGGGTAAAGCCAAGCTGCTGCTGGCCCTGGCTCGAGGCAAGCGCGACTATCAGAAAAAGGCCGACGATAAGAAACGGGCCGTGCAGCGGGAGCTGGAGGGCTGGTAATGGGCCAGGGTGCGGGTCTTCTATTGCACATCTAATCCTCGTGCCGTACAACATTGAGGTTGAGACTCGGATGCGACGCTTGATCCTCCTCCTGATCCTGCTGCTGGGTTTTTCCTCGGCTCAGTACGAAAACCGTCTGCTGGTGGGGTTCCAGGAAACCCAGGCCATCTATCCCGGTGGGGACAGCACCGCGTTTGGCCCGGCCCAACTGATTGCCCAGGCCCTGGGATTGGGGTATCTCGAGGCAGGCGGTCGGGTCTATCTGAGCTTGGGCAGCACGGTCTCGAGCTTTTTTATCACCGAAGACGGGCCTCGAGCGGCCAGCCGGGCGGCTGCCTACCGGGCTCAGGGCAGCGTTTGGGTGCCGGTGCAGCAGTTGGCCGCTAACCTGGGTTTGCTCTACCGCAACGATTATGGAGCCCCGGTACTGGCCCTCAAGCCCGCGCGGCTGGTGGAGGTCAAGCGGGCCAATGCGGGCGGAGCTGAGCGCTACCTCCTCAACTTTGACCGCGAGGTACAGGTCCAACTCCTGGCCAATAACCCCCCCCGTTTAGCCCTGATCGGGGTCACTGCAACCCCCGATGTTCCACCGAATTCGCCGGTAACCCTGACCAAAACCGAGTGGGGCAGCGAGCTCACCTTGCCCGCAGGCAACGACCCGCCTCACCTCATCTTCCTGCCGCGTCAGGTGATCGTAGAACGGGGCAACCCCGCGCAGCCCACCCTGGTGGTGCTGGACCCCGGACACGGGGGAGAGGATACCGGGGTGGTTGTGGGTAAGCTGGCCGAGAAGGATCTCACCCTAAGCCTGGCCCAGCGCCTGCAGAAGCTCCTGGAAGCCCGGGGCCTCGAGGTGATGACCACCCGCAAGAGCGACGCCTCGGTGCCGCTTTTGACCCGTGCCCAGTACGCCAGTCTGGGGCAGGTCTTCCTGAGCCTCCACGCCGCAGCGGGGGCACAGGCTCACGTTTACAGCTACCCCGAGGTGCAGACCCTGCGCCTCTTGGAAAAGGGGCGCGAATTGCTGCCCAAGACTCCGGCGGCCCAGAAGGCCGTCCTCGAGCGCTATGTGGCCCCTCCAGGCTCGGCGGCCCGCTTCGCTCAAGGGGTGGCGGGAGCCCTGGCAGGGATCGCGGTCAAGGCCCAGGCCAGCGAGGATGCCATGTATGTGCTCTCGCAGAGCGGCGGAGCTGCTGTGCTGGCTGAGCTAGGCTTTGAGTCCTTGCGCACAGCCCAGGGCCGGGATGCGGTGGCCGGAGCGCTGGCCCAGGCCGTCTTCTCCTACTTGGGCTTGCCAAGCCCCGCGCCGGTCCCCAGTGCTCCCCAACCCCAGCCAGGAGCCACTAAACCATGATGCGCTTCCTCAGCTTTACCAATCTTTTAGGACTCGCGGTCCTTATCGGCGGGATTTGGCTGGGCACGCTGGTCCAGACCAGCCCCGACACCCGCCAGCTCAACCTTCCGGGCGATATCGAGCCAGGGGGCAGCAAAACCCTGCGCCTGCACTTCGGTAAAGACAGCGGCAGCGGTATGGTGGTCGAGACCCGGGTGGTGCAGACGGGGGATGGCGAAGACCTCTTGAATCGGGCCATGGCCGAGCTGGTCAAAGGGCCGCAGGCGCCGGGGGCGGTGGCCTTGGTTCCGGTGGGCAGTCTGCCGCCTACGGTGTTTCTGCGCGACGGTACCGCTTATGTAGACCTCCCTCCGGCCTACGCCAAGCTCAATTACGGCACCGTCGCCGAGGACAACCTAATCTACGGGATTGCGGCCACCTTGCTCGAGTTCAAGAGGGTGAGCGCAGTGCAGTTCCTCCTAGGGGGCAAAGACGTGCTGAGCCTGGGCCACCTCTCGCTCGTAGATCCCTTCAAACGCCAGCAATGACCGGTATATCCCGCAACCCAACCCGCGGTTATGGGCTGCTTCGGCATGAAGGAGCCCCATGAGGATTGACCGCCTGACCCTGCAAGGGTTTAAGTCCTTTGGTGAACGCACAGTGCTGGATTTCGGCCCAGGGGTTTTTGGCATCGTGGGGCCCAATGGCTCCGGGAAGAGCAATTTGGTGGAGGCTTTGCGCTGGGTGGTGGGGGCCAGGGCTCGAGACCTGCGCGGCGAAGAGGCCCAGTCCCTGCTGTTTCATGGCGCCGACGGCAAAGCCCCGCTGGGGTTTGCTGAGGTGACCCTCGAGCTCTCCCATGGCCCGCGGCGGCGAAGCCTACTGCGGCGGCTCGAGCGGGAGGGGAGCAGCGAGATACGGCTGGATGGAGCCCGGGCCAGCCTGCGCCAGGTTGAGGCCGCCCTGATGGGCACAGGGCTTTCGCGCAATGGCTATGCGGTGGTAGGGCAGGGCGAGGTGGGGCAAATTTTGCAGGCTGGGCCCGAGGTGCTGCTGGCTTACCTCGAGGAGGCGGCGGGGTTGCGGGCCGTGACCCAGGCTGCCCGCGCCACTCGAGAGCACCTGGAGCTGGCCACCACGGAGCTCCAGGCCCGCCTGGCAGAGACAGCGGAGCGTCGCCAGGCCCTGGCCCTCAAGCTCGAGCAGGCCGCAGCCGCCCGCGAGGCGGCGGAGCTGGCCACCCAGGTCTTGACGCTGCGCCGCAGCGTGCGGGTAGCCCGCATGGCCGAGGCAGCCGCTGAGGTCCAGGCTGCCCAGGCCAAGGCCGCGGGGCTCGAGGCTGAACGGGCCGCGATTTCGACCCGCTTGGCCCAGCTCGGGGCCGATAAGGTTGCTGCGCTGGAGCAGCTTGAACAGGCCCAAGCCGCCCACAGTGAGGCGGCTCAGCAGGCCGAGGCCCTCGCCGGTGAGCTGCGGCTGATGGCCCAGGAGGAGTCTTCCCAGCGGCGGCTCCTGCAGCGGGCCGCGCAGGATTTAGGCGAGGCCCAGGCCCGCGCGGAGCGGCTCAGGGCGATCTCGCCCCCGGCCCTCCCTCCTCTGCAGGAGCCAGATCCCCAGCTGCAGCAATCGCAGGAAGCCCGACTGGCCGAGCTTCTGGCCAGCCTGCGGGCCGAGGAGCTTCACCAGCAAGCTGCACAGGCGGCCTATGAACGTTTTTTGCAGGCCCAAACCGCATTTGAGGTACAGCAAGCTGCGTTCCGCAAAGCCCAGCTCGAGCACGCGCAAGCCCAAGCCGAAGCCAGCCGCTTGGAGACCAAGCTGGCTGAGGTCACGGCGGCGTTGGCCGAGACCGAGGCCCTGGAGCAGCGGTTGCGGCGGGAACTGGATGGGGTGGTTCGGCGCGAGGGCAGCCTTACCGGGGAGCTGCGGGCAGCCCAGGCGGAGGCCGAACGGCTGAACGCCCTGATTCGCTCGGGTTCCGACCTGGCCGAAGGGCCGCGCAGAGCCCGGAACTCGGGGATCGCCGGAATTGTGGGCATCGTAGCTGATCTACTCGAGGTCCCTGCCCCTCTGGAACTCGCCCTCGAGACCGCGCTCGGCGGGCGGTTGGGCTGGGTACTGTGTGAGAGTGAAGCCGCGGCTCAAGCCGCGATCGAGTACCTCAAACGCCAGGGCGGACGGGCCACCTTTCTCCCGCGGACCCTGCTGCGCCCGGTCGTCCGCAGGTCACGGGACTGGTCGAAGGAGCCAGGGGTGCTGGGTCTGGCCCGAGAATTGGTCGAACTGCCGGCTTGTCCGGAGGCCCTGCCCACCCTGCTGGGGGAGCTGCTGGTGTTGGAAACCTTGGAGGCCGCGCTGCACCTGCGCAAGCAGGCGCTTGAAGCGCCGCGCATGGTCACACTGGAAGGGGAATTGCTCGAGCCCAGCGGGGCCCTCACCGGGGGGCGCAGTGCCCGGGGCGGGCAGGTTCTGTCCCTGCGCCGCCGCTTGAGCGAGACCCGGCGGGACACGGAGCGGCTGCGGGCCGAGGCTCAGGCCCTACAGCAGGAAGCCGAGGGGCTCCGGGCGCAGCTCAAGGGGCTGGGCCTCGAGACCCTACGCCGCCAGCAGGTCGAACTTCAAACCGAGCTGCGCGGGGTTAAGGCCTTCCTGGGCCGCCAAGCCCATCAGACACTGCCCCAGCCCCCCGAGCCGGTGCCCCCTCCGGAGCCCTCACGGCTGGCCGCCCTGCGGGCCGAGCGCGAGGCCTTGAGCGCGGAGATCGCTTTGGGGCGTGAGGCCATGGCGATGTGGCAGCGCTACCGAGAGGACCAGGCCCGTTATGCAGAGGCCCAGGAGCAGCTTGGGGAGCTCGAGGCCCGCCTGGAGCAGCTCAAAACCGAACAGGCTGAGCTCGAGACCCGCCTCCAGGCCCTGCAGGTGGCTAAGGCCGACCTAGAAACGGCCCGCGCAAGGCTGAACCTCGAGGCCCAGGAAGCCGATCTGCGACAGGCTCGGCAACGCCTAAGGGCCCTGGCCGAGGAGGAGTCGCAGCTTGTAACCCGTACCAACACGCTGCTGGCCGACCTCGAGGCCCTCCACTTTACCCAAGCTCGGCGCGAAGCCACGCTCGAGGCCCTACAAGCCGAGCTGAACGAGCTTCCCCAAGGCCCGGTGGAAAACGGCTCGGCCCGCAGCCTGAGCCGAATGCTGGGGGAGGTAGAGGCTCGCTTGGCGGCCCTGGGACCGGTAAATCACTTGGCCCAGCAGGAAGCTGCTGAGCTCCAGGCCGGGGTGGCCCGTTTGGAGGCCGCCCTAACCGAGGCCGAGGCGGTGGTGGCCAAGCTCACCGCGGAGTTGCACCAGGTGGAGGGGCAATACCACCAACAGCTCGAGTCCAAGTACGGGGTGTTCAAGGAAAAGTTTGCCCAGTACACCGAGGCCCTGCTGGGGGCCGAGGCCCACCTGGAGCGCTCGCAGGGGGGGCTAAAGCTCTGGCTCAGGCCGGCGGGCAAGCGCGGGGTGAGCCTCGAGCTGCTTTCCATGGGGGAACGCACCATGGGGGCCCTGGCTTTTTTGTTTGCCCTCTCTGAGGTGGGCGAGGGAGCCGGTCTGCCCATTGCCGTACTGGACGAGGTGGATGCCCCCTTGGACGAGGCCAATATTCAGCGCTTCTGTCACTTCCTCAGGAAGTTTTCAAACCAGACCCAGTTCATCTTGGTGACCCACCAAAAGCGCACCATGGAGGCCTGCGACGCGCTGTATGGGGTCGCTGCGGACCAAGGGCTCTCTAAACTGTGGAGCATCAAGGCGGATTAGGGAGAATGAGCGGTGATGATAAATCCCCTTATCATCACCGTGTATACTCGAGACCATGCCCCCCCAGCCCAGCACCGACCTCGAGCTGTACAAAGGCTCCCTGCTAGACCACGCCCGCCAAGTAGCCACCCTGTCCGAGGATGAGCTCAAACGCAAGGCCGCCTTGGCCGCCGGCCAGAAAGATTTTGCTGGGCTTTGGGAGATCGTCCTGGCCTATCTAACGCTGTATGGCGAAAGCACCCTGCTGACCTCGAGGCACACCATCCGCAGCTACCGCACCGGGGTGCAGCAGTTGGTGGCCTACAGCAGCGAAAACGCCTGGAAGCTGCTGGCCCCCCGCCGCAACGAGCCCCAGCTTTACATCAACCATTTGCTGGCCGCTGGGAAAAGCATCAATACCGTGGAGTCTCGGGTGGCCGCGGCCCGAATGCTCTATAAGGCCCTGCGCTGGGCCGGTGTGACCGAGGCCGAGCCCTTTGCCGATGTGAAAATCCCCAGGGAGCACACCAACCCCTGGGATAAAAGCGAGCCCTATACCGATGAGGAACTCGAGGCCTTGCTGGAGTTTGCCGACCCGCAGGAACGGGTGCTGATTTTGGTGCTGGCCCATGGGGGGTTGCGCATCAGCGAGGCCCTAGCCCTGGAGTGGGAGGATCTCGACGAAGGGCGGCGGCGCATTCGGGTCAATAAGGGTAAAGGACGCAAGCAGCGGGTGGTCAGCATGAGCCGCTCTCTGCTCGAGGCTCTCCGGGCCTACCGCCAAGGCTTAGGGATGGCTCGAGGGCGCCTGTTCAGCTTTAAGGGCCGCTCAGGCGCGGTCAAGCGCATGGATAAGCTCATCGTGCAATCGGGGGTTCGCTTCCGGGGGTTCCATGCCTTTCGGAAGCACAGCGGCACCAAGCTGATGCAGCAGGTCAAAGACATTGCTCGAGTGGCCAAGCATCTGGGGCACTCCGACACCAATGTCACCCGCACCTATGCCCAGCTCCCTACCGATGATCTCCGGGATACGTTGGATGATTGGTAGAACTAAAAGTGATTATTTTCACGATAAATAATGCTCGTGAAATTCTTATTTCCTATCCCTTCCGGAAGTTAGATAAGCTATCGTGGTAATGGTTTGGTAACAGAAAAGCCATAGTTTCCTTGGGGTTATGTACGGGCCACAGGAGGAGTGCGTGAACGAAGAAAAACGACCCATCGGAGCGTTGCTGGTGGTTGGGGTGGTCACAGTGTTCATCCTGACCTTCTGGTTTTTCACCTACTACCTACACCTTTCTCGAGGCTAGCCCTATGGACGACAATCACAATACGATCGAGCGCTACGAGCGAGGCTGGCTGACGTTCGGCCTGGTCATGGTGGTGGTGTTCATCCTCTTGGTGGGCTACACCTTGGTTAACCAAGGCGGCACCGTCCCCATTGGGGTCAGCCGGATTGATGCCACCAAGGTGCGCACCCAGGGGGAGTTCGCCAATCCCAGGGTCGAACAAGTGGGCAACGAGTACGTGGTCCATATGCAGGCTTTTGCCTTTGGGTACCTGCCTTCAGAGGTACGGGTGAAAAAAGGCACCAAGGTGACCTTCTACATCACCAGCCCTGATGTGGTGCATGGATTCAACGTACAGAACACCAACATCAACGTGGAAGTGATCCCCGGTGAGGTGGCTCAGGTCAGCACCGTGTTCAACCGAGCAGGTCAATACCAGGTGCTCTGCAACGAGTACTGTGGGATCGGCCATGCCAACATGATTTCCAAGATCGTCGTGGAGGAATAAGCGATGGCCGTACAAAGCCTCTCAAGATACGATGCCTACGCGGGTAACCCAGAGAAAAAGCTCACCCTCTACATGCTGGTGTTGGGGTTTGCGGCCTTGCTGGTAGGAACCCTCTTCGGCCCGTTGCAGGCCTTCAACTATGCTGGGATTGACCTCTACCGGGTGCTCAAGCCCATGATCCAGTCGTATTATCAGGGGCTGACCGTACACGGGGTGCTCAACGCGATCGTATTCACCCAGCTCTTTGGGCAAGCCATAATGCTCTACCTGCCCTCGAGGGAACTAGGCCTGCGGCCCAACCTGACCTGGGCCTGGATCTCGTGGTGGATGGCCCTAATTGGCCTTCTGATCACCGCTCTGGCGGTGCTTTCCAACGCCGCTTCAGTGCTGTATACCTTCTATCCCCCCTTAGAAGCCCACTGGGCTTTCTACGTTGGGGCCGCGATCTTCGTGCTCTCGAGCTGGGTTACCGCCTTCTTGACGATCGAGATGTGGACCCGCTGGAAGCGCCAGAACCCCGGAAAGCTGACCCCCCTCGCAACCTACATGGCCGTAACCTTCTGGCTGATGTGGCTCCTGTGCTCGCTGGGATTGGTTGTGGAGGTAGCGGTCTTCTTGATCCCCTGGTCGCTCGGCCTGATCAGCGGGGTGGACCCACTCCTGATGCGCACCCTATTCTGGTTTACCGGGCACCCGATCGTGTATTTCTGGCTGCTGCCGGTCTATACCCTGGCCTATACCACCTTGCCCCGATTGGCCGGTGGAAAGCTGGTCTCTGACCCCCTGGCTCGACTGGTCTTCCTGCTGTTCTTGTTGTTCTCAACCCCGGTGGGGTTCCACCACCAATTCTCCGACCCCGGCATCTCCCCTACCTGGAAGTTCATCCACATGGTTTTGACCATGATGGTGGCCGTACCCAGCTTGGCCACCGCCTTTACCATCGCGGCCAGCCTGGAGAACGCCGGACGAGCCCGTGGGGGCAAAGGTTGGTTCGGATGGATCAGGGCCCTCCCCTGGGATAACCCCACCGTGCTGGCGTTTATATTGGGCTTCCTGGCCTTTATTCCAGGGGGGGCGGGCGGAATCGTAAATGCCAGCTTCACCCTCAACCAGGGCATCCACAACACCACCTGGATTCCTGGGCACTTCCACCTGCAAGTGGCCACTCTGGTCACCATGGGGGCGATGGGCACGGCCTTCTGGCTGATCCCCCACCTCACCGGCAAACCCCTGGTGGGACGGGGTTATGCGGTGGCTTCACAGTGGATGTGGTTCTTGGGGATGTTCATCATGACCTTTGCCCTGCACTGGATGGGCTGGTTGTACCAGGTCCCCCGGCGGGCCTTTATCGCAGGCTCTCCTACCGCGATGGAGGCCTACAAGGACAGCGGCACCTGGATGACCCTCAACGCCATCGCCGGAATCATCCTCACCATCGCCACCCTCTTCTTCTTCTATGTGATCTTCGCCACCCTGCTGCAAAAGCAGCGTGACCCCAGCCGGGTGATGCCCGAGGTTCCCTTCACCCAGGTGCTCTCCGACCCAGAGGGCAGCGGTCTGGCCGCCCTGACCGACCGGGTGTGGTTTTGGTTCGGGGTAGCGGTGGTGTTGGTGGTGCTGGCTTATGGCCCGGTGCTGCTACAGATGTTCACCCATATGAATCCGGTACCGGGGCAACGGCTGTGGTAGCGTTTGCGGTTTAGTCCATGTTCAGGCCTTCCAAGCTCGAGCCGCTGTTGATCAGCAGCCTATTCCTGCCCTTCGCCCTGCAGTTGCTGGGCTGGGCCGGAACCCCCCTAGGCCAGGGGCCCTGTGGAACCCTTGGCCTAGACCCCCTCGAGGCTCCCCAGGGCTTCTATGCCCAGATGCTGCTTTGGGGGATCTCCCTGCTGATGACCCTGGGGTTCGTCCTGCTGATGCTCCGGCTGATGTACAACCGCCCCCTCTCCCCCGCCCAAGCCCGGCCTTGGGCCAGGCTGGCAGGAGGGCTGGCAGGCCTGACCGCGCTGGTTTACCTGCTCAGCCGCATCGCCCCGCTCCCCGTACCCAGCCCCCTGGGCTGGCTATGGGCCCCTCCCACCCCTATGGATGCGGTGGGAGGGCTGATGCTGGTGGTCTGGCTCGGACAGATGGGGCTGGCCTGGCTCTGGGGGCAGGGGGTTTCAAGCCCTAGGCAACTGGGGGCCTAGACCCGTAGGGACCGCTCGAGGCCCGCCCGCACCTCGCGCAGCACCTCCACCAGCCCTCTCCCCTCTTCATGCGCACGGATCAGGGCGCTGGCGATCACCGCCCCATCGGCAGCCTGGGCGGCCTGCTGGGCGGTGGCCCGGTTGGAGATGCCAAAGCCAATGGCCACTGGGGCCTCGGTTACCCGGCGGATGCGCCCCACCAGCTCCGGCAGTCCCTCGGGAAGCTTGTCCCGCGCCCCCGTGACCCCCGCCACCGAAACCGTGTACACAAAGCCGGTGCAGTAGGGCGCCACGGTCTGGATGCGGGCCTCGGTAGAGGTAGGGGCCAGCAGAAAGGTGGTCTCGAGGCCCGCCCCCTGGGCCAGCCCCACCAGCTCGGGGTCTTCGTCGGGGGGCAGGTCGGGCAGGATCAGCCCGTTCACCCCGGCTTCTTTGAACATGCCGAAAAAGCGTTCCGGCCCCACTGCCAGCACGGGGTTGATGTAGGTCATGAGGAAAAGGGGCTTATCGGTAAGGCTCCGAATTTCCCGCACGAAGGCTGCCACGTCGGCCACATGAATCCCCTGCCGCAGGGCCTGTTCCGAGGCCCGCTGGATCACCGGGCCGTCGCCCAGGGGGTCGGAGTACGGCAGGCCCACCTCGAGCAAATCCGCATAGGGCAAGACCTGTTTGACCATCTCGAGGTCGGCCCCCCGGCTCGGATAACCGGCCATCACGTAGGGAATCAGTGCCGCGCGCCCTTCGGCTTTGGCCCTGGCAAAGGCTTCGCGGGTGGTCATGACTGACCTCCCTGCACAAGACCCTCGGCCCTTGACCCCTGACCCTCCTCCATAACGCGCATCACCTCCACCACGTCCTTATCGCCCCGGCCCGAAAGGTTGATCACAATTACCTGCTCGGGCTCCATCTCGGGGGCCAGTTTGGCCGCGTAGGCGATGGCGTGGGCCGACTCGAGGGCCGGAATAATCCCCTCCAGGCGGCACAAAAGCTGGAAGCCTTCCAGGGCCTCCTCGTCGGTGATGCCCACATACTCGGCCAGGCCCGCCTCGGCATAGTAGCTGTGCTCGGGGCCCACGCCGGGGTAGTCCAGGCCCGCCGAGACCGAGTGCGCCGGGCGAATCTGGCCGTCGTCGTCGTAGAGCAAGAACATCTTGGCCCCGTGCAGCACCCCTTTGCGACCCGCCCCAATGGAGAGCGAGTGCAGCCCCGAAGCCGCCCCGTGGCCCGCGGCCTCTACCCCAATCAGGCGCGGGCGGTTTTCCTGGTAGGCAAAGGGCGCAAAGGCCCCAATGGCGTTGGAGCCCCCGCCCACGCAGGCAATCACCACATCGGGGTTCTCCCGCCCTTCCTTCTCTCGTAGCTGGGCCTTGATCTCCTCGCCCACGATGCTCTGGAAGTCGCGGGCCATCATGGGGTACGGATGCGGCCCCACCACCGAGCCGATGATGTAGAAGCTATCGCGCACGTTGGTCACCCAGTCCCGGATGGCCTCGTTGGTGGCGTCCTTGAGGGTGCGGGTGCCGCTCTCCACCGGGCGCACCTCGGCCCCCAGGAGCTTCATGCGAAAGACGTTCAGGGCCTGCCGTCGCACGTCCTCGGCCCCCTGGTAGACCACGCACTCCAGGCCCATCAGGGCCGCCACCGTGGCCACGCTCACCCCGTGCTGACCGGCCCCGGTCTCGGCAATCACCCGCTTCTTGCCCATGCGCTTGCACAGGAGGGCCTGGCCCAGGGTGTTGTTGATCTTGTGGGCCCCGGTGTGGTTCAGGTCTTCGCGCTTGAGGTAGATTTTGGCCCCGCCCAGGTGACGGGTGAGGTTTTCGGCCAGGTACAAAGGCGAGGGGCGGCCCACATACTCGCGCAGGTAGTAGTCGTACTCGGCCAGAAACTCGGGGTCGTTTTTGTAGTGCAGGTAGGCCTCGGTGAGCTCTTCCAGGGCCGGCATCAGGGTCTCGGGTACGTAGCGCCCGCCAAACTCGGCATAGCGCCCTTTGGCGTCGGGCAGGGGATACGTGGGTAAGTGCATGGTTTACCTCCATAAAAGGCTAAGGGCTCGAGGCCAAACGGTCTCGAGCCCTACCGGTACGAGCGTTTAGCCGTGGGTGCGGTCCCCCAACCACCAGCACCACCAGCGCTGGTGGTGCCACTTGTAGCTGCGGGGGGTTCGCGGGCGCATGGGGTTAGGGTAGCCTGGCCTCACGCACGGCGTCAAGAGCGGGTTCCCTCAACCGGACTCGGGTAAAGTGGGGGGGTGGAACACTTTGAAGCACGCCTACAAAAACTGGCCGAGATCACGGTTAAGATCGGGGTCAACCTGCAACCGGAGCAGGAGCTGATCATCACCGCCAACCTGAACGAGGCCGGGCTGGTACGCCGGATCGTGGCCGAGGCCTACAAGGCTGGGGCCAAAAACGTGGCGGTGATGTACGGGGATGAGCAAAATGTGTTGGCCCGGTATCGCTACGGCTCTCAGAGGGCGCTCGAGTACGCCCCAGGATGGTACATGGACGCCATCGCCCGGGCCCACCAAGAAGGCGCGGCACGGCTGGCCATCTATGGCGATAATCCCGCCTTGCTCAAAGACGTGGATCCCGAAAAAATCGCCATCCATAGCCGGGCCCAGGCCCAGGCTGGCCACCGTATCTCCGAGCTGATCTCGGGCTTTGCGGTGAACTGGTCCATCGTGTCTCATGCCTCGCCCGAGTGGGCCAAGCTGGTGTTCCCCCAGCTGGACGAGGTTCAGGCCATGGAACGCCTATGGGAGGCTATCTTCCAAACCTCGAGGATCAACACCGCCGACCCCATCGCAGCCTGGCAGGCTCACGACGCCGAGCTGCAAACCCGCATACGGTGGCTCAATGCCAAGCGCTACGCCGCCCTGCATTTCCGCGGGCCGGGAACCGACCTACAGGTGGGGCTGGCGGAGGGGCACCTGTGGGCTGGAGGCAGCGGGGTGGCCAAGAATGGGGTGCGCTGCCTGCCCAACCTGCCCACCGAGGAGGTCTTCACCATGCCCCACCGTGAGCGGGTGGAAGGGTGGGTCAGCGCGACCAAGCCCCTCTCGCTGCGGGGGCAGGTGCTCGAGGGCATCCGGGTGCGCTTCGAGGCAGGGCAGGCCGTAGAGGTCCAGGCCCGGCAGGGGCAGGAGGTGCTGGAGAAGCTGCTCGAGACCGATGAGGGGGCCCGCCGATTGGGCGAGGTGGCCCTGGTACCCCACAGCTCCCCGGTAGCCCAGACCGGGATCCTCTTCTACAACAGCCTCCTCGACGAGAACGCCGCCAGCCACATCGCCTTGGGTCGGGCCTATGTGGAAAACCTCGAGGGCTTTGAGGGCGCCAGCGAGGCCGAGCGCCGGGCCCGGGGCTACAACCAAAGCCTGATCCATGTGGACTGGATGATCGGTTCAGACCAGGTGGAGGTGGATGGAATCTCCTCCGATGGACGATCCGAGCCGATCATGCGCAGCGGGGAGTGGGTCGCGCTTCCCTCTTCATAGGAGCCAGCTTTCCTCTCATGAAACCTCCCAAGCCAAAGGCCCAAAGCCCCGCCTCCGGGGGTGGAGTGATCTTCAGCGACCCGCACATGCAAACCCTGCGTGCCCTCCACGGCCCAGCCCCCTTCCACCCCAACCCGGTGAAAATCCAGCCGGCCTTTCGCACCTTGGTGAGCTCCATTGTGGGGCAGCAGCTTTCCGGGAAAGCCGCCGAGACCATCTGGCGGCGCCTCGAGGCCCGCTTTCCCCTCCAGCCCGAGGTGCTTGGGGTGGCCGAGGGCCAAGAACTCCAGGCCCTGGGCCTATCCAAAGCCAAAGCCGCCTACATCCGGGATCTCTCGCATTTTGCCCTAAGGGGCGGGCTCGAGGGGCTGGAAGGGCTCCCCGATGGGGAGATCGTCGCGCGGCTGATCCAGGTCAAGGGAATTGGGGTGTGGACCGCGCAGATGTATCTGATGTTTGGTCTGGGTCGCCCCGATGTCTGGCCCATCCTGGACTTGGGCGTGCGCAAAGGCGCGGAGCGGCTCTATGGTCCCTTAGACCGGCAGGGCCTCGAGGCCCTGGGGGAACGCTTTCAACCCCACCGTAGCCACGCCGCCTGGTACCTGTGGCGGGTGCTGGAAACCCCCTAACCTCCCTGGGTCAGATAACCCGAGGGGGTAGGGACATTCGTCCTACACTCGAGCTCAAGGTTGGTGCAGCCATGCTCGAGTTCATCGCCTTCGACGCCGACGACACCCTCTGGCACAACGAGACCCACTTCTGCGCGGCCCAGGAGCGGTTCAAAGCCCTGATGCAGGCCTATCTGGGAGACACCTACGACGGCAACCACCTGTACGAAACCGAGGTCAGCAACCTGCCCCACTATGGCTATGGGGTCAAGAGCTTTGCCCTCTCGATGGTTGAGACCGCGATCCAGCTCACCGGTGGGCGAATCTCGGCCCAGGACATCCACGCCCTGCTCGAGCTGGCCAAGGAGATGCTCGGGGCCCCGGTGGAGGTGCTGCCCGAGGTGGAGGCCGTGCTGGACGAGCTCTCAGGGGATTACCCCCTGCTGCTCATCACCAAGGGGGATCTCTTCGATCAAGAGAGCAAAATTCTGCGTTCGGGCCTGGCCCAGTACTTCCGCCACATCGAGGTGGTGAGCGAGAAAAACACCCATACCTACGGCAAGATTCTGCGGCGCTGCGGCATCCGCCCCGAACAGTTTGTCATGGTGGGCAACAGCCTGCGCTCAGACATCCTGCCGCCGCTCGAGCTAGGGGCCCAGGCGGTCCACATCCCCTCGCCCCAGCTCTGGGCCTACGAGCACGTCCAGCTGGAAAACCTCCGGCCTAAGGCCTATACCCAGCTCCGCTCCATCGGGGAGTTGCCCGAGTGGCTCGAGGCCCAGTGGTACCGGCCCCAAGCCCACAGCGAGCGCCGGTCGGCTTGAGCCGCCCTCCCCAACCCTCGCCATTCTCCGGCGGAAGCCGATTTAAGCTTAAGATTGGTTTCAGGTAGGGCCGGTATCTGTTTCAGTGACTTGCTCCATCTTGAGCGTCATGAAAGGAATCCGGCACCCCTATGGCTAAGCCCCTGAGCTACCCCGACGCCGTCCACCTGCTGCGGCGCGCTGCTGCTCGAGGGCGAGCAGAAGAAGCCCGTCGGCTCAGCGAGCTGGGCCTCGAGGCGGCGGTGGACTCGCTGCTGCAAGACCCCACCCCCGCCCCCGCTTTCAAAACCGAGGTCTCGAGCAGTGAGCGCGGGGAGCAGCAGCGCCAGCTCACCCAGCTCTGGCTCACCCACTGGCTCAACACCCCTACCCCCGCCGCCGAACGGCTGGTGTTGTTTTGGCATGGCCACTTCACCTCAGAGTTCCGCGAGACCATGGGGGCCCAGGGCAGCGATGTCTGGGCGCAGTTCGCCACCTTCCGTACCCAGGGATACGGCCCCTTGGGGGAGCTGCTGAAGGCGGTGGCCCATAACCCCATGATGCTGCTCTACCTCAACAACGCCGAGAGCCGCAAGGAACACCCCAACGAAAACTGGGCTCGAGAGCTGATGGAGTTGTACACCCTGGGGCCGGGGTTCTACAGCGAGAAGGACGTGCAGGAATCGGCCCGGGCCTTCACCGGCTGGACCGTGCGGCTGCCCAGCGGCAAGGGCGGCAAGATGCGTGATCCCAACGAGGCTTTCGAGTTCTTCTTCCGCAAAAACTGGCACGACACCGGCTCCAAAAGCTTCCTAGGGCAGCCGGTTGAGAGCGGCGACGAGGTGCTGGAGATTCTGACCCGCCACCCACAGACCTATGCCTTTATCGGACGCAAGTTGCTGGCTTATTACCTTGATCCCCAGCCCCCCGCGCCCTTGGTGAGCGAGGGGGCTAAGGTGCTCCAGAGCAGCGGAACCCGGGAGTTTTTGCGCTGGCTCTTCACCCATCCGGAGTTCTACGCTCCAGCACACCGGGCCTCGATCGTCAAGAGTCCGCTCGAGTACGTGGTCGGGCTGCTCTATGCGGCCGGGCAGACCCGGCCCCTCATCGGCAAAGACGACGGCAAAGCCTCGGGCCGATTGCTCGGACTGTTGGCCACCATGGGGCAGGTTCCCTTCGATCCCCCCACCGTGAAGGGTTGGGATGGCGGGATGAGTTGGCTGGCGGAGTCGCCGCTCCTGGCCCGGCTCAACCTGGTGGCGGCTTTGGCCGGGCAGGAACCCAGCCTCAACCTCGAGGTCTTCATGGATGGTGCTACCGGCCCACTCTCGCTGGTCAAACCCGAGGCTCAGCTGTTGTAGGGGCTCGAGCCCCAAGGCAAAGTTTGGAGAATTCCATGGACCGACGCGACTTCATCAAAAAATCCCTGCTCACCCTGGCCCTAGGACAAGCGGCCCCCTCGCTGCTCTCCCGCACGGCCCTAGCCGCTCAGTCCAGGGAGAAAATCCTGGTGGTGGTCAATCTGTTTGGCGGAAATGACCAGCTCAACACCCTCATCCCCTTCCGCAATGACCTCTACTATCGCAATCGACCCAGCATCGCCATTTCACGCGAGCAGGTGCTGGATTTGGGGCAAAACGGGGCCCGGCTGGGGCTCCATCCCCAGCTTCGCCCCCTAATGGCCATGTGGGACGCTGGGGAATTAGCCCTGATCCCCCAGGTCGGCTACCCCAACCCCAACCGCAGCCACTTCATCTCCACCTCCATCTGGCACACCGCGGATCCCACCCGCCGTGAGCGAACCGGTTGGTTGGGACGCTGGGGCGACGGCCAAGACGATCCTTTCTGTGACACCTTTATAGGCGGGGCCACCCCCCAAGCCCTGCAGGGCCATGAGCGCAGCGCCCCAGCCGTCAGCAGCGTGGATGGCTTTACCCTGCGAATGCCCAAACCCCTCGAGGCCGCGCTCGAAGCCGAGATGCACACCCAACGCCAAGGCCAGGCTGAAGAGGTGCGCCAGGCCATGCTCAGCCTGCGCGGGGCCCTGGATAAAATCGGTCAGATCCGGACCTACAGCACCAAGGCCCAGTATCCCAACCACCCCTTTGGCAAAAACTTGGCCGATGTGGCCCGGATGATCGCAGGGGGTCTGGGCTCCTCGGTGTATTACACCACCGTAGGGGGCTGGGACACCCACGCGGCCCAGTTGCCCCGTCAGGGGGAGCTGTTGGGGTATCTGAGCCAAGCCCTGAGTGCCTTCCGGGCGGACATGAAGGCAATAGGCCGCGACAAAGACGTGCTGATCCTGGCCTTCAGCGAGTTTGGGCGGCGGGTCCAGGAGAACGCCTCGCACGGCACCGATCACGGCAAAGGTGGGCTGATGCTGGTGCTGGGGGGCGGGATCAAAGGCGGAATGTATGGGGGGGAGCCGAACCTCGAGGATCTTGATGACGGCGACCTCAGATACCAGACCGATTTTAGGAACGTCTACAGCGCCGCGCTGGGCTGGATTCAGGCGGATGCCAAACAGGTGCTGGGGCAGGAGTTTAAGCCGCTGGGTGTGGTCTAAACCAGCCTTGCTGCGCGGCGGTTGAGAATCTCCTATGGAGTGCCGTCCCCATGCTAGAGTGGACGGGTTGGCTGCTCTGGCCGTGGTCGTCGGCAGCCACTAGGGCTCAAAGAAACCCCGGGTTTGAGCCCAATCCATCCCCTCTATCTTGCGGAGGCTCCATGCTCACCTGCTCGACTCCAGAACTGCTCAGCCTCATTGCTCATCGCCGCAGCCTTAAACAGAGCTTGCTTAAGCCCGATCCCATCCCCCGGGAGCAGATCGAACAGATGCTCGAGGCGGCCAACTGGGCCCCCAATCATGGCGCCAGCGAGCCCTGGCGTTTCGCGGTGTATGCCGAGGATTCCCGCAAGGCGCTGGGCGAAACCTTCGCCCGGTCCTATCGGCTGGGGGTCGCAAAGGAAAAGTACAATCCCCAGGCCGAAGAGGAGCAGCGCAAGCGGGTCTGGCTGGCCCCGGTATGGATTGCCATCGGAATGCAGCCCGGGGGGCGGCATCCGGAGTGGGAAGAGGTGGCGGCGGTGGGGGCCGCGGTATATGGAGCCCAGTTGGTGGCGGCAAGCCTGGGCCTGAGCGCTTTCTGGGCCTCGGGGATGCCGGTGACCCACCCCAACACCGCCCGCTTCGTGGGCTGGGAACCCCCCACCAAGCTGCTGGGCTTCGTCTATGTGGGGCGTCCAGCGGTTCCTTGGCCCAAGGGGGCTCGAGGGGACTGGCGGCAAAAGGTGGTGTGGCACTGGGGAAACCCCTAGGCACCTCCAGCCGCATTTGATAGCCTGAACCAGGGCCGGTATCGGCCCTGGTCTTGTTTCCTGGTAGGCTAGGTTCCAACCGGCTTTTCGGCCTAGAACCGTTCGCGGACAGATCGGCCCCGCTCCGACCCTCAGCCCCACCATGCGACGCATCAAGCTCACGATTGAATTTGACGGGACCCATTTCGCAGGCCTACAAACCCAGGCCCAGGGAGAGCGCACCGTGCAGGGGGAGCTCGAGGCCGCCCTGGCGCAGATTCCGGGGGCTCTGCCCAAAATCGTGGCCTGCGGACGCACCGATACCGGGGTTCACGCCCTGGCCATGCCCGTTCACTACGATACCCAAGACCCGATCCCCGCCGCCAAAATTCCCTTCGCCCTCAACGGCCTCCTGCCCCCTGACCTGCGGGCGCTGTCGGCCGAGGAGGTTGACCCAGGGTTCCATGCCCGCAAAAGCTGCTTTTGGCGGGAGTACCGCTACCGCATCCTCCAGCGCACCTTTCCCCCGGCCCTGGAGCGCAACCGGGTTTGGTGGATCCCCCAGGCGCTCAACCTGGTGCCCATGCGCCATGCCTTGGAAGATTTGGTGGGCCTGCACGACTTCGGGGCGTTTGCCATCAAGGAAGAACGCAGCACCCTACGTGAGGTTTACCGAGCGCACCTCGAGGTGCGCCCTACCGACTCCGGACGCGAAATCTGGATGGAGTTTATCGGCTCGGGGTTCGTGCGCGGGCAGGTGCGCAGCATGGTCGGGACCTTGGTCGAGGTTGGGCTGGGCAAGCGGGATTCCAGCAGCATCGCCGCCCTGCTTCACAGCGGAAACCGTAGCCAGGCCGGGCCTACCGCCCCTCCGCAAGGGTTGTATTTTGTGCGGGCGGGCTACGAGCCCTACGGGAAGCATTAGCCGAGCCGGGAATCAGGGTTGAGCCTTGGGCCCCGAACCCTTAGCCTGGAGCCAGGATGTACGACTCCCACATGCATACCCCCCTGTGTCGCCACGCGGTTGGAGCCCCCCAGGACTACCTGAACGCCGCACAGGAGCGCGGCCTCCAGGGCATCGTCATCACCGACCATAGCCCCATGCCTGACTGGTTTGACCCCGAGGTGCGAATGCGCCGCGAGGAACTGCCCCTGTATCAGGCCCTGCTCGAGCAGACCCGGGCCAAAGCCGGGGGGTTCTACGTGGGGATCGGGCTCGAGGCCGATTTTCATCCCGGCACTGAATCCTATGTCCGCAGGCTGATTGCCGGCTATCCCTATGACTACGTGATCGGCTCGGTGCACTATATCGGGGCCTGGCCCTTCGATAACCCAGCGTTTGCAGCCGAGTTCGAGGCCCGCGAGCTGCGCGAGGTTTATGCCGAGTATTTTGGACTGATCGGCCAGGCCGCCCGGAGCGGGCTATTCCACAGCATCGGGCATCTGGACCTACCCAAAAAGTTCGGTCACCTGCCGGCAGAGGGCTATCTGGATCTGGCCGAAGAGGCCCTACAGATCATCGCCGGAGAGGGGCTGGCGCTCGACGTGAACACGGCTGGCTGGCGTAAACCCATCGGCGAGCTTTACCCAAGCCCAGCCCTGTTGGCTCGAGCCCATGCGCTGGGAATCCCTGTGGTCTTGGGCTCAGACGCGCATCACCCCGAGGAGGTGGGCCATCGCTTCGCCGAGGCGGCCGCCCTGCTCAAAGCCGCCGGCTATACCGAAGCGGTGGTTTTTCGCGCAGGGAACGCCATAGCCTATCCGCTTTAGCCCCACGCCTTCAAGGTTTGGGGGTTTGACTTTAGGCTATCCCTATGGAGCGCAAAGAGCTGGCCGGGCTGCTGGAGTACGCCGCCGATTTGATGGAGGTGCTTGGGGAGGGGGAGTTTCGGGCGGGGGCCTACCGTAAAGCCGCACGCAACCTCGAGCGCATAGAGCAAAGCCTAGACGAGCTCGCAGCCAACGGTTTTCGGGGGGTGCCGGGGGTTGGCCCGGGGTTGGCCCCGGTTTTAACCGAGATCGTCCAAACCGGGGAGTTTGCCTACCTGGGCGAGCTCGAGGCCCAGATCCCCCCAGGGGTGCTCGAGCTATTTCGGGTACAGGGGCTGGGCCCCAAGCGCATCCGGGCGCTGTGGGAACATGGGATGGACAGCCTCGAGGAGGTAATTCGCTGGGCCGAGGAGGGCAAGATTCGCAGTCTGCCCAGCTTCGGGGCCAAGAGCGAGGCCAGCCTGCTGGAGGCGGCTCGCTTCGCCTTGAGCAACCTGCGCCGGGTTTTGTTGCCCGTAGGGGTTGCCGCGGGCAAACTGCTGCTGGAGGACCTGACCCGGGCTGGAATTCGGGCGGAGCTGGCTGGAAGCGTGCGGCGCGGGTTAGAAACGGTGGGGAACTTGGATATGGTCGCCCTGGCCAGTCCCCAGCAGGTCGCTGCCGCGATCGGGGAGCACGCCCAAAAGCTCGAGCCAGACCGGGTTCTAGGCCAGTTAGAGGGGTTGCCGCTGCGGGTCTTTTGTGCCAGCGCGGAAAACTTCGGTACAGTGTTGTTTCAGGCGACCGGCTCGAGCCCCTGGCTGTTGGCCGGCGGGTATCCCCTGGCCGCGCAGCGCAGCGAGGACGCGGTGTTTGCCGCGGCTGGGGCTCCCTATGTGCCCCCCTACTGGCGCGAGCCCGAGCATATCGGCCTGAACCCCCCGGAGGAGGGCTTACGGCCTGAGCAGTTGCGCGGGCTCATTCACCTGCACACCACCTACTCCGACGCCAGCGGCACCCTGCGGGAGATGGCCGAGGCGGCCATCGCTGCCGGGTACGCCTACATGGTGCTCTCCGACCATTCCCAAACCGCAGCCTATGCCGGTGGGCTGAAGCTCTCTGACCTCGAGCGCCAATGGGCTGAGGTAGACGCGCTCAACGCCGAGCTGGCCCCTTTTCGCATTCTCAAGGGCATTGAGTCAGACATCCTCCCCGACGGCTCGCTCGACTACCCCCCGGAGGTGCTGGCCCGCTTCGAGGTGATCATCGGCAGCCTGCACTCCGGCTTCAACCTCTCCCGCCAAGACCAGACCGAGCGCTTCCTACGGGCGCTGGAAAACCCCTATCTGACCATCCTGGGTCATCCCAGCGGGCGCTTATTGCTGCGGCGCAAAGGGGTCGATGCCGACTGGGAAGCCATCCTCGAGCAGGCCGCTCGGCAGGGCAAACTCGTGGAGTTTAACTGCAACCCCTACCGCCTTGATCTTGATTGGCGATTGCTCTTGCAGTGGCGCGACCGGCTGCACTTCTCGCTGGGCCCCGATGCCCACAGCGTAGGGGGGCTGGCCGACATCCACTATGGCCTTTTGTTCGCCAACAAGGGCGGCCTGCGGCCAGCCCAGATCGCCAACACCTGGAGCGCGGAACAGCTTATCGAGGCCCCGCGGACGCTTCGGCGCTAGTTTCCTCGGCCCCTACCAGCAGTTCGGCTTCACGCTCGAGAAATGCCCGCAGCACATCGGTAACCGTGATCACCCCTACCAGCTTACCCCCGTGCATCACCGGCAAGCCGCCCACCTTGGCCTCGAGCAGAATTTTGGCCGCAGCCTGGAGCGGCAGGGTATCCACTACCGTGAGCGGCTGCTTGGTCATGATCTCTCCTACGGTGAGCCGGGCAATCAGATAACCGATCTCCCAAATCGAAAGGGCGGTGGCATCGGAAGGCATGGCCTCTTTGAGGTCGCGGTCGGTCACGATACCCACCAACTCATCCCCCTGCATCACCGGAAGGCGGCGGAACTGCCCCCGCTTCATCCGCTCTGCCGCTTCGGAAACCGGGGTCTGGGGGGAGACGGTGACCGGATTGGGCGTCATGTACTCTCGAACCGTCATAGGCACCACCTCAAACTGGAGGGTAACCCTCTGCCCGCCGGCCAACCAGAGGCAAATGTCTCCCTAATACACCCGTCCGCCTAGGGGCACCTCCCGCTCCACCGAGAGCAAAACCACCCGCCCTTCCTGGTCGGGAAGGCCCAGCACCAGCACCTGCGAGGTGAACCCGGCGATGTTGCGCTCCCCCAGGTTGACCGCGCAAACCACCAACCGCCCCACCAGGGCTTCAGGGGTATACAGCTCGGTAAGCTGGGCGCTGCTCTGGCGCAGTCCCAAAGGCCCCAGATCCAGCCAGAGCTTATAGGCTGGCTTACGGGCCTTGGGGTTGGGCTCAGCCCGCAGCACCCTCCCCACCCGCAGATCCAGCAGTTCAAAGGCTTCCAAAGGCGTCACGTTCTCGATTATCCCTATCCTGTAGAAGGTCCACAAGAATCATCGGGCCGATATACTGGCCTTTGTGCAACGCCTGCTCGACCAAGCCGCCATCCTGATCCGCGACTCTCGAGACCTCCCCCCGGAGCAGGCCACCCGTGGGTTTCAAGAAGCCATTGCGCTCCTCGAGGCGGTCGCACCGGGCAAGGAACGCGATGGAATGATGGCTCTGGCTTATCTCCGGCTGGCTCAGGTACAACGCAAGATCGGACAAAAGCGCGAGGCCGAACGCGCTTACTTGCTGGGGTATAGCTATGCCCGCACCTCGAGAGAAGAGCGGGTGCGTCGCCTGGCCGAGAAGTTGGGCGAGGAGTTTTAAGGGATAAATGTCCCGAAAGGCTGCTGTAGTCTCGGGGATTGGAGGGAGCTATTAGGGTATGGGGCAAACCTTGGGCGACATCGCGGCTGCACTCATCGCGCTTTCAGGAATTGCGGTCATCATCGGGGTCATCTTCATTCGCCGGGGCGACCGCGTATGGCATCCCCGGATCATGCTCACCGCGACCGCTCTGGCGGCGTTATTTCTGGTGTTTTACCTGCTCAAGTGGGGCCTTTACGGAACCACCCGCTACGTGGGGCCGGAGGAGTGGCGCGGAGCCTATTATGCTCTGCTCATCAGCCATACCCTGTTGGCTGCAATTAATGGCCCGCTGGTGATCTGGCTCATCTACAATGCGGTCAAAGGTCGCTTTAACATCCACAAGCCCTGGGCTCGCTGGACGGTACCCATTTGGCTCTATGTGGCCGCCACCGGATGGGTCATTGATTTGGTGCTGCGCCGCTATGGCGAGAGCACTGGGAGCATTCGCTTTTAACGCCCCAACCCGGCTCGGTTGAAGGCTGTAAGGCAAATTTGGGTATGAATCTGGCCCGTACCCAAGATGATCCGTTCACCTGCGCTGCTCTTGGACGTGCTCGAGGGAGCTTTTCTTACCCTTAAGCTTGACTTGTGGGGGGAATGGTCGTTTCTTGGGGTTAGCAGGCTCGAGAACAATGAAATCATCTGCCCATGAGGTTGGGTCAGGGCCGTAAGTTTTTTGTTTGGGGCTTTCGCGGTTCCCACGCTTCATGCCCCTATGGTATCCCCTTTCCAGCTTGCCAGGTCTTCCGTCCAGCCCAGGCCGCCAAGTGCGCTTGGGGCAGCCCTGGCGGTAGGACAGGTGCGCTACCGTCCCAGGTAGCGTTTCATGGCTCTAGTGCTCTGGTAAGTTAATCATCGCCACTCCTTCTGGGGTACAGGTGGGCCAGCTTGATGCGCGCGTCGGCGGCGGTGAAACGCCACTGGATAACGACCCTTTGCTGGTTCCTACGCTGGGCCCAAGCC